>NZ_QDDL01000001.1:692617-1385235 GCF_003097315.1 Pelagibaculum spongiae
GACTATGGCAACCCCAGATTAGTCGTGCTGGCACCCGGTGAAAGTTACAGTAAAAGGGATACCAGCTCAGCTATTTCTGCGGCGGAAAACATATTGGCGCATAGAGGTGAACAACCTAGACAGAAACGTAATCGCTTAATATTTTTTGCTGCAGATGCTGATGCCGTGAGTCGATTAAGAGATACAGCTAAAACCCACCTTGCTTGGCGCGAAATATCATTCGATATTCGCGATGGCAAATTAAACTTAGATCTATTTCAGGCCAGCCAAGCCAAGAAAAATACGGAAGTTTCTGAAAAGTCTTTAAGACAAATGGTGCGAGAAGCCTATAAGTGGATTCTGTGCCCCGTGCAAAATAAGGCAACTGATAAAAGCATTGATTGGGAAACAGAATCAGTCTCTAGCAATGCATCTAACCTAGTTCAAGAAATTGAACAAAAGCTAGTTGACCAAGAGTGGGTTGTTAATAATTGGTCTCCTATTCATTTAAAGCAATTATTAGAGCAGTGGTATTTTAAAAATTCGGTTTCCGAGGTTAATGCGCTTAGAGTATTCCATGATTGTAGTCATTATTTGTATATGCCGAGACTGATTAACGATAGTGTATTTAAAGCAGCGATATCTGATGGGATAGGAAGCACTGATTACTTCGGCTTTGCTAGCGGTAAAGAAGAAGAAAAATACTTAGGTTTTTGTTTTGGCTCAAATGGTATAGTTTCTTTAGATAGTTCATGTTTATTTATTGAAAAGAATACTGCCACTGAATACCAGGAACAAATACGACCTAAAATCGTTGTCACCCCAGACTCACAACCTGATCCTAATCCTGTTTCCGTCCCTGATCATACAAACACTATCTCAGACACTGATGATGACCCCACAATCCTAAAGCCAACACCATCAACTGCAAAGCAAAGATTTTATGGTGGCATTGACTTGAACCCAGTAAAAGCCAAAATGGATTTTGCAACCATTGTGGATGAAATTGTTGAGCAATTCACTGTAAAGTATGGTGTTAATGTAAAAATTTCTGTTGAAATTGAAGCAGATTATGTTGACGGCTTTGATGAAAGGTTGCAAAGAACCATTAAAGAAAATTGCAACACTTTAAAATTCAAAAGCTCAGAATTTGAATAAAACTTTATAGGTTTTTCATTTATGAAGCTGATAGCCAGCAGCGATGTTGCCATCTCTGCTGGCTTGTACTTACTTTTGCAACGTTCGCTTTAATTCTTTGGCTAATATCTGTTTTGCCTGTATCCTTAATTGCTCCAATTCTTGTATTATTCGATCGATGTGCACATCCACTTCAGTATCATTAGCCAATTGCGGTGACAATGAAACTCGATCACCACCACTTAGCATGACTGCTACCTCGACCATCGGTTGAGTTGGGTAATCACCTTGTTTCCAATCTTTGTTAAAATTAAAAACCTCTAGTTTTTGCATAACTTACCTCACAATTCAAATCAACCAACTCATGTTAATCTATTGATATTTCGATGTATTCTCCACCCAACCTTTCGATAGAGACTTAATGTTTTGCTGGATATAATTGACTAGGGTTTTAATCCTTTGATCTTCACTTTGCAATGGCAAATATGAAGCACTGCAAATTCTATTAACTAATGGCTGATCACCTTTAAGCCATTTTATCGCAACTAGCTCACTATCTATTGCTGAATATTGGTATTCTGTTGCAAATCGACCCATCATTTTTCTTGATATCGTCAGTAATGAACCTGATGGAGATTTTTTGTCTATAGCAATCGCTGCAATCAAGGCTGTACCCATAACTGGCATAATCGACATTAATCCAGCGCCTAATGGCAATGTTGATACTTTGCATTTGTCGGTTACTTCTTTGGGATAACAACTTTTAATATCTTCAAGGCTACCTTCAGCGATAGCTGCTTTAGCGACTCCTCCAGAAGCTAACACATACCGCATTAGCGATATTGTAATGGCAATAGCCCGGTCAAGTTTATTTTCTTTTTTATCACTAGCAATCAAAAAGCCATCACCAAATTGATGTGCAAAAATCCTCTCACCTTCCTTTGGAAAACAATTACTGCCAATTCTATAAATAGCTTTCATTAAAGCATTAAGTGATTCCAATGAATTATCTTTTTTTTGATATTTTTTACTAAAACCTTCAATATCGATATAAATCGCCCATCTTTCATCGCTCATAAACGCCCCTCTGAACACTACAGAATCTAATTTCTATTGACTGCTTTATCATTTTTATCACTACAAACTGCTTCATAAAATTCAATTCGATAACGATAGCCTTGATCCTCGGCTACAGACAACATATTCGACCGGATCTTCCAACAAGCTGATAAGTGACAACAAGATCTACATGCGAAACCTATGAATTATAGCTAAAGTTAACTATTAAATTTAAATCAATAGAAGTTTATTAATGATGTCAAACTCAATTAAAGATTATGAGCTGTTCCATGGTGTAGTTCTATCGCGACTAACCAGAAGCAAGCAACCGATTACTTTGCTGATGATTGAAACCAACACCAATGAATCTTGGTCAATTTATTCTATCAGCGATCAAAAGGTGTTTTTTAAACATTGCGCATCTCGTAAAACGTTACGAAACAATATTTACAGCTGGACATTTGGTTTTACCAATAATCAATTAGAGCAGATAAAACCTGGCGTTTCCTTGGCATTAATTTGCGCATCAAAGGAAATGAAAGATAAAAACACCGGAATTTGTTTTATTGAAAAAGAAATATCAAATAAAATCTTTTCAGAAAACAGCAAAACTATTACCATTCATTTGCAACCAGGCTGCAGTTATAAAATATCGAGCAAAGCAATTAAAGGAAAGATAAGTATCCCACAAAATGCTATCGATAAATTCGCTCTAACCTGAGACAATCATTGCATTTTGTGGTATAGGGCTAACACCTTCAGCAAGCAATTATTTATTGAAGATTTTCAAGCTGTCAAGACTACCAGTCTATTGCAGCTAAGCTTTGTCGATGCTATGAATAGCTCCTCGTTTTCCATATAAAAATCAAATAGGGACAATAACAACTATGCCGACACCCCATGTTTTTATCAGCTACGCTGGCGATGACTTTGCTGCCGTAGAAACTGTTAAGTCTATTGACAGTAATCCTAACAATTCGATTAAATTTGTTGATCGATCACTTGCTGAGCCAGTTCGCAATGCAAATGACGATGTGATACGCCGCCCACCATCTGATCCGGCATCCAGAGCGGTTAAAGATGCGATTTCTCCCTTACTGAAAAACGCAGGCAAGTTGTTGGTTTTGATTGGCTCTAACACCCATAGCCATGAGTGGGTTAAGTGGGAGATAGACACCTACAGATCACTCCACCCTGGCAACCGCTCTATTCTATTAATGCGTGTACCCGGTGAATATAATGCTGGCGCTCCTAGCAATATCAACATCAAGCCGATTGATTGGAACATCAATGATTTAAAGAACTGGATTTTTGATTAATTGATCAATATATTTTGTTGATCAAAAAAAAGGTCATTACTACCTATTCAGATGGCAATGACCTTGATCTCTACAAACAATCTACTATTTTTTTGTACCAGCAGCTTTCTGATTCGGGTTCAGTTGCTTACCATTATTCCCCATTGCTTTCGCACGTTGCGGGTTTTGTCCTGGCACTCCCTTATTGGCATTCAGCTGATTGGCGTGGTTATCTTGCGGGGTTAGTTTCTTTGACATGAGGGCCTCAATATTTATTAAATACAGTCCCTCGAAAATATCTTAAGTCGATTCTGGTGTCTGGGGAAGTGTGTGGTGAAGTATTTCCCCAAGGAGTTTAAAAATGGCGTTAACCGTAAGAGAACTTGCAGACAAGCGGCTGGAAAATCTTAAAGAAATATTGAATGCCAACCATATTTCTTTAAGAAAATTTTCCTTAAAATATTACCGTGATTTTATTTATCAGGAAGCTACAGATAGTGATTGCGAAAAATATTATGACTGCGTAAAAAAAATGACTGACAAGCCTTCAAATGCGCTAGAGCGAATTACGGCATTATGGCGCTTTGCGCTAGCTACTTATTGCAACCAACCGCTTGACAAACATTTCGCTCTTAATCAGTCAGCAGCTTGGCACTGGCTTGTCGAATTGAAGACTCGAGTGTCCAAAGAGACTTCATCAAACCGCATAGGGCAGCCCGAAACTGCATTGGCCAGTGTTTACTCGCTATTTTCTACATTTCGGGAATTATCAAGCAACGTTCATCATAAGGAGTTTTTTTTCTTTGTTGAGCCATTTGTTAATGGTGCACTGAGAGCCTTCAGTACCCGGTGGCACGCTATGCTACCGATAGATGAATCCAAAACAGAAAATTTCTGGCAGGAACTGGAATTACTACAACAAACCACTGACCAGCACTACCAACAACTTGAAGGGAAATTCTTCCCCCCTAGCGGGTAGAAATACTTTATACGTTTATTTAACCCTTTATCTTAAGAAAAATAACAACTAAAACTTCCTAATAATTTCTAGGAGTTTTCCAATGAAAAGCCAAGCCCTATCAAATACCACTCAAGCAATCAATAAAATTGAAACCTATGGTTATAAATTATTCTCATCGAGTGATTTATTACTTGCCAAGGAAACAATCAAACAACTTGGAAAGATACTTTTCACTACAGAAGTGAAGGTAAACTTCGGTTCAAAAAATCTAGTCACCTCAGACCGAGCATTACCTTTACATACTGACCATCACGCCATCGACTATATCGCCTGGCAATGCCATCAACAGACTTCAGTTGGCGGACATACTCTGTTGCTAGACACAACATCAATCATTAAACGGTTTTCCGACGATGAGCTTGATGCACTAAAACAAATTGACCTGTACGAGCACAAGGTTTTTGACCAGGATAAAAGCACTCACCCATTAATTACTCAAACTGAAAGTAAACTATTCAACATTTACTTTTCATTTTGGTTGGTTAATGAACAAGATCGATCTCATCCTGCTGTTAAAAAACTCACCCAGCTAATAAAAATTTCTAAACCTATTAAATTCAAGCTACAACCTGGGCAGTTATTAGTCATTAATAACCGACGAATGCTACATGGAAGAACTGCAATTGAAGGCAACAAGGAGCGACATTTAACACGACACTGGCTTAAAGCTATTTGATAAATTGAGGAGTTTACCATGCAAACTGCTACCATCCATTTGGCAAAAAAACTGGTTTTACCTGCTAAGATATCAAACATTCGAATTCAAGAACTTATTGCGAAAGGCGTCCATCAAAAAATTGCTGCGCTAGATTTTTCAATGATTAAAATGAAATTACAAGAGCAAGACGAAGGCCTTGATTGGGATCTTAACCAATGCGAAAGTGCCGAACTTGAATATAAGCGCTACCTGACAATGTGCCTAAAGTTTGGCAAGGGTATCGTACCCAATAAAATCATGGACCAGTTCTGGCATTTTCATATTTTAGATACTCGTGCTTACGTGCAACATTGTGATGAAGTTTTTGGCCACTACATGCATCATTATCCATATTTCGGCATGCGAGGCGATGAAGATGCAACTGATCTCAAGACTTCTTTTTATAGCTGCCAAGATATGTACCAAAGCTTATTTAATGAGCCTATGGCAAGAGATGAACACACTGACTGCTGGCATGATTGTGAAAACCGTTGCTGGCATGCCTGTCCTTCCATGTCTCCTGATAATTAAATTTATTTAAATGTACTCTGCACCAACTTAACGCTTAATCCAGCCTGCACTACCCACGGTAGTGCAGGCGCATCTTCTAAAAAACAGCCAGTACCACTCCTCGGTTCCAATTAGTTACAAAAAACGACTATTCAATCAAAATGCTTTATAGAAAACCTCTCTGGCATAACTCCTGCTACATCCCCCATTAGCGCATTAATAAAAATAAGAGAAAGTAGCTATGGCTTATATCGAACCGAGTGAATTTGTTACCAAAATGGTCGATTCTGGTGAATCTAAAGTATATATGTCGACCCGCGATACTATTATCCGAGCATTTATGGCCGGTGCCATTCTTGGTTTAGCTGCCATTTTTGCAATTACCGTAGCGATTAAAACCGGCATGCCAATTCTTGGAGCGATATTGTTTCCGGTTGGTTTTATCATGCTCTATTTAATGAAGTTTGATTTGTTAACCGGTGTATTCACATTAGTGCCTCTTGCATGGTTAGATAAACGCCCTGGCGTTACCATTGGCCAAGTTTTAAGAAACTGGGGTTTAGTATTCTTGGGTAACTTTGCAGGTGCATTAGTCACTGCTTTTTTAATGTCCTTTATTTTAACTTACGGCTACAGCATTGATGGTGGTGCAATAGCAGCTAAGGTTTCAGCGATTGGTGAGTCGCGCACACTGGGTTATCAAGAACATGGCCTTGCTGGTTGGTTAACTATTTTTGTTCGTGGCATGCTGTGCAATTGGATGGTTTCAATGGGTGTGGTCGGTGCAATGATTTCTACTTCTGCCGGTAGCAAAATGATGGCTATGTGGATGCCGGTAATGCTGTTCTTCTTTATGGGCTTTGAGCATTCAATTGTTAATATGTTTTTGTTCCCATTTTCAATGATTATGGGTGGTGATTTTACCGTAATGGATTATTTACTTTGGAACGAATTACCAACCGCATTAGGTAATCTGGTTGGCGGTTTCTTGCTGGTCGGCCTACCGCTGTATTTAACTCACGTTAGAACCAATCCAACGCGTCAACTTACCTAATACAATCAGGGCCTAGCTTTCGCTGGGCCTTTATCGCTCTAACCTTTGTGATCAACCTATTACCTCCCCTCAACTTTCTACCACCTGCAAATCAAGCAAATATCTCACACACTTATCAGACATTGGCTATAGCCAAACCTTTTTATTGCCAGATAAAGTATTCGGGTCAAGGACGACACGGAAAACCTGCCAATGGCAATTTGTACAATTGAAGGCTGCAAGTGTAAAACCGGTGCGATTGCCGTGGTTTTTGTGCCCGGGATAATGGGCAGCCGGTTGAAGAATAAAGCATCTGGTGATGTGGTGTGGGACCCAGGCGTGGGTGCAGGGATTCATCTGAGTGCCCCCATGCGTGAGATGCGCCGCCAGAAGAAAAAATTTCAAGCTCACTTCAAAGAAGTTCTGGCATCTGATAAGCGCAGCATGGCTGAAAAAGGACTTGCTGCTGGCGCCAACACTCAACTGCTGCTGTACAAATATTCCTTAGAACCAGTCGTTAAATTGAGTATTGAAGGGGTGCTGCAGACAGCCCGTAAAAGCCGATTAATTTATGATCTAGCCAATTTTTGGCTCAGCAATGCAGCAGAACGAAAGCAGATTTTAGTCAACTCAGAAAAAAATGATGCCTATGATCGGGTGGATGATTTACTGGATGTTGATCAAGGTGATTGGAGCTATTTTAATCTATACACAAAAATCCCTAGCTTTGATTATTCCGACTATGCCAACCGCGGTTGGGGTACAGTTTCTTGGGAAAGCTACGGTAATTTTTTACGTTTTTTAGAAACAGAAGTCGCTCCAGAAATTCATGCAGATAAAAAAGGTTACACGGTTAAAACCTATGCATGCGGATATAACTGGATGCAAAGCAATGAAAAATCAGCAATACACCTTGATGCTCAAATTACCCAGTTTAGAAATGCGCTGGCATTAGAAACAAATTTACAATCTGAGCAAGTAAAAGTCATCGTCATTAGCCATTCCATGGGCGGATATGTAACGCGCTATGCTGCCACTCAATTACACACGCCAATTGACTTAGTCATTCACGGTGCCATGCCCACCCACGGCAGCCCTGCTACCTATGCCAACGCTCACCATGGTTATGGTAGCCCAGCAGGTATCTTCCTTGGAATTAATGGTGCAGAAGTATCTGCTATTTTGGGTTTTTGCCAGGGCGGGTTGGAGTTATTGCCCAACCATTTATACAAACGAGTAGATGGTGAGCACAGTTGGCTTTATGCTAAAAATCAAAATGGCGAAACCATCGACTTAACCCGTCAGTATTCAGGAATGAAAATTTATGATTTTTATAAAGATACTGAAAAATGGTATAGCTTTATAGAAACAAGGTTGCTTGCGCCTGAGTTAGTAAAAGAGACGCCTGAGAAATTAGAATATTATATAGCGAGATATACAAAAAGAATTGATAAAATAAAAAATTTCCACAAAAACCTCGGAAATGATTTTCATTCGGAAACTGTACTTTTATACAACTTCGATATAAAGCTGAACCATCCAAGTTACGACAAAGTAGTTTGGAAAAGTACGCATTTCCCGCAAGACAATATTAAAAAATGGCAAGTGGTTGATGATGATTACCATGAAATTTTTACCGCGAGCGGCAAGCTTGAACTCACCAACGAAGCCGATGGAAAACAATATCACAAAGAAATAGCTTATTATCGCCATCAAAAAAGTTTTGGTGGCGATAGCAAACCTAACAAACCCTACACCGCTGGCATTGAATTTAATATTGAGCCACCTAATGCTGCAGGAGATGGGACAGTACACAGAGGCGCCGGCAGCCAAGTAAGTAGCGACAACATAAAAGCGTTTATTCCGATTGCTGAAGTAGAAGAAATAAGCCTAAGAAAAAGTGGCTATTATTCTGATGACCCGCAAGAACACCAAGCTTTTTTTAATTCTCAAACCGTGCGCGAGCATGTGCAAAGTCAGATTAATGACTTTGTTGCTGAATGTTTTACACAAGCACATCAACCTCCGGAATTCATATGAAAAATATAATTTTTCTCATTTTATTTAGTTGTATTTTTCTCACCAACTGTAGCTTGATAGGGAGCACTCGCACTGCAATGATTGATGAAATACCAGGACCCGATATTTTTGAGCCAATGTGTATTGGTCGTTATCAGATGGATATGCCAAAAGGAACTATTGTTTCTGACTTGGTTTTTAGAAGTTTTGATTTAAAAGGAAAATTTACTCAAAATAGCTCAGAAGATGGAGAGTACGGAGGTTTATTTTCAGGAAACAGCCGACATCAGAAATGGACAGATTGGGTTTCCAAAAATTCAAAAGAAAACCATGGAAATAACTTTAATTATATTATCGACAAGAATGGCAACGATTATCGGATTTTATCAACTCATGTGGTTTTTCGGCCAGAAACGAAACCATCGGATATGATTGAGACATATATTAAAAAAGATTTTCCGAGCCTTAAGCTTAGCGTCGGCCTTAAAGCTGACCCGACTAAAACTATTTATTTCCATAGTAAATACAAGGATTACAAACCATATTATCAAAGATTTTTAAAACCAATCCCTGAAGTAACCAGTCTTTACAAACACCAACCTTGGCCACATAACCAACTCGGTGTCTGTCTGGATAAAAACATTACTTTTAATACCGTCAAAGCCGCAGATGATGAATATTTACGAGTGATTTACCGCTACGGCCAAAAAACTTTCTTTCAATTCTATTTTGATGCATACCCCGCCGGTAGTTATAGTGAATTACAAGAATATATTTCACAAAAACTCGGTTTATTATCTATGTTCGCCAGCGATTATTTCACCTTTGGTGGCCACACTGGAAAGCTGTTTTTAAGCGGTGATCGTTATAACCCTGAAGCAACTCGCTTCCGCTGGTACGCCACCGATGCTAAAGCAGGCAGCACACGCAACCCATATATTTCAATTGAAGGTCGAGTGGATATTAACGATTTTCCGGAATATCGGAACATGAATAATATTGATTCAGATGCAATTGCATTGGCGATTCTCAGCAGCCTTCGACCAAGAGAAAATGGCTTGGTGGGTACTAAATGATTCGTTTAATTTTTCTTCTCTCAGCTGCTTTACTTTCAGCTTGCAGTATTATTGGCAGCACTCGCACTGCAATGATTGATGAAATACTAGAACCCAATATTTTTGAGCCAGTTTGTATTGGCCGCTATCAAATGGATCTTCCAAAGGGATATGAGTTAGCTGATATGACGTTTAAAAGCCACAATTTATTGGGGTCATTCATCGAGGAAACGTCAAAAACCAGTCAACATAGCGGCCTTTTGTTTGGTCAGTACCGAGTTGAAAATTGGAAAAGGTGGGTTCACAACAAAACCAAAGAATATGATTATTGGAAACCAAGTTTTGTTTATGAAAAAAAAGAAAATGGATATCAAATCATATCAACACACTTTGTCATGGATGAAAAAACTGATCCTGTCGATATGCTATCAACTTATATATACAAAGACCTACCAACTTTAAAGCAAGGTATTGGATTAATAGGCAGCGAAGACGAAACAATCTATATCAGAAAAGAAACACCTTACTACAAACATTTCTATGATCGTTTTCTTGAACCGATCCCAGGAGTAGTCAGCTTATACAAGCACCTTCCCTGGCCACATAACCAGCTTGGCGTTTGTCTGACCAAAGACATTACTTTCAATACCGCCCGCGCTGCTGAGGATGAGTATTTACGCGTTATTTATCGCTTTAGAGAAAAAACTTTTTTCCAGTTTTATATTCAGGCCTATGCCAGAGATCAACACACTGAGCTACATGATGAAATTTCCAGCAAGTTAGGTGCGTTATCATTGTTCGCCAGTGACTATTTTAACTTTGGAGGACGCACTGGAAAGCTGTTTTTAAGCGGTGATGTGTATAGCCCAACCGCTACACGTTTTCGTTGGTATGCCACTGATGCAGTAGCTGGCAGCACCCAAAAACCGTTTATATCTATTGAAGGCCGGGTCGACATTAATGACTTTCCAGAGCTAAAGGGGCTAAATAATATCGATTCGAATGCGATCGCCCTTTCTCTGCTTGCCAGCTTTCAGCCGAGAGAAAATGGTTTGGTGGGTACTCGATAATTCCTCAATAAAAAAACAATCACCGGAGTGAGTCTTTTTTTGACTCTGAAACGGTTCGCTCTCATGTAAAACAGCTGTTGCTAGATTTTGCCAAAACCAACTTTCAGGCCAATCACAACAAGAAATTTATCGCATGAAAAAAATCATTGCCATCACTTTAATATTTATTACTTTATTGTCTAGCTGCACAGTTATAGGGAGCCTAAGGACCAATATGATTGACGAATTGCCTATTCAAAATATTTTTAAAACCGTTTGCATTGGTCGCTATCAAGTCGACCTCCCTAACAACGCCACCTTGGTCGATGGTCAATTTAAATCGTATGATTTACGAACTTTATTCGATGACCCAAAACTAAAAAAAAGCCAAACTTTTAGTGGCAAAAATCGCTACCAAAATTGGCTAACATACGTGGAAAAACAGAAGTCTGGGCACTCTTCTCCTGCTAGCATTATTAGAAATAGCAAGAATGACTTATCCCATATTACCACTTTGAAGTGGATCTTAACCGGCCCAGATAACAACCCCGACCCAACCGATATGACTGAAACCTTGGCTTATCGTGACTTCCCTAATATTGAGCTAGGGCTAGGTTTTTTACTCGCCGCGAATGAAAGAACCTAGTTTCGTCATGTCGAAGGGGCATATCAAAACAAGTTGGATCAATTAATTGCGCCGATTCCTGATGTTTTATCTCTATATAAACACCAACCTTGGCCGCATAACCAGCTCGGCGTTTGCTTGGATGAAAATATTGTATTCAACACAGCAAAGGCTGCTGACGATGAAGTTTATTCTGTAATGTATCAGTTTGGTGAAGCCAGTTATTTTGAATTTACTTTCATCAGCTATCCAAAAGACCAGCATGATCGGTTGCGAAAGGATTTAAGCCGAAAAACCGGGTTATTATCAATTTTCGCTAGTTCGGCATTTAACTTTGGCGGGCATAGCGGGCGTTTATTTGTCAGTGATCACGCCTATAGTCCTAGCGCCAGTAATTTTCGTTGGTATGCCACCGACGCTAAAGCGGGCAGCACTCGCAATCCATTTATCTCAATTGAAGGTTCGGTCGACTTAAATGATTTTCCGGAATATAAAGACTTGCGCAATATAGATGCTGATAAAATATTAATTGCGATTCTCAGCAGCCTTCGACCAAGAGAAAATGGCTTGGTGGGCACTAAATGATTCGTTTAATCGCTTTATGCGCAATCAGAATACGAAAAATCAATCAAGATAAAGCCAGATAAAAAACCAAAAAAGAAACACAGTAAGGCAGTCTCAATGTAGCTAAAGAAAAATGGCACGCACAAACTGATTGATGACAATTACTTTAATCCTCTGCCAGCGAAAGCTTGTAAAAACAACGAGGGAAATATACTCAGCCGGTTTAGCAGAAAATTGCCATCCGCCTCAACTAATAAAATTTGAATCAGTTGAAAGATACATGAAATGTGTATATTTTCAGCCGTCAATGATTCCTCTTCTGGATTAGCATGATTGAGCGCATCCACCTCAGAATTGTCCATGCCGTTGAACAATACGGCTCTCTTACCGCTGCAGCAAAAAAGCTATGCGTGACGCAATCCGCGCTGAGTCATACCATTCGAAAGCTGGAAGATAATCTGGGTAGTGAAATCTGGTTACGTGAAGGGCGCAGTTTACGACTGACCCAAGCCGGGCGCTATCTACTGAATATTGCCAATCGGGTGCTGCCCGTATTGGACCATGGCGAAGAAAAGCTGAAACAGATTACTCAAGGTGAGCGCGGTACTTTACGCATTGGTATGGAGTGCCACCCCTGTTATCAATGGCTGTTAAAGATTGTTTCTCCCTTTTTAGATAGCTGGCCAGATGTGGACGTCGATGTTAAACAAAAATTTCAGTTCGGCGGCGTGGGCGCATTACTAGATTACGATATCGACCTGCTGGTCACACCAGATCCGTTCTATAAAAGCGGCCTTTGCTTTGTACCTGTATTTGACTATGAGCAAGTGCTGGTTGTGCCTGACCACCACCCTTTAGCCACCCGCCAATATGCTCGGGCAGAGGACCTGCGTGATGAGGTTTTACTTACCTACCCTGTTGCCACCGACCGGCTAGATATTTACACCCGGTTCCTTAACCCGGCAGGTGTAAACCCCAAGCAGCATAAAACCAGTGAAGCCACCGATATTATGCTGCAAATGGTCGCCAGTAACCGTGGTGTAGCCGCCCTGCCACGTTGGCTGGCAGAAGAATACTGCACAAAATTACCCTTGGCTGTGGTAGGCCTTGGCGAAACCGGCATTGCCAAACAAATTTATTTAGGCACCCGTGAAAGCGATGCAGACACTGAATACCTCAAGGCATTCATCGAATTAGCAAACAATTATAACGCGCCCGTGATGACCAATAATCAATAAACTTGAATGACTGTTCAGAAAAATTGCGCGTAGCTATGCATTAATCGTTGCATTTATGCCTGCACTATTGAACAGATATTGCGCATATAAACCCGGGTGCGCCTACAGACTTACCTAGGCTACCAAAATCGACTGGTTTCCATTAATAAAATCTGATATTCGATTAATGCCGAACTAAAGTAGGTTGAGTAAGCCTTAAGGCGCACCCAACAATATCGGTGTCTTGGGGCATTGTCTGGTAAGAACATTTACATAACAATTAATACCTATAGGTCGGGCGTGCTTGGGCCGCTCGCAGGCTGGGCGAGGCCAATAATTTTTCCATTCCCTGTGGTAAAAATCATTGGGTTTCGCTCAACTTATCCAACCTAGCAAAACAATCCATTACAAATTCTCATTGATCTATGAGATCAAATCAATTTTCTTCATATAACAATCCAAGTATAAATTGCCTTGTACTTTTTCTGCTCGCCTGACATTACTGAATGGTCATAGCTGAGACTTGTCTGCCTTTCTTCAGAAAAGACATATTAAAAGCCCAAAAGAGCCCCCCCCCTCCCAAAGAACAGGATACAAGATCACAATGAGTAAAGGCTTTACATTCAGAATTAAACGCATTTTGTTCGATGAGAATTATCATCCATCAGATAGCACGCGAGCTACCACCAATTTTGCTAATTTAGCTAGAGGCGAAAGCCGTCAGGCTAACTTGCGCAATACTTTAGCTATGGTCAACAGCCGCTTTAATGCTTTAGCTAACTGGGATAATTTAAAAGGCGATCGTTATTCTGTTAAATTGGAAATTATTTCTGTTGATATCGATATCGAAGGCAACGGCCAACACTTTCCATCAATTGAAATATTAAAAACCAATATTATTGACCACAAAACCAACCAGCAGATTGAAGGTATTGTGGGCAATAATTTTTCTTCTTATGTGCGCGATTATGATTTTAGCATCGTATTGCGTAATCATAACAAGGGTCAATCTGAATTTAGTATTCCAGATAATTTTGGCGATCTGCATGGAAGGCTGTTTAAAGATTTTCTTAACTCTGATGTTTATAAAGAAAATTTTAATAAGCAGCCGGTAGTGTGCCTAAGTGTTTCAGATAGCAAAACCTACCAGCGAACTGAAAATCAGCACCCGGTATTAGGCGTTGAATACCTGCCGAATGAAACATCTTTGACCGAGCAATACTTTAAAAAAATGGGCTTTGAAGTGCGTTACTTTATGCCGTTAAATAGTGCTGCTCCTTTAGCCTTTTACTTTTTTGGCGACTTGCTGGGTGACTACAGCAACCTTGAACTGATCAGCACTATCAGCACTATGGAAACTTTTCAGAAAATCTATCGCCCTGAAATTTACAATGCGAATTCGGTTGCTGGCAACCTCTACCAACCTAATTTGAAGCATTCCGATCATTCACTGACGCAAATTGTTTATGATCGAGAAGAGCGCAGCCAGCTAGCAATTAAACAAGGCAAGTTTGCTGAGGAATATTTCATTAAGCCTTATCAATCAATTCTTGGGCAATGGTCTGAAAACCACGCTTAGTCATTCACTATAAAATATACGAAAATTAATTATGAAAAAAATATTACCTATCTCTACTGCTGGCAGCCTGCCCAAACCCTCATGGCTCGCAGAACCTGAAAAACTTTGGTCACCCTGGAAATTACAAGACCAGGCATTAATTGACGGCAAGAAAGATGCATTGCGCGTTGCTTTACAGGAACAAAATCTGGCTGGGGTTGATATTGTGAGTGATGGCGAGCAAACGCGCCAACACTTTGTAACCACCTTCATTGAACATCTTGATGGCGTTGATTTTGAAAAACGTAAAACGGTAAAAATCCGTGACCGTTATGACGCTAGCGTACCGACCGTTGTTGGGCCTATCAGTCGCCCTCACCCGGTATTTGTTGAAGATGCCAGGTTTCTGCGTGAGCAAACTGATCAGCCGATTAAATGGGCACTACCTGGCCCAATGACCATGGTCGATACCCTTTATGATGACCATTATAAAAACCGTAAAACGCTTGCCTGGGAATTTGCCAAAGCGCTTAACCAGGAAGCCAAAGAATTAGAAGCCGCTGGCGTAGATATTATTCAATTTGATGAGCCTGCATTTAATGTTTTTTTTGATGAAGTCAACGAATGGGGAATTGCTTGCTTAGAAAGAGCCATTGAGGGGCTTCAATGCGAAACTGTAGTACATATTTGCTATGGCTATGGCATTCAGGCCAATACCGATTGGAAAAAAACACTGGGATCTGAGTGGCGACAATACGAAGAAGTATTTCCAAAACTGCAGCAATCTAATATAGATATCATTTCACTGGAATGTCATAACTCTCAAGTACCCATCGAACTACTTGAGCTTATTCGTGGCAAAAAAGTCATGGTTGGCGCTATTGATGTGGCAAGCGATACCATTGAAACAGCAGAAGAAGTCGCTGCCACACTCAGAGAAGCCCTGAAATATGTAGATGCCGATAAACTCTACCCCTGCACTAACTGTGGCATGGCACCGCTTTCGCGCAGCGTAGCAAGAGGCAAGCTCAATGCCTTGCAAGCGGGTGCAGAAATTATCAGGAAAGAACTCTCTTCCTAATCATTTTCCGGCAGAAAAACCAATAGCTAAAATGGAAAATTAGTTAATGAGCATTATTGAATTTATAACAAACCATATTTCTACCTTTTTGGCACTGGTTACAACCGGCATATTCGCCGGAGTTTTAGCCGGGCTACTCGGTGTTGGCGGTGGTATCGTCATAGTGCCTGTGTTGTTTTTCTTATTTCAAAGTTTTGGTGTATCTGCAGAATCTGCAATGCTGGTAGCGACGGCCACTTCACTCGCTACCATCGTGCCAACATCGATCAGTTCGATTCGTTCACACCACAAAAAAGGCAATGTGGATTTTGACCTTTTAAAACGCTGGACTGCATTTATTTTTATTGGCGTATTAGCCGGTAGCTGGCTCGTAACACGTATTAATGGCAGCTGGCTTACATTACTGTTTGGCGTCATAGCAACCCTATCTGCGTTGAATATGCTGCTGAGAACCGGAAAATCTGCGCTGCTCCAACAATTGCCGGGTAAAGCAGGACAAGGAGTAATGGGAACATCAATTGGTTTTTTCAGCTCGATGGTAGGCATTGGCGGCGGCACGATCTCTGTACCACTACTGACTTTATATAACTACCCGGCCTATAAAGCAGTTGGCACCGCTGCAGCCATCGGATTAATCATTTCGCTGCCTGGCGCGCTCACCATGCTGATTATGGGAAGTACTCCAACCGATGCACCCGCCGGTACCTTCGGTTTAATTAACCTGATCGGTTTTATTTGTATCGTACCCCTCACCGTATTATTCGCACCAGTAGGCGCATCTCTGGCATCTAAATTAGATGCAGCAAAACTGAAAAAAATCTTCGCAGTTGTTTTGCTCATCACTGGCCTAAGAATGTTAGTGCAAAGTGTGCTTTAAATTATGCCGCGACTTTCTGGCCGCTGCTGTTCTTGAATTTGCGGCATTGCTGGTCAATAGATTCAATAGCACGATTTTCGCGATCCGGTTTTGTTTCTGCACCTTGAGCTATTTAACAGATATTGCGCATAAGCCCGGGTGCGCCTACAGGCCTACCCAGGCTACGAAAACCAATTGGTTTTCATTAATAAAATACGGATTACCAAGGATGGTGGCGCGCCTGCAAACAATTGTTTTATATGAACGAACGCTTAAATTGCTTGCTTGTAAAAATAGATTTTAAATACGTTCTTAGAACCAATCCAAACCGTCAGCTTGTTTAATAGATTCTAGGCTCGGCATATAATCGGGCCTTGTTTATATCTGACCTCAATCATCCCGAGCATTGTTATCAACTGATTACCCCTCTTCAGCTTTCTACTATCTGCAAATCAAGCAAATATCTCACACACTTATCAGACATTGGCTATAGCCAAACCTTTTTATTGCCAGCTAAAGTATTCGGGTCAAGGACGACACGGAAAATCTGCCAATGGCAATGTGTACAATTGAAGGCTGTAAATGCAAAGCCGGCGCTATCGCAGTCGTTTTTGTACCTGGAATTATGGGTAGCCGGTTGAAGAATAAAGCATCTGGTGATGTGGTGTGGGACCCGGGCGTGGGTGCAGGTATTCACCTGAGTGCCCCCATGCGTGAGTTAAAGCAACAAAACAAGCAAGTACTGGAAGATGCCAAAGAAGCCTTTAAATCAGAAAAAGCCAACTTTTTAAAGAAAGGCACCGCTGGATTAGGTGTCGGTGCAATGTATTTGCATAAGTACAGTACCATGCCTGCGATAACAGCTACGGTTGAGACAGTGATGCAAATCGGCAGGAAAAGCCGGCTGGTTTATGATCTGGCCAACTTCTGGCTCAGCAACGCTGCCGAACGAAAACAATTACTGGTCAACCCCGAAAAACAGGGCGCATACGACCGAAAAGATGATTTACTCAAAGTTGACCAAGGCGATATTTCCTATTTCACCTGGCACACTAAAATTCCACCCGTCCTGGCTGGTGATTATAAAAATCGTGGATGGGGAACAGTATCATGGGAAAGTTATGGCAATTTTTTGCTTTTTATTGAGCGAGAAGTTACCCCGGAAATTCTGAGAAAATGCCGAGGCTATCAAGTTAAAACCTATGCCGTGGGTTATAACTGGATGCTAAGCAATGAGGTATCAGCCGATCACCTTGATCAAGAAATTCTGCGATTCAGATCAGAACTGGCAGCCGAAGCTGAGCTAGCGCCTGAACAAGTTAAAGTCATTGTTATCACTCACTCCATGGGCGGCTATGTTGCCCGCTATGCCGCCACACAGCTTTTTTCACCGATGGATCTGGTGATTCACGGAGCCATGCCAACCCACGGTAGCCCTGCAACCTACGCCAACGCTCATCGTGGTTATGATGGCGCAGCAGGTATCTTCCTTGGAATTAATGGTGCCGAGGTGTCTGCTGTTTTGGGTTTTTGTCAGGGCGGGCTGGAATTGCTGCCCAATCAGTATTATCAAACCGTCGACAAACAAAAAGACTGGCTCAGCGTAAAATCAGAAGCTGGCGAAGAAATATCCATTACTGAACAATACCCCGGCGAAAAAATATTTGATTTTTATAAAGATACTGAAAAGTGGTATAGCTTTATTGAGGCTCGCTTGCTAGCCCCAGAAAATAAAGATCACACTAATGATTACTCTGACCACCAGAGATTCCATTTTGAAAGAATTAAGAAAATCAAAAAATTCCACCAAACTCTAGCGGATAACTTCCATCCGAAAACATTGCTGATGTACAACCATGATATCGATATTGATTTTAAAAGTTATGATCGAATTCAATGGCAATGCAAGCACTTTCCAAAAGGTGATGTTAAAAGCTGGCAAGTGGTCGATGATGACTACCAAGATATTTTTACCGCTTCCGGAAAACTAAAGCTAGCCAATGAACAAACGGGTAAACAATATCATAAGGAGATGGTGTATTACCGCCATAGATCCAGCCTAGGTGGTGATGAAAAAGCTCATAGACCCAATGTCAATAGCATTGCCTTTGATATAGCCAAACCTGATGCGCCGGGTGATGGTACAGTCCATCGCGGCGCTGGCTCTAATATTTTATCTGAGAATATTATCCAACATATCCCAATAGCATTAACTGATGAGCTTACTTTAAAAACCTGGGGTTATTACGATACCGATGATCCACAGGACCATCAGCTATTTTTTAATTCAGAAACGGTGCGCGCTCATATCAAAACAGCAATTACTGACTTTGTTGGTGAATCCTTTAACCATGATCACGGTCAAGCGGAGTTTATATGAAAGTCTTTCTCGCACTTACTATTTCTGCTTTTACCTTCCTCGCCAGCTGCAGCCTGATTGGGAGCACCCGTACCGCTATGATTGATACACCAGAAATCCCTGATATTTTTGAGCCAGTTTGTATTGGCCGTTATCAAATGGATATGCCAAAAGGGACCAAGCTTACAGATGGAACCTTTCAGTCACATTTTTTAAAAACCAATTTTTCCAAGCCTTTAAGCGGCCAAAATAGACAGAAAAACTGGTTAGATGAAATAGAGCATAAACGAAAATCTGACGCAGAACATGGAGCAAAATATATTCACCAAACAGGTGAGCAAGATACATTATTAAGAGCAATACATTTGTTATTTAAATCATCAGAAGATGATTTAAAACCAACTCACATGGTCGATATTTTCTTATATAAAGACTTCCCTCAAGTAAAATTGGCCTTGGGTTTTGAAGCTACTTCCAGCAAAACCAACTTTACTAAAAGTAAGCATGGAGATTATTCATATTTACTTGAAAAATTCTTACAGCCCCTTCCATCTATAGCCCAACGCTACAAGCACCTTCCCTGGCCGCATAACCAGCTTGGCGTTTGTCTGACCAAAGACATTACTTTCAATACCGCCCGCGCTGCCGAGGATGAGTATTTACGAGTCATTTATCGCTTTAGAGAAAAAACTTTTTTCCAGTTTTATATTCAAGCCTATGCCAGAGATCAACACACTGAGCTACATGATGAAATTTCCAGCAAGTTAGGTGCACTATCATTATTCGCCAGTGACTATTTTAACTTTGGGGGGCGCACTGGAAAGCTGTTTTTAAGTGGTGATGTGTATAGCCCAACCGCTACACGTTTTCGTTGGTATGCCACTGATGCAGTAGCTGGTAGCACCCAAAAACCATTTATATCTATTGAAGGCCGGGTCGATGTTAATGACTTTCCAGAGTTAAAGGGGCTAAATAATATCGATTCGAATGCGATCGCCCTTTCTCTGCTTGCCAGCTTTCAGCCGAGAGAAAATGGTTTGGTGGGTACCAAGTGATTCGTTTTATTTTTATTATTTCAACCGCTGTACTTTCAGCTTGCAGTTTTATTGGTAGCACTCGCACTGCAATGATTGATGACATACCAGGACCCAATATTTTTAAACCAATGTGTATTGGCCGATATCAAATGGATATGCCAAAAGGTACGACGGTTGTCGATGGGACATTCAGAAGCTTTGATTTAGTTGGGAGCTTTGTTTCTAACAGATCGAAAGAGAGCCAGTACGGCGGTTATTTTGAAGGGGTTGACCGTGAATCAAAGTGGGAAAAATGGGTTCAAAAAGAAGTTGATAAAAGAAGGGGGCGTAAGGCTGAATATATTATAAACCGGAAGGAATCTGGACGTCATGCTTTGGCAACAAATTTTTTGTCTCAGGATGAACGGCATACAGCAGATATGCTTGAAACTTATATATTCAAAGACTTTAAACATTTGAACTCTGCCATTTCTCTAAAAGGCCGCTCTGTCAAAACAACCTATGTTCGTAGTGAAATAACCAACTACAAGCCTCATTACCGAAGATTTTTTGATAGAATTTACCAAGCGTCCGATCTCTACAAACACCAACCTTGGCCACATAACCAACTCGGCGTCTGTTTGGATAAAAACATTACTTTTAATACCGCCAAAGCCGCAGATGATGAATATTTACGAGTAATATATCGCTACGGTCAAAAAACTTTCTTTCAATTCTATTTTGATGCATATCCCGCTGGTAGTTATGGTGAATTACAAGACGACATTTCGCGAAAGCTAGGTTTACTATCTATGTTCGCCAGTGATTATTTTACTTTTGGTGGCCACGCGGGAAAGCTATTTTTAAGCAGTGATCGCTATAACCCTGAAGCAACTCGTTTCCGCTGGTACGCCACCGACGCTAAAGCGGGCAGCACGCGAAACCCATATATTTCAATTGAAGGTCGAGTGGATATTAACGATTTTCCGGAATATCGGAACATGAATAATATTGATTCAGATGCAATTGCATTGGCGATTCTCAGCAGCCTTCGACCAAGAGAAAATGGCTTGGTGGGTACTAAATGATTCGTTTAATTTTTCTTCTCTCAGCTGCTTTACTTTCAGCTTGCAGTATTATTGGCAGCACTCGCACTGCAATGATTGATGAAATACTAGGACCCAATATTTTTGAGCCAGTTTGTATTGGCCGTTATCAAATGGATATGCCAAAAGGCTACGAATTAACTGATATGACCTTTGGAAGTCACAATTTGCTCGGTTCATTTGTTAAACAACAATCTAAAACAGCTCAATTTCCAGGTTTTTTTGAGGGGGACACTAGGCAAATTCAGTGGATAGACTGGGTTGAAAAAAAATTCGAAAAAATAGCCGACAGGAAGCCCTCGCTTGCATACAAAAAAGCTGGAGAGAACTATCAAATCACTTCTTCACACTTTTTATATAAACCTGAATCAGACCCTACAGATATGCTATCTACTTATGTTTACAAAGACTTTCCTTCAATAAGTAAAAGTGTTGGCCTAATTGGAAAATCATCAAAAACCATTTACAACCGCAAACATACGCCTTACTACAAACCTTTCTATGATCGTTTTCTTGAACTGATCCCAGGAGTAGTCAGCTTATACAAGCACCTTCCCTGGCCGCATAACCAGCTAGGTGTTTGCTTAACCAAAGACATTACTTTCAATACCGCCCGGGCTGCTGAAGATGAGTATTTACGCGTTATTTATCGCTTTAGAGAAAAAACTTTTTTCCAGTTTTATATTCAAGCCTATGCCAGAGATCAACACACTGAGCTACATGATGAAATTTCCAGCAAGTTAGGTGCACTATCATTATTCGCCAGTGACTATTTTAACTTTGGGGGGCGCACTGGAAAGCTGTTTTTAAGTGGTGATGTGTATAGCCCAACCGCTACACGTTTTCGTTGGTATGCCACTGATGCGGTAGCTGGCAGCACCCAAAAACCGTTTATATCTATTGAAGGCCGGGTCGACATTAATGACTTTCCAGAGTTAAAGGTGCTAAATAATATCGATTCGAATGCGATCGCCCTTTCTCTGCTTGCCAGCTTTCAGCCGAGAGAAAATGGTTTGGTGGGCACTCGATAATTCCTCAACAAAAAAATAATTATCGGAATGAATCTTTATTTTTAAAGTTTTTTATTTCAAGTTTATTTTTACGCAACAAGTAACCTGCGGCAACTTAAAACCGAAGAGATTAAAAAATAAATGAAAAAAATAAATCCTCTGACATTCTTATTGACATCATCTATTCTTGTCAGTTGCGGCACAACAAAGCTTGAAAAAACCATAGACATACAAAAAAAACTTATTTCTAGTCACTATAAGCCATTTTGTATTGGGCGCCATACAGTCAATCTTCCTGAAGATATAAATTTTCTGGGATCAAATTTCCGTAGCCACAACTTATCGACTAACTTTTTCCCAAACAGGCCAGAAAGCTCAGCTGTAGGACTCTTTGAAGGAAATGAACGATTAAGTAATTGGAGCGCCAGCGCCAATAAGCAAGCACTCGATTATGGAGACTGGCAGAGAAAATCTGTTAAGAAAATAACTGACGAAGAATACCAAATATTATCTACACATCTGGCTGTAACACACCACGGCATATCCGAAAACATGCTTAAAACTTATGTTACAAAGGACTTTTCAAAACTAAAAAAGAGCATTGGATTTAACACTTACACAGATAAAAAAACTTACTCAGATACTGGGTTTGTTAACTATCAATCTGAATATTCAGCGTACCTGAAATCCCTACCTCTTATCCTTAAAAAATACAAAAACATTTCCTTGCCGCATCAAAAAAGCGGCACCTGCTTGACTGATAATATTTTTTTTGAAACGGAACAAGCTGCTAATGACGAATACTTAGGTGTTTTCTATAAACGCGGGGAAAAATCATATTTTCGCTTTGAATTTAATGCCAAGGCCGCTGAAAGCCAAAGCGAACTGACAGAACTTCTTAACAGAAAAATGCCAAACCGCAATAGTTACTACGCCAGAACCACACTTACTGTAGCTGGGCACCCTGGCATGTTCTTTGTTCACTCAGGATTTGACAGTAAGATTAAAAGTAAATTTTATTGGTATGCACTTGATGCCAAAGTTGGAAGCACTCGAACGCCCTACATATCGATTCAAGGAATGATTTATCTGGATGATTTCCCTGAAATTGAACAACTTGAGCATGTTGATTTAGATGCTTTTGCCATGTTAATGCTTAAATCACTCAAGCAACGTGAAAACGGCATGATTGGAACAAAATAATATTCCCGCTTCAGCAATGCTTTTTCATCGCAGCATTCATCATGATTAACTAGACTGATGCTAAATCTGCCAAGGAATGCATTTCGTTGCCAAAACTACCTGCTCGCTTACCTTTAACTATGGCACGACTGGCTTGTCGTCATGTTCGTGCCAATATTCAGTCAACTAACCAAGGTGGATTCGTGTTAGAAAACCAGCACTACCAATCCAGAGGCGAGCAAAAATCTACCATTGCATTGCGCAGCCGTAACGAGCATTTCTTTCATCAATACGCTACTCATCTCGCCAACCAAAAATCCATACCTGAAACACAGCAAATTCTAAGCATGCTGTATTTCGAAAGTCATTTAGCTTTGCTAAGCGGTGTGGGTAATTGTGATGAAATGAGTGCGGCAGCATTTATTTTTCTTTACCGCTGCCAACTGTCTCCTCTTGATTTGTTAATGATTAGCTATAAATACAAACCCTTTCCTAGTCTTGATATGACACCTTCAGTTGAATCCGAATACCATCATAAATTTGTAGTTATTGGGAGACCTCTTGATTCTACACTTGAAAACCCGGCCAGCTGGGGGAAACAAGCAGTACTTTGTGATCCTTGGTCTGATCTGGCGATGCCAGTAGCAAACTGCCAAGATTTTATTCTTAACCAGCAAACCGAGCTTCAGTTTTTTAGCATACAGCCGATGATTCGCTCGGATGATCAACAATTGTCATTACAAATTTCAACTAATAGAACAGCTACTGACGAGGATGAATTTCTTGCTATCGATCAATAGAAAATGGCTTGGTTGGCACTCGGCAATAATTTTTTATTCGTGAAATTCAACAGTCATTATTTCATGGTCGCCGATGTTCATTCAGCCTTCAGGAAAATTGATGTATCTCCAATGAGCATTGCAGGATTGTAAACCTGATTACGACTAATTCTGTGTTTTTAATTTCATCAAATTCACCAACAACGCAGCGCCTGCCAAACTCCAGACAATCATCGCGCCTGATGGCAAATCATAGACTGCCGACAACACCAGTCCGCCGCTATAACCGGCAATCCCTACCAACCAAGCAATCGATATTTTTTTGCCAAATCGATAGCTGGCCAGTGCTGGCACAATCAAACTGGCAAACACCAGATAGACTCCAATCAATTGGGTAGATAGGGTAATGGTGATGGCAAACAGCGGATAAAAAAACCAATGCCCGGCACGTTGCTGAAACAACTTCCAGAGTATAAGAACACCGGCATAAATGACCGCGGTAAATATTAATTGCTGGCTTTCAACCCAAAGGATTTGCCCATCCAACAGGGCTTTTAAGCGCTCTCCTCCGTGTGGATCTTTAGCCAATAATAAAATACTGCCGGTTGCCGCCAGCATAAAGCTGCAACCAATCAATGCTTCCTGTATTCGAGTAGGCAGGTTACGGAAACGGTATAGCAGCATACTACCTGCCACTGCTGCGCTTAACGCAATTAGCTGTTGTAACCAGCTATTTTCATCGACCAGAAATAAATTACTGGCAACAATCAATCCAAGCGCTGCAATCTGGGCAATTGCCAGATCCAGAAAAAGAATACCGCGATCAAGCACTTCGCGGCCAAAATACACATGGGTGGAAAGTACTAATAACCCGGCAATCATTGCCGGGGTTAAAATTTCCAAGTGTAATAGCAGGGCATCCATTAATTTAATCCCTGCTGCACCATTTGTTCTAACGTATCAGCAAATAATTCGACTAAATTATTTGAACTGTCGTTTCCGCCAATAGTGTAAGGCAACACCACTAGCGGCAAGCCACTTTTTTTGGCGAGCCATTTAGCTGCTTTCTGATCTTGGTAAGCTGCCACCATGATAAATGCTGGTTTTTGCTGCCTGATTTGTTTTAACAACTTGACCAGATAACTGCTGGAAGGCGCAACACCGGGAACCGGCTCCAAGTCCGCTACTGCCGTCATATCCAGCCAGTCGAGCAAATAACTCCAACTTTTGTGGTACACAACAACCTTTTGGCCTTCAAGCTGGGCGATTAGAGGTGCTAACTGATTTAGTTGTTTATTTAGCTGACGACGAAATAATTTAAATCGCAGCGAATAATATGCAGAATTATCCGGGTCGATGGCTGCCATCCGCTGGGAAAGCTTTTTGGCAATGCTAATTAATCGCAGCGGATCGAGATGAACATGCGGATTACCATCCGCATGAATATCGCCATGACTACGATCCAGATGCTGTGGGATCTCTAGGCGAGAAACCTGCATTGCCGCCATAAAATAACCCGGCTTGTCTGTTTGAATATTCGGATTAGCAGACTGGCGTAATAACAGCGGCAACCAGCCAATTTCCAACTCTGCGCCGCTACACACTAATAAATCTGCACGGCGAACCTTAGCAATTAAAGACGGCCTCGCTTCAATAAAATGTGGATTTTGAAAGGCATTGGTAGCAGAAAATACGCGGTATTTATCACCACCTATTTCACGAACCAGTTCAGCCCACTCAGGCTCACAGGCAAAAGCATTTAATTTAGCACTGGCAGGAAGCGCCACCACAAAAAATGCCAGAACCAGCAGCAGCTGGCTCATTTTTCTTGGCAATCTATTCATTGGGTTGCAAACACCTAGTTAGTAGCTATGTGCGCCGTGAGAGCCCAAACTCATGGTGTATTGCAACATGATTTGGTCGTCTTTCTCACCGTGGCCGTTTTCCAGCTTGCTATATTGCAGGCGCAAGCGAGAGAAATGACTTGGTGCATAATCAACCATCACACTGGATCGATTCGGCTTACCTTCCGCGCCTAAACCAGATTCTTCAAGAAACTCATCCTGATCCACGCCGTTATCTACAAAACTGCTAATTTTGTTATCTGCTTCAATAGCGTCGTAACGGGCACCTACTCGCCAAGATGGCATGAATTGGTAAATCGCCTGTACGTAATAACCGCTTTGCTCGCCATCATATGCTGCTTCAGCGCTATTACTGTCTTCAGTAAATTCAGCATCGGCTTTTTCATTGCGAATCAAATATTCGGCCTGCAGTTTGAAGTTACGCTGCTTGCCATTGCCGTTTGGTGCCCATTTATAAACAAAATCGATACCGCTAACATCTACTTCACCGTTTAACAGCTCGTTATCTGCTTCAGGTGCTTCTTCGCCGCCGTGATGATGACCGCCACCGGCTTCCCGAACATCGAATTTTGACTGGTAATAACTGGCACCCAATTGCCAGCTTGAGCTGACACCGAAATCACCGCCGGTTTTTGCAAACAATGTGCGGCCTTTATTGTTATCGGCATTTTCACCTGATGGGTATTCTGAGCCCGAGGTCACTTCAGCACCCAATAACAAATAGAAGTCGGTAGGTGCTAACCAACGCAGTTGAACTCCGGTGTCCTTTAAATGACCACCAAACAGCGCATCATAAACCAATGGAGTATCAGCAAAATCATGTGCATGGTCATGAATACCGTTCAGATAACCAAAACCGGAAAAAAACTGACCGCCTTTAATGGTTAAACCAGAACCCAGACCCAGAGTCTCGATATAGGCTTCTTCCAACTCAATTTCTGTTTCGCCATTACTATAAATAATCGCAGTATTGAGTGAGCCGTAAAAACGATCATCAATATTGGCAGAAATAGTTAACTCATTGTGGCCAGTGGAAAAACCTTTTTCTGGCAGACCCGCTTCACCACCTAATTGAAAACCAGGTAACTCCAACTCTGTCTGATCAAGGTCGGTATAGCGCGCATCCAGAATAAGACTGATCGCAGGATTAAACTGATTGCTGCTGATTTTTCCATCAGCAGCCAATGCTGATGAAGCCAAAGTTGCAGTTCCCAGAGCAGCAACCAATAGTGAATATGACCGGTATTTCACAAACATCTCCTTCAAAAAATGAACACTAATCTAAATTTACTGACAATTAATCAAACGAAGAACTAAGCACATTCCTCCCGAAACTATTCGGGATAACCTGTAATGACTTCTGGTTTAAAAAGGGCTCAATCAGCCGATCTGAAAAACAGATCTATTGAGAGGGTTCTGAGCTTTGATACCAACTGTTATAATATAACATCACAAAACCAACTAAGGTCAAGCGATAAAAAATAACAATTCAGATCGATGGCATTCATTTGAAAGAAAATCCGGCTAGGATGGCTAGTTCAGTGACTTGCACCACTGATCGCTATGCAGCTATCTCCGAACGGAAACAATTGACGCTGAAATTGACAGCCAGTCACATGCTCACTAGCTTGAACTGGTATACCGGTTGATAGTGCTGACTGATAGAATCTTCAGCTCGGTAACTTCAACGAGAAAGCCTTTACCCGATTTTGGGCCATTGCTAGCAGCCGCTACAGAGAAGCCCACTTCCGTTTATTTGATAAAAAAGACAATACATGATGCTATTTCGCCGCCTTACGCTTAAAAGAGCCAAAAATGTTAGTCAAAATTTTTTAAAAAAAACCTTTGGCACTTTGCTTGTTCTGACTTTACTCATGTCACATGTGCTTTATTCCACAACTGCCTCTGCAACCGGGCAAACATCAGCCGACCTGCCTAACTTGCAAGACTGCTTTCTTGATGGCTTAACTGAAAAAGCCCAATGCGGAAAAATTTCAGTGCCAGAGAACTATCAAAAACCCGATGGCAAAAGAATCGATATCTACTTTGCTCGGATTCCTGCGATCAAAAACATTCCGGGCAACGCACCTTTATTAGCAATAGCGGGCGGACCTGGGCAGTCGGCAATTGATAGTGCTCGGATATTTTCTCAGGTTTTTTATCGCACTCGTCAAGATCGTGATTTGATATTAATTGATCAGCGCGGCACCGGCCGGTCGAATTTATTGCAGTGCGAAGATCAAAATAAACGCGATCTTTCAATTAACGATCAGCTACTCGATATCGCCCAGCTAGCCAAAGAATGTTTGCAACAATTATCTAAAGAATCTGATGTTGCTCAATACGGTAGTTTGACTGCATTAAAAGATCTGGAATACGTCAGGAAACATCTACAAATTGAACAATGGCATTTATATGGTATTTCTTACGGTACTCGCATGGCGCAGCTTTACATGCGGCTTTACCCTCAATCATTAGTCACCGTCACTTTAGATGGTGTGGTACCGATGCAACATTCGGTTATCACCATCGGCAGTGCCATTAATCGTGCATTTACACAGCTAATGGACGATTGTAGCAATAATCAAGATTGCCAAAACAGCTACCCTAATCTGCAACAGCAGCTGACTCAATTAACCGAACAGCTCGCAGAAAACCCGATCAAGATTCAGGTTAATGACCCAATCACCGCCGAGCCCAAGCAATTTTTAATTACTCAAAACAAACTACTCGGCAGCTTACGCATGGCGATGTACACCCCCAGTATTCGCACCATGATCCCTTTAATTATTGACCATGCCGCCAAAGGAAATTATCAGCCATTGCTCGGGCTTTATGGCAGTTCGGGTGGCGCATCAGGTAACAATGGTATTGCTCTGGGCATGCATATGGCAGTTGCCTGTGGCGAAGATTTTTATCGGTTAGATCCCAAGCAAGCAGAAAAATTAAAACAAAGCTCAGCTATTGCCGCAGAAACGGTGAAATTATTTACCATCGCTTGCCCAATATGGAATATCCCAGCAGTGGGTAAAGGTTTTTCACAACCGATAGAAAGTGAGATTCCAACACTTTTATTATCGGGTAATCTCGATCCAGCCACACCGCCATCATGGGGAGAAATGGCTAAAGTTCGATTGAAAAACAACCGTCATTTTATTGCACCCTACGCCACTCACGGCGTGGCATTTCAAAGTTGCGCAGCTAATTTAATCGAACAAATGATCGAAGAAAAATCAGTTGAAAACCTCGATGACAGTTGTTTGAAAAAAGATACCCGACGGGATTTCTTTTTAAATGCAAATGGCCGTAGCAGCAAACAGTTAGTTGATAGCAAGCCTGATCAGAAAGCGCAAAACCAAACCAGCCAAGGAGCCACCACCAATGATTAAAGTCGAACACCTAACTAAAACCATTGGTGATGTTAATGCACTGCAAGATTTTTCATTTAGCGCAGAAAATGGACAAATCACTGGCTTACTCGGTCCCAATGGCGCAGGTAAAACAACTGCCCTGCGCAGTGTTTTTGGCATGTTAAAACCAGACCATGGCGATGCCATTATTGACGGTTTTAGTATTCTCCAAAACCCCATGCAAGCCCGACAGCAATTAGGGTTGTTCCCCGACCCTTTTGGCTTATATGAACGATTAACGCCACGGGAATATATTGAATATTTCGCCCAATTAAATGGCATGAATAAAACTACTGCCAAACAAGCGACCCAGCAAGTGCTGGAGTTGATGAAGATGCAGGAAATTGCTGATCGGCGCTGCAAAGGCTTTTCACAGGGCCAACGAATGAAAACCGCCTTGGCCCAAGCCATTGTTCATAAACCTAACAACATTGTGTTGGATGAGCCGACCCGCGGACTGGATGTAATGAGCACCAAAATGCTGCGCAACACTTTAAATCAATTAAAACACCAAGGTCACTGCATCCTCTTTTCCAGCCATGTGATGCATGAAGTCTCGGCGTTATGCGATAAGGTCATCGTCATGAACAAAGGCAAATTAATTGCCCAAGGCTCTCCAGATGAATTGTGCCAAATGACTAATCAGAGTTGCTTGGAAGATGCATTCTTCAAACTCACTGGCACCGATGAGGGAATCGCAGCATGACAGACAATCTTTCTGAAAAAGCGCCAGCCTCTGTGATTCGAGCCAAAGCTTCTAATAAGCAACTACTGCAGCAAACCTGGATTATTATTTTAAAAGAGCTGCGTGATGCGTTGCGAGATCGGCGCTCAATAGCAGCCGGTATGATCTATGCGATGATTACCCCCATCGCTTCTAGCTTGATTTTTATGTTGATGATTAGCAACTTGTCACAACAAAAAACCATTGAAATTGAAATTCAAGGCCAGAAATACGCACAAGATTTAGTGCGACAACTTTCTGCAACAGGGATTGTTCATCAGCAAGACCCTGAAAAACGATTGGCGATTACTTTACAAATTTCAGAAGAGTTTCCGCAGTCGATGGCCGAAGGGTTACCTGCCGAAGTCACTTTAATTACTAATCGCTCGGAGCAAACACTGCAGCAACCGTTTAATCAAATTAAACAACAAATAGACCAATACTCTGCTGAGATTGCATCTCTTAGACTGATCGCACGGGGAATCAACCCCCAAGTCAGCCGGCCAATTCAAGTAAATGTACAAGATATGGCCACCAGAGAATCTAGAGCCGGAGTGATATTGGGCGGAATTTTATTGGCGATTACCCTTTCGCTATTTATTTCTGGTTTGAACGTAGCAATTGATACTAGCGCCGGAGAAAGAGAGCGTAATTCATTAGCCTTACTACTTTGTCAGCCAGTTAAACCTGCACAAATTATCGCGGCAAAAACAGCAGTGGTTTCTATTTTCTCAATGCTCGGGCTGATATTAACCGTTATCGTCGCAATGATCTGCTTTAGTTATGTGCCTTGGCACGAGCTAGGATTCACCTTAAACCTGACCAGCAGCACCGGGTTATTTATTGTTTTAATAGGTATTCCCATCGCATTTCTAGCTACTAGCATGCAGTTGTTTTTCTCATTTTTTGCCAAGTCATTTAAAGAAGCCCAGTCTTATATGACGATTATTTTATTCCTGCCAATGGCATTAATCATGGCTTCCAGCTTTGATGTCATGCCGGAAGTGCTGCGTTGGTTACCGCTATCTGGTCAGCAACAAGCAATCACTCAGGTGATTAAGGGGCAAGCATTGCCTTGGCTACAAATTATTCTTACCAGTATTCTGACTCTGTTTACAGCCTTTTGCTTTAGCGCGGCGACTAGCCGTTTTCTGAAAAGTGAAAAAGTGGTGTTTGGGTTGTAAATCCCTTCAGTCTGAGCAAAAAAAACCGCAGCAAACGATTGCTGGTTTGCTGCGGTTTTTTTAATGATTTACCCCGGAAATGGTAAATCCACACCATTCACTTTCAACGCACCATCTTTGAAATTAGCATCTACCTTGTACTGTTCACCTGCCAAGGTTTCTACACCAAATTGGCCTAGCTGTGAAAGTACTTGGCTAGCCGGAGGCATATCACCCAACGCTTTTGGAATCGCAATGTTCAGTGATGCTTCAAAAGCCTTGATTAATTGCTGCTTATTGAATGCCATCGCTGGGGTAATCTTTGGCACCAATACTTGTGCTGACGCATCAATTTGCCCGGTGGAGGTCATTAAACTCAATTCACTAATATCCAGCTGCAAGTTAGAGAAGAACTCTGGCAATTTAGTTAACAAAATACCATTCAGCTTTTGAATGTCGGGCTGAGCTTTACCATTATTGACATTAATTGCATCTTGAATTGCGGTGGCTAATTCTTGAGTCAACTTGCTATTAATTTTTGAAATACTGCTATCAATTTTTAATGGACCAACACTCGGTAATGGCGCCATGGTTGCAGATTTCACATCACCTGAAAGGGATAATTTTAGATCAGTCGCATTTTCTTTCAAAAATGCAGACTTCATATTAAAGCCCTGAAGGTCAATGTTCTGCGATGCAACATATGGGCTATTTTGCTCTAAGTGCATTGCATCCATCACATAAGAAACATCGCCCAGCCAAATGCTATCGGCATTGGTTGGATCCAACCGGTGCTGGCTTTGCTTAAGAGTTAAGCCTTGCAATGAAAATTTATGCGCCTTCTGCTCAATATCATGCTCGGATGCTTCGGCAGAGAATTCGATTTTTGGAAATGATGCTCTACTGGTCATTTCACTAAAGTCTTTATTAGACTCAACCACAATAGAAATTGGGTCGCTATTAAACAAGAAAGGAATCTCACCTGATGCTCGATCATCAGCAGCGACAATCGCTTGCCAAGCAGGTGCATCAAAAGTAACTGACGGTACTGCCAGTTCTGCTCTAATTGACTGGTCTAGCCCTAGATCAACAGTAAAGGTAAGCGGTGCTTTTTCACCAAAAATTGGCTTTAAGGCTTTTTGCTGTAATTCATCATTCCAAACCGGGTAAATCACTGCACGGCTCAGACCTGTACTGATACCTTGCTCAGAAAAAATCACCGGGCCGTGGTAAACCTGACCTTCAAATTCAACAATCATCTCACCCTGTTCATTAGCACCAGCTGGCTGAGCTAACTTTTTAAACTGCGGGTCAGCCTTGGATAAATCCAGCTGCAACTTTACAGTTGATGAGCTATAGCCGCGTTGATAATCAACCAGCTTGACATCTATACCGTATTTAGCGGCATCCAACTGATTGATTTGAGTATATTGTTTTTCAATCTGCATTCCTGCAACAAACGGTGCAGCGCCTGCTAATACGCCTACAGCCAGCAAACCACCAATGACCTTCTTCATTTGACTTCATCCCTGGGGAAATTAACAGCCGCTATTACAGCATGAAATTACTAGATTCGGCCAGCAAGCAAGATGTTTTTTCATCAAGCATCACTGCTATTTAACTCGTTATCGAGCGGCCGATATCAAAATATTACGCGGCGTAAGCGCTTTATAACAAAAGATACTCAATGAAACATGGTAGCCATTTTGTTCAAGATACAAGCATCGATCTAATACCAACCAAAGCTCCAGTGGCCGGCGAAACAATCTGCGCACCAACTCTAGCCGCTCAATTTGCCCAAATTTGTTCTGGCCCACTTCCAGCCAATGTTGATAATCAATTTTGTCATCCAGCGGAAGCTGCTTTAACTGAGATAAGTGCTGGCAAAATGAAGTAAATCCATTGGCCAATAACTTAGGACTTAATGATGGTACCGGCAAATATTGGTCTATACCACGCTGCTGGCGTTGCAAGGCATCAAATGCTAACCGCCATTGATTTAATTGCCGCCGCTGTCGGTCAACCCTAGTCGGTGCAGTAACGGTTTCCAGCACTGCCAGTTTTAAATCATCACGACTTAATAGCAGCGAAGACTTTTTGGCCAGTTTTGATAACGGCTGGTAATTGTCACTTTTAATTAAATGATAACAACAGGGAGAAAATGTGATTTTATTAATTTCACATGCAACAGACTGCTGAATTAACTGGGTATGCAAATCGCCACAGGCATGCAGAGCGACTATATGGCTAGGGTGGCTAGGAGAAGGAGTAGAGCCAACAGGAACAGAAGAAACAACCGGTAAATTATCTCTCTTCAGATATTTAACCACGCTATCTTGCAATACATCTTGCTGATGAATTTTCACTGGCAACTGATGTTTTTTAGATAGGCAATTGCCCTTTTCACATAACTGCTGATTATATTCCAAGCCATTAACCGGTTGTTTAAAATGGCTAGCAATCGCCCGCGACAAATGCCCTTTACCACAACACCAATCCACAATAGCGGATGCGTCAGCCGTTACTTGCTGTTTCGGATTGTTTAAAGCAGCGGTAAATTGACTAATTTGTTGCCATTTTCTACCAGGGATTCCAGTAGCCAAAAATGGCGATAGCTGCAGTGGTTGTTTTTCTGCTAATGGCAACTGACAAATAGCCAGCAGCTCTGGTGCCCAGGGCAGCCATTGGCTCAACCACTGCGCTAACTGGTTTGAATCGGCAGCCAATTGAGCCAACAATTGATCATCTAATTCTAACAATGCTCGAGACAACTGAGGATTTTGAGATTGCCAATCGATCCGACCTTCGGGAAAAGGATTGCTTCGCCAAAACAGCTGCTGCTGATCTAACAATCTATCTAACGACTGAAATTGCGCGACATAAGATGGGTTGGATGAAAAAAAAGAGCTCAAAACAAATCTGCAAAAGACTACCTAAAAAATAATAATACCGGGTTATTTTAGGCTTTGCATGAAATGTGTGATGACGCTGTTGAAAAATACTGCTGAGGGGCTTCTGCCCTTCTCCACAACTTACAAACAACCAAATAGTTCTTGCCACCAATTACCAAGCTGTCGTTACTAGTCAACCAAGCTGACCGGTCAATTCATGGCATAACCTCAGATTGCTAACCGTGCGCTCTAAGATCTATCACCCTGATTGGGAGAACTTAGAGCAAACCAGCCAATCAAAAACACGACCATCAGTCAACGATCCCAAGGCAATCAAGTTAGCTATCAATCAAAGCCAACACTCACCTTAAACCTTCCGACTGATTTCGGATAATGCACACCCAAGCGAAAACGGGACCATCCCAAACAACAGTAACCAGAAAATTACTGGCTCTGTAATTTGAAGGACACAATAAAGTTGGCCCAATTAAGAGTATGTAAAAACACATCGAAATAAGTAAAAAAATAAGGCGTAAAAAACTAATCATCACAAAATTCAAAAAAACTGGTGATTTGAAACAACCAGTATTTGAATCGTTATAAATTTATAACAAAACTATAAAACGCATTAAATCTTAAGGTATCTGCCGTCAACCACAGTTAAAATACAGGACAAGCAACAGGTAAACTATACAATAATCAATTTGTTACGCTTGTATTTTTTAGCGCTTATTCTGTAAAATATCATCCTCTAAAAATCGATTAATCAAATTACAACCCACAGCCACTGACCAGAGTCAAGGTAATTGTGGTTGTTGACTGACGTGTCTTTTAATCCTTTTATATTCATTTAAAAAACCGACCGACTGCAATAGGCCATAAAAAACACCATGAAAACAGATAACTAAAGCTCACCGACCATCAATAAAGCGTCATTTTCAAATTACTTCGGTTAACTTTTTTATCTATTTATGTTTAAATGTTTTCTTTATATGCTTGATTATTTCCGCTGACATTCTTGCAGCAACTGCTGCTTGTCAGATATAAGCCTTTCAATTTACACAAACTTATTTAGCTATAGCGATCAGAAAACCGGCTTCGCACTATCAGAAAATGTAGCAATTTCCATATGATATCCGGTCATTTTTTCTCGTAAGCACTGAAATAATCTCTTGCCAGAAAAGGAGATTCCCCTGGAAACGCTCAGTTTTCTAACGGACAATTTCAGCCAGATTTTATCCTTGGCATTGGAACACACTCTGTTAGTAAGCGTGGCTGTTGGACTAGCCATTTTAACCGGTGTACCAATAGGTATTGCCATCACTCAAAGCCAAAGGGCTGCCGACAGCGTTCTCTACATTGCTTCGGTAATCATCACCATCCCTTCTATCGCTCTGTTTGGCTTAATGATTCCCGTTCTCTCTCTGATCGGCCAAGGCATTGGTTATTTGCCTGCAATAATCGCGGTACTGCTCTACTCTCAACTACCGATTATTCGCAATACCTACACTGCAATTAACAATGTAGATCCTGCACTTAGAGAAGCTGCCCGTGGTATTGGCATGACGGCAATGCAGCGATTGAGAATGGTCGAAATCCCCTTAGCAATACCGGTAATTATGGCCGGCGTTCGCACCGCAGTTGTTATGAATATCGGTGTGATGGCGATCGCTGCCTATATCGGTGCTGGTGGTTTAGGCACCTTGATTCAAAGAGGCATCTCACAATCCGACCCACGCCAACTATTAATTGGTGCAATTAGCGTCAGCTTACTGGCCGTTGTCGCCGACTTTGCCCTATTGTGGCTGCAAAAACGCTTAACCCCTAAAGGCATGGCAGCTCAGAGCTAAGGAGAGCAAAGATGATTACTCTAGACAAATTAACCAAAGTTTTTGACACAGAAACTGGCGCAATTACTGCAGCCGATCACATTTCAATGGAAGTCCCTAGCGGCGAAATCTGCGTGCTTTTAGGTCCTTCTGGCTGCGGCAAAACGACTACTTTGAAAATGGTCAACCGAATTATTCCAGCTACTTCTGGCCGAGTATTAATTCATGGTGAAGATACTAGCCAAATGAATACCGTCGATTTACGACGCAACATTGGTTATGTCATTCAACAAATCGGTCTGTTTCCAAACATGACCATTGAAGAAAATATTTCTGTTGTTCCCAAATTATTAGGCTGGAAAGCCGAGCGTTATAAAAAACGCGCCAGTGAATTACTCGATTTAGTTGCACTCGATCCGGCTATTTTTCTCAAGCGTTATCCCAACGAACTATCAGGCGGCCAGCAGCAGCGGGTTGGTGTAATCAGAGCACTGGCAGCTGATCCAAAAGTCATGCTGATGGACGAACCATTTGGTGCTATCGACCCAATTAACCGCGAAGTGATTCAGGATGAATTCCTGAAGATGCAAAAAGAGCTGAATAAAACCATTTTGTTCGTCAGTCACGATATAGATGAAGCAGTCAAGATGGGTGACAAAGTAGCTATTTTCCGTGAAGGAAAATTAGAACAATATTCCAGCCCAGATGATCTGTTAGCTCATCCCGCCAATGATTTTATTGCAGGATTTGTTGGCAATGACCGAACGCTAAAACGACTACAACTGGTTAATGCCAGAGAAGTAATGGACAAGAACCCGATTTTTGTCACTTTGGATCAGCCATTAACTGACGCACTGAAATTACTAGAAACCCGTGATTGGGATGCGGTGACCGTGGTCAATGGACAACACAAACCCATTGGAATGGTTCGCCGCGAAGTTGCGCAAGCGCGCCGTGGATTATGCCGCGATCACCACGATGGTTTACCGTCAATGGTTGAACAGTCAGATGATTTACGCTCTGTTGTTTCGCGGCTTTTCCGGGTAGACGCAAACTGGTTGCCAGTTGTTGATCTGCAGGGGCACTTGAAAGGTGTGATTACCCAACATGGAATCACCCACCATATTGGTGCCACTTACCGCAGTTAAGGCTGGAGAAAATCTATGGATAAAACAGCCTTAAAACGCTACGGCAGAAATTTGTTTTTGTTACTAATTTTTGGTTTCGGAATATGGGCCGAACGAACAGGTTTCATTGAGGAAATAGCCGAATACCAGGAAGATATTGTTTATCTAGCAGGCGAGCATTTATACCTGACTCTAGTATCTGGCGGATTCGCTATTTTAACTGGGATACCAATTGGCATTTTAATGTCTCGGCCGTGGATGGCAAGAAAAGCAGAAGTTTGCATGCAATTGCTTAATATTGGCGGCACCGTACCCACATTAGCATTGCTCGCACTGGCCATGAGCTTTCTTGGTATAGGTAATAACGCTGCAATTTTTGGCTTATGGGTTGCCACCCTTTTGCCCATTGTTCGTAATACCTTCACTGGCCTGTGCTCAGTTCCAGCACATATGAAAGAAGCTGCCAGCGGCATGGGAATGACAACTAAACAAATGTTATTTCAGGTAGAACTGCCCAATTCTGTGTATGTAATTATGGCGGGTGTTCGTACTGCATTGGCAATCAATATCGGAACAGCACCACTGGCATTTTTGATCGGCGGCACCAGTTTGGGTGAACTGATTTTTACCGGCATCGCAGTTGATGATCAGGCAATGATGCTGGCAGGTGCAATTAGCACAGCATTATTAGCAGTGATCATTGATTTTATTCTTGGTATTGCAACCATGTTATTGGTTAGTAAGGGCGTTAACCCATTGCGACAAAGAGCTTAACAAGCCGCATTAATTAGTCAAAATCAGATAGCAAGAAATAGATTCTTTCATACTGCTTTAGATGGAATTTTTAGCAGCAACATTAAAGGAATAAACAACAGTTTTTTGTGACCAAATTATTCAATTACAGCATTTGATCACAGATCGATCGGAGGAGAATTAAATGTCCATTAAAGCCAAATTATTCGGACTGATTGCAATTGCCATCACCAGCTTTACTTTTTCAGCCCAAGCCGCTGAACTGGTAGTGGGGGGTAAGGGCTACACTGAACAATTAATCCTAGCATCTTTGACTGAACAGCTACTGGCTGGCAAGGGTTACGACGTAGACAAGAAAGATGGCATGGGCTCAAACGTTCTGCGCAAAGCACAACTAAGCAAGCAAATTGATTTGTACTGGGAATATACCGGCACATCTCTAACAACCTACAACAAAATCAAAGAAAAAATGAGCCATCAGCAGGCTTATGACACAGTCAAAAGACTTGATGGCGAGAAAGGCATTGTCTGGTTGAACCCATCTAAAGCAAATAACACTTTTGCTTTAGCAGTTCGTAGCGATGACCCAAAATTTTCAGATATCGAAACATTAAGTGACCTGGCCACCATGGTAAATGCTGGCAATCGGCTTAAATTAGCCTCAGGCGTAGAATTTCCAGTTCGCCCTGACGGCTTAAAGCCAATGCAAAAGGTCTATGGTTTTAAATTCAAGCGCTCTGATGTCAAAAAAATGGATGATGGCTTAACCTATCAAGCATTGAAGCTGAAAGAAGTTGACGTTGCCTTGGTATATTCTACTGACGGTCGAATCGGCGCCTTTAATTTCAAAGTACTTAAAGACGACAAAGGTTTTTTCCCAGATTACGCCATCGTTCCAGTCATTCGTGAAGATACCCTTACTAAGCACCCAAAAGTCGGCGAACTTCTAAACCAACTTTCTGCAAAATTGAATGACCAAACTATGTCTAACTTGAACGCTCAGGTAGACGTAGAGAAAAAATCAATTGAAACAGTGGCTGCTGAATTCCTGAAAAACCAAGGCTTAATTTAATAGCTTTGTTTAATCACCAGTGAGTAATTTTAGAAGCGACGATCACTTTCGTCGCTTCTAATGCTATATTAGGCAACTTGCTTACCCACATGATGCTCACAAAAGAGCCAAGCAAGGTTTCAATCTACTGCAACGCCCTTCATACCTGTTCTAGGTATCTGGCAGATTAGCAGTTTCAACCGGCATATCATTTAGTTCTTTGATATCTCTGCCGTGAATCACCTAAAGATCCATAGTTTCCATCTAAAGATTTAATATTGGCACTACCGGCTCGGGCATTAAGCTTTATTGGCATCACTATTCGTGTCGCAATTTTTGGCTTATCACCTGCCATCCTTTTGCCAATTGTTCGCAATATCGCCTTCATCAGTTGATGCTCATCGCTTCAAGATATTCATGCCATATGTCGGACCGCTTAGCCTCGCGCTTCTGATTAACAAACGCATCAACCCAATGCTCTAAAGACGCATAGCAAACCTACAAATGATCATAAGTAGACTAAAAAAATAATAACAACTTACAAATTCATACTGCTCCAAATGGAATTGACGGCAGCAATATTAAAGGAATAAGCAACCGTTTTATCTGTGGCCAAACCATGTGCTTACAGATTGATCAGAGAATAATAAATGTCGATTAAAAACAAATTGTTGGGACTGACAGCAGTTATCATCAGCAGTTTTATGTTTTCAGCCCAAGCCGCCGAATTGGTAGTGGGTGGTAAAGGCTTTACTGAACAGTTGATCTTGGCATCAATGACTGAACAGCTTTTAACCGCTAAAGGCTACGATGTCGACAGGCGCGACGGAATGCCTTCAAGTGTGCTGCGCAAGGCGCATTTAAACAAGCAAGTGGATTTATACTGGGAATACACCGGCACATCTTTGCGTACTTTCCACAAAATCAAAGATAAAATGACCCGCCAACAAGCTTATGACACCGTCAAAAAACTGGATGGTGAAAAAGGCATTGTTTGGCTCAACCCATCCAAAGCCAACAATACCTATGCATTGGCAGTTCGCAAGGACGATCCAAATCTGGCAGACATAAAATCAATAAGCGATATGTCCGCCATGATGAAAACGGGTAAAAGATTGGTACTTGGAAGCTCTAGCACCTTCCCAGTTCGTGCTGATGGTTTAAAACCACTACAAAAAGTCTACGATTTTAAATTCAAACGCTCCGATATTATAAAAATGGATGACGGTCTGACTTACCAGGCACTGAAATTAGAAAAAGTTGATATTGCTGTAGTATTTTCTACCGACGGCCGTATTGGCGCATTTAACTTTAGAATTCTTACCGATGATAAAAACTTTTTCCCAGATTATTCAATGGTGCCGATCATTAGTGCAGACATTCTAGAGAAGCATCCAAAAGTGGGTGAGCTATTAAATCAACTTTCTGAAAAATTCGATGACACAGTCATTTCAAACCTGAATGCTCAGGTAGACGTTGAAAAGAAATCAATTGAGCGGGTAGCAACTGAATTCCTGAAAAAACAGGGTCTAATTTAGCATAATTCAGTCACCAATAGATAACATTGTAAAGGCGACGATAATTTCGTCGCCTTTACTAATTTAGTAGCATTATCTACCAACCCATACTGCTTCAAATGGAATTGACGGCAGCAATATTAAAGGAATAAACAACCAGTTTTTCTGTGGAAAAAACATGTATCCACGGATTGATCCGAGAACAATAAATGTCAATTAAAACCAAATTATTGGGGCTAACAGCAGTTGTCATCAGCAGTTTTATTTTTTCAGCTCAAGCTGCTGAATTAGTAGTAGGTGGCAAGGGTTATACTGAACAATTACTGTTAGCGTCTATGACGGAACAACTTTTGGCTGACAGAGGTTACGATGTAGAAAAACTCGATGGCATGGGTTCTATGGTACTGCGTAAGGCACAATTAAATAAGCAAGTTGATATGTACTGGGAATATACCGGCACATCTTTGCGCAACTATCATAAAATTAAAGACAAAATGAGCAAGCAGCAAGCTTATGACACAGTAAAAAAGCTAGACCTGCAGCAAGGGCTTGTCTGGTTAAATCCATCCAAAGCCAATAACACTTATGCTTTAGCAATTCGTAATGACGACCCTAATCTAACCGATATTAAATCCTTAAGTGATATGGCTGCAATGATTCGCGATGGTAAGCGTTTAAAATTTGCAACGGATATTTTGTTCCCTGTTTTACAAGATGGATTAAAACCATTTCAAAAAACCTATGGGTTCAAGTTCAAGCGTTTGGACGTTAAAAAAATGGAAGCCGGACTGACCTATCAGGCATTGAAGTTAAAGGATGTCGATATTGCCTTAGTATATTCTACCGACGGTCGCATTGGTGCATTCAACTTTCGCATACTGAAAGATGATAAAAGTTTTTTCCCAGATTACTCGATTGTTCCAGTCATCCGAAAAGATACCCTTGCCAAACACCCAAAAATCGGTGAATTATTGAATCAACTTTCCGCCAAGTTAAATGATCAGTCTATATCTAACCTCAACGCTCAAGTAGACGTAGATAAAAAATCAATTGAAAATGTTGCTGCTGTATTCCTGAAAAAACAGGGTTTGATTTAATAATCAGCTTTAAGATGGTTTGATAGACCTAAGTGCAATCAGTCGATGTCCGATTACACCTGTGGTTTATCAAACCTCATCCTTCTGCAAAAAAACCAACTGACGAGATTAGGTTTGATTCTGTTATAATCTCTGCCGCAGGCGACCAATCGCAGCACCAAACACCCATGGTGCTGCTGGGTATGCCTCAATATTAATCAAAAAACCAATTGATCAAGAGATAAATACTGTGAGCCGCAAGAACAAGATTACCGCTAAAGTCAAAGCCAGAATTAAAAAAACCAATTTGAAAAACAACATGTCGAAAAAGCCTCGTTATGTTTCTATAGCCGAGCGCGCTCAGCTTGCAACTGAGGCTGTACCGTCCACAGAAAAACTAAACCAAGCAACAGATAATCATCAGCCAGCTATCGATTCAACTCCAGATAAAAAAACAGCAACCGAATAATTCAAGACTATGACTCAATCATCTGAAAATATTCATCAGCTGCGCTATTTGCAAGGTTACCCAGATTCATTGCTGGCTCAAACTCAGCGACTGCTGCAGCAACAGAAACTGGCAAAAACACTGCGTGGCCGCTATCCACAAACGCATCAAATCAAATCACCTAAGGCGTTATATGACTTTACACTGGAGATAAAAAACCAGTTTATGCGTAAATCAGCGCCCCTTAGCAAAGTGATTTATGACGATAAGATAAAAGCAGTGGAACATGCTCTTGGCCTACACAGCCAAATTTCTCGGCTACACGGCGGTAAATTAAAAGCTAAAAATGAAATTCGGATCGCATCGATATTTAAAAATGCACCGGAAGATTTTTTAAGAATGATCGTGGTGCATGAGCTGGCGCATTTTAAAGAAAAAGAGCACAACAAGGCATTTTATAAGCTTTGCTTGCATATGGAACCCGATTATTATCAACTTGAATTCGATATGCGGTTATATTTAACCTGCTTAGAAATTGAAGGCAATATTTATTAGCGGTTAAAAAAAAGCCCGCCACCAAATGGGTGACAGGCTAAAAACTAAGGTTAAATACTGCTAAATAGCTACTGCAATTTACTCATCACCACATCCGGTATTTCAGGTTGTGATGGTTTTTTAGGGCCTTCATCAACCCATATAGGCTTTCGCTTAAAGCCTATATGATACACCGTATGCTGGACGATGATTTGCTGGTCACTTCTTTGGATTACAACCAATCCTTTTTCGGTACCAACCAACTGACCGCGCCCTTCAGATAAGCAACGGTTGATGAAATCCATTTGTGCATCGATCTCGCTTTGCGCCGGAATACGGTCGGTTCTGGTTGGCCCAACCACTGCACGCTGGATAAAGCTGACTTCTCCGATTCCAAATTTTTCAGCCATGAGTAAAGTACTTCTATTTTTTGATAACGATTATCACGATAAATCATTTGCCGATAGATTTCTTTACCACAACGGCTTAATTCTTTTTCGCTGGCGCCTTACCGTTTCCCGATGAACCATTCAATGCAGAAGTTTCACCGGTCTGCTCATTATAAGTTTGATTACTTTCAATTTTTCTTGGCTCACAGGCAGTGATCAAATGATCGAGAATTCTCATCAAACCTTCAGGCGCATCCATTTGCTTGGCATGAACTCGCACATCATATTTGGCACTGTTATCAGTTTTTCGAGTGGATTCTTTATGCGAGCTGACCGAACCACTAATTTTTACCGAGAACGGTCCCCAACCAGCTTTGGCTGAAAACGAACCCTTAGCATCTTGAGATGATTTATCTTCAGTACTATTTTTAACTTCCATATTGAATCGAATATCAACTTCATCTACTAACAACGCTGGAATCGGCACAATGGCCAATACAGGTGCAGAGATTGAAATAGTCTCTTCAATGATTTCACCCGTTGGCATAGTCGCCGGGCGGGTTGCGATAAAGTCGATAGTACGAGTAGAAAAATTACCGTTACCGTCATCAATCAAGCCAATTTCATTGATAAAATCAGCTTCCGCTTTAGCCAACTGCACTTGCGCATTACACGCTGCTTGCAGTGGACCACCGATCAGCGACTCCATAGGTAGTCCGTTAAATTGACTGGCAATAGACATAATCACATTCCTTGGTTTTTCGTCTTACAGCTAGAAGTTATGCAGAGCCATTAACTGCATCAGGTCTCTACATTCTTAACGAGACTTTGCTCCAACCTAGCGATCACTTCAGGAGGTTCAGTCCCTTCAAACTTAATTCTCATCTTTGCGGTTTGTTTATGATCTGTACCAAAAAAAGAACCCTTACCGGTAATTTGCAGCCGTCTCAATTTGTCACTCACCATCGATCTTTTAGAAACCCTGCGTGACAATTTGTTTTTGAGCTGTTGCTTATCCCACTCTTCATCAGTCATCAATGAAGTGCGTACTTCATCCTTTTCCCAATCTTCTTCATCGATCAGCAAATTACCTATAGGGACTTCCATCTCCATTTCTAGTTCTTTAATAATCAGAGAATTTTGCGGCACCAGAGTTATTTTAGGCACATTTACCTGAACATAGGACGGAATCTCTTCGCCTTGATCATTTTTTTCACCCGCCCTAGGATGAGGGTTTGGTAACTGTAATGGTATTGTGATGGGCTTGCCATCTTCACCAAAGTATTCGGCGATTTGCCGCGAGTGTTGATCTTCAGCGACTTCTTGCGCTTCCATAATTGCAAACTGCAACGCCTGCAACAGTTCATTGACTGTAAAACCGTTGGCCATTGATTACGTCCTCTGTAAAACACAATGTAATTAACAAACTTTGAAACGTCAATCGATAGTAACAGCTGATTATTCAAAGACAACAGCCATAAATCATATGAATTTTTAATGATATAGTAGCAAGTTAAAAATGCTCACTTGATAAGAATGAGTGCAATTTCTACTCAAATTTATTGCTACAAAACAGCTCTGGATTTCTAAAAAAAATCGCTACTCAGACCAGCCTGGAACTATCAGCCTCTGCCTAGAGATATTTCTAACGCCAGCTAAATACTCCATACCAAAGTCGTTGGTTTATCACTTGCAATTAAGAATCATCGATACCAAGAACCCCCTATTAATCGTTGCATTTATTCTTGCACTATTAATTAGATATGGCACATATAAACCCGGGTGCGCCACAGGCTTACCCAGGCTACGAGAACCAATTTATTTTAATAAATAGAATCATGATGTTTAAATTAATGCCGAATTAAAGTAGGTTGGGTAAGCCTTAAGGCGCACCCAACAATATTAGCGTCTTAGAGCATCATATTATTCGAATACTTATGCAACGATTAATACAATGTCGAGAGAACGCTATAGGCGGGATTAACCGATTTTAAGCTACCTGGTAGCCTGGGTAAGCTTCAAGCGCACTCGGGTTTTCTAGAGTGTTTTATATGTTCCGAATCCCCGAGGCAATCTAAGCTTACCCAAGTTACGGAACCCAATTGGTTTCAGAATAAATACCGATATTAGCAAGCTTATTTTCATGTCGATAACTAGCAAACGAATCAAATAATAGGTTGCAGCGTTCTATGAGTTAGTGAATTGGTCAACTAGTAAATTTATGTACTAGTTAACTATTTACAAGAGTTGTTCTAATACCCTGCGAGTTTTCTAGCAACCAGATGCCGATAGACGATCGTCGAACCTCCCAATCAACCTTTTATTCAGGCTTTAGCTTAAAGCGAAATCACTCAATGGTTTGCGGTGATAAACTGACGACAACTGATTCTTTATATTGCCAAAACCAAACTCTCAATGAACAACAAACCTGACATCAACCAAACCACGATAGAAAAACTGGCAGGCACTGCCGTTTTTTCAGTTGGTCAACAGTATTTCGAGCAAGGAAGGGTTGGCGAGCTGCGCTTTACTTCTGATCGAATTTTTACTCAAGTTGAAAGCGCTTCAAATGAATGCTTAAAGCATCAGGTCGAAATACAACATAGCCAGCGTGGTTTAGCCGGAAACTGTAGCTGCCCAGATTCTGAAGGCATTGATTTTTGTAAGCATTGCGTCGCCAGCGCACTTAAATTACAGCAACATTTATTACAGCAAACTTCCGGGCAAACCCACTCACTTAGTGCGGCACTTGGCACAGGTTCTGCCAAAGACCAGCTATTAATTGACTGGCTACAACAGCAAGACAAAAGCCAGCTGGTTGAAATAGCTTGGTCGTTTATTGGACAAAATAAATCACTACGAAAAAGCTACCAACTAAAAGCAGAGCTCGGTAGTGGGTTGTTAGATAGTAAAACTATTCGCAAACAAATCACCGCAGCGATTCCTTACAACCGCCATTACTACTATGAAAAAACACAGGAATTTTTTGAACAATTATCAGCGACATTTTCAATTATTCTCTTTGCGATGGAACAACTCCCCGGTCAACAAAGATTTGAATTATTAGATTACAGCTTGCTCCGTTTAGAAAAAGCGCTACAAACCATCGATGATTCAGCTGGTTGCCGCCTTCCATTAATTGAATTGCTACAGCGGCAGTATCAACTAGCTTTTCACCATGCAAGCTGGTCTGATTTAGAACAAGCGCGTCAACTGCTAAAAATGGCGACTGAAACTGAGCGATTTTCAGATTTTTATGGCGACGTACCTGAACAATACAGCTATTCTATATCTCAAAAAGCGCTCGATATTTTTTATCTACAAGCAGAAAAAAAGTGGCGACAACTTCCTCCAATCACCGATGATAGCTGGCAAGCACGCAAACCTTATTTTACCTTGGAAAAATTACTACTCGATAAAGCCCAAGCAGAAAACAATACTAAGCAGTGCATTGAAATTTCGATGAAAACCGCGGCTACCGAATTTCAATTTGCTCAGCTCGCCGAGTGGCAGCTGGAACTTGGTGACTTTGTGACAGCACAGACCGTATTAGACCGGGCATTTAGCAAATCTCGCCATGCAGATAAAAGTCATTTGCATCATATCCAACAGCAAATATGGATTGAAACAGACAGGTTTAACGTCGCCATCGAAGATCAGTGGCAGCAATTTACCGAGCTGTGTAATGAGCAGGAATTTCTACGGTTAATGGAACTAGCAGAAGCATCACCTTTAGCTGCAGATCAACAAGATTATTGGCTCAACAAATCTATTAACTGGCTAGTTGAAAAAATCACTCCTGAAAAGCGACAGTTTATTCGCCAGCATAAACTAAACACTTTACTCTGCATTTATCTTTATAATGAAGATATTGAAAGCGCTTGGCAATTGTCTCAGCAATATCAATTTCCAGCCGAATTGTTGCAGGAGTTAGCACGGGAGCTCTTCAGTTTTCCCGAGCGTGCGGTGCAACTGTACCGAGAAACCGCTGAATATTATATCAAACTCAATACAGCCCACTCCTACCAGCAAGCCATAGCCACATTAAAAGCGCTGGTCAAGCAGCTTAGTCATTCAACTGAAAAAATATTAGTAAAAGAAACCTTAGACTATATAAAACAGAATTTTTCTAACAATCATGACTTCATATATTATTTAAAGAAAGATTTCCCTGAGTTTAAATAAAATTTAATATAACAAAAACAAACCATCAATTGTACCACCACTACGTTCATAAACTTTATCAAAAGAGAGTTACTCTGAAATGTCAGCTACACCAACACCATTCTCTAAAAGAATTTTCGCTTCATCAAATAGTGGCTGAGTTATTTTTAATATCGTTGCAAGCTTTATATTTCGTGAGGACGTATTTTTTTAGTTTTTTCTATTTCCCAAGACATATTAGATTGTTTATTTAGACCAAGAACTCGAGAGTACGCCAGCGATTTAATATCCGAATTAAACAAAAATTTGAAACTTTCTCCTAGACTACTTAACTCCAAATTAATATATAAAGATGAGACACCTATGTCAGCCAACAATCTGCTTTCATTGCTAAGATCACACCCAAAATCTTCAGAGAGTGTCATTAAGAAAGCTTCCATTTTAATTTTATTTTGCTTTAGCAAGCTGAATACCAACGGACTAGTATCAAGTATATCATGGAGATTAAAACCGTTATCAAGCATAGTTTTTTCATAGAAAAATTGTTGATTCGTTAGTGAGAATTTTAGTTGCCTTCCAAATACCGGATTAACAGCCTGCTCTGCATGCTTTAAAGCGAATTCAACCTCAGGATGGCAAGTACTTCCTGCATACAAGCAAAAATTTTCAGCATACAGATTCCATACTTTCAAATCAACTGCTTTACTTGATATTAAATCCATAACTGACGAATAAGCGAGAAAATTATCTATTCTATATTGTTTCTCTTCATTTTTTGCAGATGCCACGGTTGAAACTAAAAAAGAATCTCTATCTGGCTGGAATACAACTGCGTGCTTTAATTGGGTAAGCGACTTACCTAATACCGGGTTGGGCAACGACTCAGCGTCAAAAACAGTAAAATCAAGATACAAGCCACCGTATCTTAGCAAGCATAACAATCTCAAAATATTTGTAGCATGCGCATATCTTTTTGCTGAAATCAAGTTCAAGCAAAATATAGACATATTTTTCAAATATCTCGGGTCATCACTACTGAGAAATAGTAACTCAGAATAATCTCTTGCCTGACATGAAAATAGCTTGTACCCACCTTGAAGCAATCTCTTATTGTCAGTCCATATATACTGTCGCCCACCTGGTTTTTTATTCTTCCAGCGTTGCCACACTTTACAGTTTGCCGCTAACATTTGCGTGATATTATCCTCGCCAGGGTCGGCGCCTAACCATATCCTATGGATATGAGATTCTCCCGAATGGCCAGAGCGAACCCCTGCTTGATAGCATCCGAAAACATCAGCTATTTGCGCCATCACTCGAAACAACAGGAGAGAGATTGATTTTTGTTTTTCATCGGGAAGTTCTGTTAAAAGCCGATTAATAGCGGCCGGATTGATATCCCGACAAACTATGGGAGTGAAGGTACAAGGATGCTGCCCCTGATATTTAAGATTACCAAAATATCTACTAAAAAAAACAAAGGCCAAAACCCTATCAATTGAATACGGAGGTTGAGCCAGCCTAGTAAGAATAAATTTTTGTTCTGGATCTAATCTAAGCAAAGATTCACAAGTCTGAATCATAATTTCCGCAAGACGTTCCTTAAAACTGACAAATCTAGGCATAGTGCTATCGAGTGATTACTTAGTTAAAAACAAGCATAGCATTCACCCAAAACATTTCTGCTGTGAAGGCTAAAAATCTATTAATCATCCGACAACATAATGTTCGGTTTTGATAAACCATTAAGACAACTGGTTATCTTTCTCCTATAGCTCGCTTTGCTTGATGTTCCCTTAAGATGGTTTACTATGCCTTCAGTTTTGAGATATAGACAATGGAACATGGTATGAAAAAACTTGAATTAAGAATTGATATTATTTCCGACGTAGTTTGCCCTTGGTGCATCATTGGATATAAGCAGCTAGAGAAAGCCATCAGCCTATTTCAACAACAATGCCTGGATAGTGGACAGCAGTTTACACCTGAAATTTACTGGCACCCTTTCCTGCTCAACCCAGAAACGCCTGCTGAAGGTACCAATCTTCGTCAGCATCTAATGGGAAAATACGGCCTTAGTGCTGAACAGAGTGATGATAATCGTGACCGGATTATTCAACTGGGCCAACAGCTGGGCTTTGAATTTAACTTCCATGACGATATTCGCACCTGGAACACCTTTGATATCCATCGGCTGTTGCACTGGGTAAGTACTATTTCCAACCAACAACAAACCGCATTAAAACTGGCATTATTCGACGGCTACTTCACCGACGCCAAACCTATGAATGATTTTACCTTGATTGCAGAAATTGCTGGCTCAGTTGGTTTAGATAAAAAGCAAGCTATGGATGTTTTACAATCAGATCAATATGCCGAAGAAATTAATACCATTGCCAGCCAATGGCGCAGCCAAGGCATTAGTTCAGTGCCTGCTTATGTGTTTGATAAGAAATTTTTAATTTCGGGTGGGCAAGATAGCAGTGTATTTGTCGATTTCTTCAAGCAGAATTTGTTAGAGAAAGCATCCTGATCGGTTGTTATATAAAAGCTTCATTTGGCGATGACTTGCCACTCAGGCTGTATAGAGCCGCAGAGAAATGACCGACAAGGATGTCGGGAATGCAGAATTTATGCCAGCGTCGAAGGTCTCCTGAAATACCAAATAAATAATATGTCGGTTCATTGGGGGATACCAGATAGATATTAGAAGCAATACTTACCATTGGATTTAATTGCACAATGGTCAAGTTGCATTTCGCTTCGGCTCTATGACAACCTACACAGCTTAGAATTAAACGCTGCAGAAGTAGGTAAAGAATTTATTATATTCCTCTACCTAACCATCCTTCAACAGCATATCAACCGCGGTTTGGCTGATTTGCTCGAGGTTTTCTAGGTTGGTATAAACACCATCATTTAATAAACGACACAAGCCGTGCAAGGTGCCCCAGGTTACTTGCGCGGTTCTTAGTGCTGAATGTTTTTGGTCAAATAAGCCTTGTTGCTGCAGCTTGTCTATCCAACCGACCCAACGTTGAAAGTTATCATGGGCAATCACTTTAAGTGATTCACTGGCCTGGTTGTTTTTCCAGATATCTCGGCTGAACATTAAATCGTAATGTTCACTGTTTTGCGCGGCGAAGCGAATATAGTAATCGACGTACTGCTCGAACTGCTGCCTTGGCAATAAATCATTCGATTGTTCGGCGATTGAATCTAACGATTGGTTTTTTCTCTCGAAGCCCTGCTCGGCAATGGCGCAAAGCAATGCATTTTTATCTTTGAAATGATGATAAGGCGCCATTCTCGACACCCCGACCTGATCAGCCAGCTTACGCATCGATAGTGCAGCAATGCCTGAAGTTCCGATCATTGCAGTAGCTGCCTGTAACAAGCTTTGTCGCAAATCACCATGGTGGTATTTACTGCTATCAACCGAGCTATATTTTGCTGCGGGTTTTTTACTCATTGACTAAGCGCCCAAATAAATGCCTGAAAGATTGCCGATGGGTCGGTATTTTTACGCGATCTGTTTCAGGCAATCTAACAACCGATCTTGACAGTGTCAAAATCAACTCGTATGTTGACGGCGTCAAGATAAGAAAAACAACAATTTTATAGCCCCATAACAACACCCATAACAACACTCGTAACAATACTAATAACAACAGGTGTCACTGCCATGACTACTTCTGATTCAGTCAAGTCCACTGCTGCAGATCCACATTTCCCGCATCTATTTCAACCGCTAGATCTCGGCTTCACCCAACTGAAAAACCGCATTATTATGGGTTCTATGCACCTTGGGCTTGAAGATATTCCGGGTGGTTTTGAGCGAATGGCCGCCTTTTATGGCGAGCGGGCCAAGCATGGTGTGGCATTGATTGTGACCGGCGGCATTGCACCGAATAAGGTCGGTGCAATTAGTAATCATTCAGCAACACTCACTAGCGAAAAACAACTGCCGCAACATAAACTGGTGACCGATGCAGTACATGCCCATGACGGCAAAATTTGTATGCAAATACTGCACACTGGCCGTTACGCTTACAGCCCGTCATTGGTTGCACCTTCAGCAATTAAGGCACCGATTAATCCTTTTCCGCCTAAAGCATTATCTGAAGATGAAATTGAACAGCAAATTAATGATTTTGTTCGCTGTGCTAGCTTAGCCAAGCAAGCCGGCTATGATGGTGTCGAAGTGATGGGTTCTGAAGGTTATTTCATTAATCAATTTATTGCCCAACGTACCAACCAGCGAGAAGACAGCTGGGGCGGTGAATACCAAAACCGAATTAAATTACCCCAGCAAATTGTTTCAAAAATTCGTCAGGCAGTCGGCGAAAAATTTATTATTATTTATCGGCTTTCTATGCTGGATTTAGTCGAAGGCGGCAGCAACCTTGAAGAAATTATTCAGCTAGGGCAAGCCATCGAAAAAGCTGGCGCTTCGATTATTAATACCGGTATTGGCTGGCATGAAGCACGCATTCCAACCATTACCACCCGAGTACCACGTGCTGCTTTTACTTGGACATCCGCCAAGATTAAACAATCACTTTCATTGCCGGTGATTACTTCTAACCGAATTAATATGCCTGAAGTGGCCGAAAAAGTTCTTGCCCAAGGCGATGCTGATTTGGTGTCCATGGCACGGCCTTTTTTAGCAGATGCGGAGTTTGTCGAAAAATCACAGCAAGGTCGCAGCGATGAAATTAACACCTGCATTGGTTGTAACCAAGCCTGCCTCGACCATGCTTTTGCCGGTAAAATGACCTCATGCTTGGTTAACCCACGCGCTTGCCATGAAACTGAAATTATCAGCCTGCCAACCAGCAAGCCACAGAAACTGGCTGTAATTGGTGCAGGGCCAGCAGGACTAGCCTTTGCCACTGAAGCGGCTAAACGCGGTCATAAAGTCACTTTATTTGATGCGGCAAAAGAAATTGGCGGCCAGTTTAATATCGCTAAAAGAATTCCCGGAAAAGAAGAATTTTACGAAACCTTACGTTATTTTAAAAAGCAGATTGAATTAACCGGTGTGACACTTGAATTGAATCAGTTTGTTTCTGCAGAACAATTAAATTCCAGTGATTTCGAACAGATTATTCTAGCAACCGGCATTATCCCCAATACTCCAAACATTCCTGGCATCAACCATAGCAAGGTTTTAAATTACCTCGATGTAATGGCAGGAAAGTTGGTGGGTAAAAAGGTCGCCATAATTGGTGCCGGTGGCATTGGTTTTGATATCAGCGAATACTTAACCCACCAAGGTGTTTCATCGAGTCTGAACATTGCTGCATTCATGCAAGAATGGGGCATCGACATGACCTTGCAAGCACGAGGTGGCGTTGAGCAAGTTAAGCCCTTACCTGCTATTGCAGCTAGAGAAGTTTATTTGCTGCAACGAAAGAAAACCCGTGTCGGCAACAACCTAGGAAAAACCACCGGTTGGTCGCACCGCTTGGCATTAAAAAATAAAAAAGTAAAAATGATCGCTGGTTGTGAATATTTAAATATCGATGACCAAGGGCTGCATTTACAAGTAGATGGCGAGAAAATGATTTTAGATGTCGATAACGTAATTATCTGCGCAGGGCAATTACCTAATCGCAGTTTGGCTGATCAAATTCAGCAAAAGCCGGTTCATTTAATCGGCGGGGCCGATATCGCCAGCGAACTAGATGCCAAGCGGGCAATTGCCCAAGGCACCAAGTTGGCGCTGCAGATATAACAAAACTGCTAACTATGCAGGGGAAGCGCAAGTGCCTTCCCTTTTTTATCTACTTCAAATTTTCTACTACGAGATCAGCCAAACCAACAATAGATTGAAAATATACAAGCCATTGGTTTTGAATAATTTGCAGCTGAAGCTGTCTCTTTTCGATAACCAGCGCTAGATCATGACTTAGATCAGATTCAAATCAGCTAAGCATTTCATCATTTTGTTGATACAAACAGTCTGCTAAATTCGCAGTTTTACCTCAATTAGTATAAGCTTCGCGCCGCTTGATCACGCTCCCCTTCTTTATTGAGTTTGAGCCATCCTGATCGACTTCTTACCTATTATTTTACCGAGAGTGCTATGCCATTTGCTGAATTGGGCCTGTCAGCCCCAATCATTACTGCGATCACCCGTGAGGGCTATCAAACACCATCTCCTATCCAGAGCAAAGCGATTCCATTGGTATTGGCTGGACATGACTTGATGGCGGCAGCACAAACCGGAACAGGTAAAACTGCAGGATTTGCCCTACCTATATTGCAACTGCTTGATAAGGGGCAACGTGCTAAGCCAAATCATATTCGTGCACTCGTACTAACGCCTACTCGCGAGTTGGCCGCTCAGGTTAGCCAGTCATTTACTGATTATGGTTCTGAGGTCAAACTCTACTCCACTGTGGTATTTGGTGGTGTGAAGATCAACCCGCAAATGATGCGCTTACGCCGTGGTGCCGATATTTTGGTGGCAACCCCTGGTCGTTTGATGGATTTGTACCAGCAAAGAGCGATCAAATTTGATCAGCTGGAAATGCTGGTATTGGATGAAGCCGATCGCATGTTGGACATGGGTTTTATTCACGACATTAAAAAGATTCTGGCGCTGCTACCTGAAAAACGTCAGAGCCTGCTTTTTTCAGCGACTTTTTCTGATGATATTCGTCGACTGGCACGCGGCTTTCTTAATGAACCTAAAGAAATTTCGGTCACACCAAGAAACGCGGCAGCAAGTACCGTTACACAATGGTTATGCCCGGTAGATAAAAAGCAGAAAGCCAATTTGCTGGTTGAATTAATCCGTAAGAATAATTGGCAGCAAGCATTAGTATTTACCCGTACCAAGCATGGTGCCAATAAATTGGTTCGCCATTTGGAAGCTGCCAAAATCTCTGCAACGGCAATTCATGGCAATAAAAGCCAAGGCGCGCGTACTAAAGCTCTGTCTCAGTTTAAATCCGGCGAAGTAAAGTTTTTGATTGCAACTGATATTGCAGCTCGCGGCCTCGATATTGAACAGCTCCCTCAAGTGGTTAACTTCGATTTACCTAACGTAGCCGAAGACTATGTTCACCGTATCGGTAGAACAGGTCGTGCCGGTGCTGATGGCCAAGCGGTTTCATTAGTTGCTGCTGACGAATACCCGCAGCTGGTTGATATTGAGCGCTTAATTGGCAAATTGCTCCCAAGAACTTTGGTTGATGGTTTTGAGCCGGTACATGACTTGCCTATCTCCCGCTTAAAAACCAAGCCACAGTCCCCCAAGAAACCGAAGAAGCCTAAAACTGAGCATCGTGACGGCCAACATGCCGCCGGTTCAGCCAAAAAAACTTCAGCTAAACCGGGTAGCAGACCTGTTAACCAGAATCGCTCTGCCAAGCCGGCAGCTAAAAAATCTGCTCCAGCAAGAACAGCTCGGCCTAGAACTAACGTAAAAAAATAATCTGAGCGACAGAATTGAACTACAAAATAATGTAGCGTCACTCAGAAAAGAAAAAGGCGGTTGATATTTAAATCAATCGCTTTTTTTATGCAGAAAATAAAGATATTCATTCTGATTAATTTACACAGAAATACTTACTGCACATCTTTACATTCTCTGCTGCCACTTCTGCTAAATCAAAGCAGCTGATCATGATGAATCCTATGTTGCGGACACAACCCTTCATTTTCAGCCCCCACTTAAACTGTTATTGTTGTTTATTTTTGTAAGTATTAATTGTTACATTGGCTTTTGCATTATTTGACGGATATAGCGCATATAACTACCGCAGCGATTACTTACTTACCCTAAAAGCCTACCAAAACCAATTGCTTTTTAATTAATAAGCTTCTGATATTTAAATGAATACCGAAATAAAAATAGGTTGTGTAAGCCTCAAAGCGCACCCAACAATCATTTGAAACAAGGAGTCGCTTTCTGCAAATACTTACGCGACGATTAATAAAATACTATTGGTTGCACTTCATCATTCAAATCTATCTCTTTCCATAATTTATAATCGTCATCGCAGGCAACAAAGCTAGAAAAAATTACTCAGCAATCGATATTAAATTACATGATAGAATGCAGACAATTTTAGCCACTACCGACAAGCCATTATGATCGAACTTGACTTAACCTTGCTCAACCAAAGCTACGCCCAGCGACTCAACTGGTATCCACCCATCGCTAACCCGCAACAGCCAGCGCAAAGAATCAGCGGCATTGCCGATATTCTGGATCAAATCGACCTGGTCTTGCTCGATTCCTACGGCGTACTTTGTCGTGGTGCGGTTGCTATTGAAGGTGCGGTTGATGCCATCGCCCAGATTCGTACCAGCAACACTCCTTTATGCGTGGTATCAAATGACACCATGACCAATCGACGGGTTGCTGCAGAAAAGTATCAGCAACGCGGCTTTGATTTTGCCGGTGAAGAAGTCATCACCAGTTTGGATATGACTGAAAAGTGGTTGGCAGAAATCGATCAGCCGGAGCGCTGGGGTTATATTGGCCCTCAGCCTCACCCTTCTGATGTTTTACTTAAAGGTATGGTTAATTTAACTGCCTGTGACGGTGTTATTCCTGCCGAGGTTGATCACCTGCTATTTCTGGTAAGCCTTGGCTGGACCGAGCAGATGCAGCACAACCTAAACCAGTCAGCACAAGGCCGACAGTTCACATTAGTCGCAGGAAACCCCGATATGGGCGCACCCTACGCAACCGACCAAGGGATTAAAGTCGGTGCGACTCCGGGTTATTTTATGCATCAACTGGTTGCTGCCACTCACCAGCAAGCGATCCCATTGCTACACGGTAAGCCAGGGCAGGCTATTTTTGAAGCGGCAGCAAAGCAATTTAAAGTGACTGATCCATCACGGGTGTTAATGGTAGGTGACACTTTATATACCGATATACTGGGTGGTAATGCAATGGGCTTTAAAACGCTGCTATTAGAATGCGGCATCTACCAAGGTTTGAACATTGAGCAATTAATTGCAGAATCTGGTATTAGCCCGAATTTTATTGCACCACAACTTTAAAGTTTAACTAAAGAATATAACAAGATAAGTCACCAAAAAAAGCAATCGCTAAGTGTTGGCGTGCTGAAAATTCTCTACATTGTTGGGTTCGCCCTTAGGCTTACCCGACATTTGGTTTAGCCTTAAACAAAACATCCATATTTTATCCATAAGCCAATCAAGCTTCGCAGCCTTGGCAAGCCTGTGGGCGTAAGAGTTAAGAGTTTATATAGGATGGATATCAAGTGCCTACTTGATATCAAATGCTTTATTTCAGCTAATTAATGCAAGCAAAACGCAGCAGTTAATATCAACAGAAAACACTACCGTCGCCACACTCCAGACATTCCTACAACAACATACTAGTCAATTAGTTTAATAAAAACCTACCAAATTTCGCTTCCATCATTAATTTAAACAGCCTACCTAATCGTTATTGTGAAATAATATCTGTCACTCTACTAGTTTACCAATTCAACTTGACTTTCTATTTTCATATCTTTTCCTAAACTGATCTATTCAAACCCAATTCTTATTCAATCTGGGCGAGCAAACTACTACAAGGCATAGATATTATCATTGTTTGTTCGGTTAATTATTCAATCACTTAATCTGTTGCTGCGTTATTTATACAGACTAAACAGCGGCATTCAATCAGAGCGATATTATGATTAACTTACTTAGGTATCAAAAGCTTTCCAGGGCAAACCGTAAATCACGACTCGATAAACCACACCAGGTAAATATTAATTTAATCAATAAGATATTCGAAAAAAACCAATCTTTAGCACTGTTTGAAAAATCGCCTAACCAGAACATTGATATTAAACCTAAAGCACCCAAGCAGATATCAATTAATTTAATCAACTCCGGTTTAAAAGCCTTCACTAAAGACTCTTTGTTGTTTTATAATGCCATGAATAGTTCATCTAACACTCAATTTTATGACCATAAAACTATTGATTCTATCTACCAACTAGAATTAATCGAACCAATGGCCAAAAAGAATTTACAAGTTATTAGTGGGTTACTGCCTTTTTATTGCAGTGAATATCAACTTCAATTAATTGATTGGCAAAATGTGCCCAACGACCCGATGTTCCAACTGCTATTTCCTCAACCAGCAATGCTACATTGCAAGCTTTACGATCTAGCAAGCACTTTGGTCAGCAAGGTTAAAAATTCTTCTGAACTTAACCATTCTCTGCTTAAACTTCGCTCACACATCACACCCATCAGTCCAAAATATATCGTGGACCACACTCCATTATTTGAAGGACGAAGAGTGTATGGAATTCAACATAAATTCCGCGACAGCTTGACGTTCTTTCCAAGTAACTTGGAAGACTGCAATAGTTACTTTGGTTTTTCTAGCCAATGGTTTAATCATCAAGAACATCGACAGCAAGCCATCGCCGAAGCAGAAACCCATCAATTAAGCTGCTATTTACTAAAACACAGCGAAGTTTCTCATTTAAAACTGTGTTGTGCAGATCTATTTAAACAACCATTTTCTATTATTTCGGCTTATTTAACGCCGCTATTAGATGATCAATTTGCACACGTCGAAACCATCACAATTGAAAACCAGCTACTCGCCAGCAATCCTAACTTGTTGCTGCAGCATCCTGAAAAAGACTCTCTACTGGAATTATTTGGAGAAATCGTAAATTACGGCAAGCAATTGCAAATTTTCACTCGCTGGCATCACCCGCAGCAGCTAGGCACTGAGCAGGTAAAACTAGCAATTGAGCAGCTATTAGCAGTTAATGTGCAATTGCCTTCTAGCTGTGAATTAAAAGCAGGCGTTAACGACAATGCAGATTGCTGGAACCGTTTGTGGCATGACCAAAGCATGTTGGGACTTTCATTATCTACATTTGAAATTAGCGAAGACTGCGGCCCACAAAATTATTACCAATTACCATTAAGTACTGCTTGGAAAATATACCAGCAAGCAACTGAGCAACAAGAAAGCCATTGGTTAACCCATGGGCCGATAATGGATACCCGATACGGCATGATTGAAGTAGAAGGCATAGGACAAATTCGAGATGAGCAAATATTCATTTTAAAAATGCTGCACTCTACAAACACTCAATGGAATCAACGATTGTTCTATGCGCAATATGACGATAATGCCCACTGGCTAGATCAGCTTCAGCCAGCATTTACTAAAGATAAGTTTTTCTTTACACTATAAATTGAAGATAAGATTGGATAACCAAGCCACCTCAACATACAAGATTCGCTTGCATTTTGAGGTGGCTAGACTTTATCTAAACAGAAAATTATCGGTTTACCATCACGCACTTTTTAATTTGAGAAAGAATGCGATATAGCACCAACCACAACACCCCAAGCAGCAACCACAATAACGGTAAAGAACCACCACCTGAAGCAACATCTTCTACTGTAATCGTCAATGAATAAGGTTCGCTATTATCAATCCCATCGAAAATAACCAATTGAACATTTAATTGACCAACAAAACCTGCCTTAGGTATCAATTTGTTATTATCCAATTGATAATTATCACCCGGTAAAATCTGCAAGCTAAAATCTGATGATTTTAAGTTATCCGGATCATCTACTTCAATTTGCTGTAAACCAACTTGTAACACTTGATCTTTTTGTATTTTGATTGGACCAACCGACACAATTTTCGGTGGAATGTTTTTCACTACATTCCAAGCAAGTTGAATTGAATTACTCCAATCTGCACCATCAAACACAGATAGTTCTACCTGCAACAAACCACTAAAATCCGGATCTGGGGTCAGTGTTGTACCATCAACTTGGTAATTATCACCTGTAGTAATTCGCAGTTCAAAATCATCCGGATATTGGTTGTCTGGATCAACCACTACCAGCTGACCCCATTCAATCACAATCGGCTGCGCTTGCTTGCCTTGCTGCGACTGAGCGCTAGTAATTACCGGCCGATGATTGCCATTCACCTGCAAGGCAAATTGAAACGGTTTACTGGAATCAATACCATCACTAACCACTGCCAACACTTCCAGCTCACCAACATAGAATACGTCTGGAGTAATCTGATTGCCCGACAATTGATAATTATCACCACTTAAAAGAGTTAGCGTGAAATCATCAGGGAATTTGTTGTCTGTATCTTCAACCGAAAAATCAGATAGCGCCACATCGATCGATTGATCTCGCGGAGTAAACAAAGGCGCTACCGATAAAATTGAAGGTTGGATATTTTTGTTTACCGTTAGCAGCGCATTAAAAACATCACTTTCATCAAGCCCATCAGATACTGTTAACGGAATAGTCAAAACTCCGTAAAATCCTTCGGTTGGAATAATCGTAAAATCATCTACAGAATAGTTACTTCCCACATCAACCAACAAAGAAAAATCTGAAGGATAATTATTGTCTGAGTCAACCACTTGTAAATCGGACAATGAAATATGCAAATCGCTATTTTGTTTAATTGCAGGAAGATTGACCGCAACAATCACCGGTTGGTTATTTCCTATTAATGAATATTGTAACGATTCAATAAAAAAGAAAAGATCGCTGCTTGCCAAGGGGTCAACATCTCCTTGAATGATGACCTTGCTCAAACGATCAAACCCTTTCAAGCTAGCCACAACGCCTTTCTTTAAACTGTCATCCCAAAATGGTCCGGCAATTTGCTGCACCACTTGAACGCCATCCCGATACCCAGTTATTACCACTAAAGCATCAGGCATTTGAAACAAGTCGGTAGCTTCTATTGATTGCATAGAAAAAAAACGACTATTTCGAGGCTGAATGATTATATGAGAGGTCGCTCGATCCGGGTCAAAACCCGGTTGCAATGCAAAAGGCTCTGTAACACCTTTTAAGCTGCCGCCAGTTGGCACACTAAATATAAAATCATCAGTTGTGGCTTGTTCGCCAAGGTCTTCATGATGATTCCAAAGTGCGTTATCAAAAGTTTCCTGCAGGCTCAATGCAGGTAGTGGCCATGCAAAAACCAGCAACCACCAGAGCGCAAATAAGCGTTTCATAGTAGATCCTGATTAATTACGAGATGGATAAGTGCCAACCATTGCAATGCATGCCCTTAAAACCAAATAGGGCTGCATATTTGGCATTGACCGGTTACCTCCGGTGTTTTCTACTCGGCCATTTACTGATATTGATTGCTCAGCCATGGTCGTAATTCCATCCGGGTCGGCTGGCACTTCACCATAAACCGCAGCTCGCTGACCATCCGCCAACATAGCACTTTCTGGATGAGCCAGATCACCCTTGTTTTGACTGGCTTTAAGCTCAGCAGTTAAACCATTCGCAGCATGAGAATGGCTCGGCATTTGAGCGGCGGTTTGTGTCACCTGCTCTGAACCGGCTCTCGCTCCCAAACGTCTATCTGTCATACCAGGACCACGACCTACATGAATCGCAACACGGCCTCTTAGATCAGGTAAAGCAAAGGTTGTTCTTCCATCGCCGCCATAAGTCGTACCATAGAGTGAAAACAGCGCAGAATTCTGGCTTATAGCCAGCAGCTGACCATCAGCATTAGCCCAGCCTCTGGGGCAAAAGCTGTAACCCACCCACATAATTTCACCAAGAAATGGTTCAGTAGATGCAGAAGCATTATATGAACTACCCAACAATGTGGCGGCGATAAGGATTAACCCGGTTTTGTTCTTCATCTTATTATCCAGTGTCTTATTATTATTTTTGCAACAGTATGCTGATAATTAACTCCCTTCTCAATTAGAAAAAGCCACCTACCTCCAACGACTTTGCTCAACAAACATACATATGGAAATTGACATATGCATTTTTCCATATATGATCAGCAATATTGATTTTGTGGTAGGCTAGCTTCCCATTTTGATAGATCACGGAATAATTCCGTTACTGCTGTAGGTATTTAGCGAGTGAATCTTAATCCAGTAATATTTTTCAAAGGCTTATCTGACGAAACCCGTTTACGTTGCATGCTCTTGCTAAGTCATGAAGGAGAGTTATGTGTATGCGAACTCACTTCAGCCTTGGATGATATTCAACCCAAAATATCTCGACATTTATCTCAGCTAAAGCAAGCCAAATTATTATTGGACCGTCGACAGGGGCAGTGGGTGTTTTATCGTTTAAACCCAGAACTCCCTGACTGGGCCAAACAGACGCTGGATAAAACTTGCAGCCAAAATCAGGCATTTATTCAGCCCAACCTGGCTGCTCTGAAAAAAATGGCCGGTCGGCCTGACGCTCCAAGATGTAATTAATAACAGATTAAGTACTAGTTAAGTGTCGATTTAACTTTATATATATGGATATCCGCATGTGCAGATAAATTGCTACGTATCATGCACAATAAAAATATTCTGCTAAACCGGTTATTACGAGCATATTATTTGACGCACCACCAAGCGATTAATAACACTTTAATGCAACGTACGCGGTAACTATTGCTCAGATTAGGCCTCTCTCAGCGTACAGAATATTGGCTTGACTAATCAGCTATATTCCAACCAGATTCAGGTTTAAAAGTTTAATTTCAGGAAGTAATACGATGACAATTAAAGTAGGTATCAATGGTTTTGGCCGCATGGGCCGCTTGGCACTTCGTGCCGCATTTGGAAAAATGGATTTTCAATTCATTCAAATCAACGACCCTGCAGGAAATGCCGAAACTCTGGCACATTTGCTTAATTTTGATTCGGTACACGGCACTTGGTCCGAACAGGCCAAGGCTGAAGGCAACCAGATTATTATTAGTGATCAGGTTATTAAATGCACTCAGAGCACAAGCATCAGCGAAACCGACTGGTCTAACTGCGATCTGGTGATTGAAGCTTCTGGCGTTATGAAAACCAAAGCCAAGCTTCAGGCTTATCTTGATCAAGGCGTAAAGCGGGTTGTAGTAACCGCACCGGTAAAAGAAGACGGTGTTTTAAATGTGGTAATGGGCGTTAACCACCAGGATTACGACCGGGAAAAACACCCGATTATCACTGCGGCATCATGCACCACTAATTGCCTGGCACCAGTGATTAAAGTGATCCATGAAAAGCTGGGCATTCGCCATGGTTCGATGACCACCATTCACGACATCACTAACACCCAGACTATTCTCGATGCGCCACACAAAGACCTGCGTCGCGCACGTGCCTGCGGTATTAGTATGATCCCAACCACCACCGGTTCAGCAACGGCAATCACCCATATTTTCCCTGAACTGAAAGGCCGCTTGAATGGCCATGCAGTGCGCATTCCTCTGGCTAATGCTTCGCTCACCGATTGTGTTTTCGAACTGGAACGAGCAACAACCGAAGCAGAAGTAAATCAGCTTTTATCTGATGCAGCTGACGGCGAATTAAAAGATATTCTGGGTTATGAAGAGCGCCCTCTGGTATCGGTTGATTATAAAACCGACCCTCGCTCAAGCATTATCGACGCTCCATCAACCATGGTAGTAAATGGCACCCATCTAAAGCTTTATGTCTGGTACGACAACGAATGGGGCTATGCAAACCGAACAGTTGAACTGGCTGAAATGGTTGCCAAACAGGGGCTGTAAAGCCTCTGTTCATTTGCTTATTACAGACCTGACGGGTGACATCGCTGATGAATCAGCTGAAAAATTTGCCGCAGCAGTTGAAACAATACTTAATTGTTACCGGTAATTATTGGGCATTTACCTTAACCGATGGTGCATTACGAATGCTGGTGGTATTACACTTCCATCAGCTGGGTTATGCACCATTAGAAATTGCCCTGTTATTTCTTTTTTATGAATTCTTTGGTGTTGTCACCAATTTAACCGGTGGCTGGCTCGGTGCACGGCTTGGTTTGAATCGAATAATGAATATTGGTTTAGCAACACAAGTCGTTGCTTTGGCAATGCTATTGGTGCCAGCAGCCTGGTTGACTGTGCCTTGGGTGATGGCTGCCCAGGCATTATCGGGTATCGCTAAAGATTTAAACAAAATGAGCGCCAAGAGCTCAATTAAGCTACTGGTACCCAAAAACGCTGAAGGCACTTTGTACAAATGGGTGGCAATTTTAACTGGCTCAAAAAATGCACTCAAAGGCGTTGGTTTTTTCCTTGGTGGTGCACTGCTGGTTGGTCTGGGCTTTAAGGGTGCAATCGCTGTTATGGCGATTATGCTGACAGTGGTCTGGATATCCAGCATGTTGCTTTTAAAAGAAGATCTCGGAAAGGCTAAAAACAAGCCAAAATTTTCTGAAATTTTTTCAAAAAGCCCGGCCATCAACCTTCTATCGGGTGCTCGAATGTTTTTATTCGGTGCCAGAGATGTCTGGTTTGTGGTCGCATTGCCAGTATTTCTTGCCAGCCAGTTTAACTGGGACCATTGGCAAGTCGGCGGTTTTCTAGCATTGTGGGTCATGGGTTACGGTGTGGTACAAAGCTTTGCACCCAAAATTACCGGTAAAGCATCAGGCAAAGTCCCCGATGGACAAAGTGCATTTTTCTGGGCATTAGCTTTACTGGCAATTCCAGCCTTAATTGCACTGGCACTGATGGCAGATGTTGCGGTGAAAATTAGCTTGCTGGGTGGGCTTTTATTATTTGGTGTTTTATTCGCAATTAACTCTTCTCTACATAGCTACCTGATCGTTAGTTATGCCGGGGAAGATGGTGTATCGCTCGATGTCGGTTTTTACTACATGGCCAATGCCATGGGCCGCTTGATAGGCACTCTGCTATCTGGCTGGCTGTTCCAAGCCTATGGATTAGCCGCTTGCCTGTGGGTTTCTAGTGTTTTCATTGCGATAGCAGCTCTTATCTCAATTAAGTTGCCTAGGACTTCTCTACTAGAGCGAAACACATAAGCAGTACTGAGCACTCCGATAACCGCATATTGGCATCGGTTAAAAAAACAGCCATTAACCGTGCCGAATCAATACAAATACTCTAGCCTTAAGCAAGAATTGTTAATTTGGTATCTATAGTTTGTGGCTTATAATATTCGACCTCGACGAAACTCTAATGAGCGCTCATTTCTCTTGGTCACCATTACTCTCTATATCACAGCAGAATTTTCTAAAAAGAAAATTTTTTAATGCTCAACTAATAGACCGTGAAAACGTACTATCTACGCAACTTTATCGACCATTATATTTTGGAGCACATAGATTTTTATTTATTCAGCTTGCCAAGCATGCATCTAACGTTCAACTCGTATTCATATCAAATGGTTTTTTTTACGCAGACTCACTTCCTGAAACTATCATAGAAAACTTCTCGCTAGAAAAACAAGAAGAAGAGAATTTGATTAGTTCATCCTATACCTATAATCGCTTCGACTTAGAAGCCTATTATTCTGCAAATCCATTGAACAATAATGAGTTGGCGGAAAGAATGGCTGTACCTATAGCAAGCTTAAACTCTCCACACCCCCCTACTCTCCACAAAAAACTACAAAATTATAAAACCGCATATAGCAAAAGCGAATGTGTAACACGTATTATGCAATTCCTTAATGATTATCACAAAGAAAAATTATTCAAAATCAACCAGAAAAATTCAAATGCTTACTTCATTGACGACTTAGAAGAAAATCGAAGCATGCTATCTACAACATGTAATATCATAAACCCGACAGAACCAGACTACCCACTAAAATTGATCAGCCTTGCAAACAAAGTTGCTTCTGATGATCAGACTGAAGTCATTACTTCTATTGTGAAGCGCACCCGATCACAATCTATCTAAAAATACCGGGATTTTCGGTTTCACTGAACACCTACAACAGACACAACGCCCTTTCTCTATCCCATACGCTAAAAAAACTTTACTTGTATTGGTGTCAAACCAATAAAAATATTCTAACCTTAACAAGGAATTGTCAATCGAGCGCATATAATTTGTGGCTTATAATCTTCGACCTCGACGAAACTTTAATCAGTAATGTAGATCATCACGATCACTTAACTGATTCACAAAAACATTTTTTAGGATCATATCAGTTTGACGTGATTTTAAAAGAAGGAGGTTGCTCATCATTTAGATCTGAGTACAAAACTCTCTATTCTGGCGCACATAGATTTTTATTTTCTCAACTTGCAAAAAACATAAGCCATGTTCAGTTGGCATTTATATCAAATGGCTATTTCCATGCAGAATATATTCACAAATCTATAATAAAACTTTTCTTGCTGCACAAAAAAGAAGAACAAGACCTTATCAATTCAGCTTATTTCTTCAACCACTACGATCTAAATTCATCTTACAAGATAAACCCAGCAAGTAAACTATACTTAGCTGAAACAATTGAAGTACCTATAGAGAGTCTTGCCGCCCCTCAAACAGCCACTTTAAAAAAAGAAATAAAACATTTTAAAATAGCCTATTGCAAAGAGCTCTGCTTGTTAAAAATAATGCAAAAAATCAATGACAAACACGAGAAAGAAATATTCAAAAAGCATCAAAAGAACTCGAACATTTACTTTATTGATGACGATAAGAAAAATCAGGGCTTATTGCTTAAAACATGCAATATCATCGATCCTACAAAACCAGATTATCCTTTGCAATTGATTAGTCTTTCTAACAAAATTACTTCTAACGACCAATCACAAGAAGCGGAAGCGATTGCCACCATGACAAAACGCACTCGATCACAATCCATCTAAAATTATCATTGTCAAACATGCTATCTCAAGACGAAGAAGCCATAATCACGCGAATGATTATGGCTTTTTTTCAATACTAAAAACTAGCCAACTAAAGCTTACTCAGCACCAACCTGAACCACTAACTTGCCGAAGTTCTTACCTTCCAACAATCCAATAAAAGCTTCAGGTGATTTTTCTAAACCATCGACAATATCTTCACGGAATTGAATTTTACCTTGCTGCAGCCACGCGACCATTGCCTGCATAAATTCATTATAGCGATGACCATAATCGTCAAATACGATAAATCCCTGCATTTTTATTTTCTTCACTAATAAATTACCCATCAACAGACCTAAACGGTCTGGCCCGGCTGGCAATTCACTGGCGTTATATTGAGAAATCAAACCACATAAAGGAATACGCGCTTTTGGATTGAGCAAAGGTAAAACTGCATCAAATACTTTGCCACCAACATTTTCAAAATAAACATCAATACCTTCACCGCAAGCACTAGCTAATTGGCTAGCAAGATCAGCGGCTTTATGATCAATACAGGCATCAAAACCTAGCGTATCGCGAACGTATCGGCATTTCTCATCACCACCGGCAATACCGATTACTTTACAGCCTTTCAATTTAGCAATTTGTCCTACCAAGCTACCGACGGCGCCGCTAGCTGCTGCAACCACCACGGTTTCACCCGGCTGTGGATCACCAATATCCAGCAGGCCCATATAAGCAGTTAAACCCGGCATACCTAATACGCCCAAGGCATAAGAAGGCCGCGCCATATCTGCAGGCAACGCCATTAAACCAATACCATCGCTGACGTGATAATCTTGCCAACCGCCGAATGATAATACTAAGTCACCCACGCTATAAGCCGAATTTTTCGACTCAACCACGCGACAAACACTAGCACCGACCATCACTTCACCCAAAGCAACAGGCTCGGCGTAGGATTTAGCATCATTCATGCGACCACGCATATAAGGATCCAATGACAAATACACACTACGCAACAATACTTGGCCATCATTAACCGCTGGCATTGCGCTCACCTCAAGGCGGAAATTATCGGCCGTTGGCGCACCCTGTGGACGCGAAGCCAATACCCATTGGCGATTTTGATCGCCGCTTTGAGTGGTGTTTTGCATGGTATTACTCATCACTATGATTCCTTTATTCTGCATTTAATTAGTCAGCAACTTGGATGCGGTTATTTTTGAACTAACAAACCACAAGGCCATATTGCGCTGCAAACACCAGTAAATCAGCTACTTTTCGCTAACCTGCACTGGATTGCTTCAATTCATTTGTCACATAGCCTATACCTGCCATTCAAATCAAACAATGGAGATAAATTCGACTTCAATGGTCAGGTTTTTAATACAATGGAAACTAGCTTGTTAATACAAAAAAATCTTGGAATCATCATTTGAAGCATTAAAAGGTGGCAATAAAAGTCACTTATAATAAAACAACTCAAATTATTTGGTTAATTAGTGCAAGACATCTAGCCACCATCGCTTGAAGCGATTCAAATTAAAAACTGAATCATTGCTGTTAGATAAATCTATCTTTTGTCCCTGAAGTGGCGTTCTCAGTTCAATATCCTGCGCTTTGGCTAATTCAGATAGCTTCTGGTATGGCTCAAACCAGCGATGAAACGCTAAATCAAACACGCCATTATGAATCGGCAACAATTGCCTACCTTGTAAATCATGGTGCGCTTGAATCGTTTGCTCAGGCAACATGTGCACCTGCTGCCAATCACGATCATAAGCACCAGCTTCTAACAAAGTAATGTCAAACGGGCCATATCGATCGCCAATTTGTTTAAATCCTGAAAAATAACCGCTGTCGCCGCTAAAAAATATTTTTGTATTTTCAGTTTGAATCACCCAAGAAGCCCAAAGTGACTCGCCTCGGTCAAATAGCCCTCGCCCAGAAAAATGCTGTGCTGGCGTCGCCACAAAAGTAACTTCTTGATTGACAGCCGACTGCCACCAGTCCAGCTCGGTTATTTTATCCTTAGAAATACCCCAGTCTTGCAGGTATTGGCCAACTACCAGCGGCAAATAAAAATGTTCGGTTTTGTCTGCTAACTGGCGAATAGTTTGCTGATCGAGATGATCATAATGATTATGGGAAATAATCACGCCCGCCAGTGGCGGTAGCTGAGCAACAGAAATCGGCGCCGGCTGAAACCTTTGTGGGCCATAAAAACTGAAGGGCGATGCTCGATCAGAAAAAACCGGATCTATTAGCCAATAGCGCTGATCCAGATAAAGCAAAACAGACGAATGTCCCAGCCAGTACAACAAAGGGCCATCACTATTTAACCGGTCTTGTTCCAATAGTTGCTGGTTGAGTTGTCGAACTGGCAGCGGTTGATCTGGGCGAGTATCGGAGAAATCCTCAGTAGCCCAGCGGCGTAAAGCACTCCAACTGCCTTGCCAACTCCAGGTTCTTACATCATTAAGATTGTGAAATTGATTATCATAATATTGTGGAGAAATAATTTCAGTTTTATTGATACCCGATTCATTGAACCAGCTAAAACCCAACAGCAGAACTGCCAAAACAAGGCTAGCTGATAAGACAATTAAATATTTTGAAATATGTTTAAACAAAAAAAATAGCCAACCTGACCGCAGATTGGCTATTGGACTCATTTAATCGAGATAGATTCCCTAGCGCTACTCAAATAGAACCGGCTAGAAGTGCTGCCAGCAAGCTGGGATAAATATTATCCCGCTCTCAAAGCCAGAATACTCTTAATATCCAAAGCCTCGGTATAACGAATAAATTCTGCTGGTTTCTGAGCGATAGCCAATATCGACATACGGTCAGCCAACTCATTACCTTCAACACCCACATGGCCATTAACATGTAAAATTTGTAACTGCTCGGCATATTGCTCAATTAATTGCTGGTGCAGCGCGAACATCTGCTGAATTAACTCAAGGTTTTTAATTTCACCACCGGTTTTTTTCCAGCCTTTCTTTTGCCAGCCGATAGCCCACTGGGTGATACATTGAATGGAGTATTTCGAATCACAAAAAATCGCGACTGAACGGTTATTATCCAGCTCGACTTTTGCCAATATCAATGCTTGGTGCAGCGCATTTAGCTCGGCAGTGTTATTAGTGCCCATTGGGTTATACAAACCAAACCACAAGCTTTCTAACTGGCATTGGCTAATATCTCGATTGGCCAAACGATAAAACGCCAATCCTGACCCGGCTTTTCCTGGGTTTGGCTCGCAGCCACCATCAGTGAAAATCTTACAGTCGACACTCAGAGCATCGACTTCTTTAGCCGGCCAGGTTTTAACACTATTGGCTTTTGAAGCAGGCTTTCGAACCCTAGGCTTTGCCGCAGTACCTGACGCAGTAAGCGATGAAGCAACGGAGCTTCCGCCAAATGCAGCTTCTGCTTCTGAGCGAGTCTTGAACGACTTATACCGCGCCCCAGCAAACTTATCGATTTGCTGCTTACACGTCGCCCAGTCAGTAAAAATGCCGGTTTCTCGCCCTTGCCAAACCACATAAAATTTTTGTGCCACAATGCCAACCCAGTGAAATCATCTGCTGCCAATGTTAGCGGCTGTGCAGATTACTGCAATGGCCTGCGTTCTGAGCACTCTCTCCAGAATCAAAAGGACTTTCTTCAATTATCCGTGCTGACGATGCCTTACTGACTTTAATTGACTCAGTGTCGGCGAAACGTGAATGTGACCAACGCTTGGCAAGTAATACTTTTTCCGCCTGCTGGTGCAATTGCTTGTCTGTATCATCGTCATCTTCAAAACGGGACAATAACCAGCGCGGGTTAATTAGCTGATCATAAACTTTAATCAACTCGATCCCTCGCTCTTGGGAGCGTTCTTTAAACCACTACAACGACATTGTACAGGCCGTCAATACAATCAGTAGCAAAGGCAACCCAACCATCCAGCTTGCAAAACTGATACTGGTGAAATAACTCAGCATTAGTGAAAGCAGCACCAGAAGCAACAAGCCACCGGCAACACTAAACAGCATGAGCCTTCCCATGTCATGTCCTTATATCCCCATGCAGATTGTTAGCAGACAGACAATTCTCAGACAATTGATCTCACCTGCTAATTTCCGTACCTGATCAGTAGTTTACTGGGAGGCACTTATAGTAGGCCAGCAGATATTTCCAACAACCTACTTATGATAAAATTTATTTCGAATAATATTGAGTAAGATTTAAACGTAATTTTAATGCAAGAAAACTTTCAACTTCCATAAGAAAACCATACTTTAGCGTTAAATTAATAAACCACTGACACTAACTATTAACTTTTTTGTCAATTTTATCTCGCCCTCTCCAGCCAAAAAAGCTCTCCTGAAGCTTCAATCAGAGCTGTTTCGTGCTGATACCAAACAGCCAAAACATAACAGCCTGTTATTTGTTGTATTTTTCAGGTTATTAGATATGCCCGTTCTACTCAGAAAAATTTCAAGATCTTCAATCAGTATGTCAAAAATTGAAAGTGAATTTACCACCACAAAACATTTATCTCGATTAATTGAACAAGGTAAGCGCCCAACTGTCATCGTAGTAGATATGCAACAAACATTATTAGGTCGAAAAATACCTGGTAACCCAAGAATGTAGCAAGCGCTGAAATCAACACTGACCTTCGCTAAAAGCAACCATCTTCCAATTATTGATGTCAATTTTATTCCTCACCATAGTAAACGTGTCACCTCAGAGCTAACCGAGCGGGGAACATTAACTATTAGAGAATTAACCGAAGGTGATCTTAGTGATTTAAAAAGCTATCCGGGTTATAAATGGGTTGAAAAAAAACAAACCAGTTCTATTCCAGATACCTGAATTCTAGATTTTATGCAGCAATTAGAATCTCAAACTGCAATTATCACTGGTTTCAGTACCGACTGCTGTGTTTTTGATACCGCAAAAGATCTTATCTCAGCCGGAAAAAATGTCGTAATTAGCGAAGAAGTAACCACCCGAAATGTGTTTCTTGGCAAGAAAAAATTTCCTGAAGGGATTGATAATTTTAATTCACTACAATCAGAGCATACAGACAGAGTAGAGCTAGTCCGAATAATTAAATTACCAGAAAGCCGAAAATCATAGACACCTGACCTCACTATTTTATTTTGAATTTACCGCACTAAAACTAAACCTTAAGATTTACCCATGATTATCCGAGATATGAGAACTATTTATAGTAAACCAGTAGTTCTATCTACTGGCTTACTATAAATAAATTTCATTTTGTAACAATAAATCAAAGCATTAACTAAACCATGCCCCGCCTGCTCTGCTTTTCCTCAAAACCAGTTCACAAGTTACAGCCAATCGCCAACTCAACCAGAGCTAGAATGAAATTGCCACAGTAGCGTCTCCTATATCACACATAATAAATCGAATAAAATGACTACAATAAAGGTTTTTTATAAAGCTACTATTTTCAATTGTCTCATTGCAACAATCATTAAAGCGAAATACAACCTACACAGTTTTAAGGTGATTGGGATAAGGTTTTGGCTCGATCTGACCGACGCGGAGTGAGTTGATTTTACCTCACTTGGTTATAAGACCCTAGCGAGGAGTCACAAGGGATTAACAATTATGCAGATGCTACGCAGACTAACAATTGTCAGAGACTTATGAATTAACACGATATTCTTCCGCCAGCTGGCTATATCCTAGTCCGTTTTCTTTACGCACTTCAATTTGCAATGGAATACGTTCTTTTAATGCTTCGACGTGGGAAATTACTCCAATCATTTTGCCGCTGGCATTGAGGTTATCTAGTGCATTGAGCGCAATTTCCAGCGTTTCGGCATCAAGGGTGCCAAAGCCTTCATCAAGGAATAATGAATCAATGCGGGTTTTATGGCTGACTAAATCTGACAACGCCAGTGCCAGTGCCAAGCTGACTAAAAAGCTTTCTCCGCCAGAAAGGGTTTTGATATCTCTGGCTACATCGCCCAGCCATGTATCTTGCACTTCAAGACTCAATGCTTCGTTTGGCTTACGCTGCAGTTGATATCTAGCATGCAACTTATCCAGCTGTTGATTAGCCAACCAAATCAGATGATCTAAAGCAAAACCTTGAGCAAACTTCCTGAATTTATCTCCCTTGGCCGAGCCAATCAAATCATTCAACTGGCTCCAATTTTTTAATTGTTTTTTCTGTACATCAATACTTTCAAATAAATCTTTTTGTTTTTCTCTATTTTCACTATCGTAATCCAAAGCGTATTTAATTTCGCTAGATTGATCTTGAATTTGATGAAATTGTTCCTGGATATCTAATAATTTTTGCAATACACCGGTCAAATTTAAATCCGACAATTGAAGCTTCAGCACATCTCGATAAGCTTTCTGTGCTTGCTCTATACCTATATTAGCCTTTTCAATAGTTAATTCTAGAGAAACCTTCAATTGCTGAAACTGTTGTCGATCAACATCACTTAACAGTGCTTGTTGAAACTGATCGACATCAGACAGCTGGCTTTGGTTAAGCTGGTATTGTAAATTCGTAGCAGCTACATTCAATCGCTCACTTGCTGTATCAACGCTTTGCTGTAATTGCGAACATTCCCCATTAACCATGCCTAGTTTTTTCTGATGCGCCTGCAGTTTTAAACTCATTTGTTGCAAATCAAACAACAAATGGGACCCTGCCTCTTCTAACTGTAATTTTTCCTGTTTTGGATTCTTATCTCCAAACAAGCTAAATCTATTTTTCTTAAGCTGCTGCAGCTGACTTTGCGATTTTTTGAGCTGCTGTAACTGCTGATTAAATATTTTATCTTTTTCAGACAACGATACTTGCAACAGTTGCTTACGCTGGAAAAATTTGTCGTACTTGTCTTGCAAAGTACTTTTCTGCTTCTGGTACTCCACAAACTGGTGAGCACATACTTCTTGTTTAGCTAACCATTCACTCTGATTTGAAAGCTCAGGTAAAGATAATTGATAAACTCTCAAATTTTCACTGAGGTCACTTTCAAGCTGTGTCAGTTGATTTGATTGGTGATCATTTTGCTGTTGTAAATCATCAATCTGCTGCTGGAAATACTCATACTGCTGATCCGCTTGCAACTTAGTCTGTTGTACCTGATCAAAATTAGAAGCGGCCTGATCAGATCGCTGCCGGTTATTAGCCATTTCTTGTGTTAATTGGTCTAACTGTTCCAATAAACCGGTGAGCTCTATCTCTTTTTGTTTATCTTGCTCAATCCATTCATTAAATTCATCGATCTGATGCAACTGAATATTCAGTTTTAATGTGCTAATCCCGTCATCCCAGCGCTGCTTAAAACCAGAAATTAAAAGCGATATATCTTGCTGCTGCTGACTTGATTGCTGAATTTTGAATCGCAAAGCTTCACAATTTAACTTCAAAGAAGTCTCTTGTTCTTTCAGCTGTTTGAGTAATGCTTCTATATCGAGAAGCTCCTGCCGATGACTAGCAACATTAATTTTCTGGTATTGATCAATTTTTGGATGCTCATGAGCACCACACAAAGGGCATTCATCACCTGGCAATAATTTTTTTCGGTAACTGCTAAGGTCCGTTATGAAACGCTGCTGATCAAGAGCAACTTTCAATTTTTTGGCCTTGTCACTCTGCTTTATATATTGTTTTTCACAAGCCTCTAACTGCCTATCTTTTTCAACCAATATACTTTTATATTTAACTTCATTTTCTCTAATGTTTTCTTTTTCATTAGTGGCCTTCAGGAATTGCGGCCAGATAGCTCTCAAAGCTTCAACTAAGCTATATTTTTTCTTCCAAGAATCATATTGAGCACGTAAATCTGATTCCGTCTGATTTTGCAATAATGAACTTCGTTTATCTTCCAACAATTGAGATAGCAATTCTGATTCTGTTTTAATATCTTGTGTTTCTTGTAACTCACCCGACAATTTATCAAGTAATATTTTCTGTTCATCCAATAGTTGCGTTACGTTTTTTTTCTTATCATTAATTTCTCTGGTCGATTGCACTAAATTATTTCTTTGAACAAAAATCTGTTTCCATATAGGTAATTTTTCTTCAAAACCTTGCCAAGCGTGATTCGTTAGCCATTGATGTATTTTTTCAAGCTCAAGTTTATATTTATCCAACCGAATAGAAAGAAGCTTTTCTTGCTTTTGCTCTTCTTTTAATGTCTGTTGCAATGGCTTAATCTGTTGGGCTTGCTCCTTCCATTGCTGATCAACTTGTTCAATACTGGAATCCAACGGAAGTATTTTATTAAAAATTAAATCGTCAGTTTCTTTCTGTAATTTTTGATGCTCGCCATATGCAGAAGATAGATCGGCCTGACTTTCTTGCAACAATAATTCTTCGTTATCAAGTAACTTCACTTGCTTGATTTTTTCATCAACACATTTTAATTTTTCTTTCTTTTTCTGCAAGCATTTCTGCCGTTGCTCAAAAAACGGTTGAATTTTTTGAGCAGGAATGTCTAAAATCAAGGCATCAAGCTCAGCATGGCAATCTAGCTTTTCTTGCTGGGCTTTCGCTAGCGCATTCTGAGCTGATTCTAACCCGCGCTTTTTTTCCAAACATTTCTCAACCCACTCCTTCTGACGCTTAAAACTTGCCTTTTGTTGCTGTAAGGAATTTGATTGCTTTTGCAATGTCTCTTTTTGAATTTTTAACTGATCAACCTTCTCAGAATCAAGTAACTGAACACCTTCTGCCCTTGCATGCAGTAGATTTAACTGCACAGTCTGATTGCGCGTTTCTTCAAAAACCTGCCGGGAAATTTCACCGTAAATTTCAGTACCGGTTAATTCCTCTAACAATTCAGCCCTCTGATTTGCAGACGCTTCAAGAAATGCTGAAAAACCACCTTGAGCCAATAACATAGACTTAGTAAAACGCGAAAAATTAAGTCCACTAATTTGACTGATCAACTTTAATTTTTCTTGCGAATTATCTGCCAATGTCTTATTTACAAACTCTTGTTCAGTTGCAGTTACTTTAACCAACGCAACTTTTGCTGGCTGCAACTTACCACCGCCAATCCCCATTGCTCTAGATTGCGACCAAAAAGAACGATAAAGCTCACCTTTAACTTCAAATTCGACTTCAGCCAACGATTCAAACGTATGGCGTGTCATCAGTTCATTTTCAGTTTCGGAAACTTTTAACCTCGGTGTTTCATGGTATAGCGCTAAGCAAATTGCATCTAATAAAGTACTTTTCCCTGCACCGGTGACCCCAGTAATAGCAAACAATCCGTTGTTAACAAATTCCGGGGTAGAGAAATCAATTTTCCACTCTCCTTTTAAAGAGTTTATATTTTTCAATCTCAAGGAAATTATTTTCATAGCGATTCACCCGACTTATAATTATTACTTGTCTTGGATAAATCATTATTATCATCGGAATCAATCTTCTCAATAACTTGATTAAGCAATGAGTTTAACTTTTTTTTATTATCTTCATCAACATCTTCAAGCCGTAAACAGGCTGCAAAAACATCTTTAACATTTAATTGGGGCAATCCTTCATTCTTATTCAATGCATGACCAACCGCTTCTTTATGCCGTTTTACTTGCAAAACATCTAACCTCAGATCCTCACTAACCTGCTGTATTACTTTTTGAACATTATCCAAATAATCACTAGCACCGACAGTAATTTCTAACCAAGGCGTTAATGGGTCTGCTGTTGACTGGTCTGCTATTGCACTGAGCACATTTTCTAATTCGTTAATTCGGCAATCAATCGATTGCAACCGTCTGAAACACGGAATTTCGAGTGATTTGACCCCAAACAATTCACCATTTGAAAAATCGATCAAACATACTTGTTTCGCCAAAGATGATTCGTCAAAACTTAATGGAATGGGCGAGCCGCTATAGCGAATATGCTCATGGCCTTCAACCTTTTGAGCAATATGCAAGTGACCCAATGCTATATAATCGGCCTTGGGGAAGCACTCTGTAGGAAAAATATCTAAAGCACCGATGTAAATCTCACGCACTGATTCAGATAACTGGCCGCCGGCACAAGCCAGGTAACCCGTCGCAATCACTGGGATTGGAGGTAAATCAGGTTGCTGCTGTGCTTGGGCAAGCGAGAAAAGATCTGCATAATGTTCGCTTATGGCGCTAAGCAATTGTTGTTTTTTTTCTTGGGCGGACTCACCAGCCCTACTTTTTGCAATATCGCTTTGGTGCAAAAAAGGAACAGCACATAATAGCCCTGCCACCTCGCCGCTACGATTTTTCAACTCAACCAACTGCTGCGACATATCCTGATCAACTGTTGCGACTACTGTGGCATTCAAACAAGCCAGCAGCTCTCGTGATTCATTCAAGGTGGTAACTGAATCATGGTTCCCGCCCAGAACAACCACCTGACAGCCAATTTTTCGCAACCGGACAATCAGCTGGTTATAGTGAGTTCTGGCATAACTAGGCGGAGTACCTGTGTCAAAAATATCTCCAGTAATCAGTAGAACATCAACCTGTTGCTGCTCAATTTTCTGCAACAACCAGCCAATGAATAGCTGGTGCTCTTCCTCTCGGCTCTTGCCGAAGAAATGTTGGCCTAAATGCCAGTCAGAGGTATGTAGAATTCGAAGTTGAGAAGTTTGATATTTTCTTTCTGAAGCGGTACCTGTCATTAACATCCATCCAGATTTCAAGCTAAGCAATACTAAACAGCACTAAGTAATTGATAAAATCATCATGAACATTTAACGTTTTTAAATTACATAAATACAAGATAATTCATTCTGTGATGATATAGCACGCAAATTAAAATCGGGCAATTTTATACTTACTAAACAATCTCCTATTGGACATAAGGAAATTCAACGGTTCAAAATTTCGATGCCTTATCTTTAGATATTTCACTAGGAAACTGCTTTGGAGTTATTTTAATCATACCTCCTCCCTACTGGCCCCGCTCAAGATCAGGCGGTACCTTTTGCTACGCTTTGATAAAAAACTACGACTATTATGCTTTTTGTTTATTACTAAAGGCAATTTAGTTTACCAATAACATAGCGTAACCGGTCACCTGAAGACGTGCTGTTTTTGATCTGTTCTCAAGGTCAGCTTGCCATTGTTTTTTATCAAAAATGACTTCTGTCAATAACAATTCTTGATCGAGTGAATTAATCAAATTATGGCTGGCAGATTTTATCTATTTTTTTTCTGGGAATTACTTCAGATAGACTCGTATTTATTTCTACTGGTCTACTTGGAATAAATGCTATTTGGAGATGATGTTTATAAAGTTGTGAATGGTATAGTTTTTTGCACTAGAAAGAATAAATTGAGGCGGCCATATAAAAAAGCTGCTGCAACAGCAGCTTTTCATAAAATCAATTTAAGACATTATAGCCACGACCTTTTAAACAGTTTCGCACTACCAAGGTCTTTTCATCTTTAGTATCAGCCAGACCACTAGCGCCGCCCAGAATTGCGCCTACACCAGCACCTTCCGCAGCATCCCCACTTATCGCACCTAACAAGCCACCAACCACAGCACCTCCCACCGCGCCCCCAACACCCTTGGCCTTAACTTGCTGGGAAACTTGCTCACATTCAGCCAAATCTTGCTGATATTTAACAGAATCAAAGCCTGCAGCTCGATCAACGATAGGGCCTTGGCTGGCACAGGCAAACAACATTAGGCTAGACAAGATTAAAAGTGCTTTTTTCATGGTGCTACTACTCATATAAATAATATTAACTGATTCGTTACAAAAGCTGCTGTAGCCTGAATCATCCAAGGACAACACACCAGCAACTCGCTAAGTCACTACCACATGTTGTTCTTAGCATACACTCTAGCGGAATCTTAAATAAAACAAAGACGTTAGATACAAACAATTACAAAACAGCCATTACTAACAACTGACTCGTTATTTTTTTATTTGTAACTTAGTGAAAAAGATAATTTTTAAAAGCTAATTATCATAGCTTCGATCAATGCCTCACTTACATGTTTCATTGTTTGGGCTTTTCCAATTAAAGAGCAACGCCCGATCGGTAAACTGGATATGGGAGCTCGCCTTTACGAAACTGATCACTAGAACTCGAAACTAGCCTGGACCAGTAGAAAAAACTACTGGTCTACATGAGATAAAAAAGATTTAGGCATCGATTAATGAAATCGTGGCTGGCATGGTTTTCATTAGCTACGCGCAAATTACTCTGACTCAGCTGGTATAGCACTTTCAAGCGTGCCTATTTGTTTGTTAAGTGGAGGCTTTGAAATTCTGAGAAGTAACGATTCAACATGTTTAGGATAATCCCAGAAATTAAAGCTCTTTACATCGTAAGCTGAGATGTATTTTATGAGCTCAAATCTTTTTGTTTTGCTGTTCTTTATTCCAGAAGGGAATCTTATCTCATCATCTCTTCTTATTGCACTATATGTTTCTTCCAAGAGATTCTTTGCTTTGCCAATATATAGTAAATTAGCCATCGAATCATAGAAAGCATAAATTCCGGAACGGTTTTCATGTCCATTGTACATTTCTTTCAATTGAGGTCTTATTTGTTTGTTGGGATCTATCTTGTAGAACTCTGCAACAACCTTGAATTCTGGTGTATAAGAACATACCGCAATGAAATCCAAGCTTTTCTTTTGCGGTATTTTATTTCCTTTTAACCAGTCGTCAATTTGCCTGATTGTAAAACCAGTAATGTCGGCCAATTTGGCTTTGTCAGAGTTGTATCTTTCGTGAAATAAATATCTAAATACGGCACTTCTATCGGACATCATATTCTCGACAATTGCTGTGATAATGACTTTGCGCTTAACGAGCCTGTAGATTAGCCCTGCTTCAGCTTGAACCTCGATCCAATGAAGCCGCCCAAAGGTGATTTTCAGACTCAGGATTGGGTCGTTCTGGCTCGGTCTTGTTGTTGCATTGGTCGAGCATATTGCCGGATTATCGGTCTATTTTCCATCAAATAGGTCAATATCAGACGCCTCGCCATATCTTTGAATTTTCTCGCTCTCTTCATTTAAATACATGCCCCACACAGCACATCAACAGCTATGAGTTTACCGTGAGCTTTTCTGATATCGGCTCGAGAATGGAAGCAGAAGACCAGCATCAAAACTTACTGGTCTACTATGGATAGAAAACATTTAGCCAGCGATTAATGAAATCGTGGGTGGCATAGTTTTTTCTCGGAGGTATGGTTTTTATTATCTTTCAATACCATAAGATTTCTTTGTACCCCACGCTATGTAGATATAATAATCTCGATCTGAAGTTAACAACCCTCCGGTAGAGGGAACATGCTCTGAGTCTCGAGAATCACTACGATATTTTTTGTACAATGCCAATGTCTTATTGGAAGTCAATTTATCAAACAAATATTTTTCAACTGTAACCATTCAGCATGTCACACCAACCGATCCAATTTCTTCTGAATAAAGTCCGGCCATTTACCCGCAAATAATAACGACAAAGCCTCCCCAACACCGACCCCATGTTTTTGGCAGGTCGATATATAGCTCCGGATTCTGCAATACGCTTTCACGCCATCCCATGAGCGGAAGCAGCCTGATATCTTCTGCTGAACCTTGCTCATACGGAAGTCCCGTTCACCCTGATTATTGGTAAACGGTGCTCGGGTATTACTCATAAACCGCAGCACGTCTGCTTCAAAATCCCGCAGCCGCTCTAATAAATTTCTCGATTTACTTCGTGCTAATTTCCCTCGTTTTAATTGACCTTTTTTATCCGCTTTTTTTGGCTCAGGTGCCGGGCATTCCCGATCACCTGCTTTTAATATTTTTCGATATCGCTTCACCCATTTTTGACACTGCTTTTCATCCAACTCACCCCCCGCCTCATTGACTGCTGTATTCATTTCATAAAGCAGATCTTCCATTGCCTTGGCCCACTGCTGGCCATCTTGCTCATGGGCTCGCGCCAATTCACGTACATGATGGGCGTTACACAATACATGTAAGCACAGCACAAATCGGTAGTAGCTTTTCCAGTGATCGTGTACCAATAAACCGGTAAATTTAGGCAAGATGTCGATCGCTTCCATTGCCTCGATACCTCTTGATTCATGCGCTTCAATCCACGTCCAGCGGTCATTGCTCGCGACATGTAGCCACTTTCGTTTACCATTGATATTGACGCCGGTTTCATCGGCATGAATCAAATCTCCAGCACGCAAAATAGCCGGTACTAACTGAGCAAATGGCTTCAGTCGATGAAAAGCTTCCTGATTAAAATTGGCAAGGCTACCGGTGCTGATTGGCGCATCCAATATCTCAGCGAAGTGCTTTTGAGTCCGTTCATAAGGAATCAGCTGGTAGCTCGACATATAAACCGCGTTGGCTTTAAACTCATTGCCATATTGTATTGGCCGAGTGACCCCTTGCGGAAACTCAGCAACAAACTGGTTACCCTGCTCGTCTTGTAGAATCTGCGCCCGATATTCGGTGACATATCGGGTAATACGAACATCAACTACTTGGCGGCTTTCACTGCCAACAACACGGTATTTTCCTTTCGGCAATTGGCTACGATCAATCGTAATATCCAGCACTTCATCTGGGTCTTTCACCGGTGATAAATTACTGCCTTTATGGCCAGGCTGCCCGCCTGGGTTTTTATTGCTTTTGGCGCGCGATTTCTTTTCTCGATTAGGATCTGCCGATGGCGGAATGCTGGAGTTTTTGCTGTTTAGCCCTTTGCTATCAAGCAATATCTTAACGACGAGCATCAGCATACGAACCATCGCCACCAGTTCGGGCGGTAAGCGTTTGCTTTTGGCTAACAATCGCTCGGTTTCAGCGATGGTTTTATTAATTTCGATTGAGTCCATGCGGTTATTATCGCACAGGTTTTCAGGGTGGTTTTTTTGTCTCTGAGGCTTACTGTGGCGACTTTTTAGAAGCGGAATGCTGATGCGCTATTCTGAGCAAAAAACATTGATAATCAGGTGTGTTAATAGCAGTTTAATGCGGCGTTTAAGTGGTATTCTGAAAGAGGTGCTTAAATTCGGGAAAATATCAAAAAAACCTGTCAAGCGATTTTTATATTAAATTGTGCTGAATGGTTACTTTCAACTTTTAAAGCCATCTCCATATCGAGACCCGACTTGATAACTACAAAGTGAGGCCATGATGGCGTAAAGTACTTATATGTTTTATGCCTTGCATCAACATCAATTGTGAGTCCAACATTGTAACTATGCACTTTCGGTGAAGCTACAATACATTCGATTGTCTCCATTAAATTATCTTTACTAACCTGCGTAAATTTTTTCATTTGTAACAAACTCCTTTTAATGCTAACAATTTGGTAAATTAACTCAGCTTCAGCTTGAACCTCGATCCAATGAAGCCGCCCAAGGGTGATTTTCAGACTCAGGATTGGGTCGTTCTGGCTCGGTATTGTTGTTGCATTGGTCGAGCATATTGCCGGATTATCGGTCTATTTTCCATCAAATAGGTCAATATCAGACGGTTCGCCATATTTTTGAATTTTCTCGCTCTCTTCATTTAAATACATGCCCCACACAACACATCAACAGCTATAAGTTTACCGTGAGCTTTTCTGATATCGGCTCGAGAATGGAAGCAGAAGACCAGCATCAAAACTTACTGGTCTACTATGGATAGAAAACATTTAGCCAGCGATTAATGAAATCGTGGGTGGTATGGTTTTCTCGTCGCTTTTACCGTCCTTGGTTCTGGGTTCCCGCCATTCCCTGGCGGGAATGACGGTGCTTATAAATGACGTTACGCAGTGACTTTATATTCCGCCGCTAGTTGGCTATATCCCAATCCATTTTCCTTGCGCACTTCAATTTGTAGTGGAATACGTTCTTTTAATGCTTCGACGTGGGAGATAACGCCGATCATTTTGCCGCTGGCGTTGAGTGTATCCAGTGCGTTGAGTGCGACTTCTAGTGTTTCCGGGTCGAGGGTACCGAAGCCTTCATCAAGGAATAATGAATCGATACGGGTTTTGTGACTGACCAGGTCAGACAGCGCCAAGGCGAGTGCTAGGCTGACTAAAAAGCTTTCGCCACCGGATAGGGTTTTGGTATCGCGAGCGCTATCGCCCTGCCAGGTATCGAGTACTTCTAGCGATAATGCACTGTCGGCCCGGCGCTTTAATTGGTAGCGGGCGTGTAATCGGTCTAGCTGTTGGTTGGCTAAATAAATCAGATGATCCAGCGTTAAACCTTGGGCATATTTACGGAATTTATCGCCCTTGGCAGAGCCAATTAAATGATTTAATTGCTGCCAGGTCGTTAGGGTTTTCCGCTGTTGGTCGATCTGTTCAAACAAGGCTTGCTGACTGGAGCGTTGCTCGGCATCGCGTTTTAAATCGGCTTCAAGTTGGCCTTGTTGCTGCTGCGCTGCTGCCAGTGTTTGCTCCAGTTCATTTAATTGCTCAGTAAGTTCATCTAGTGATAGCTCAGTTTGTGGTTGTGTCGATAGTTCTGCTGATAGTGCATCAAATGCCGTTTGTGCCTGTGCTTTAACCGCGACAGATTGGTCAATGGTCTGCTGCAGCTGCTGTTTTAATTGGCTCAAGCGTTGGCGGTCGTCATCACTTAATAATGCCTGAGTAAAGGCCGCGACATCGGCAAAGCCGCTATCTGCCAGTTGTTGCTGCCAGTTTTTATTTTGCTCGGCCAATTGCTGCTGCGTCTGCTCGGCAGATTTTTGCAATTGCTGCAGCTCACCCTGCAAGCCCGATTGCTGCTGGCTAAGTGCCTGCAGTGCCTGTTGGGCAGCCAAATCGTGGGTGGCATGAATTCTCGTGCCATCACCAAGCCAGAACTAGCGATCTGAAGCTGGAAACCAGCCAGAGAAGACCAGTAGAAAAAACTACTGGTCTACTTGAGATAAAAATGACTTTGGCACCGATTAACTAAATCGTGGGTGGCATGGATTTCTCCCGCATGGATTTCTCGAAAAAACCTTCGTACCGGGTAGATTATGGGTTGCAGCAAGAGGAGCGTCCATATATGGCATAGTTTTCCCTTGCTTCCATCCGATCACACGTCGGATTCCGCAAACTTTGATATTACATTTAGTGTGCTTTCTTTTAGAAACTGAATACTATGAAGCTGACTGCATAAAATATAATATTTTGACGCATTATATTTTATAAAAAACGGATCAATATTAACAGAATCCATTTTTTCAAGCATCACAGAAAAATAGTCAAGATTTGCTGAAATACTAAAAATAATTCCATGTATATGCTTAGATTTTGACTTAATATGCTGCTCACCAGGGTTTGGCATGCTCAGTGATGAGTGAGATATCGTTGCTATTAGGCTACCCACCCATACAGGAAAACTAGTTAATTCTTTGTTGATATCGTTAAACGAACCAGCCCTATCAATAATGTATTGTTTATTACTTGGTAGATCGTAAAGACCGATTGAGTCGCAGAGGATAACAAACTCCCTAGGCTCAAGCGTTAAGCTTATAAATCTTTCAATTGTTTTTGAGCAAGAATTTATTTCACGAATGATATCGTTTTTCTTTGATTCATTATCTTGAGCATCTAATTGTTTTGAGATTTGATCAATGCTCTTTTTCTGAAGGAGAATTGCAGATATTGCACCAATAAATGCTATTGAACTAATTATTGGATTCAAAACACCTGAATAAAACGTAGCAAATGAAGCCCAATCGCTTTGTTTAGTTGATATGCCAGATCCATTATCGAATTGAATGAAGAATGCAACAATAGGAGAAACAATCAAAACAATAATAAATATTGCGATCATTATTTTAAATTTCAAAATCCACCTCACGTTTATTTGAGACGTGTAACGGCTTACTTAACCTATGAGCTTTTGAGTGTCAGCGTGCGATCCGATGCTAATATTTATTTGGCGCATAAAAACCTTACCAAGCACCAACAACTCTTTGCCCTACCAAGGATACAGTATTTAGGTTTCCGTGATTACCTCCAATTTGTATTTTCTTCTGCATTTTCTTAGGAGGCTTCCGGTACCATTGACTGCAAATTTCTGCCAAGTCAGAGTATGCAAGGCTTGATGACAAATACCTAATTCGTTCATTTGTTAACTCAGGGTTTACCTTGAAGTAAAAGTCACCTTCAGCAGTCATTTCTTCTACGGAAGAAGCCATTGAAGACAAAGGCTTCTGCATCATTTTGGGTTGGCAATGAGCAGAGCCATTTAATAGTTTGGGAAAGGCTGGGGCCATAAAATCAATTAGCCAGTTATCAGCGATGATCCAGCAATGAAATGCGTCTACAGTACTTACCAAAAAATCATCTTGGAGTTTTCCAAATGTAAGAATATTGTTATCACCACCTAAATGATAAAGGCATGAACCTGCAACAGGCCGAGCATTAATTTTGTAATGCTGAGATAGAAGGTGCGCACCATAGAAGCTAAAAAAAGTACAAGCGATTGTAGGGTCTTCATTTTCGTTAACAATAATTGTGTTTATTGTTTTATAAATACGCTCGTAATCCTTCAATTTGATCTTCATGAACAGCTATCCTTAGCACATAGCATTGTATTAGGCGGAAAACTCGGTTTTCCCGACTCCTACTATCCCAATATTTCCGGTATCACTGGCCGCAAAACTGCCAGCTCAATAGACCCCACTGATACAATACTTCAGTTATTAGTCAATAAACCGCATAAAAAGCTTTTGCTGTTATCTTGTCACTCGAGTATTAGAGCAACCTGCCGCTCTAACAAATGGAAACCAACCAAGCAGGTGAGGGTTTTAGCGCTCACCAATAGCTTTCTACGCCATAAGCGGCGAATGGCTCAATTGTATCCTTAACGACTTAATGGTCAATATAAGATGTTGATTTGTTGCAGCTGCAGCAGAGAGATAGGTTTTGAATGGGTGGTGTGGAATAGGAAGCGAAGTGGGATCTGTGGGACTGTAACGTGCTTGGAGTGGGGGTTAGAGTGATTTCTTTTACCATCCATGGCGAGGATGACGGGATCGGCGTGTATCGCTTTTACCATCCGTGGCCATGGATCCCGCCTTCGGCTTTGGCTCCCGGCGTCGCTCTACCTTCCACATCCATGTGGTCGTCCATGTACAGGATGACGCGGGGGCTAGCAATTACCGCCCGCGTTTCAGGAAATCACGCAGTGACCTTATATTCCGCCGCTAGTTGGCTATATCCTAACCCATTTTCCTTACGCACTTCAATTTGCAGTGGAATACGTTCTTTTAATGCTTCGACGTGGGAGATTACGCCGATCATTTTGCCGCTGGCGTTGAGGTTATCCAATGCGTTGAGTGCGACTTCCAAGGTTTCCGGATCGAGTGTGCCGAAACCTTCATCAAGGAATAGTGAGTCGATGCGGGTTTTATGACTGACCAGATCAGACAGCGCTAATGCTAATGCTAGGCTGACTAAAAAGCTTTCGCCGCCAGACAGGGTTTTGGTATCGCGGGCGCTATCGCCCTGCCAGGTATCGAGTACTTCTAGCGATAATGCACTGTCGGCTCTGCGTTTTAATTGGTAGCGGGCGTGTAATCGGTCCAGCTGTTGGTTGGCTAAATAAATCAGATGATCCAGCGTTAAACCTTGGGCATATTTACGGAATTTATCGCCTTTGGCAGAGCCAATTAAATGATTTAATTGCTGCCAGATCGCCAGGGTTTTCCGCTGTTGGTCGATCTGTTCAAACAAGGCTTGCTGACTGGAGCGTTGCTCGGCATCGCGTTTTAAATCGGCTTCAAGTTGGCCTTGTTGCTGCTGCGCCGCTGCCAACTGTTGCTCCAGTTCATTTAATTGCTCAGTTAGTTGATCTAATGACAGCTCGGTTTGTGGCTCTGACGATAATTCATCTAATGCCGTTTGTGCCTGAGCTTTAACCGCGACAGATTGGTCAATGGTTTGCTGCAACTGCTGTTTTAATTGGCTCAAGCGTTGGCGGTCATCATCACTTAATAATGCCTGAGTAAAGGCCGCGACATCGGCAAAGCCGCTATCTGCCAATTGCTGCTGCCAGATTGTATTTTGCTCGGCCAATTGTTGCTGAGTTTGCTCGGCAGATTTCTGTAATTGCTGCAGCTCACCCTGCAAGCCCGATTGCTGCTGGCTAAGTGCCTGCAATGCCTGTTGGGCAGCGGTAAATTGCTGCTGTAATTGCTCGGATTTTTCTGCCAGTTGCTGTTTTTCTGTCGCCGGGTTTTTATCGGCAAATAATTGCTGGCGCTGCTGTTGCAACTCAGTGATTTCTGCCACTGTTGCGGCTAATTGCGCATTCGCAGTGGTCAGCTGCTGCTGATGTTCGGTGACTTGCTGTTCGGCGAACTGGCATTGTTGCTGTAGCTGGTCGCTATTTTTTTGCAGCTGCTGTAATTGTTCGTTCTGGTCGGCATATTGCACTGCCTGCTGTTGCAATTGATCCAGCCATTGTTGCTGCGCTTCTGCCAGTGGCAACTCAAAACCAAAGCCTGCCAAGGCACTAGATAATTGCTGCTGTAGCTGTTCCAGCTGTAATTGTTGATCGGCAAGCTTTTGCTCCAGCTCGGTTAATCGCTGCTGCAAATGGATTTTCTGTTGTTCAGCTTGCGCCTGCTGGTGTTGCGATTTTTCCTGCAGGCTAATCGCCTGGTGCAAATCAGTTTGTTGCTGTTGTAATTCGGCAGTTAAACCGTCTAACCGATTGAGCAGATTTTGTATCTGGCTGCCTTTATCGGCATCTTGCTCTAACCAGTCGGCAAATAATTGCGGTTCAAAAATGGCAATGGTTAATGCTAATAGCTGACTGGATTGTTGCCAACTGGTTTGCCAGCTTGCCAGTTGCTGTTCCAGTTCGGTTAATTGTTGTTGGTTTTGCTGTATTTCCCGCTGCTGTGCTTCGACATCGCTATTTAATTTAAAACCCTGCTCTTTTAACTGCTCCAGCAACTGCTGACTCTCGGCCAACTGCTGCTGGTAGGCATCGGGCTTTGCCTGGGCATATTCGCTGACTTTAGGGTGTTCTAAAGCGCCACACAGCGGGCATTCGCTACCGGGCTGCAATTGAGCGCGATGCTGGCTTAAATCGGCAATTTGTCGCTGCTGGTCAACAATCAATTTTAATTGATGGTTATTTTTATTCTGCTGTGAATATTGCTCACGACAAGCCAGCAATTGTTGATTAGTTTGCGTTAGCTGAGTTTGAATTTGTTGAATATTACCGCGTAACTGCTGCTGTTTTTTACTGGCAGTCATAAATTGCGGCTGAATATGTTTTAGCTGTTCCACCGCCGGGCGCTGTTGTTGCCATAACTGCAGCTGTTGGCGTAACTCTGCTTCGCTGTAATCTTGTAATAATTGCGCCTGTTTTTCGGCCAATTCTTTACACTGCTTCTCGCTGCTATTACGCGTTTGCTGCGACTGTTGTAATTGCTGCGACAGGCTTTGAATCGCTTTTTGTTGCTGTTTTAACTCATCCGCTTTGGTTTGCTGCTGCTGTTGTAAATCAGCCTGCTGGCCTGTCAGCTGACGGCGCTGAGTTAACTGTTGCTGCCAGAGTGGCAACTGGCTGGAAAGTTCCTGCCACGGGTGTTCTTCCAGCCATTGTTGAATAGTCGTTTGCTGTTGCTGGGCGGTTTGTTGCTGCTGTTGCAGATCACTATGTTGTTGCTGTAACTGCTGCTGTTTTTGCTGCAATTGCTGCTGACTGGTTTGCTGTTGTTGCTGAACCGACCGCTGCTGTTGAATATTCAAATCCAGCGGCAATACCTGATTATGAATTAACTGCTCGGTTTGCTGCTGGTGCTGCAAATGCTGTTGTAATTGTGTTTCTTGCTGGCTGAGCTGTTGCTGGTTACTTTCAATATTTTGTTGCTGGCTGGATAACTGCTGTTGCTTGTCTGCCAGCTGAGTTTTCTGGCTATCGGCCTGTTGCTGGTATTGCTGCAGCTGTAAATAAACCGGCTGAATTTTCTGTGCTGGTAAATCTTGCTGCAGTTTATTTAATTCATTTTGCTGCTGTTGCTGACTGGCCAAAGCCTGACTGTGTTTTTCAGTCGTTTGTTGCAATAATTGTTGTTTTTCCTGCAGCTGACTGCGCCATTGCTGCTGTTTTTGCAATGTTTTTTGCTGGCGCTGCTGCTGTTGAATACTTTGTGCCAGCTGTTGTTGCTGGTGTTTTAATTGTTGGGTTTGCTCAACCGATAACAGCTGCATGCCTTCGGATTTGGCTTGCAGGTGCGACAGCGCATTTTCCTGTTGTCTGGTGCCTTCAAACACCTGTTGGGAAATTTCGCTGTAAATTTCGGTACCAGTTAGCTCTTCTAACAGTTCAGCACGCTCGTTATCGCTGGCTTGTAAAAACGCAGCAAAACCACCCTGGGCCAATAACATTGATTTGGTGAAACGTTTAAAATCCAGCCCGGTTAAATCGCTAACCGCTTTTAATTTATCACTGATTTTATCGGTAATAATTTTATTCTGCTCATCTTCAGTTTCTGCGGTGACTTTAACCAGTTCAACTTTCGGTGGCTGTAATTTACCCTCGCTGGCACCGCGTGCTCGCCGCTGGGACCAGAACGCCCGATAACGCTCGACCCGACCTTTATCGCCCGGTACTTCAAATTCAACTTCTGCCAAAGACTCCGCGGTATGGCGCGTCATTAGCTCATTTTCAGTGGCAGAAACTTTCATGCGTGGCGTTTCGTGATACAGCGCCAGACAGATGGCATCTAATAGCGAGCTTTTGCCGGCACCGGTAGCGCCGGTAATCGCAAACAAGCCGTTATCAATAAAATCCGGGGCGGTAAAATCAATCTTCCACTCACCTTTTAGCGAGTTAATATTTTTTAAACGCAGGGAACAAATTTTCATGCCTGAGCCTCCTTGCTATCTCGCCCTTGATTCTGATCAGACTCACTTTGATCAGACTGCTGCTGATCAGGTTCGGGCTGTTCCAACTGCTGAACAATTTGCTGGAACAGCTCAGTCAGCGGCTGGATTTGCTGTGTTTCCAGTGCTTCGTCGGCCAGTCGACTGTTAAATACATCTTCAACTTTTAATTCAGCCAGGGTTTCTTTTTGCTGTTGCTGAAGCGATGTTTCAGTTTTAGCCCGCTTGCGGCGCACTCTTAATATTTCCAGCGGTAATTGTTCGCTAATTTGCTGGATTTGTTTTTGCAGGTCAGAAATATATTGTTCGGCATCAATCACCACTTCAACCCACGGCTGTAGCGGGTCAGCTTCTGATTGATCGGCGATCGACTGCAATAGCTCGGGTAGTTCATCTAACGGCGCTTCAATCGACTGCAAACGGCGAAAACGCGGAATAATAACCGGTTCGATATGCTGTAATTTGCCCTCGGCAAAATCCACCATCAGTATTTGTTTATCGCCACTAGATTTATCTGAACCTGTTTCATCAAAACTCAGCGGTAATGGCGAGCCGCTATAACGAATATGCTCACTGCTGGCGACCTTTTGTGGCCGGTGCAAATGGCCCAGTGCAATATAATCGGCCTTGGGAAAACGCTTGGCAGGAAATGCTTCTAAAGTACCGATATAAATCTCGCGCACCGATTCAGATAATTGCCCGCCAACACAGGTCATATGGCCGGTGGCAAGAATCGGCAAGTCGGCAGATTCTTTTAACAGCTGCTGGCGTTGCTGGGCCAGTTCAAACAAATCTGCATAATGTTCGGTCATGGCAAACATTAATTGCTGCTGCTTCTCTTCGGCACTGTCACCGGCGCGGCTGTGTAATAAATCTCGCTGACGCAGAAAAGGCACCCCACACAAAATACCGGCGGGTTCACCGGCGCGGTTTTTCAAGGTCACCAATTGTTTTGATAGATCATCCTGGGCAGTGCCAATCACCGTGGCATTCAAACAAGCCAAGAGCTCACGCGATTCATGCAAGGTGGCGACCGAATCATGATTGCCACCGAGCACCACCAGTTGACAGCCAATTTGGCTCAGCGCAACCACAAACTGGTTATAACGGGTTCTGGCATAGCTTGGCGGAGTGCCGGTATCAAAAATATCACCGGCAATAATCAAGGCATCTACCTGATATTGCTCGACGTGACTAAGTAGCCAGTCAATAAACGCAGCGTGTTCAGCGTCTCGGCTCTTGCCAAAGAAATGCTGGCCAAGGTGCCAATCAGAAGTATGCAGAATGCGCAGTTGCGGTGAGTCGCTCTGTGTTGTGCCCAAGAGGTTTGCCAGCTGAAGAATCATCAATGGCGGCGATTATATCAGTAGCGAATCAATATTTGGCAGAGATTGTTGGCAAAACGGATTGGCATAATTGCACGAGTCAGAGCTGAAAACTAAATCCTGACAAGGATTGATACTTTAGTTGCTTTAATTCAGGTTAGTAATTACTTTGGTTGGATTTAACAAAATCGCCTGCGAGACAGATCACGGTAAGTCCCGCAAGTAAAATCAGATATGGAGTATGGCCCTATCTGCAAGGCCTTTGAAACTAGAAGATCGCAGGGAAACTGAAGGCATCAAAAACTTATAACCTCACAGTCTGAATTTTCTTATTTAGCTTTATAGTTTTCATGATAATTAGAATCTAATAATTTAGGGCTCACTCTTTTAGATCTTTCGATATTAGGTGTCAATAATTTAGAACTCACTCTTTTAGATCTTTCGATATTAGGTATCAATAATTTAATGCAATACCGTTATTTTATTTAAATCTTAACCATATCACTCACAACCCAGACTGTCTCTGGCTTTCGCTATTAAGTGCTAACTGTTTAGCAGCTTTAACTAGAAGACATGAAAATCCAATGAAAAATTATTAGATTAAGGTAGAAAAAGAAGCTCTGAAAAGAAGTCGGAGCATTTATGCCGTTTAACATGCCATATAAAAAATCATACGCCGCAGGAGATTTGATTTATGGGTTGTCTGAACCAAGACAAGATTACAGAACTAAAAACCCCGCATTTATATTAGCAAAACCAAGAGCAACGCCGTGCACAATTGATCAATACTCCTTGACAACAGTGGAGCGACAGCTTGTTGATGATGGGCGACGGCTGACTATTCCAGATTCGGAATATTTTCATGACTGCATCAAAAACCATGATAAATATAGTAATACTTTTAATGCGCCTGGCTTTGCAGTGGGGGGCGCTAACGTCATTCACCAACCCGTTGATACAGGGAGAAAATGCAAAGGAGGCCTGTATTGGGTTACTTCAAGCATGAACGATTTAGGTAAATCGATTCATTTTGTTTTGGATGGAATTGACTTTGCCCCTGTTGTATCAAAAATCAACCCTAGCACTAATGAACCATTTAAAAATTCAAGATCCCCATTTTATACAGGAATTGAATTACGCTGGGTTTATCGAAATCGCTTTCGAGAAGAGGTTTACAGATCCATTCAGTTCTGGATTAATGGTAGCCCCTGCCCTCCACCATGGGAGGCAGGATTTAAAAATGCCACGGGTGTTGATTATGATCCGGTAGAGATGTGGAGTACTTATAAGCCTCGTTCTTTGATGGCTGCTTAATTCATTAAGCAAACTTTAATATAAGAATTCAATTGGTTTATATCGCCACCCATATTGTTTATATTCTAATAAAATATTTCGATTTCTTTTTCGGTTGTAAGTAGCAGACTTCTTACAGCCGCTAAAGTTTATAATATCGGCGCTTGAAACATTGTCTTTTCAAGATCATACCATTCTATTTAACCTGAAAGCCAAGATGCCAGTCAGCGGTGTAAATAATGCGAAGTTGCAGTGAGTCGCTCTGTGTTGTGCCCAAGAGGTTTGCTAGCTGAAGAATCATCAATGGCGGCGATTATATCAGCAGCAAGCGCAGATCTGGCAGAGATTATTGGCAAGTCAGTTTAAGGGCATTGCAATTGGCTAGAGCAGATCCAGTGATTTATGCCAGCAGTGCGTCAAAATCTGGCAAAGGTGTTGGCAAGCCCACCTAGGTGTATTGCTATTAGGCTAGAACAGACTCAATGGTTCACATCAGACCATAATTTGATAATTACAAATAATTGCCTCACGAATGCGCTATTTACCTCGCCATAGATAACAGAAGATCATCAGGCCGTGACAAGTATCGCAACTTTGAGCAGAGCAGTTTCTAAGCTTAACTTGATCACTTTTTGGGACACAGATAATGAAACGGATTTCCAACATCACCAATCTTCCTTTGGTTATAGTTTTTAGCTTGCTGCTATCGGGCTGCCTTAACAACGGCAATGACATTCCCATTGTCTCTATGCCCTCTCAAGGCCAGGTAATCGCCAGGGCAGACAATATCGAGCTGCAATTTGGTAATTCCATATTAACTGGCAGTGTTGAAATTTCCGGTGAGCTACAAGCTGAAGCAGCAGCCTTTAGCATGGCATCCAGAGAAATGTCTGACGATACGATTATTATTTCACCTGCAACCAGTTGGTCTGTTGGAGGAGATAGAAAACTGGTAATCAGTGCCAAGGATGTTTCAGGCAACGCTTCAAAAATAACCTTATCGATAAATATTCTTTTAGTTGTAAATAATCAACAAGCGGCAAGCGTAGTTATTGGCCAAGATGACTTTGTCAGCGCTAACTATTTATCATCCACATTAAATGGAACACATGACGCCCGTTCGGTGGATACATCTTATGGCAACCCGCTATTTTTTAACAACTACCTTTATTTACCTGATTATGAAGGTGATCGTGTTTTAATCTTTGATGGCATCCCAACCAGCAACTCTGCTTTGGCCAGCGCAGTGCTCGGTCAATCTGACTTTGATGAAAGCTATCACGGTTCGGGCGCTGCCGATTTTGATGGGCCACAACAAATCGCTAGCTCTGGCACACAGTTTTTTATTGTTGATTACGAAAATCATCGAGTAGTAGTATATAACCAACAACCACTTACAACCGATGCATCAGCTGATCTTGTATTAGGACAAAGTAGTTTTGGTCCAAACAATAGTAGCTGTGCCGCCAGCACCCTTGATGATCCAGAGTCTGTCTTCGCCACTGAAAATCTTTTATTTGTTGCAGATGCAGACAACCACCGGGTTTTAATTTGGAATTTACCCATCACTCAAAATGGCCAGCCCGCCAACCTAGTATTAGGTCAGGTAGACTTTACCCACTGTGATTTAAATACTGGCGAAGATAATGTTAATCGCCGTGGTATGTCCAACCCAACAGCGGTCTGGAGCGATGGAAATAGAATTGTTGTACTGGATACTTATAACAATCGAGCTTTAATCTGGAATAAATTTCCTACCCAGAACAATCAGGCTGCCGACCTAGTATTAGGCCAAGAAAATTTTACCGATAACGATGCCAACACAGGAATTTCTGGTGCCGTGATTAATGGCAAAGTATTAAGTGATCCTTACAATGGGTTGGACTCTAACGGTTTGCAGCTATGTATTGCTGACAAAGACAATAATCGAGTGCTTATCTGGAATGAATTCCCAACCAGTAATTTTCAGGCTGCAGATAGAGTGCTTGGGCAGCAAGACCTGACTCTATCGACGCTTAACGATGCTAATGGTGATTCAACCGATGATACAACACCTTCAGCTCAAACATTGAACGAACCGAAAGGTTGTTATTTTTCTAATGATAAATTATTGGTAAACGATATGGCTAATAGCCGCTGGTTAATTTACCAATCCCAGTAGACTTTCGATATCTGCTGCTGTTTTCAGCAGCAGATAGTTATAAAAAATTATTTTTTTCTGTAATTATTTCCAACCGCTTAATCCATAATATTTCACAGGCCATATCGCCTTTATCTGTTCGACTTAAACTACTGGCAGCAGACCAGAACAACGTATCAACTTCGATCAGTTGACCCTCCATTTCAATAATATCACCGACCGTGATTTTCTTCAGAATTTTAGCAACTTGCTCGTTAGCCGGCACAACATGCATGTTGGCATACAGCTCGGTAAAATTAATTCTTAGTTTGCTGAGCTTTTTTGGGTAACGAATAAACATCTTTCGATCTTTCTGAACAAAACTAAAATTGTTTAATAACTTACTATCTGACAGCTCGCCCCAAGTCAGCCCTAAATCTACCGGCAGTAATGACGCCATTTGGTCTTGGTAATCATCTTTCTTAGCAACCACGAGTGCCGTCACGCTTAGATCAGCCAACGGATTTATTTTATGCGAGCCATACGAAAATGGCTTGGCAGAAGTCGCAGTCTGTAATGGCTTTCCTGGCACTAATATACCGTCAGCATGCTCAATAATAGCTGACGGATTTATTATTTGATGTACAAAGAAAGCAATAGCTGCGATTGCTAATAATCCTTTGAATAATCTCATACTTCTCAGACCTAACATTAACTAAATAATATGTTATTAAAGTTACTACAAATTAACTGGCACTTGCTCACATAAAGAATACAATACTGACCAACTGCTTTAGTTTTATGACAGATACTGGTTTAAATATAATCATTTACCCGTAAATTAATAGACCAGTAAACCACGACAAATAGATCTACCTTGCCGCCCACAGGCTTACTCAGACTATGGAAATCGGCTGATATCAAAACAAACCTTTTATTTTAACACCAAGATTTGGTGAGGCTAAAAACATTTACAACATTCTTTAATTGAAGGTCGTGAAATATAAGGGCTGCGGAATTAAATAATACACCGGCTGCTAATTATTCAGCTTTACCTGTGAAGATGTGGGAAAATTTTAGAGTTTTGTTCTCCCTGCTTATGGATACCCGCCTTCCATGGCGAGCATGACGGAGTAGCTAATGAAGCGCTGTAGTCTACAACATACTCCGAGCCGTCATTCCGGAAAGGAAGTGTATAGATGCACGGATTAGGGCGACGCAGGATGCCAAAGCCGAGAAGCCGGAATCTATGTGCCAGGGATGGTAGCTCCGCTCCAGAAAAATCATTTCAAAAATTGAAACCGTTTAAGCAATTTAAAATTTCTTCGACCCTAATAACATCCCGTTTCCCGAAGTACCTAACCTTAAGCTGTAGGTAAGTTTATAAGCCTTCGGCGCAATCAAACATTTTTAGTGCTTCTCGCTAGACGTCTAATTTCGCTACGTGATCCACACGAAAATGGGAAATACCGAAAAATGTATGGAACATTTTCGATCTCATCAAACCTTGTATCTACAATATCCTAGAGCATTTTAAATTCCTGATCCCCTAATTATAAAACTGATACCTCCTTTACAAAAAACAGCTCACAGGCACCATTGCCGGTATCGTCTCGACTCAAACTACTGCGCCACTTCCAGCCATTAGATTTATTCGCTTCAATCAACAATCCTCGCAGTTGAATAATATCGCCCTTACGGACGTCTTTTAACTGATTAGCAATATAGTCATCCACCGGCACCATATGCATATTGCTGCTGCTTTGGATAATTTGTCGATTGCTTATTGGCGGCTGGTTTTGCCATGACCAAAAATAGAAACGACCGCTTTGTGAGATGCTCAGCTGATCGATTACTTGATTATCTGACATTGCGCCCCAGCCAAGCGCCAAATCAATCGGTGCTAAATCTGCCCCGGCATCTAGTGAATAATTTTCTCGTGACAGAACTCTTGCCGACAGAGAGAATTCAGCCAATGGCGCTATCTGGTAGCTCTTAAATTGAAAGGGCTGCACACTGGTCGATTGCTGGTAAGGGGACTCTGCAACCAATACACCCGGAGCATGCAGCACTTCTCGTGAATTCCACCATTGGTAAAACCCAAATAGCACTAACCCTATCACCAACCATTTTTTCATATTATTTTCCAGGTCGTTAATGTTTTAGATTAATGAGAGTCCGTATTAAATCATAGCTTTTGGATAGCTTTAATTTTACTCACCCTCAACTCCATCGGGTTATTTCTATTAATCGTTGCGTAAGTATTCGCAGAATACGATACCTTACTTCAAGCGATTACTGGGTGCGTATTAAGGCTTACCTAACCTACTTTTTAGTTCGGTATTAATTTAAACACTAGAGTCTTATTAATTAAAAACAATTGGTTTTCGTAACCTGGGTAAACCTGTGGGCGCAACCGGGGTTATACACGCCATATCTGTCAAATAATGCAAGAACCAATACAAGAACTAATGCAACGATTAATACCTATGAAAAATCCGGATCGCCCGCCTTATCAAAATAAGTCTGCTTACATTCAGGATATCCGCTACACCCCCAAAACCAGCTGGCTTTCTTTTTCCCTTTACGTCGTATCAATGGTTTTTGGCACGCCTTGCATAAATGGTTTGATAACACCGGCTTTTCAAACTTTGTCAGCTTGGCCTTACCACGACTATCTGGGTAAATCGCTTTGCATTCAGGGTAGCGACTGCAGCCCCAGAAAAAACCTTTTTTACCTTTACGTCGAGCTAATACACCGGTTTCACAATCAGGGCATGCTGGGCCATTTTTTGGATCGGCTTTGCCAGTCGCCTGAATTTGCGACGGCTTTAAATCTAAACCATCGCTGCGAATCCGCGCGATTTCAGTCGTGATATATTCCACTAAACCATCTAAGAAATGGTCGATATTATCTTGCCCTTGCTGGATCGCTTTTTGCTGCTCGTGCCATAATGCAGTCATATCAGGAGCTGTGGCGGCTTGTGGCAAGACATCAAAGAAATCACGACCGGTTTCGGTGCTAATAACTTGCTTGCCCTTTTCACAGATAAAGTCTCGATCAATCAAGTTTTTAATAATGGTTGAACGTGTCGCTGGTGTGCCTATACCGCCATGCTCACCTTTTTTATCTTTATCTTTTTCAATCAATAATTTTTTAAGCCGAGGGTCGCGAATATATTTGGCTACTCTTGCTAAATCTTTTAACAAGGTTGCCATGGTGTATCTAGCAAGTGGCTTGGTTTCTTTCTGCTGTAGATCTAATGACTGACAGAAACCTTGCTGGTTTTGCTGCAGTGATGATAAATCTGGGTTTTTACTTTTAGAACTCTGCTTATCGCGATGCACTTCATCGTTGTCTTTATCGTTTTTATACAACACCAACCAACCTGGCTTGAGTGTGATTTTTTCGACGGTTTTAAATTGATGCCCTTGGCAGTCAAGCTCAATAGTCGTTTGCCGGTATTGGTGCTTTGGGAAAAACTGAGCTAAATAGGCACGGGCAATCAGCTGATAGACTTTCTTCTCTTGTTCAGTCAGCTTGGAAAAATCACCATGGGTTGCGGTAGGAATAATCGCATGGTGCGCTGAAACATTGGCGCTATTAAAGGCACGGCTCTTGATTGATGGATCGGCGGCCTTTGCTGCCTTATTCAACACATTTGCCGTTGCGGCAATCGCGCTTAATACCGAACTCGCATCGCCATGTTGCTCATTAGACAAGTATTCGCAATCAGAACGGTTGTAAGTAATCAGCTTGTGCCGTTCTCGAAGGTTTTGGGTGATCTTTAATGTCTGGTCAGGACTGATATTAAATTTACGGCTGGCATCGGCCTGCAGGTTTAGCAAATTATAGGGTAGCGGTGCGCTGGCGTATTTAATTTCATTATTGGCTTTAACAATATTGGCTGGCTGCGAATAACATTGTTGAGCAATTTGATCTAGATAAGCGCGGTCGATTACTCGCTTTTTTTCATCAATCGGTGCATCTTCTGGTGCTTGGAATCTGGCACGAAAAACCAATGGTTGTTGGTTCATTTGGGTAAAATTAAAATCGCCATCCAATTGATAATAAAACTGCTGCTGATGGGATTCATGGGCTCGATCTCGCGCCACCACCAGCCCTAAAATAGGTGTTTGCACACGACCAACCGATAACACACCGCGGAAACCTTTTTGCTGCGCTGCCAGCGTATAACCGCGGGTCATGTTATAGCCATACATCTGATCGGCGACGCTACGCGCCAATGCGCTTTGGTAAAGGCCAAGAAACTCTTGGTTATCACGCATTTTTGCCAATGCTTTTTTAACCACAGACGTATTATTGTCATTAATTAACAATCTTTTGACTGGTTTTTTATTTTTGGCATAAGTAAGGATTTCATCGACCAATAACTGGCCTTCATCATCCGGGTCACCTGCGTGGACGATAAGATCCGCTTGTTTAATTAATTTAACAATGATTTGTAATTGTTTTTTCTTATCAGAAATCGGCTTATGCTTCCAAGGACGAAACACCATCGGCAACTGCGCCATATTCCACTTGGCTAGCGATGGGTCGTAATCTTCAGGATCAGCCAACTGCAACAGGTGGCCAAAACACCAAGTCACTGCATCGTTCCCTACCTGAAACCAGCCTTCTTTTTTGACTGATTTTCCACCCAAACCCTGAACTATTGCCCTAGCTAAATCAGGCTTCTCTGCAATAAACAATCTCATCAAAAATATATCTCTCTTGGATATATCGGCTGATATATCCAAACAAATAGCCAATAAAAACCTGATATCTGACAACGACCATTTCTTGGCCGCACCGCGCTAAACCCTACCAGCGGGGCAATTGATTCTAGCCTGTACTAATGGCACCTGACCACTGGTCTTTTGAGCAATTTCGTAACTTTTAACTCTGCCAATCACTGTACTAGATTTAGAGTTACCCCTTGGCTTAGATGGGAGGTTAAATGTCAGAGCGTTATCCGGCTTTTTTCTATCAAGTACCACAGGTTAGTACGAACAAATAGTACGGCTAGGCAACAACAGGAGTTTCAGCTGGTACGAGTGTTTGCAATGAGCACGAGATCATAAGGTTTGCTGCCTGTCGCAAGTAGTCAGCACTAACAACCTTCAAGGTTTCTTTAACCTGAAAGTTCGAATAAGCGTTGCACTTAACAGGTATCTTTTAATGGCTTGAATACCCATGCCAACCTCACTGGCAAAAGGGGTTTCGAAACAGCATTCTTGCCGTTGCAGATATTATTGTTTTGGCAGTATCGAAGTTGCAATGTTTAATTTTAATTGGATTTTCATAAAGAAAGCTTGTCTGTAACGACTAAAACATGAAGACACGTAATATTAGTTACGAGATGGCGAGTAGAGAAAAACCTGTAGCAAGCTCCATAGGCAGAATTGGAAATTGGCCGGTGTTGAAAATGTAGATGATGTTGTGATTTAACTTATGAATGCGATACATCTGCAAAGTGCAAAGGTATAGATGTTGAAATACTCATGGCGTCCGGCAACTGGCAACAGTTGCCGGATTTTTTTGTTTTCAACCTCGACAAACGCTTCTCCAGTCTGCAAAGAAACCTCAAAAAGTAAAGCCCCATTCAATACGGACATTTAGCCAAGCCCAAGTCACTTCAAGGCACGGATTCAATACCAAGACCTAGCTATTCTCCTGCGATATCTCTCAAATATTTGGTTCCACAATGCTAACTTCAGCTTTTCAATTGATCATTCCACTTTGATACTTGCCGAAATGCACCAGACAGGAGTAAAACTATAAGTAAGGGAAACAAAGGAGCATGTTATGAAAGTGCAGTTTCTTGGTGCTGTAGGAACCGTGACTGGTTCAAAATATCTGATTTCCCATGAAAACACTCGGGTACTTCTCGATTGCGGGCTTTATCAAGGCCTGAAGAATTACCGGCAAAAAAACTGGGCACCTCTGCCCGTTCCAGCTTCATCGATTAATGCTGTGCTACTTAGCCATGCTCATATTGATCATTCCGGTTATATTCCAGCCTTGGTCAAACAAGGGTTCACCGGCAACATTCTTTGTTCTAGAGGCACCTCTGAGCTATGTAAAATTCTGCTGCCTGACTCTGGCTATCTACAAGAAGAAGACGCTCGCTATGCCAACCAACGAAATTTCAGTCGCCATAAGCCAGCTCTGCCCTTGTACACCGAAGCCGACGCACACAAATCACTCAAGCAATTTAAACCTTTGCCCACCCACAAATGGTTTGATCTGGGCGACGGCCTTAAAGCCAGATTCCGTCCATCAGGGCACATACTAGGCGCTTGCATGATTGAGCTGAATGATGGCCACCGGAGCCTCACCTTTAGTGGTGATTTGGGTCGGCCAGATGATTTATTAATGCGCCCGCCAGAAATCGTTGAAGATACCGATGTACTCATTATTGAATCAACCTATGGCGACCGCTTGCATCAAAAAAACGATCCCTTTGAGACGATTGCCGAGCTAGTTAAAAAAACCGTGCACCGCGGCGGTATTTTATTAATGCCGGCTTTTGCGGTAGGTCGAGCACAAGCGGTACTGTTTATCTTATCCCAGCTGATCAAACAGCAAAGAATCCCTAAGATACCTATTTATCTGAATAGCCCGATGGCGATTTCAGCGACTGAAATTTTTCATAAGTATCATAAGAGCCACCGGCTTGACCGTAGTGATTATGAAGCGATTGACCATGTCACCCGCTACATTCGATCTCCAGAAGAATCCAAGCACCTTAACCAGCAGACATTTCCATCGGTGATTATCTCTGCCAGCGGAATGGCTAGTGGTGGCAGGGTATTACACCATTTGAAATCTTTATTACCTGATCATAAAAATACCATTTTGTTACTGGGGTTCCAGGCGCCGGGCACTAGGGGGGCATCATTGCAAGCTGGCGCACCCCAAATAAAGATTCATGGTAATTATTTTCCTGTCAGAGCCGAGGTCCATTGTCTAGATAGCCTATCCGCCCATGCTGACCAAGCTGAGTTATTGCAGTGGATGAAGCATTTTAAACGACCTCCCGCTCAAACCTTTATTTGTCACGGAGAATCTACTGCTGCTGACACTTTAAGACGTGAAATCACTGATCAGCTAGGTTGGAATGTCAAGGTTCCCGAATACCTGGATCAAGCAGATATTTAACTGTAAGCATAAAAAAAACCGAAGCAACTTAATTGCTTCGGTTTTTTATTAAACAGAACTATTTTCTAGTGATTAATCAGGCAGTAATTTGCGCTGAAACACTAAATCGATCTCTTCCATTCTCTTTGGCTTGATACAAAGCTTTATCAGCAGATTCTAACAATTGCTTTTGAGTTAAATCGCCATCGGGAATAACACAGGCGATGCCACCACTGAGCGTTACGAAGTCACAAACCCGAGAACCTGGGTGATGCAGCTTCATTTTATGTATTGCTTTACGCATCCGCTCGGCTACTTCTAAAGCGCCTCGCGCATCGGTATCAAATAAAATGGCAACAAACTCTTCACCGCCATAACGGCTGACTGAATCAGAAGGACGGCGCATTTCCTTATTTAAAGCATTTGCTACCTTCTTTAAACATTCATCACCAGCTGGATGACCAAGCGTATCGTTATAGCGTTTAAAATCATCAACATCGAGCATCACTACGGCAATCGAACAATGCTTACGTTTCGCAGCACGCCACTGGCGATCATACAAATCATCGAAGTAACGCCGATTACCAATGCCAGTTAACTGATCGAGTAATGACAATTGCTCCAACCGATTAATTGCTTCTTCCAACTGGCTTTCACGCAGCATTCTTTGTTCAACTTCATACTTTAATTGCAGCGCTGAGTTTAATCGCGTGGTCAATTCTATCGGATTACTACCTTTGGTGACATAATCGGTAGCTCCAGCATCAAATGCTTCTTTTAATAATTTTGCATCACTTGCTCCGGTTACCATGATAACCGGAACATTAAAAAATTCTGGACGGCGCTTTAATTGTCGGGTCACTTCAATACCGTCAATATCTGGCATCATAATATCCATCAGAATTAAATCCGGTAATTCTGCGGTTGCCATACCGATTGCTTCATAGCCGTTAGTTGCCACTTGATCAATATGACCAAGATTTTTCACCAGACGACGAGTAATCAATGCATTGGTTTGTTCGTCTTCAACAATCAGAATTTTTGACTGTCTTGGCTCTTCCATGAACTCTGCCTCAAGAATTTAACATTTTGAGTATAGGCAGCGATCATTGGATAACAGGAAGTGTCGATGCTGAGAATTTGAACTCAATTGATAAAAGTAGCTTCAGGCAAATTTTACATGATGATTTTGTGAGCAAACGCAAATTCACCGTGGGTTTTCAGTGGTGTCTACGCTGTCAGTGAAATTCAAATTTGAGCAAATTCAAAGCAAAAAAAACCACCATAACCATCAATTAACACCTAGTTAAATTGACAGCATGGTGGCCTATTCACTTAGCGCAACAGCTGTTCTTTTGGCTTGATCAGATTATGGAATCAAACGAATCTGCCACTGTTGCAACGAGCCAGTGTCTTGGTTGTAAACGTCTTGCACCTGCAAGCTCCAATCACCGCTAAAACTTGAGAACTGGCTAGTAGACAGCGTAGCGCTGTAGGTTTTATTACCACTTAAACCATCATTACTATCGTTGTTTTTAACCAGTAACGTTTGGCCGCCTTTGCTCAGATTAATCTTCAGATCACCGTGGTAGCTATGGTTTAAAGTTACCGAAATTTCAGCGCTGCTAGCCAAAGGCGCATTTGCCGCAACATTAATACTACTGGTGATCGATCCCTGGTCTGGAATTGACTGGCTTTGTTGGTTTTCATAAATTAGCTGATTATTGCCACCGCTATCTCCTGCGGTAATTTCAACCGTGTAATCTTCTACTTCGCCATAGTTAAAACTGCCACAACTGGAAGGCTGCTGGTTGTAACGCATGGCCACCCGCATTGCGGTTTTTCCTTCATTGGCGGTTGCCGGAATAGTGATTTGACCAGATGCCGCACTTTTAGAAGGTGCTGCAGCAAAAACAGTTTCTCCTGCATCATCAAAATCACCATCTTGGTTGAAATCAATCCAGACTTTCCAGCCTTCGTTATAACTAGAGCCCGAAAATGACGGTGTTAGCGAAACACTATGATCACCCTTGGCAAGGCTGACCACTGAACCACCATTTTGCTCAGTAAAATCGCTATATCCCGAAGCATTAGATGATTGATTAAAACTGCCAATCGCTACTTGCGAAATCCATTCTTCATTACTGTTATTGCCTTGCGCCGCACAGTATTCAACCGCCGGTGGATTGGTATCTTCTCCAATCACAAGGAAACTGGCAGAAATCGGCCCCCAAATACCTGAAGCATCTTTCGCTCGCAAATACACCATATGCTTGCCATCAGACAAACCGCTGGTATTAATTGTTGCCGAAGCCACTTCGGTCTTTTGATTAAAGCCGCCGTCAGTTGCCGTTAATGCATTGGCAGTAGCACCTGATTTCCAAGGCGGAATATCTAGATAATATTCAGCTGCAGAAATATTGTGAGTGGTTTCAGTTCCATTGTTTTGATTAAAACGGGTATCGGTAATTTGCGCTGTTACCGTAACCGCCGATCCAGCAGGTACACCACCAGTCGCCGCGTTATTAGTTAAGGCAATGTTCGAAACATCTGGCCCAGACGGCGTAATGTAAGGCGCACGAACTACTTTGGCGGCGTATAACAGTGCTGGTAAATTCTTCGGCTTGATAGTGTTTTGATAAACTGAGCAGCTCTGGAAAAAAGCGGTACCTAATTCAAAGGTATATGCCGGTACACCCAGCTCGCCATAACTGACACCATCGCTAGTGCCATCGGTTGGATATAAGCCAATAGACTGCTGTGGCGTGTAATTATTAAACCAGGCAAAGCGGCGCCCCAGTGCTTGTAATGCATCACCATTAGGTGCCGGTGTATTGCTATGTCCCCACGGCCAAAGTATTAACTCACTATAACTATGAACATCGAGGTGAATACCTTGGGTATCTGCCGGTGCCGCGTCATTATCATTCGGGCCACGACGATCTGGCCACAAGCTACGCACATAACTTTCTATTGCCTGAGTTTCTGGCTCAGATGCTGGAGTTGGCCCACGGTAGGTATCATTACACTGGGAACCGCTAGAACCATTGGCGCTATTCCAACCATGGGTAAAGTTACGGTTTAAATCGACACCGCGTTTATTACTGGTTGGGCTACAGAAATTCTGATTGGTATTTTTACGCCATGAAATACCTGTTTCTGCTTTTTTGCGACCATCTGGATTGGTCTGCAACATAATATGCACTTGGTGGTTATCTAAAACCCAGGTGATATCGGCATTTTCACCATAGCCTTCGACCAGCTGACGCGCAAAATCGAGGGTTAATGCTGCGGTGGTATATTCACGGGCATGAATCGCACTATTAATAAACAACACTGGTTTATCACCGGAGGTTTGTGTATTGGTCAGCTTTAACACCCGAATATCATGGCCGCCTAAACCTTGCTGTTTTTTCCATGAATCGCCCACATCGATCCATGATGCCAGATTCGGATAATCTGACTCCATTTGAGCCGCTGCGGCAAAGGACTCTTCGACCGTTTCATAACAGCTGTAACCCGGGATGCTCTGTGCCACAGCATTGATTGCAGCAAAAGGAGCATTGCCCGAGCCCAGTGGATTAAATTGTTGCAGCGCTAATGCGCCCAAACGCTGGTTGCGTTGCTCGATATAGGCAACTGCAGGCGTAAAACTGAAACCAAATTGCACCAGCTTTTGCTGATCTTCTGGCGATAGATCCATTACCAGATAACCTTGTTCTAGATGGCTTTCTAATAACTGTGAGTGAAAGGTGATTGAGGCTTTACGGGCGATATCCTGAGAAGGAAATACCGCTTTAACAATAGAATCTGACTGGGCAACTTCCTGTTCGATCAACTCTTGTATATTTTCTGCCTGGGCCAACGGCGAAAATAACAAACTGCTACTGATGCCTAATATTGCCAGAATACTCGATGCAATGGGTTTGATTCGGCACAAACTGTGCTTTTTTAGCATAAAACGTTCCTTGTTTGTTGTTGTTTTTATCTGCTGCTATTTTGTCGAACTTCATCCCTTCTCGACACACTAGCCATATATACCCAAACCACCAGCGTCACTGTAAAACCATCGCTAGCGACAACTGTGATTTAGCTGAAAGCTCAAGCAGTTAATTACACTCAACTAGCAAAGTCAAACCACACTAATCATTACCTTAACCACTACGCAACAAACAAGATGAAAACCGCAAAACCGTCACTTTTTTTGGCTTTCGCCCACAGCAATTTACAACCGTCAGCATTCATCTATAAAAATTCTTAGTAGAAATCCTTCACCAAAATAACTACGCTGTCACCACATTTTAAATAGGCCATCCTTTCTGTAACAAACATCTAAAAAAAGTATCTTGCTGGTATTTTTTAATTTAAATTTTCACTTTAAATATCGTAAAATGCTTTTTAAATAAGAACAACAATGAAACTAAAGGTGCACCCACCATGTCGCAACCCCAGTCAGTAGCAGAAACTCCCGCTTCAGGTTTTTTAGATAGAGGTATTGCTGCATTAGGTGTGCAAAATATCCCAGTGCAACAAATTATTGAAAAATATGCCACAACAGAAACTGGTTCGTTATTTGTCGAGGTAGCAGGCGTCAATGTCCACTATCGTGATCAGGGTGAAGGAACCGTCATACTGCTGCTGCACGGTATTCTCGACTCATTACATACTTGGGATTATTGGGTAGAAGCTTTTGGTAAAGGCTATCGACTGGTAAGGCTCGACTACCCAGGCTTTGGGCTGACGGGTGGCTGGGCTGATGGTGAGTATTCTAAAGAGCGCTGGTTAGATTTCTTTGGACAGTTTCTAGAGAAAATCGGAGTAACTGAACCAATTCATATTGCTGGGAATTCTCTGGGCGGTGGTTTTGCTTGGCAAATGGCAGTCAATAAACCGGAAAAAGTAAAATCTATCATTATGCTAGATCCGGTAGGTTATTCAGAAACAGGGACGCCTTGGCCAATCACAATGGCATCACTGCCAATTGCCGGTTCCATTATGCGGCTTTCTACGCCCCCGATATTATTTCGTTTTGGCATTGGTCAGCTTTTTGGTGATAAAAATAAAATCAAGCCTTGGCATGTTCAACGCTACATCGATTTAAGTGCTCGCCAAGGCAATCGATCTTCATATGTTGATGCGTTTCGTTATTTAACTAAAATGATGAAACATCAAAAAGAAATGCTTAAGAAAATTCCTGAAATTAAAATACCGGTGCAATTACAATGGGGCGACAAAGACCCATGGTTTTTAGCCAGCATAGAAATTGATATGTGGAAAAAAGATTTGCCTGATCTGGATCTAGTAGTGTTTCAAGGTGTCGGTCATGTGCCACAACTGGAAGTGCCAGAGTTATCCGCCCAATCTGCTCGGCGATTTATTGAAAGCCAGCAATAACCGATATAACTCTCGATTTAACTTGGCAGGCTGTGTTCAAAAACAGCCTGCCAGACTAAAAACAACTGCGCATATGGTTACACTGCTGGGTAACACTTTTTCGATAGCGATTAACTGTTAGCTGATTTTAAATCTTTAGCTGTCGAATGATCATGACTATCGTAGGTCATTTTTACTTCATCGCTGCCATCACGTTTCATCAGTTTTGCAACCAACCAGACAAACTTTTTATTAGAAAACGCTCTATGTTTTATTCTACGGCGCTGTTGGCGAAGTGAGTGACCGGGAATATTTCGATCAATCAACAAATACAAACCTCTCACTTGTTTGATGATGCTAAATAACGGCATTGACCACCAAGCCTGCTTTGGCATACCCGGCATTAACTCAAAAATCTCGTCTCCATAAGCCCACTGGTTAATGCCATTCAAAAAACCTTGGGGCAAAGGTGCTAATTTTTGCATTAATTTTGATCGCTGCCTTTTCGCTAGCAACTGCGGAATGCCGAAATAGAAAGCCTGGTTCAGTTGCTCAGTAAATGGCGTAACCCCTTCACACATCGACAAAGAATGATCAATGTACAAGCAACATTCATCTAAGTCTTTCGGCAATAAGTGGTAATCAATGCCATTAATATAAGAAATCACCCTCGCTAGCTCACAACAGCTTTCATAGTCTTCTCGGCTATAGCGGGCACCCAGCGAAGCGCTAAACCAAAGGCAAAATAGGCTGAACATCATGCCGCCAGTAGTAGAGATACGCATCGACATGGGATGTCCGCGCTGATCAAAATCCATAATGTCTGGCTGATTCTCAACCTTGATCACCTGATTACGAATTTGTGAATGCATTAAACGCACTCTGACACCGGTCTTAAGGCTTTTACTAAACCTCTGAAATACATCAGCCGATGAAACATCACCAACAACATAAGAACTGGTTTCAACAAATCGACTTAGGGAATTTTCAACATCAAAAAATCGTCCGGTTGCACCGACCATTCGCGACACAGGCCCGATTGAAGAAGATACCCATATCAAGCTGGTATTCGCCATGTAATGAATGGCTGGCGACATATCAGCGAGTAAATCAGCACCTTTTTGAGCTTTTTCTAGATCAAATAATTTCGGCGTTGCATCAACCTGCTCGAAAAATTCTTTCATAATTTCCGGCGGCTGATCGACACTGTCGATACCATTTTCCAGCGCCTGCTCAAATAGACGTCGGCCAGAACCATCCTTTTGTTTTTTCACCCACAAAGCTAGCTGATCGCCCACCCAATCGCCTTCCCATTCAGCATCCACCCACTGATCTATGCGCTTTTTCCAGGGTCGAAATGCCGCTGAAGACGTTTTCATCCAATAGCCGGTATCGGAAAATAGCATTTGCCGATAACCTTCATAAAGCGAGCTATAACTAGCGCTCACGGCAGGTGCCGGTCGCAACGGCTGTTCGGGTTGTTGCTTGCGATAGAAATTATATGGATGATCGTTAAATGCTGAAGTCACAGTTTGGCGAGCCTTTTTTATTATTTTAAGCGCTTGCTGATTGTGCACTGCCAAGCCAAAGTATTCTATGATATTGGCAGGCAATTTTTTGTTTACTGCAGACAAAATTGCGCTTTTGAGAATTAAACGGACAATAACAAATGCTCATTATTTTACAACTTCAGCGCTGCACTAATTTTTTTCAGTACCTATGCATTTTGCTGTTTGTTTTTTGCTTTAGCTGCGCCCAAGCTACGACTCCAATTACTGATGAAAGCCTACTCCAGCTAGGCAACCAATTTCAGAAAACGCGTAAACCGTCTCAAACACGCAGCGATGATTTGCTATGGCAAGGTAAAAAACATCAACTGATGCAGCAAATAGCCCAACAACTAGACCTGCAATTTTTTAACTGCTCAAGCATTGAATCATTGCTCGGGACAGCTGACACACAAGTGGCTATTCAATCGCTAGGCGAAGTTAACTGGACGTCTCAATCGCCAAATCAGCAGCAATATCAACAATCAAAACTGTTGGCTTATTATTGGCGGCAACAGCACGATATGTTGATTGTGGCTTGCTCAGAGCAACAAACTGCTCTAACTGGCTGGCGTTATTTATGGGAGTAATCACCCTGCGATGAAATACAGAAAAATTGAAATCCAGATTTCTGATGATAAAACTTTTTACATCCTCCTTGAAAAAGAAGCATGGAAAACAATAGGAACGAGCTGCTTATCATTTGCTCGTCGAGTTAAATATAAAACAATAGCTGCTCCAGTAGGTACTTCTGATTCATACATCAAAAGCTATATTGAAGCGCCTTCGGTTGGAGCTGTTCCATGGAATGGGATACAAACTCAAATCTCTGAAATCTCTGATGCTGGATATTTTTTAATTGCAGTCTATCTCGGAAAACTTGATTCTCACTTTATTCGACTTTGCTCTGACGCTTGGTACCATACTCACGGCACTTTCCTGCAAATGGGAAAAAAGTTCTAAACAGCGACACCTATGCTGGAATCGATTCTTTGATAACGGGAACCACTCCTCCAGTAATACCAGGGAACAGATGTCTCGGCCTATGGCTGATTCCTTTCACTGAAGATTATGATGCTAAAGATAAGAAAAAGTATCTTGTAAAAACCAAAAATGTCTACTCTATAAAAAAGCCATGAAATTGCTGTCAACCCTTATCTAGCAGCATCGAGAAGAGTGAATTCCAACCAGCCCGTTCCTCTACTCCAACCATCCGATAACCCAGATTCTATTTGCACCTTTCACTGCAATCTGGCTTTAATATTGTCACTTGGCTCAAAAAAAATAACACGAAACAAATCGGCCACTACTTACTCGCTTATACCAAAGTCGAATGGTTTGTTAGCGCCATTCCTTTTAAAAATGAGTCCATACAGATCACAAGAGCGAGGTATCGCCATGATTGATAGTCAGATTGCTGCACCAGCCACCTTAAACCCGACCAATACGGGATCCACTCACAGTCGACTGGATGAAGCCAAGTATCGTGAAATGTATCAGCAGTCGGTTATCAATCCCGACGGATTCTGGCGCGAGCATGGCCAGCGACTAGACTGGTACGCCCCTTATTCTCAGGTGAAAAGTGTTTCATTCGATGAACACTTTGTAGACATTAAATGGTATCAAGACGGCACTTTGAACGCGTCTTACAACTGCCTTGACCGTCACCTTGAAACGCGTGCCGACCAAGTTGCGATTTATTGGGAAGGCGATGACGAGCGTGAGTCAAAAGCTGTTACCTACCGTGAACTCCATGAAAGAGTCAGCCGCCTAGCCAACGCTCTAAAAGGCCAAGGTGTTAGACAAGGTGAAGTCGTCACCATCTACATGCCAATGATTGTAGAAGCGACCATCGCCATGCTGGCTTGCGCCCGAATTGGTGCAGTTCACTCGGTAGTATTTGGCGGTTTTTCTCCCGACGCTTTAGCCGGTCGAATTATCGATTGTGAATCCAAAGTTGTTATTACTGCCGATGAAGGCATGCGTGGCGGCAAAGCGGTTCCTTTAAAAGAAAATGTTGATGAAGCGCTAACGCACCCTCAACTAAAAACCGTTGAAAAAGTTATTGTTTATCGCCGTACCGGCAACCAAATAAATTGGCATCATCATCGCGATGTTTGGTGGCATGAGCTGGAGCGCATTTCCTCTCCCCATTGCCAACCACGCGAGATGAATGCAGAAGATCCGCTGTTTATTCTTTATACCTCTGGCTCAACCGGTAAGCCTAAGGGCGTGGTTCATACCACCGGTGGCTACATGGTTTATGCATCGATGACCCACGACTATGTCTTCGATTATCGGGAAGGCGAAGTCTATTGGTGTAATGCCGATGTTGGCTGGATTACCGGTCACTCTTACATCGTGTATGGACCGCTAGCTAATGGCGCAACCCAGGTGATGTATGAAGGGGTACCTAACTATCCTGACGTTTCTCGACTGTGCAAGATTGTCGATAAATACAAAGTTAATATTCTTTATACCGCGCCAACGGTCATCAGAAGCCTAATGGCCGCGGGTGATGAATCAATTTCCAGCACTAGCCGTGAAAGTCTGCGTTTGCTGGGTTCGGTGGGTGAACCCATCAATCCAGAAGCTTGGAATTGGTACCATGATAAAATTGGTCTTGGTAAATGCGACATTGTTGACACTTGGTGGCAAACCGAAACTGGCGGCATAATGATCACGCCGATGCCTGGCGTAACTCAGCTAAAACCTGGTTCAGCAACTCGCCCTTTCTTTGGTGTTATTCCGGCCTTGGTCGATAATTTGGGCAACCTAATCGATGGCCCAGCAGAAGGTAATTTAGTACTGCTCGATAGCTGGCCGGGTCAATCAAGAACGCTTTACGGTGATCATGACCGATTTGTCCAAACCTACTTCACTCATTTCCGGGGCATGTATTTCACCGGAGACGGTGCAAAACGTGATGAAGATGGTTACTTCTGGATTACCGGTCGAGTAGATGACGTTCTCAACGTATCTGGCCACCGTATGGGTACCGCAGAAATTGAATCTGCATTGGTCGCCCACCCAGATGTAGCAGAAGCCGCTGTTGTCGGCGTACCACACGATATTAAAGGTCAGGGTATTTACGTTTACATCACCCTTACCAACGGTAAGGAGTGGTCAACCGCAGATACACCGACAGAAATGCGCAACTGGGTGCGCCACGAAATTGGCCCAATTGCTACACCTGATGTGATTCAACATGCACCAGGATTACCAAAAACTCGATCGGGTAAAATTATGCGACGTATTCTGCGCAAAATTGCTACCGATGAAATCGATACACTTGGCGATATCTCGACATTGGCAGACCCTTCAGTTGTTGAACAATTAATTGAAGGTCGAAAGCAGCTAACCAATGGCTAAATCGCTTTGAAGTAAAGAAAAAACTACTCCCGACTGACCTCGGACTTGTTATCCCGCCCATAGAGGCGGGATTTTTTTTGCCTTGAAATTAAACCGGCCTCCAAGATTATTATAATGCCAACATCAACCTAACTATCTGCAACAAAGCCATTGTAAAGCAGTCTATTTAACAGAAAACGAGCTTGCTCGTTTTTTTAATCCTACAAAAATAAAACTCGACAAAACATTTCAATAAGATTTATGCTACGCAGAATTATTTTTCATAATTAATAACAATAAGAGGTTTTATCATGAGCATTGCCCATTTGAAAGGCACATCCAATCCTAAAATAATTATTATTGGTAGTGGCTTTGCAGGCATCGGCATGGCAATCCGCCTCAAGCAATCTGGCATTAATCAGTTCATTCTTCTAGAAAAAGCATCCTCTGTTGGCGGCACTTGGCGCGACAATCATTACCCTGGCGCAGCTTGTGATGTTCAATCACACCTCTATTCATTTTCTTTTGAAGCAAAGCCAGACTGGTCACACATGTTTGGCAAGCAATCAGAAATATTAAGTTACATTGAGCACTGCGTAGAAAAGTACCAACTAGCACCACACCTTAGATTTGGCTGTGAGATAAGCGGCGCCGAATATGATCAAGCCAATGGACTGTGGAATATTCAAACTAAGGATGGTCAGCTGTTTTCTGCCAATGAAATTATTTCAGCTTCTGGCGGGCTAAGCCAACCAACGCTTCCTAATATTCTTGGCATTGAAAAATATCAAAAAGAATCATTTCATTCTTCTCGTTGGAACCATAATTTCTCAGTCGAAAATAAAACAATTTCTGTTATTGGTACCGGTGCCAGCGCGATTCAATTTGTGCCTGAATTATTAAAGCAAGGAGCAAAAGTTAAGCTATTTCAAAGAACACCACCATGGATTTTGCCTAAACCTGACCGAAAGATTGGAAAGTTTGAACAAAACATTTATAAAAAACTACCTATTTTACAAAACATTTTTCGCCAATCAATATTCTGGAAGTTAGAAGCTCGAGCAACCGGCATGGTCAACTTTCCATGGATATTAAAAATTGGACAGAAATTAGCAAAGCGTCATTTAAAGAAAATCGTTAAAGATCCGGTGCTATGTGAAAAACTTACACCAAATTACACCATCGGCTGCAAACGCATTTTGTTATCAAACAACTACCTTCAGGCAATGCAACATCCGAATTTAGAATTAATTACCGATGCTGTAACTGAAATAACAGAGCAAGGTGTATCAACGGCCAATGCAGAGCACTCTTGTGATGCAATTATCTACGGCACCGGCTTTAGCGCTGCAGAAAACTGCATTCCATTTCCGGTCACCGGTAAAAATCAGCAAACCCTATCTGATTATTGGAAATCAATTAATGGTGCTGAAGCATACAAGGGCATCTCGGTCAATGGCTTTCCAAACTGGTCATTTATTGTTGGACCGAATACTCTACTGGGGCACAGTTCAATTATCCTAATGATTGAACCGCAGGTAGAACATATTCTTCGGTTAATTAAAGAACGTCGCATCAGAAACCTTAAATCGATCGAAGTATCTGAGTCTGCCCAGCAAGAATGGAATAAAATTATCCGCAAGAGATCAGAAAAAACAGTTTGGCAATCTGGCGGCTGTCAAAGCTGGTATCTAACTAAAGATGGAAAAAACACTACCTTATGGCCCGGCTTTACTTTTGAATTTAAAAAGGCATTGTTAGCTAATGATATAAGCAATTATCAACTAGAAGAATACACTGCGAGCTCCGCTACAGCAGATGAACAAATCGCCTAAAAAGCCTTAAGTTAACTCCGGGCGATATTTTGTAGAATATTGCCCGGGCGATTGAGCTAACAAAATGCTCTAATAATTTTGTTGCGAAATAGTCTATCGTTCTATTACACCAAATTAAACAACTCAGCATTACCATCAATATGAAACCTCTCAATGAAAACGCTCAAATATTACCCCCCATAAATGATTTTTACATGGAAAGCCCCCATAATGTTCAGCGGCGCATAGCATATACCGATAAGTGCTCGCCCGTCGAAGTTTGGTTTTTAATTCCAACCTATAATTTAAATATGACTGTTGACTGCATTGGTTTCGCGCTAGATACGTTTAGGCGATTTGGCTATAACGTCGAAATCCAAAAGTCACAACCTGTATTAGACGATGAATTTATCGAGCTTGGAAATGTAGACAAAATTCAGATGGGCGATTTAGTTGTGCAAAAATCTTCCGATGACAGGTTCATTCATTTTGCTCGGGTACTTAACCCATCAACACATAGCGAAGGCCATATTATTCTTGAAAAGCTGGGGCGCCTCAGTCCTCAGTACAGAAAAACAGGGCAACTTCTCAAGGATCCTTCACACCCAGGCTGTACACTTACTTATTATAGGGAAATTAATTTATCTAAAAGACCTTGGATAATCGAACTACTGAATTTTCACAAGTATTTAGCCACTCAACCTGGGGCAGAACAAATCATTGCATTTCAGCGATCTTTGATCCCTAGAGAATCATCTGTAAATCCTTCACCTAACCTAGACATTGGAACTCGCTTGGCGCAAATAGCAGATAATTTTTTCAAAAAATAAAGCTCAACGAACTGAATGCACCGACACACCCTGCGCTTGTAATTGCTGTTTATAAGCTTCAGCTTGGGCGCTTTGTTTAACTGGACCGAGCTTAACCCGCCACAACTGGTCTTTTTTACTTTGCTCAACAAATAGCGGCCATTCAGTATTCTGCTTAGCCAGCGTTTTTATTAGCGCCATGGCGCGGGCTTTTTCTGAAAATGCCCCTAGCTGCAGCCAATACTTCTCCTCTGACTTACCATCAAGGCTGTTACTAATTACTGTTGGTGTATTGGCAGACATCAATGGTAAATCCTTTTTAGGCAAGCGTGCATTAATTGCTGGTTCCAGTTTATCGGTGATGTTTGCTGGTTGGTTTATAGCGTGACTTGAAGGAGAATTTTCCACCGCCATTGCAGCTGATTGAAACTCCGGAGGCCTAACAACAGGAGCTGCTGCGGCAACTGTTTGACCGGCTGCTAAAGCACTTGTTGCTGTGATAGCATTAGAAATTATTTTTTCAGATGTACCCGTAATTAATCGATTACCGCTAGCGTCTTTATTATTTTTAATCGGTTGAAGCGTTTTTACTGGTGCACGCCGTGCCGTTTGCATGGTTTGTCGTGCATCGGTTTCAGCAGTCAAAACCTCTACTTTTACCTTGGCAGTACCACTTTCGGTAATACCTAAACGCTTGGCAGCGGCCCAAGATAAATCAATCACTCGCCCTTCATGAAACGGGCCGCGATCATTGACTCGTAATACTAATGACTGCTGATTATCTAGCCGCGTTACTCGCACATAACTAGGCAAAGGTAAGCTTTTATGCGCCGCTGAAAGCGCAAACATGTCATAGACTTCTCGATTGGAAGTCAGCCGGCCATGGAATTTTTTGCCATACCAAGAGGCTAGCCCTTGCTCGGTATATCCGGCTTGAACCGATTCCATTACTCGATAGGTTTTGCCAAACACCTGGTAACTCGACGGATTGCCATAACGACTTTTCGGCTCATCGATTACCTGGGGCTCTGCTTTAATTAAAGAAACATCTTCTTTAATCAATTGGCTTTGGCTAGGTGGGCCATCGGTATTCGATCCAATCTTTTTTGGCAGCACACCACCACAACTAACCAATAACAAAACGGCCGGTGCTAATAGCACCAGCCGAGATGACAGCATCCCTACTGTAAAAAAATTCACGAGTTAATTCAGTCCTTTTTCAATTTCCCGACTTAACTGCCAAACTGCCATGGCATATAAGGCGCTATGGTTATATCGAGTGATTACATAAAAGTTATGTAATGTGGTCCAGTATTCTTTTTTATCTTTCTGCCTTAACTCTAGCAGGCGAGCAGGCATTTTATCTGACCACTGCTTTGGAATATCTGGAACACCGGCTTCTCTTAATTCACCCAGAATAAGATCAGGCTTGAGCTTTCTGTTCACCAGACCGGGCCATGGTTTGTAGTTTATCTCACTAGTGATCGCAACGGGCTCACCCGCCTTCCAACCATGACGCTTAAAATATGCGGCTACTGAGAAGATTGCATCTGCAGTGTTATCAAACAGATCGACTACCTGGTCGCCATCGCCATCTACCGCGTAATGGCGATAACTACTGGCAATAAACTGACCTTTACCCATCGCACCGGCATATGAGCCCATCGGCTTTAATGGATCAAACCCTTGTTCGCGACATAGCAAAAAGAACTGCTCTAGTTCCGATAAAAAGAATTTACTGCGTTTAGGATAACTAAAACCCAAAGTCGCCAGAGAGTCGATCACTCGATAGCCACCAGCATGTTTGCCATAACGGGTTTCGACACCAATGATTGCGGTAATCACTAATGGATCGACACCATATTTTTTAGCTGCTGCATCAAGCGTTAATTTATTCTTTTGATAAAAATCAACACCTTGATCGATTCGTTTTTTACCGAGAAAAATTTTGCGGTATTGATACCAGGCTTTACCCTCAGCAGGTCGACTGATCGCGTCAATAATTCTTTGTTTGTGAACCGATTGATCTATCCAGCTTTGCATTTTAGCTCGGTCAAAATTGTGCTTATTGACCATAGTGTCGACAAAGTCAGAACGAGGATCTGCATTGGCTGCAAAGGCCATGGAACCGGCCAGCAAAATCGCCAAAGTCTTTTTAATCATTCACTTCTCCCTGTATTGGGTCCGATTGCCAGCAATATTGATTGGCTTGGCAATTTATTATCGGTTAACCACTAATCCGTCTTGGATGGGTACCTATAGACATCAGCATACCGAAGCTTAGTAATAGGGTCACCATCGAGGTTCCGCCATAACTCACCAATGGCAAAGGCACCCCTACCACCGGCAGCAAGCCACTGACCATTCCAATATTGACGAAAACATAAACAAAAAACGTACAGACAATGCTACCACCTAGCAAGCGACTAAAACTGTCGGGGCCTTGCATTGCTATAAAGAGTCCACGGGCGATAATCAAGAAATAAAGCGTCAGTAAAATCACAATGCCTGCTAAACCTAATTCTTCACTAAATACCGAAAAGATAAAATCGGTATGCCGCTCTGGCAAAAATTCTAGCTGCGACTGAGTACCCTGAGTCCAGCCTTTACCAAATACACCGCCAGAACCTATCGCAATTTTCGACTGGATAATATGATAACCAGCACCCAGCGGATCTCGCTCTGGATCTAAAAAGGTATACACCCGCTGCTTCTGATAATCACGCATCACAAAAAACCAGAAAGCAACCACTGCAGGAATCGCAACAATTGCCGAATAAATCAGCCAACGAATACGCAGCCCAGCAAACAGCAATACAAAAAAACCGGCAGCGAATACCAAAATAGTCGTGCCTAGGTCAGGCTGTTTTAAAATCAGCACTGCGGGCAATGCTAATAGTACCAAGCTAAACGCCACTGACTTTAAGTCTGGTGGCAAACGCCGCTTATGCATCCACCAAGCGATCATGCAAGGCATGGCCAACTTCATTAGTTCTGAAGGCTGAACTCGAGCAACCCCCACATCCAACCAACGCTGGGCACCCTTGCCTTCCACACCCACTAATAAAACGGCTACTAGCATTGATAGGCTAATGGCATAAACCACAGGAGCCCATTGTCGAATAATTCTCGGATTAAGCTGGGCCACCACGATCATCACTAATAAACCGGCAACAATTCGAATGCCTTGGCTTCGAATCATCGCCAGACTCTGGTTGCTAGCACTGTATAACACCAATAATCCCAAGCTAAGCAATGCCAACAACAAACCAAATAGAGGTAAATCTATATGAAGCCGATGGGACAGCGGCGTACTGGTCATGCTGGCTTGGCCATCCAGTTTACGTTGGAAATCCTTAATCATTGGCTGGCCTCATTTGAGTTCACTTCAGTCGCGTCATCAATTGAAGGCTCAGCAACTTCATCTTGCTGATCAGATTCTGGCAACATACTAAACGTGGATTGATCGGGCTGATTTAATAGCCAAGCATCCATTACTTTTCTGGCAACAGGCCCGGCAACCGCACCGCCTGACTCTCCGTTTTCAACTATAACTGCGATCGCAATTTTCGGATCATTTAATGGTGCCCAAGCAGTGAACAAACCATGGTCTTTTAACCGGTCAGCTACATCCTCGGCAACATATTCATCTTCCTGCGCAACTGTAAACACTTGAGCAGTACCGGTTTTACCTGCCATTCGATAACTAGCACCTAAAGCCGCACGCCGCCCGGTTCCTCGAGACGAATGAACCACCGCTTCCATTCCTGCAATGACTGCTTTCCAAGCATTTTTCTTTTGCAATACAATCGGCAAGTTCTCAACAACTTCAACCGGCGATTCTTGCCCTTCTGCATTGAGCATTTTTCTGGCCATTCGCGGTTGAAACTGTTGACCTTTCATTGATAGAGCGGCAGTTGCATGTGCCAATTGCAATGGTGTCGACAATAGATAACCCTGACCGATACCAACAATAACCGTCTCGCCTTGATACCAAGGTTTGTTATAACGCGCTCGCTTCCATTCCCGTGACGGCAAAATACCGTAAAGTTCTTCACCTAAATCTATTCCGGTAGATCGGCCAAAACCAAATTGATCCATAAATGCTGAAATTTTATCGATGCCCAGCTGCCAAGCCATATGGTAGTAATAGGTATCACAAGACTGCGACAAACTATGTTGTAGATCGACATGACCATGACCCCTAGCTTTCCAGTCACGGTAGCGGTGATCATCATTGGGCAATGAAAACCAGCCAGGATCCTGAATTTTAGTGTGGATATCTACCGTGCCTGACTCTAACCCTAGCAATCCCATAAAAGGTTTAAAAGTTGATGCTGGTGGGTACTGGCCGCGTAACGCCCGGTTAAATAATGGTTGGTCTAAATTACTTTTTAATCGGTTGTAATTTTTATAATCAATCCCGCCAACGAACCAATTAGCATCAAAACTGGGTGATGACACCATCGCCAATACACCGCCATCACGTGGATCAATCGCGACGACTGAACCCCGCCGTCCTGCTAAAGCATCTACTGCGGCCAGCTGAACTCGAGCATCAATATTTAACACCAAATCTTTTCCCGGCACCGGTGGTTTTTCTTCTAGAACCCGAATCACTCGCCCACGAACATTGGTTTCTACCCGACGAAAACCAATCTGACCATGTAGATCTGGCTCATATTGTTTTTCAACACCTAATTTACCGATATTACGAGTTGCAGCGTAGTTAGTGGCATCCAGCCGAGTAAGTTCATCAACGTTTATTCGCCCAACATAACCTAAGTTATGTGCCAAAGCAGCGCCCAATGGATAATGACGAACTAGCCGTGCATTGAGTTCCATCTCAGGGAACCGATGTTTATTAACCGATAAAAAAGCCACTTCCTGCTCAGTTAAACGTCCACGAAGCTGCACTTCTTGAAATCGTCGTTTCCTGCGCAGCTGCTTAAAGAACGTTTCTTTTTGCTGCTCAGAAATATCGATCAGCTTGGATAACGCTTCGACTACTTGCTTAACATCCTTGCTTCGCTCTGGCACTAAATCCAATGACCAAGTCGGTAGATTCTCCGCCAGCAGTACACCATTACGGTCATAAATTAGGCCGCGACGCGGTGCAACAGGTTGAATACTAATTCGATTTCTTTCAGAAAGGGTTTCAAAATGGCCGTACTGACGCACTTGTAAATCACCCATGCGGGCAACCAACATTAATAGCATCAACAGCATAAATATCAGCGCCAACCAACTTCGCTGGGTAACAATTCGCCGTTCTTCTTTAGGGTCTTTCAGATGTTGCTCAGCCACAAAAATCTCTTTTTTATCCTGGCAACCCACGGTGCCGGTATATTTTCAACAACCTTATTTTTCAGAAACAGACAACAATAGCAATCTGACTTATCCCGCTCTATCTCGCCCTATTCATATAGTGGCGCACCGACAGTCATCTCGCCGGGTATATTTTGCGTATTTTGGCGTTTATGTTGCGGCTCAAGTTGTCGAATGATTATTCACTATTCCCTGTGATAAGGATGATTGTGGATCAAACTCCATGCGCGATAGAGCTGCTCACCAAGCACCACTCTGACTAATGGATGCGGCATAGTCAAAGGCGAAAGCGACCATTTTAAATCAGCTCGAGCTACACATGCCGGTGCTAATCCTTCTGGACCACCAACCAGCAATACTAGATCACGGCCTTCATCGTGCCACTTCTCCATTTGCCGAGCTAGCCCTGGAGTATCCCAACTCTTACCGCCAACCTCCATTGCCACTACACGTGCACCTTTCGGAATGGCCGCCAGCATTAGCTCACCTTCCTTTTCAGTAATACGTTTGATATCAGCGTTTTTACCGCGCTTTCCTGCTGGAATTTCCACCAGTGTCACACGGTAGTCGCTAGGCATTCTTCGGGCATATTCTTGGTAGCCTTCAACTACCCAGCCGGGCATTTTCGAGCCAACTGCAATTAAGTGGATCTGCATAAATCTATCTGGTCAAAACCAACAAAGGTGACAAGGCCGCTATTCTAATCGGCATCTGGCTCAAGGGGAAATATCAGCGTCAGGAAACTACTTTGGCAAACGGCGCAGCAACGGGCTATACAATGAGAGTTGCTTGCGATCAAAATAGAATTTCAACATTCAGGATTAAATGAGGATCTAGATTAAGCGTTCGAAAGTGACAACCTTATCTAAGACGGGTCACCTGAAAATAAAAAAGGCCGCCAAATTCGGCAGCCTCTTTGGTCACTGATGGAATTAATTCCCCCAGATCACATCTACATATTCAGGATGATCGATAAACGGATTTCGATTTCCCTGATGCTTTTGTGCGCCAGCATTTCGGTCTGTTTCTTTCTTACTGACTGGGTCTTGCCTGTGCCATTTCATGAGTAATTTTAATGCCCATGGCTCAAACACTACATCGCTAGATCCATCCAATACCGCATTAGAATTACTGGAATTAGTTTCCCAACTACCAATGACATTTTGATAGCGCGTTGCCATATAGAAATAACCGCGTGCTAAATCACCTTTGAACTCATCGATTGGCTCAAAAACTGTACCAGAAAAACCTAAGTTTGATGCTGCAGAACCCACTTTTGAGCCGTTGCTAGAAGTCCAAGTCGCTGCGCCTACGTCACCATATGGCAGATTGCCGCGCTTACCATTAACATAACCATCGGAAGCAACAATATGGTGAACATCCGAATTCATTGGCGCTCGTTTTCCACCAAACCAGCTTTTAGGAAAAGAGTGCTCGCGGTTATAGCAGCTACCTTCGCCACGATAATTACCACACTGATTCGTTACTTTCTCATAATTATAGCTATCTGTACCATTCGGATTTTCTGAATACATATCTAAAATTGAACCATCATTTTCATAATAGCTATCAATTTCATATTCCTCATAAAAGTCCCATAGAGCGTTATAACTACGGCTGCTGTGATCTTTAATGATATTAAATAATGCCGTCTTTAACGCATAACCGGTCAAATTTTCCGCATCTTTATAATAAGTAATTAGCGCTGGATCTGTCGGCGTTGGCGGATCTGTTGGATCTGTTGGATCTGTTGGATCTGTTGGATCTGTTGGATCTGTCGGATCTGTTGGATCTGTTGGATCTGTCGGATCTGTCGGATCTGTCGGATCTGTCGGATCTGTCGGATCTGTCGGGTCTGTTGGATCTGTTGGATCTGTTGGATCTGTCGGATCGACCGGCGTTGTCGGATCAGTTGGATCAACCGGCGCTGTTGGATCTGTTGATGTGTCTTCACAAGCCGTTAAAAACAGCGAAGCCACCAAACATGTACCAAGCATTATTTTCGGAAATCTATGCATTATCCCCATCCTAATATCTCGATTATTATTTATGAAAACCGAGCTACTTTAACAGAAACAATATTACTTTCTAGCTACTAACTATGCTGCAACCTTGCCAGATCAAAAAATATGTAACTAATGAAAATAAATGTTTTACCAGACATAGAAAAATGACAATTACGAGCCGTTAGGGCTGCGGAATTAAATAATACACCGGTTGCTAATTATTCAGCTTTACCTGTGAAGATGTGGGAAAATCTTAGAGTTTTGCTCCCCCTGCTTATGGATACCCGCCTCCCATGCCGAGCATGACAGAATGACTAATGAAGCGCTGTAGCCTACAACATACTCCGAGCCGTCATTCCGGATAGGAAGTGCATGGATGTAGAGATTAGGGCGACGCAGGATGCCAAAGCCGAAAAGCCGGAGTCTATGTGCCAGGGATGGTAGCTCCGCTCCAGAAAAATCATCTCAAAAATTGAAACCGTTTAAGGCAATTTAAAATTTCTTCGATCCTAACATAAGAACACAGGCACTGGCGTAGCGACCGAATTTCACACACAACCGCTGACTTTAATACTTTCTATATTCTGGAATCTAAATGAATAGCAGCAACATCTTGTTCAGGCACCTCATCAAACTAATCCTCGAGGCTAAAACTGATCATCCAAAAAACCAACCTGGTTTGATCTATACAAAGAAGTGTGCCTAACGAGAAATAAAACAGATACAGCTGTCGCCCGCCTACACCGCACGCAACACTTAACATGCAATCTAAAATATCTTTATGGCGCTTCTATACTTCCTTGCAGTTTTGCATTCACTTTCGCCCAGCTCAGCCCTTTCAACTTAACTAAACCTAGCGCTTCGATAACATAAAGATGTAAAAGTGAACCACTAACAGCAAAAGAATGATGTGACGGCAAAGCAAACTCAAGTGGCGAAACCATATTATACAAATGCTTCATTGACGCTGGGTAAATCCCTGCAACAATCACAATAATCGGCGGTGTTAAATTGCTTGCAATATCTTCGTACATAAAACTGCCGTGCAGACCTTTATTTTTGTGTGTTAATTTTAATACATCCTGATATGATTTTCGGAAAGCATTGCTTAAAAAACCATCATTAATTTGCATAATAAGATCATGAAAATAAGGCGATATAGCCGAACCACTATAAGCAACATTGGTATCAACCATTTGATTGGATACCCACGGAGAATATCTGCTAATTTGGTTTTTATACTTGAAACTCGTAGTAAGCGCATTGGTTATTGACCTAGAATCACAACTAAAGGCTAATGGTACAGTTTGGTTTTTAATCGGCTCACTATATATTTTTACGTCACTCTGGCTTGGGTTAAAAGGCCTGCCTTGAAATAAAAAACAACTTACCCAAGTAAAGTCTAAATACAACCCACCAAAGAAATACAACGCAATCATTCTCAAAACATCGCAACTATATGAATATTGCTTCCAAGCCAAAAAAGATTTCGCAAAATAACCAAGATTACTCATTGAATTGGCAGCATTCATTAACTTCTCTACATTGTGTATTTCAAAAACACCAAGTAGCAATTTGTCTGACTGAGCCAACAAGCCCTTATTATCAGTCCACAAGATATGACGTACTTTCTTCCCCCACCGCCTCTCTATGTTTTTATTACTGGCAGCAACCCTAACCATGCGTTCTTCGCTTGGGTAGCTTCCTAACCAGATTCTATGGATTATCGCCACTCCCGGCAGCGCAGAAGTTGACGGAACGGTCGGTTTATTAAACTTAGACTTGAATTTTTGAAAAAAAACATCCGTGATACTATCAAGCTTTCTTATAACTCTTAAAGGAAGCTTCAGATCTTCACATTGCGACAACAACCGCCTTGCAGATCTTTTTTCAGCTGCTGGAAAGCTTGCACCTATATTTTTACAATAAACATATATTTGGCAGATTATTTGGTATGCTTGGGTATAATTTCGAGCCCTATGGCTACTCAAAACAAGACGTTTTAAATTTAATAACGTTCGAATAGCCTCAGCTGATTCTTCAGAACGGGGCAATTGATCATTAGAAAAAGAAATAACATTAGACAACCGAACGCAATATTCAGCGAGCAACCCATCAAGCCAAGCATTGTCCTGATCAACAGGCAGCAGTGTTTTTTTGAAAGATCCAAATGGCATGTGTTTTTTGCAGTAGATAACCCGCTTTTAGTGTAGCTGCGCACTAATGTTTGTAAAATCAAATTACCGCTTGCACACCATGCAAGCAGCCCTGCTTCAAGAGCCTATAAAATAACCACTTCGAAGCGTGACATGGCATTGTATCGGCTTTGTTTTATCTTGTTGAAAAGACAAGACACAAGCTTCAAGATATTGCACAGTTCAACCGGTGATACCTATCAATGAGCAATCCACTCTCTTTTATTCATTTTTTCGGGTCTATAGATATCAATAGCCTGCTGTTGGGGCATTTAGATGGGTAGTATTTTTTTTAGAATTTACAGCAGCATGCTGTTAGCGTTTTTATCAATCGCCTTTGCTGCCTATGTGGGCATTGCCCAGGTTAATCAGTATCGGTTGAGCGAATATCTCGACCAAGTCGCAAAAGGTACCTTTACCTTAATCGCTGAAGGCTTAGCTCGTCATGAAGGGGTAAAGCAACTGCAGTGGCTTGAAGCAGTAAAACGGCTTACCCAGCTTGACCTATCTATAAAATCTTTAGCTGCATTACCATTGAGCTCTGGTGAAACCAGCCAACTGCTCAATCAACACTTTCTGATCAAGGCTAACCATAAAGAAGAACTCGCTCTGATTTATGTCAAAGTTCCTAATCAATCTCATTTGTATTTGTCCGGTAAGTTGAAAGACATTAATGAGCCGCTATCACGAGTGACCGCACTGTTAATTCTCAATGAACTCGGCCGTAACCCCAAAGAAACTCGCTTGCAAGTACTGAAACAATTGCAATCAAGGTTTGGCTTTCCCATCGCCAAGGTCGATATTTACCAGTCGGGTTTACGTGGCAGCCAAATCAATCGAATTAAAAAAGGCGACACCGTGGTATTGCTGGAGAGCACCGTTTCCGACCAGCCGAAAATTTTTGTTTATGCACCCTATGGCAATAGCGGTGATCTGTTAACACTTGGGCCAATCCCACTATTTAACTGGTACCCGAAAAACCTACTGGCATTGCTCGGTTTGCTGGCAATCTCTTTGGCAGCAGCCATGAGCTATTTGTGCGTTAAGCCGCTTGAAGGGCGTTTAAAAAAGATGACTGAGCAAGTGTCGTCACTTGGGTTACGGGGCCAGTTTTCAAAAATTGATGTAAAAGGCAGCGATGCTATTTCAGACTTTGCTCGACAAGTTAACCAAATGTCGCTGCAAATTCACAGCCTGCTGGAAAACCAACGAGAACTCACTCTGGCAGTTTCCCATGATTTGAAAACGCCAGTAGCGCGGTTAAAATTTCGAATGGCCGAGCTGGAAGAATTGTTATCTGACTATATGGATCCAATTGGCCTGCCAGATTGTGAACAGACCGTTAATGGTATTTATCGGGATATCAAACAACTGGAATCATTACTTCAAGAAATCCTCAGCTATGCCAGCCTCGACCGAATCAATAACAACATGGAACAGTCGCCGTTTGATTTGGGCGTCGAAACTCAAACCTTGGCATCAGAACTATCACTGACCTATCCAACTTTAACGATTACCCAACCAGTTGCGCCATTTACTGCATTTGGAAATCCACAGCTGATTCGCCGAGCAATTGAAAACCTGCTTTCCAATGCTTGCCGCTATGCCTCAGGCACTATTGAAATTTGCCTAAAGCAGACCAGCAACCTTTATATCGTCACCATTATTGATGACGGCCCAGGAATTGCCGAACAACAAGCACAAAAAATCTTCGAACCTTTTTATCGCATTGATAGTAGTAGAAATAGCAAGTCAGGTGGCTCAGGATTAGGGCTGGCAATTGTCGAAAAAATTGCCCATCTGCACCATGGACAAGCGCGACTATTAAAATCTTCCCATGGTGCAACTTTTGAAATATGCTGGCCTAAGCCATAAAAAAACATAACAAAAGGTCTTATTAGTGTATTAATGATGGAAAAGCGACCACTCAACACACTAATTACATTTGCCTGCACACTCGGCATAATTTCCATATCGCAGCGGTGATAAGATGCAGATAGAGCATTTTCATATGACCAAGGTATTTCTCAGCGCCACACTATCGTTTGGCATTCTATTGCCGGCCCATGCCGAGAAGCAACCGGCAAGCTTATCTGAAAAGCCAATGATATCGCTTGAAAAATCACAGGGCAGCGGGCATCAGCAACCTCGGCCAGTCGCTGATAATAAGTTTGGTGTGGGTTTGACCGGCAGCGATGAAAAACTACTCAATTCACTAGACAATAGCAGCTTGATGGATTACCAAGACACCGCGCCACAACAAGCCATCAAAAGGGATCAATACCAGCCTGCCTCTGGCAATTCTTCACAAGATAAAACGCCGAACAATAAACAAGGCTTGCGGAAAGACTCAGAACTTCTGCTTATCAAAAGTCTCGAGGAAACATTAGTAGAAGATCTGAAAAATTAATTAAAACTGGCCACTTTGTAAAGACAACCTGATTACGAGAAGTTATGAACACAGAAAATACTAAGCCTTATATTCTTCTGGTAGAAGATGATTTAGAGCTGGCTAAGTTAACCGCAAATTATCTGGATAAAAATGGTTTCCATGTTGAAACTGTTTCCAATGGAAGTGATGCCGTTGAAGTTATATTACGAACCCAGCCTGCATTGTTAATTCTTGATTTAATGTTGCCGGGAAAAGATGGCATGGACATTTGCAAGGAAGTCCGCAACCAATTTAGCGCACCGATATTAATGCTGACAGCAAAGTCAGATGATATCGACCAGATCCTTGGCCTAGAAATTGGCGCAGATGATTACCTGTGTAAACCGGCAGAACCCAGGTTGCTACTGGCCAGAGTCAAGGCTTTACTTCGTCGCAACGACCGTAGCCAGCAAGATAGCAACAACCAACAACTTTTCCGCTTTGGTAATTTAAGCATCGACAAACGCCGTAGAAGCGTCAAAGTTGACCAAAACGATGTCGATTTAAATACTCAAGAATTTGAATTACTATGCTGCCTTGCCGACAACGCCGGACATGTATTATCGCGAGATGATATTTTCCAACAAGTTCGTGGCTTTGAATATGACGGTGTATCGCGTTTTGTCGATATCACAATTTCACATTTAAGAAACAAGTTAAATGACAATGGCAGCAAACCACAACGGATCAAAACCGTTTTTGGTAAAGGTTATATGCTGAACGATTTATAATCGTTCGGCTTTTCTACCGGAACAAGCAAGCAACTTCCGCCCAGCGTAACAAAAAATTACATCGGCTTTTCATAAAATAGCCAATGATCCTCGACTCATCTGCTAGGCCTGGAATATCAATCAATACAGTTTCACCTAAAACAGGAAATCCCTAAAAGTGTCTAGCTCTACTTTATTTAATATATTGCAAGGCCTGCCTAATATTTTGTCGGTGAAAGTTATTTTTCCAATACTAGAAAGTAATGTCGCATTATATTAATCGTTGCATTTGTTCTTGCATTATTTAACGGATATGACACATGCAACTCCCGGGTGCGCCCACAGGCTTACCCAGGCTACGAAAACCAATTGCTTTTAATTAATAAGGATCTGATATTTAAATTAATGCCGAACTAAAAGTAGGTTGGGTAAGCCTTAAGGCGCACCCAACAATCACTTGAAGTAAGGTGTCGTCTTCTGCAAATACTTACGCAACGATTAATAAATAGATCTCAAGCAGGCCTTTTTTACGCAAATCGTTACTCATTATTTTTAGCAACAAATATCTTAGTTTTTAGAACGCTGCTCTTCACGGAAACGTACTTTATCTTGGCGATGTCTTTCAACTGTTTCTTTAACATCAGCGCCTAAGTGATCTTCGCCGCGCTGTTTAGCCAACTGCATTTGCAATTCACGTTGCTTGAAACGCTCACGTTGCTCTTCGCTGCAGCTATCAATGCAGTGTGGGCAGCTAACGCCTTGCAGATAGTCGGCGCTCAATTTATCTTGTTCAGTAATTGGGTAGCGACAAGCGTGACACTGGTCGTATTGACCTTTTTCTAGGTCGTGGTTGACCGCGACGCGGTTATCAAAGACAAAGCACTCACCTTCCCACATGGTTTCTTCTTTTGGCACTTCTTCTAGATATTTTAGAATGCCGCCTTCAAGGTGATATACCTCCTCGAAGCCTTGTTCTTTCATGTAGGCCGTCGATTTCTCACAGCGAATGCCGCCGGTACAGAACATGGCGATTTTCTTTTGCTTAGTCGGATCCATATTCTCTTTTACGTACTGCGGAAATTCACGAAAAGTCTCCGTATTGGGGTTTACAGCGCCTTGGAAAGTACCAATTTGGGCTTCGTAATCGTTACGGGTATCGACCAAAATAACGTCAGGATCTGAGATTAAGGCATTCCAGTCTTGTGGCTTAACATAAGTACCTACAACCTGTTTTGGATCGATGCCTTCAATGCCCATGGTGACGATTTCTTTCTTCAGCTTCACCTTAGTGCGGTAGAAGGGCATGGTCTCATCAAAGGATTCTTTATGGACGATATTGGCTAAACGTTCGTCGGTCGCCAACCACGCTAATAGTGCATCGATACCTGCGCGGGAGCCCGCAACCGTACCATTAATGCCTTCTTGGGCAATGAGCAGGGTGCCACGAACGTCATTGGCTTTCATTGCTTCTAATAAGGGTTGGCGAATATCTTGGAAGTTTTCTAGGGTGACGAACTTATACATCGCACATACAACGACAGGAGCAGCTTGCTCAGACATGGATCTTTCCTTTATTGCGGTCTGGAACGTAAAACCAGAGCATTACTAAGGGTCATTAAAATTGCGCGCGGATTATATACATATCTAACGTACATTTCCAAAATTAGGGAGCAAAGATTAGCCTTTGTGCCTGTCGGCTTTGTCTATCGGCTTTATAGCAAGAAAATTATGCCAGGCAAAATATGTTGTAAAAAAGATACGACAAAACAAAGCATTAAAATACCAGGCGCAGCTTATTCATCGAAAGCCCGCCTAGAATCAATTTTGCCATGGCCAAGTTGCAGGTCGCGCCTACGGCTGCTCCGTGCAACCTTGTATCTGACTTGGGTTGGTGATTAGCTATCTCTAGCCCAGAGAGTTCAGTGAGAATGTGTGCAACCTTAGCGCTTTGACGCTGCAACGTAGATTAAGCCACTGAATTCTTTTTATCTCAAATTATGAATTGGTATCCAAACACCTGCTTTGTTTTGCAGTGATGTTGTATGTACAAGGGAAACAATGAGATGCAGTATATTGGTGTAGATGTCAGCAAAGAAAAACTGGATTGTCTTTGGCTACGAGATCCAGCCATTGGTAAGGTTAAAAGCAAAAAGATTCGGAATAATTTAAAAGGCTTTCAAGAGCTTGAAGCTTGGATGCTTAAAAACACTCAAGCAAGTAAAGCTGAAATTCATATTACGATGGAAGCAACCAGTGTTTATCATGAAAATCTTGCAGAATATCTTTATGATTCAGGATTTAAAGTCAGCGTAGTTAATCCTTCTCGCATCAAATCTTATGCCGATAGCAGCAAGGTTATCCACAAAACAGACAAGAGCGACAGCAAAACAATTGCGTGCTTTGCTGAGCATTACAAACCTGACTTATGGCAGCCAGCACCAGAAGAAGCACGGCTGTTAAAAGCCTTATTAGCACGTTTAGAAGCGATTGAATCAGATTTGCAGCGAGAAACGAATCGTCTGGAAAAAGCTGAAAGTACCGTAACGCCTGTTCGTGTTATGAATTCACTGCATGAAATGATTACGAGATTAAAGGACGAAAAAAAACGCCTCAAACAGGATATTGATGATCATATTGGCCGCTATCCACAATTAAAAGAAAACAGACGGTTACTTGAAACAATACCCTGTGTAGGTCCCGTTCTTTCTTCATACATGCTGGCCTTATTGATGGGTAAAGACTTTGAAAATGCAGGGCAAGTTGCCGCATATCTGGGGTTAATTCCCAGGATAAGAGAATCAGGCAAATGGAAAGGGCAAAGCCGCTTGAGCAAGAGAGGTCCAGGAATAATCAGGAAAAAGCTTTATTTACCTGCAGTTAATGCGTGTAAAAAGAACCCTGATATTGCAGAGCATACTCGGCGTTTAATGGCCAACGGTAAATGTAAAATGCAAGCCATAGGCGCAGCGATGCGCAAGCTGGTACAGATTTGTTTTGGTGTTGTAAAACATCAAAACGAATACCGACCTCAAGTGAAAATTACAGCTTGAGATCGGTTAAGTCAGATGGTATCTACGGCGAACAAAAAATACTATCGACAGAATAGTGGGTTCATAATTATTAATTATCCACTAGATTTTAAAACAACTTATCGCTATCTATTACTAAAATTTTTTCCTTTTACTCTCCCGCCAAGCCTGACGCAGCTGACCCAGATCTAAATCCAACTGATATTCAACCAAATCAAACATCTCCTCCACAAGGTCTTTTAATGCTTGCAACGCCTTATCAGGTGGCAGTTGATAGCTACATTGTATTTTCTGCCAGCAGTTATTCGGTTTAAACGGTAAAATATTCAACACCTGCTCAGCGTTTTTATGCCCAAGGTGAAAGCGTTTATTGAGAGCAAACAGTACATTAATTAATCGCTTGTGAATGCCTGAAATCAGGTTATATAAAATCACAAGATCACCGCGATTTACTGACAGATCCAGATTGGCATAGACAAATGCTGAGAAATTATCTGTGATCAGTTTGTGCTGCAACTGCTCGGTAAAACGCAACCGTGACTGCCATTGTTCCAACTTGGCAGAAGGCTTGAGAACTATTGCATGCTCAAGCGTTGCCAGAGTTTGTTGCTGTGAGATGGTTAATTTGCAATCAAGCATCGCTGAGTCAATTAATGAATCTATCGACTGGTAGCTGCAGTGCCAAAGGTCTACCTGCAAACCATCGACAAAACAGCCATCTTCGAAAATCTCACTCTCGGTGCTACTAGCTAAGCGTTGCTTTTTAGCTTGCCAGGCATCCAGAATTGATGCTCTTAGCGAAGCATTTGGAAGTTGCTGCCAAACAAGGCATAATTCCAGATCGGAATAATCATCAGCCCATCCTTTCGCAACCGATCCTCCAATAAACATTGCAGTAACAGGAAGAGATTTAGGTAATAGCGAACAGAGTTTTTTAGCAACAGAAATGCGCAGCTCAACAGCCAAATGATTATGTTCTAACATCACATCTCAACTGTAATTTACTTAACAATATATTCTTTAATTTTAAAGCCTGAATCATCAGATTTTATGGTCCATTCAAGCTTGGCTTTAGTTTTTATTTTTTTGTCGATAAAGCCTTTTTTAATTGCTTTAAATTTCAGGTCAGCCCGAGCATAAAAGCAGCCGATATCTAGCAATTCTATCTGCAGGTTTTTCAATATATGCTGGCTGTTTTCATATTCATGTCGCACTTCAAGATACCAATCTCGATATTCATCACGGCTCTTGATAATCACTTGCCCGGTTAGCAATTGAAAATCGTCCCAATCAATCAGTTGATCGAATTCTTTCAGAGGTGCTCGTTGATCAAACTTCTGATAATAATCAACGATAAACTGTTCCACTTGTTGTTTTTCTGAATTCATTCCACACCTGCTTTTTTATCTGCCTTATTGCTGCTTGCACCGACGCCGACCTAGCTATTAAGCCAAAGAACTAAATCCAATCATTAATAGCTGCGTAAGATTCGATAAAATGATGTTCCAAAACACCTACATTGTTGGGTGCACCTTAAGGCTTACTCAACCTACTTTAGTTCGGTATTAATTGAAACTTCAGTACTTCATTAATGAAAGCTCTTTGGTTTTCGTAGTCTGGGTAAGCCTGTGGGCGCACCCGGGTTTATATGCACCATATCTGCTCAATAGATTAATGCTACCAGCGACTAATTAGGTCACATCAGTGGCATTCCAGCGGTCAGAAACTTCGACTTTGGCGACCCTAAAGCATTTTTTTCGCCACCGTCACCACACTAGTGCATGTTTCTGATAAACGATCTAATTAATGCCCTGACATTGAACCACTACAAATTCAAAAGAGCCAAGTAACGGCTTGTCCGCCTAACCATGATTGAAATAGATAATACCCGCAAGATAACAGATGGTCACCTTATTGTTGCAGAAATAAAAAAACCGCTACTTTGATAAGCGATTAAGCTTCAAAAGTAGCGGTTTATTCTGTTTAATCAGCGCATTGAAAACGACATTTATAATGCCACTATCGCTATTAAAACAGTTTAATCTCTTGAGGCAGCTGACCACAAAGATTCAATGTCATAACGCTCGCGCGCCTCTGGCAGCATAATGTGAACCAGCACATCACCCAGATCGACCAACACCCACTCGCCGTCTTCTTCGCCTTCAACACGAGGCATCATATCGGCTTTTTTCATCTCGGCACTCAGGTTAATACCTAAAGAGCGCGTGTGGCGATTGGATGTACCGCTAGCGATTACCATGTAATCACAAACGTCGGTTTTTTCTCTAACATCCAAAATGGTGATGTTGTCGGCTTTTACGTCTTCCAACGCACTGATCGCCATATCTCTTAACTGTTCACTGTTCATTTAATCACTTCTTGAAATAGCAAAGCCGGGTAAGCCCGGCCGAATTATTTGGCAATTCTACCTTGATCAAGCATTTATTGGTAGGTTGGATAAGTACCACACCACCGGACAGCAACTTGCATCAATGTCGGGGATTATTAGCCAGAAAGCGCCTGAGCGCTTTTCTAACCTACTGGCGAATATGCCCATCGCCCAGCACGATATATTTCTGACTGGTCAAACCCTCTAGGCCAACTGGACCGCGGGCATGGATCTTATCGGTGGAGATACCAATCTCGGCACCCAAGCCATATTCAAAGCCATCGGCAAATCGAGTCGAGGCATTAATCATCACCGAGCTAGAGTCAACTTCGCGGACAAACTTCATCGCCCGGGTATGGTTCTCAGTAATAATGCTCTCGGTATGCGCCGAGCTAAAGCGGGTAATATGATCGATTGCTTCGTTCATATCTTCGACAATTTTCACTGACAACACCGGTGCTAAATATTCAGTCGCCCAATCTTGCTCGGTTGCCGGGGTTGCATCGGTCAGAATCTGTCGGGTTGCTTCACAGCCGCGCAGCTCGACTTTTTCCTTTTGATATTTCTCGGCTAATTGAGGCAATACAGTGGCTGCAATCCCTTGGTGAACTAATAAAGTTTCCATGGTGTTACAGGTGCCATAACGGTGGCATTTGGCATTGAATGCAACCTTAACGGCTTTTTCGATATCTGCCTGATCATCGATATAGACATGGCAAATGCCATCTAGGTGTTTGATCACCAGTACTTTGGCATCGCGACTAATTCGCTCGATTAAACCTTTGCCACCACGCGGAATAATCACATCGACATAATCTTGCATGGTGATCAGTTCGCCCACTGCCGCTCTATCGGTGGTTTCCACCACCTGCACTGCATGCTTGGGCAGACCGACTTGTTCCAGGCCTTGTTGAATACATTTGGCCAATGCTTTGTTGGAATGAATCGCTTCTGAACCGCCGCGCAAAATACAGGCATTACCCGATTTCAAACACAAGCTGGCCGCTTCAATAGTGACGTTTGGCCGGGATTCATAAATAATCCCCACCACGCCTAAAGGCACCCGCATTTTACCGACTTGAATACCGGATGGCCGATAGCTCATATCGGTGATTTCACCCACGGGATCTGCCAAACCCGCCACCTGATGCAGGCTTTCGATCATGGTATCAATGCCTGCAGGGGTTAATGCCAAGCGGTCAATCATCGCCGGCTCAAGGCCTTTATCACGACCATTTTGTAGATCTTGCTGATTGGCAGCAGCTAGCTCAGTTCGGCTGCTATCAATCGCACTCGCCATCGCTAATAACGCATTCACTTTATCACCCGGCGCAGCGCGGCTAATCGCTCTGGAGGCTTGCCGTGCCTGCTGACCTAGGGTTTGCATATATTCAGTGACATTCATTGTTATACAGCCTCATGCTCGGATGGTGTTTTGTTCGTTTTGATTTGCGTAGATACAAGATTTGATGAGCTTTAAGCGAAATCAGACACTCACAACCCTCGATTACCACAACCGTCAATTACCACAATGCCTGATTGCGCCTGTGGCTTATCAAACCTACAGAGAACGACTTATCAATCAAAGCAACAGAATTTGAGATTAAAACCAATACAGTTGACTGGCTTTACTATGCCCTTATAACGGCTCAACCGGCCTGCCAGCCATTGCCAAGCCAATGCTCAATAACTTTAACCAGACATCGCCCGGTGCCATACCTTTACAAATTCGATCGGCTTCGCCACAAGCCTCCAACCAACTTTGCCAGCTGGCGATATTGCCGTGACGACGCAAAATACTTTTCAACAGCGGCTTACGTTTATCCCATAAAAATGGCGGCAAGCCCGGCGTTTTAGCTTTGTCTAAAGCGGCGTCTGGGTTTTGACCGGCGGCTCTGGCATAAACCACTTGCGATAAGGTTCGCAGCTCACGCGCCAAGGCCCAAACCAGCAAAGTCGGCTCATCACCCTCTGCTTTCAGACCTTCTAAAACGCGGCATACCCGTTCGGCATCACCGGCCAAACAAGCATCCACCCATTGGAAAATGTCATAGCGAGCAGAATCTGCCACTGCCTGCGCTACTGCATCACCAGATAATGGGCCTGCCGGTAATAATAATGCCAACTTTTCAACTTCCTGACTGGCCGCTAACAAGTTGCCTTCGGTACGGGAAGATAAAATTTCGCAGGCGGATTGATCAGGTTTAAAACCGGCCTTTTGTAATCTTTGGCGAATCCAACCAGGCATTTGTTGCACGGTTGGCGGCCACAATTGAACCAGCCAACCGGCTTTATCAATCGCCTTATGCCAAGCGCTACGCTGTGCAGAACCGTCTAACTTGCCAGTCACAATCAACAGCACCGTATCAGCAGGCGGATTTTGACAAAAACCTTTAATAATGCCACTGCCTTCGGTGCCCGGCTTGCCATTAGGCATTGCCAGTTCTAACAATTTGTAGCTAGAAAATAATGACAGGCTACCGGCATCTTCCAATAGTTCGTTCCAAACAAAGCCACTTTCAACCGAATGACGATTGCGTTCGTAGCCTTGAGCCAACAAATGTGATCGCACACTATCGGCCGTTTCCTGCACCAGCAAAGGTGCATCGCCACTAATTAAAATAACCGGCGGCAAGCCTTGTGATAGTTTGGATTGCAACTGTTCTGCTTTGATCTTCAAAAACCTGTCCCTGTTTCTAGCAAATGTAGAAAAGCATTAGCGCTTCCTGACAATGGAAATACGCTGAATAATGCAAGCTATTCAACGATTTATTCGATAATTGATATCGAGATTAAAACACGACAGCCGCCTTGTATTTTGTAGGTTTATTTTGCAGCTTTAGCTCGTGCTAATAGCTTTTTGGCAGCACGGCGAGTCATATCATCTACTAACAACCGTTGCTCAGCTCGGTTAGCCAAAGGGTTGGCAGTATCGGCCTGATAAACACGCATCAGTTCCATGGTTTTTTTGCGCAACGGACCTTCGGGGGTTGCGACACCCAAGGTGTATTGCACCCGATAAACCAATTCATATTCGGTGACATTATTGGATGTGTCATAACTCAAGCTACGATCAATCCATTTTTCATCGATGATTGTCAATTGCAAAGCGGCACTGGCGCTAGGTTTTAAATCTTCAGTCAAATAGCGGTAAAGCTGACTGTACTCACCATCAATTCGCATTTCCAGCGGCTGAAATGCTTGGCTGCCACGCAAGTGAAAACCACAAGCCGATAAGGAAAGAGATAACAGCAGAAAGGAAATTAATTTCAGTGATTTCAGCATAGGAACAGGTTTCCCAGGTGTTAACGCAGCTAACAAGCACAAGGCAAGCAAGCACATAGCAAGCAAACGACTCGGATAGATAAATCATTTACAGCAATGCCGCATAAACTGGCGAAAAACCAATTTTATGCGGCATTGACTGCAGGTTACAAACCAGACTTGTTTTTAATAACAAGTGCTAGTTAGCAACAATACTCACCAGTTTGCCCGGTACCACAATCACCTTGCGAATGGTTTTACCTTCTGTGTGTTTTAGCACGTTGGCATCGGCCATCGCTAAAGCTTCAATGGCGCCTTTGCTGGCGCCAGTTTCTACTTCAATTTTACCACGCAGCTTGCCATTCACCTGAAGCATAATCAGCACGCTATCTTGCTTAAGTGCTTCTGGATCAACGGTTGGCCAAGACTGGTCAATCAGAACCGTATCATGGCCCAGTGCTTTCCATAAATCGTGAGAAATATGCGGCACAATAGGCGATAACAGCAGAGTGACTGCTTCCAACGCTTCTTGCATTAATGACTTGTCTGAAGCGCTTTCCAGTGGTGCTTTTTCCAATACATTCATCAAACCCATCACCGCAGCAATTGCAGTATTGAATTTCTGATGCTTGGCGATATCGTCACTGACCTGAACAATCGCTTTGTGCAATGCATGACGAACTTTCTTTTGATCACCATTCAATGCAGACAGATCTTGCTCGGCAGATACTAAGCCACTCTCGCTATGCTTGTGCGCTAAACGCCAAACACGCTTTAAGAATCGGCTTGCACCTTCAACACCTTCGTCTTTCCATTCCAGAGACATCTCCGGTGGCGCAGCGAACATGGTGAACAAGCGCACGGTATCGGCACCATACTTGTCGATTAAGGCTTGCGGATCGACCGTATTGCCTTTGGACTTGGACATCTTAGTGCCGTCTTTCAACACCATGCCTTGGCATAACAAGCGCTTGAATGGCTCGTCAGAATCAACCAGGCCGGCATCACGTAACAGCTTGTGGAAGAAACGGGCATATAACAGGTGCATTACCGCGTGTTCAATACCACCGATATATTGATCGACTGGTAGCCAGTAGTTGGCCTTTGCCGGATCTAACATGCCGTCAGTGGTATCGGCGCTGCAGTAGCGCGCGTAATACCAGCTGGACTCCATGAAAGTATCAAAGGTGTCGGTTTCACGGAATGCTGGCTGACCATTGTGAGTAGTCTTAGCCCACGCAGGATCTGCTTTGATTGGCGATTGGATACCATCCATGATCACATCTTCAGGCAACAAAACCGGTAGCTCATCAGCGGGAACCGGAATTTCCTGGCCATCTTCTGTGTATTTGAATGGAATTGGGGTACCCCAATAACGCTGACGGGAAACACCCCAGTCGCGCAATCGGTAGTTGACCTTAACCTTGCCTTTATCAGCAGCGACCAGTTTGTCTGAAATCGCATCAAATGCAGCGGCGGAATCTAATCCGTCGAATTCACCTGAATTGATCAAGGTGCCTTTTTCGGTATAAGCCACTTCAGCAATTGAAGTGTCGCTACCGTCAGCAGCAGTGATCACTTGCTTGATCTCAATGCCGTACTTAGTCGCAAATTCGTAGTCACGTTGATCGTGACCTGGAACTGCCATTACTGCGCCCGATCCATATTCCATCAGTACGAAGTTAGCCACCCAAACCGGTACTTCTTCACCAGTAATCGGATGAATTGCCATTAAGCCGGTGTTAACGCCTTTCTTCTCCATGGTCGCCATTTCGGCTTCGGAGACACCTGATTGCTTACATTCTTCAATAAATGCTTTCAGCTCAGGGTTGCTTTCAGCAACAGATAAAGCGATTGGATGCTCAGCTGCCAAGGCAACATAGCTAACACCCATTACGGTATCTGGGCGAGTGGTGTAGATATCGAATGTATCCGCCACGCCTTCAATTGGCTGAGCCAAATCGAACGTCATTTCAACGCCACGGGATTTACCAATCCAATTACGCTGCATTGCTTTAACCTGTTCAGGCCAGTCTAACTGGTCTAAATCGGCTAACAGGTCTTCAGCATAAGCGGTAATTTTGATAAACCACTGGGGGATTTCTTTACGAATAACTTTGGTATCACAACGCCAGCAACAGCCATCTTCAACCTGCTCGTTGGCCAATACCGTTTGGTCATTTGGGCACCAGTTGACTGCGGCAGTTTTCTTATAGACCAAACCTTTTTCATACAGCTTGGTGAAGAACCACTGTTCCCACTTGTAATATTCAGGGGTACAGGTCGCCAGTTCGCGGTCCCAGTCATAACCAAAACCTAAACGCTTTAACTGATTACGCATGTAATCAATGTTTTCGTAGGTCCAAGGTGCCGGTGCGGTGTTGTTTTTGATTGCGGCGTTTTCAGCAGGCAGTCCGAATGCATCCCAGCCCATTGGCTGCAATACGTTCTTGCCTTGCATGCGCATATAACGACTCACTACATCACCAATGGTGTAGTTTCGCACATGCCCCATGTGTAATCGGCCACTTGGGTAAGGAAACATCGACAGACAGTAAAATTTTTCCTGACCGGGTTTTTCCGTAACCTTAAAACTCTTGTTCTCTTCCCAGTGCTGCTGGGCCGCCGCTTCGGTTTGTTGCGGCTGATACTCTTGGTGCATCTGCGAATCTCGTGTGAGGAATCTGTAACAAAATAAAATCAGCCCGCAAGGATACCGTGTTGCCCCAGCATGCAGCAACCTTGCAATATCAAAGCTAATTAGCCAAAGGCGGTTAACTCTTGCTCGACGAGTCTATACAATGTTGCTTTATGCTAAAAACTTTCTATTTGTCATATTTATGAGCCTAAGTCGATCTATTCTACGCACGATCAGTACTATCAAACGTACCTGCGCCGTCGCCCTATTAGTGGTTTCTGTTCCCGCTACGGCAGCATTTATTCCCGCCGCACCAGAGTTAGCTGCAAAATCCTATGTATTGATGGACTTTGACAGTGGCCGAGTTCTGGTTAACCAAAATGGTGATGATCAGGTTGAACCTGCCAGCTTAACTAAAATGATGACCGTTTATGTGGTCGATCAGGAACTAGCGGGTGGCCGCTTAAACAAAGATGAACTGGTTCGTATCAGTAAAAAAGCCTGGAAAACTGAAGGCTCAAGAATGTTTGTCGATGTAAACACCAAGGTTCGGGTCGGAGACCTGCTCAAAGGTGTCATCATTCAATCGGGTAATGATGCATCGGTGGCACTGGCTGAGCATATTGCTGGTACTGAAGAAGCTTTTGCCGAATTAATGAACACCTATGCCGTGAAATTAAACATGACCGGCAGCCATTTTATGAATGCCACCGGCTTGCCAGCAGAAGGTCATTACACCACTGCGATGGATATGGCGACATTAGCTCAGGCAATCATTCGTGATTTTCCAGAAAACTATTCACTCTATTCAGAGAAATGGTTTAAATGGAATGACATTCGCCAACCTAACCGCAACAAGCTGTTATGGCGTGATTCATCGGTTGACGGTTTAAAAACCGGTCATACCGAAGCCGCTGGTTTCTGCTTGGTGACTTCTGCCAAGAAAAAGAACATGCGCTTGATCTCGGCAGTAATGGGCACCAAAAGCGACAATGCTCGCGCCCAAGAAAGCCAAAAGCTACTGACTTATGGTTTCCGTTTCTTTGAAACTCACAAGCTTTATCAAGCAGCGCAGCCCCTGCACCAGTCACGTATTTGGAAAGGCAGCCAAGAGCAGCTCGAGCTGGGTCTGGCACAAGACTTTTACATCACCGTGCCACGTGGCCAAAAGCCAAATTTGAAAGCAGAAATGGTAATCGACCAACCATTTCTTGAAGCACCTGCCGCCAAAGGCGAACAATTTGGCAAAGTAGAAGTGAAGCTGGAAGGTGCAGTGATTGCTGAGCGGCCTTTAGTTGCTTTGCAAGCAGTCGAAGAAGGCGGTTTATTCAGCCGCCTGTGGGATTCACTAATCCTATTGATTAAACGCTTACTTATTTGATTCTTTTGAATTGAATTTTTTACTTGATCGACTGGCAACAGGCTGCGACTCTATACTTTGTAGATAATTTATAAGTAGTAGCGGTGTCTCAAATGCAGCCTGTTGCCTGGCTCAACGGCGAGTTTCTTCCTCAATCTGAAGCTCGCATCTCCCCAATGGATCGTGGTTTTCTATTTGCTGATGGCATTTATGAAGTGGTGCCAGTATTTGCTGGAAAGCCTTTAGCCATCGAACAACATCTAATTCGACTGACGCAAAGCCTCGAATCTATCCAGCACCCCAACCCCCTCTCAATCGAACAATGGACCACAACCATTGAGCAGTTAATTGAGAAAAATGGCGGCGGTGATATTGGGGTTTATATTCAGGTGACTCGCGGCAGTTATCAAAAGCGAACCCACCAGTTTCCACCACTGGAAAATACCCAGCCAACGGTATTTATGACCGCTTCCTCACTGCCAGCATTTTCAGCCGAGGCTATCGGCAATGGATTTCACGCAATTACCAGTGATGATTTTCGTTGGGGGCGTTGCGATATTAAATCGGTCGCTTTGCTCGGCCATTGCATGTTGCGTCAACAATCATTTGAGCAAGATGCAATTGAAACTCTGCTGGAAAAAGATGGCTGGTTAACTGAAGGGACGTCTTCCAACGTTTTTCTAATCAAAGATGGTCGACTGTTAACGCCGAAAGCCGACTTACGCATTCTCAATGGGATCACCCGTCAATTGGTTATCGACCTAGCGCGTCAGGCAGATATTCCAGTTGAGATTCGCGACATTCATATCGAAGCCTTGTTTAAAGCAGATGAAGTGTTCATCACCAGTTCAACCAAGGATCTGCTACCGATCGTCAAAATCGACAACAAAACAGTTGCGAATGGCCAGCCAGGCCCCATCTGGGAAAAACTAACGCAGACTTATCAGCAACTGAAAAGCCAATAGCGACCCCATCGCAATTGGCACTAGTTATGCGATAATCCTGCTATTAATTTCAAAAGATCATGCCAGCTGAAAACCTTGTGTAAGCTGGCGTGAATTTTTTTTAGCCAAGAATATATTTTGGCTTTGTTTTAAGAGAACTTTTATGGCCAGCCAAAACAAACCCTCTGCCGGCACTGATGCAGCCAATCGAACCGATGAAATTTTCGACTTTCCCTGCAGCTTCCCAATTAAAGTGATGGGCCGAACTACTGCGGATATTCACAGCATTGTTTGCAAGGTAATGGAAAAGAACGTCAAGGATTTTTCAGACAAGATGATCAAGGTTCGCCCGAGCAAAGGTGATAAATTTATTGCGATTACTGCAACGATTATCGCCACCAGCAAAGCACAACTGGATGCAATCTATCTGGAACTTAACGGTCATCCAGATGTGATGATGACCTTATAACTTCCATTCTGTTGTCCGTTCTTTGAGATCAATGAGCCGGGAAATATGAGCCAATCTATTGCCGATACCCTGCAGGTTCGCTGGTTAGGTCGCGTTGACTACCAGACAACTTGGCAGCAAATGCGCGACTACACAGATAACCGAGATCAAAACAGTCCCGACCAATTATGGCTACTGGAACACCACCCTGTGTTTACCCAAGGCCAGGCAGGCAAAGCCGAGCATGTGTTAGCTGCTGGTGACATTCCGGTGGTGCAAACCGATCGCGGCGGCCAAGTGACTTATCACGGCCCGGGCCAGCTGATTGGTTATTTTTTGATAGATTTGAAACGAAAGAATATTGGTATTCGGCCACTAGTCACTGGCATCGAGCAAAGTCTGGTGGAATATTTGAATCAGCAAGGCATTAACGCAGCTGCCGATCCCAATGCACCAGGCGTTTATATCGACGGTTCGAAAATTGCCTCTTTAGGGTTGCGAGTTCGCAAGTTTCGCAGCTATCACGGGCTAGGCTTGAATGTTAATACAGACCTTGAACCTTTCCTTAGAATTAACCCCTGCGGTTATCAGGGCATGCAAATGACCCGGATGAGTGACTTTGGTCTGACCCAGTCAGTTGAACAGGCTGGAACAGAACTTGCGCCGGTTATCGCAAAACTACTGGATTACACCCATATTCAATGGGACAAGTAACCTTATGTTGAGCCCGTCACCTAAGGTTAATACCCTAGTAACCGACTCAGAAATTGGTCTGACAATTTTGCAATAACGTCAGACACTTGCAAGCACTCGCCAGGCGGCTATTATCTCCAACCAGAGATTGCTTGCCTGGGGTCGTCAGGTCAAAAACCGAGAGAAAGCATGACAGAAGCACGCAAAACCTTTGAAAAAGGCGAAAAACAACGCGGTGCCGACAAATTGGCACGGATCCCAGTCAAAGTAATCACGACTGAAGAAGTACTACGCAAACCTGAATGGTTGAAAGTTAGAGTCTCCACGTCTTCATCGGCAGAAATTAACCGAATCAAAAAGACCTTGCGTGACAATAAACTACATACCGTTTGCGAAGAAGCCAGCTGTCCAAATCTGGCAGAATGTTTTAGTCACGGTACTGCGACCTTCATGATCATGGGTGATATTTGCACCCGCCGCTGCCCCTTCTGTGATGTTGCCCACGGCAAGCCACTTCCGTTAGATACGGAAGAGCCTGCAACGCTGGCAAAAACAGTCAAAGAGATGCGTCTATCTTATGTGGTTATCACCTCGGTTGACCGTGATGACGAACGCGATGGTGGTGCGAGTCACTTTTCCCGTTGCGTTGAAGAAATTCGCAAGCAAAGCCCAAGAACTCAGGTAGAAATTTTAACTCCTGACTATCGCGGGCGAATGGATGAAGCACTACAAGCACACAATGTTTGCTTGCCCGATGTGTTCAACCACAATTTAGAAACCATTCCTCGTTTGTACAAGCAGTGCCGCCCAGGCAGTGACTATCAATGGTCACTCACTTTGCTGCAGAAATTTAGCGAAATGGCACCCGATGTTCCGACTAAGTCTGGCTTGATGCTGGGCCTTGGCGAAACCAACGAAGAAATCGTTGAAGTATTAAAAGACTTGCGCGCCCATGGCGTGACAGGTTTGACACTGGGCCAGTACTTGCAACCAAGCAAGCATCACTTACCAGTTGATCGCTTTGTTCCACCGGCTGAATTTGATGAATTAGGTCAGATCGCGAAAGATCTTGGCTTTATCAATGTGGCTTCTGGACCAATGGTACGTTCGTCTTACCATGCAGATATGCAAGCACAGGGTAAAGAAGTGAAGTAATTTTCTCTTCATAACCGGTCGCTAAAAACGCCGAATCTGATAGCCTTGCGCTATTCGATTCGGCGTTTTTATTTGAGCATCGCTAGGCAAAAAGTCAGGGCGCGACTTGCCTAATGTCTAGCCAAGGTTTGAAATGGAGTTTCTATGCAGCAAGTATTAGATGGTTTTCTGAACTGGCTGCTGCTCTACCCTCATTTAGCTGGCGCAGTAGCCTTCATCATTGCTGCTAGCGAATCTTTAGTGATTATCGGGCTGCTGATTCCTGGCATGGTGTTAATGCTCGGATTAGGTGCACTTGCTGGCAGCCAAGTAGTTCCACTGCAAACTTTACTGATTTTTGCTTTTATCGGCGCAATTGTCGGTGATGGTTTAAGTTATATCCTCGGTCGCTACTGCCATGAATGGCTCACTCAAGTTTGGCCACTTAATAAACACCCTCAATTACTTCACCGAGCAGAAAACTTCTTTCAACGCCATGGCGGCATGAGCATTTTTGTTGGCCGATTTATTGGCCCGCTTCGCCCCTTAGTGCCTTTTGTTGCTGGGGCAATGGAAATGCCTAGTGGCAGGTTTTTGCTAGCTAACATTAGCTCTGCAGCCATCTGGGCACCCGGGGTTTTATTACCCGGTTATTTATTAGGCGAAGCAATCGGTGAGCTTAATGGGCCGCTACAAAGTTTGATGCGCGGATTAATCATCGGCTTGTGTTTATTAGTGGCGATTATTTGGCTGGTTAGTTGGATTGCCAGCAAACTAAGTCGGTCAACCAAGTTTAAACTGGCCAGTGGATTATTATTGGTGACGGGACTGGCATGCAGCCTGCCATTAATTATCAGCTCCCAGCAATCTCGAATTAGCTGGTTTGGCTTGCCCGCTGAAGCGTTTCATCTACAGATTAAAGCTTCCGTAAAATCAGCCGCTTATACTGATTTATCCAGTTCATCGAATATGCTATCGAGATGGCTAACTGAAGCTGATTGGCAACCGTTGCAAAGTAATTTAGCAACCTTATTACGACGCATCGAACAAACCGGGCCATTAAACAATCAGCCAATCTTGCCTTATTTTCATCAGATGGATTTACCGCAAATTTGGCAGAAAGATTTACCGTCTACTTCTAACGGAATCAATCCAGAGCAAGCTCAAGACACTCGCTATTTACTGCTGCTCTGGCCTAAAAATAACCCGGACCAAGCAATACCTGCATTATTACTGGAACAGCGGCTAATCAATGGCAAGTTGGAAATCTATCGATTAGAAAAAGCGATGAATTTAATTCATCAGTTGCCAGCCAAACAAAGAAACATTCTGGGCAATGGTCAGGTTGAATTAACGATTACTAAATGAATCATCGCCAGACAAACTAGCGCCAAGCAAGCGGGTTAATTCATCACAGCAAACATCTTCGTCAGTTCGATCTGACTCAAGCCAACGCCGCCCAATGCACATCAGCTTCACAAAACCTGCACTCAGCTAGCCTGCAACCCGCCATTTTGTGAGCCGTCAACACTCGCTAAAAACCAACAGCAGCTATTGCTTTGCTATGGAGTTTTCTCTGCAATTTTAGGTGTGCAGCTTTTGCAATTGATTGCCAACCAAACCAACCCGTCATCCATCATCAAAACATGCCTGATCATGTACCAGATTTGGCTGATTAGCTTTTCCAGTAACTTATTGGCTGGACAAACCTGTGCGCCACTAAAAATTATCGGTAGCAAAGAACACATTTCAATCGCCGGCATCAACTTTGAGGCACTGGTTGATACCGGCGCTAAAACTAGCTCACTAAACGCGCAACAAATTAAAATCATCCCCGGAAAATATTCACAGTCGACACACTGGGTTAGCTTTTTTATAGAAGACCCTCAATCAGGAACAATGCTGAAGCAGCTAAAACCGGTAATTCGATTTATTCATGTTTTGACCCATAGCGGGCCGCCGCGAAAACGTCCGGTGGTTCAGTATCAAATTCAACTGGGTCAGTTGACACAAAATATTCAGTTCAGCCTGAGCGATCGCCAAAATTTCCCACAGCCTGTTCTGATTGGTCAGAACTTGTTACAGCAAAACGCATTGCTAGTTGATAGCAGCCAATATTTTCTGGCAACGAAGAACAACTGTCATACAAGCAGCCTAGAATTCAAACCATCCCTTAAGTAAATTTACCCATCAAGTTTCAAACAGCAAGCATTAGGTATTAAAATCAATTCAATCTTGATAAAAATTACCTGATCGGTGGCCGTTAACATGCCAAGAAAAAAAACCTGCTGATTTAATCTTTGGTTTCACGTGACAGGCATCACATTAGCGTCTAGAACTTAGTTAATTGTTTGATAAAGCCTGACAAGCGTTTCCTCTGACATTCAGCTCCATGGAAGGACTGTTTATGAAACCACATGCACTGATCGCTTTGCTGCTACTAGCGGTACTAACCAGTTGGAGTTTTAACTCCAAAGCAGATCCATCTGCAGAAAACCGCTTAATTAACAGCCTGAAGAAAAATCCCAATAGATTTCCCTCTGCATTAATCGCTCGTTTAAAAATGCAGCCATCTCAGTCGGTCGCACTAGCAGAACAAATGATTCAAGCATTCCCTAAAAAAGGTTGCGAGATCATTGGTGTCAGCTATCAATATTTATCTGACCAGCAGCAGAAAAATTATTTTGCCGACATCACCGCTAGGGTGATTCATTTCCAACCAGAAAAATCTGTAGAAATGGTTCGCTGCGCCATATCAATTGATCCTTGGTTAAGCGAATCAATCGTACTGGCTTCATTACTACAAGCCCCTTCCTATAGCGGACTGATCACCCAAGCAGCTTACGATTCCGGTGCGTCACTAGAAATGGTAAGTAATGCAGTTACCTTATGGATGCATGCAGCCCAGCATGAACCAGCAATTGAATTAGAAGCCGAACAATCAGAAACGAGCTCTGTTTTTAAAAATGACCATAAAATAAAAAAATCACTTTTAGAAGTAATCCCACTCACCGCCAAACCAATCCTTTCGGATGTGCAATTGCCCTAGTCAATCTACTAGTGGCGATTAAAAACCTTGTATTTCGATTTACTACAAAGCCCTAACTGTTTTTGAACACATTATCTTGCAGCAACACTACGCACCTTATGACTCGTCAGGAGCATGTTGAATGAAAGAGACCCCAAAGGCTTATGTTCTCGATACCAATGTTTTAATCCATGATCCCCAGGCATTACTGAATTTTCAGGAACACCTGGTTATCATACCGATGACAGTATTGGAGGAACTGGACAAATTAAAAGTCGGCCACCAAGCAGTTGCCGCAGATTGCCGCCAGGCAATTCGTTTAATCGATAGTTTATTAGGTAACGCCGATCCAAAGCAGATAGCCAATGGCATTGATATTTACCGCGAAGCCACCGATAACTACCTAGGAAAAATTTCTATTTTGATGGGTAACGATCCATCAGAAAACAACACTGCAGATCAAAAACAATCACCTTCGATCTTTTCATTACCCAACACCATCAACGACAACTTAATTATTAATCAGGTTTTACTCTATCAATCGCAGCAGCCACAACCTTTCGATGTTGTGCTGGTTACTAAAGATATAAATATGCGATTAAAAGCTCGCGGTTGCGGGCTAATTTCTGAAGATTATCAAACCGACCAGTTAGTTTCAGATGTAAATATGCTACCGAGTGGCTTTCATAAAGTTGATGGCAGCATTTGGGATCAATTAAGCGTTCAAGAAAGTAGACATCAAGGTAGTGCAACATTACATAAGGTTGAATCTGAAGGACTTCCAGATGATTTAATGCCAAATCAGTTTCTGATAGATGACAATGGATTCACAGGTCGATTGGTTGCTCAAGCCGATCCATTACAAACCTGCTGCTGGATTCGTGAAGTTCATTCTGAAGCGTTATTGCACAAACAAGCTTGGGGATTACGTCCTCGAGATTTGCACCAAGCAATGGCACTGGATTTACTAATGGATCCTGAAATCCATTTGGTAATTTTATCCGGTAGCGCTGGCTCAGGAAAAACTATTTTGGCGCTAGCCGCAGCCATTGAACAAACTGTTTCCAGCAAAGAATATCGGCATATTATTGTCACTCGTAGCGCTCAAGGCTTAGATGAGGATATTGGTTATTTACCCGGAACAGAACAAGAAAAAATGGAACCATGGCTCGGCGCAATCACCGACAACCTAGAAGCACTGCATATTAACGATGAAAACCCAAGTTCGAGTATGGAGTACTTACAAGATAAGGCGATGATTCAATTTAAATCATTGAACTATATCCGAGGCCGCAGCTTTCAGCAGAGTTTTATTCTGATAGATGAATGTCAAAACCTGACACCACATCAAATGAAAACCATTATAACCCGCGCTGGCAAAGGTTCGAAAGTAGTCTGCCTTGGCAACCTAGCGCAAATAGATACCCCTTACATTAATGCAACCAGTTCTGGCCTGACTTATTTAACCGAAAGATTTAAGCACTTTGAGCGTGGCGGACATATCCAACTACAAAATGTACCCAGATCTCAATTAGCTGAATATGCTGAAAAGCATCTATAGTAATCCCCGACAAACCCTCGTGTAGTAGCTGTAAACCCATTGCCAGTACATCATGTGCTGGCATTTTTTTATTTAAAGGGTCGTAATCTATATCGCAAGGACACAGCATGTTGGCAGCTCATTAATCACCAAGCGCAATGAGTTATACCATGACGCCCTATACTAAAAGCAGTTATCTTAAATCATTTTGCTAGCAACTTATTAGCAATAATATTCTTGATAAAATAATTATTAATTTTGATTTACCTTCTTGTTTTGATCGCCTCTAAAGATATTCAACGCTGATGAATATTATTGTTCCCTACAAATAATCGAACCCTCAAAGGATGACAAAACCCAGACTGAATTACAGCTATTTTGTGAGAAAAAATAGCCGCGCAGCCACATTTAATTCATGGCGATATCATGTTCACAATTTAGTTTAAATAATTAAACAGAACAAATCACTTCCCATGCAACAAAACGGTCCGACTTAATCAGACATGGATCACAAAATACTAATGAATATTAGGCAGCTGTTACAACCGTGAGCACTCATTTCTAAAAAGCTGGTTCTCCAAACGTGAACCTATGCACTCAGATACTCACTACATTTTGCTACCGATGGTTATGTAAACTCCAAACGCAGCAACTATCCATATGGTGAAGTTGGCAGTGCAAATTACATTTCTAGCAATGGCTCTAAACTGGGTTCAGCCAAATCAAGCTTGGGGTATTCTGGTACAGTATTTGAACCAATCAACGAATTTAAAGGCGATCTGGCACGGGGCTATTTATATATGGCCACCCGTTATCAGAATTTGATTGGCAACTGGGAAAGTATCACCGGAAATTCTGACGCGATCCTTGATGGATCCAGCAACCAAGTGTTTGAACAGTGGACCTTAGATTTACTGCTGAAATGGCATGAGCAAGATCCTGTTAGCCAGAAAGAAATTGATCGCAATAATGCGGCTCAAGAATTCCAAAGCAACAGAAATCCCTTTGTTGATCACCCTGAATTCGCCAGAGCGATCTGGGGTAACTAATTTCAGTTTATCTGAGCAAAACTAAGAAGGGGCTGCCAATTGGCAGCCCCTTCTTTTGTACTTCAAGCAAGTTATTTGATCGCAGCTCTTTTTGGCAAGCATTTGGCAAGAATCAAGTAGCCCAACACACCAGAAAGCATAGAGCCAACAATAATCCCCAGCTTTTCATCGAATAGCATATTTACTGAAGTTTCTTCAAATGCCAATGAGCCAACAAATAAGCTCATAGTAAAGCCGATGCCACACAACACTGCTGTAGCATATAACGACAACCACGACATACCTTTAGGTAACTGGCACCAACCGGCTTTTATTGCCAAACCACAGAAAGCAAAAATCCCCAACTGCTTACCAATAAATAATCCTAAAGCTACGCCGACAGGAACACTATGCAATGCCTGATCCAACTCTAAACCGGTTAAATTGATACCGGCATTGGAAAAAGCAAACACAGGTAAAACAAAGAAAGCCACTAACGGGTGTAAATCATGCTCAATTCGCTTTAGCGGTGAATAACTAGGGTCTTTTTTAGAATGCAGCGGGATAAAAGCTGCCAGAATCACACCTGCCAAGGTCGCATGAACACCTGACTTGAGCATGGATACCCACATCAGAACACCGACCATAATATAGAGCGATTTCGACTCAACCCCGCGCCGATTCATAATTACTAGCTGGACAATAGCAAACGCCACGACCACCAAAGCAATCCAGGAAATTTTCGAGGTATAGAACAGTGCAATAATAATAATTGCACCGATATCATCAAAAATAGCCAGTGATGTTAAAAATATTTTTAGCGATACCGGAACGCGCGATCCCAGTAGAGACAAAATACCCAACGCAAAGGCAATGTCGGTTGCCGCAGGAATTGCCCAGCCTTGCATGGCTACTGAATCATGATAATTAAAAGCAATATAGATCGCTGCTGGTATTACCATTCCACCAACCGCGCCAACACCTGGCAAGACAATATTTCTCTTATCTGATAGTTCACCTTCTAAAACTTCACGCTTTAGCTCAAGGCCGACTAAAAAGAAAAAGATCGCCATCAAGCCATCATTAATCCACAGCAACAATGGCTTAGCAATATCGAGCGCGCCAACTTTCACTTGTACTGGTGTATCTAACAAAAGAGCATAAAAAGGTTCTAACGGACTGTTTGCAAGGATAATGGCCAGTACCGCGGCAGCCAACAACACAATGCCACCGGCTGATTCCAGCTTTAAGAACTGGCCAATATAGGAGTCTGAAGCCTGATTCATAGTAATAATTCAATCCACTAAAAGGATAGGTTTCTTAAAACAAAAGTAGCCTACACGAGTGCTAAAGAATACTGTAGCAGTTCGCTGCTGGCATTCGAAAACCAGTTGTATCTTTTCAGTTATTAATTACGCCGTCAAGACATATTATGTCGATCCGGTTGCTATAATTTCTTACATAAAAACTGCAACATCGAGTTACACAAAACTTACATGCTTTTCATAACTAGCTATCGCTTGAGGCAAGGAGCTGGCACACAATGCCCTATTAGTTTTTTCTGAAAAATAAGAATAACCTCTAGGACCGACTTGCTTATTACCACTTCTTTTATGCTGAAACCAATCACCTATATGGGCAATCTTATCTATGGCACCACTGGTGAAAGCATGTTTTTCTGTTTGAAACCAACTGCCACCATTTCGGGTACCGAAAACCATCAAATATAATCTCAAATTGAGGATCATCCGATTGATGCGATGAACTCGCATCTCGATTAGCACCGGTTATTTTCTTAGAGTGGATATAACTGACCCAAGTATTATATAAATCTTTGTCATCTTTAACTTCAACATGACCACCATTTAAATAATTGCCACCCCCTTTTGATGAACTACCATCTAGCGATGCCAACTTTGGATTATCATCAATTCCTTTTTGATAAATGCTTCTAGCCGCATTAATAACTGCCCATTCAAATCGTTTAAAAGTTTGCCCACAGAGTTTATTATATAGCTTCCAAGCATTGCTCGATTTTTGAATTTCGTATGGATCTCGATTTGAACAAAAATAGCGACCAGATAATAAATCTTCAGACATAAACTTGCCCCATCTTTCAAACCTTTTCGTCACATTTAAATGTAATCATGATTGTTTGATATAAGAGGTGCGATACTTTTAATCGTTCATTGAATATGATCAAAGCAATACAAACCAAGCTCAATGGAAATTAACGATGGTTTGTTTCATTTGAAGGCCAGCAAAAAAAATTAAGTAGCCACTAGAGATGCAAACAGTGGGCATTATTAAAAACAGACGCTTGGCGATCTATATTGCTCGCATCATTACTGATGCATTTTCCATTTCACCAGCAAGCGTCTTATAGTAATTTTTTCTTTCAGCGACTTCTAAAAAACCCATGCTTAAATAAAGGGATTTTGCTGCTAAATTAGATTGGCGAACTTCCAAATACATTGCAATTGCACCAACCTCTCTGGCTCGGTCAATTATAAAACCAAGTAACTGACGACCAATCCCTTGTCCTTGCAGCTCAGGATCAACCACAATATCTAGCAAATGAGATTCATCGGCCACTGCTTGGAAAATAGCAAAAGCACAGATGGTATTTTCAGCATCTGAATCATCTACATCAGAACGCTCAGATTCAACCGAGAGTGGCTGATTTACCGCATCAACAATCCAACCAGAAAAAGTAGGGTTAAGGCAACGCTTAAAACTTTGCTCACCCCAGGGAGATTCCTGGGCAATTTTTTCTAATGCGACTAATGCGTCAATATCTGCAGCTTCAATCGGTCTAAAGGAAAAATGCTCGACAGCAACTTCAACCATTTATTTAACTAACTCTGCTTTAAGTTGTTTCCAGTCGTGCCACGCTCGACGCTTCAATAATGGCTCAGCAAGCAGTTCACTCGGGTGCGGCGACTGACTAAAAGAAAAACTGCTAGGCAGCATTGAATCAACCAATGAATCCGAGCCGCTGTTTGAGTTTTCTATTTTTCCCAGTTCACGACAATTGCCCCACAACTGTTTTACTGCTTCTCCGAGCAAAACAATTTTTTTAACTGGTAATTGTTCAAGCTGCTGCTTGAGTGGCGCAGCACTGGCCAGCGCACCAACAGCATGTTGATTAGCTGGATTAACTAGCTGAGCGATATGAACCTTCTCAGCAAGCCCAACCGATTGGGCAATTTTTAACAATAAAGCAAACGAATTATGATCCAATAGCGGTACATTATCAGCAGCTTGGCGACGATAACCAACAATTAATAAAATCTCGCAACTGGCATTTTCAACCAATGGCTGAAAAATCAAACGGGCTTTATCAAGATCCAACTCCACTGACAACTGACTGACTTGAGGCGTTAACTGCTGAGCAAAGCTATCGGGGAAATCTTCCAGTTGTTGTGTTTCTACCTGGCCTGTATTGGTAGAAGCAATATTTGCTTCTACCAATACATTTTCAGTCGTTTCGATTGATGATGTATCTACCACAGACATAACGGCTGGCTGCTCAGACAATTGTGGCTGTCGCGCACCGGGTAACACAGAACGCGCCACCCAGCAGTCGATATCCATTGCCTTTAAACATGCCAGCCGCTGTGCTGAGCTATAAGCTGTTGTAGAAGATGCATCCATCAAAAATATACGTCCTTAAATTAAACATTAACCGCTTGCAGGTGAGTGCGCGGAGTATTAGCCAGTAGCTTACTCGCTGCACTGACATAGGCCTTGGCCGAGGCAATCACAATATCGGTATCTGAACCCAGTCCGTTAACAATTCGACCGCCTTTTTCTAAACGCACCGTTACTTCACCTTGAGAATCGGTACCTTGGGTGATCGCATTGATCGAGAACAGCTGCAAAATCGAACCAGTATTGACCAGCTGTTCAATTGCCTTAAAAGTCGCATCTACCGGACCAGAACCAATCGCTGTGGTTTGCTGCTCCTGACCATCTACTTTCAAGGTCAATTCTGCTGAAGGGGTTTCACCTGTTTCTGTGTAGGTTTTCAAATAAACCAACTCAAAACGGTCATCTTCTTTTTCATGTTGAGTTTCTGAAACCAGTGCTTGTAAATCTTCATCGAAGATTTCATGCTTTTTATCTGCCAGCTCTTTAAATCGAGCAAAAGCACCGTTTAATTCTTCGTTGGTTTCAAAATTAACCCCCAACTCTTCCAAGCGGGTTTTAAATGCATTACGGCCGGAGTGCTTGCCCATAACCATTTTATTGGTCTTCCAGCCGACATCTTCTGCGCGCATGATTTCATAGGTTTCACGATTTTTCAGCATGCCGTCTTGGTGAATACCTGATTCATGAGCAAATGCGTTAGCACCGACAATCGCTTTATTCGGCTGTACCGCAAAACCAGTAATTGAAGAGACCAAGCGAGATGCCGGTACAATTTCTGGTGTGTAAATATGTGTTTCACATGGGAAAACATCTTGGCGAGTTCTCACTGCCATCACTAGCTCTTCTAAAGAAGCATTACCGGCACGCTCCCCCAAACCATTGATGGTACATTCAACCTGGCGGGCACCATTGATTACCGCTTCTAAAGAGTTGGCAACAGCCAAACCTAAATCGTTATGGCAATGCACCGAGAAAACCGCTTGATCGGCATTTGGGATGCGTTCCAACAGCTGTCGAATCGTTTCACCAAATTGACTAGGTACATTATAACCAACAGTATCAGGAATATTGATTGTTCGAGCACCGGCTTTAATTGCCTGCTCAATCACCCGACACAAATAATCCAATTCTGACCGGCCGGCATCTTCACATGAAAATTCGACGTTATCAGTCCACTTACGCGCACGCTTAACTGCAGCAACCGCTCGCTCAACCACCTCTTCGGGAGACATTCGCAGTTTTTGCTGCATATGAATCGGTGAGGTCGCAATAAAAGTGTGGATTCGAGCAGATTCAGCATCGGCAAGTGCTTCACCGCAACGGTCGATATCTGAATTAATTGCCCGCGCCAAACCACAAATGGTTGACTCGCGAACACTTCGAGCCACGGCACGCACCGATTCAAAATCACCCTGACTGGCATTAGGAAAACCAGCTTCAATCACATCAACCCGTAATCGTTCCAGAGACTTAGCAATCCGCACTTTTTCATCCAGCGTCATAGACGCACCTGGACTTTGTTCACCATCACGCAAGGTCGTATCGAAAACGATTAATTTATCTTTTTGGCTCATTGTCATACTCCAAACCCAGGACACACTGCAGCTGGGGAGTGGTTATTTTTGTAGGTTGATTGTGATGCGTTAGCGCGGGCCCTCGCCAGGGCAAATTCAATTTCTCTGCCCTAGGGCAGAAGTCGTAGGCCAAGTAGACCAGATAGAGCTAACAGAAGGGAAGCACGCTTTACTACAGGCATCACCGAAGCTACGTCACAAGACATATGCTTTTGGATAATGGTAGCGGCGGCATTAAACATCTGGAATTGAATCCATCGAATACAATTGCAATAAACTATACATGGCGCTTACGGATTTTGGCAACCCTTAAACGCGCCCTCCAACCTAATAAAGCGAGCAAGATAGCCGCATAAATTAATGGCTCGGTTAAATCCTTCTTTACCAGCAGCACAAAGTGCACCACACCAAGAATCGCAATCGGATAAACCAGCTGATGTAATTTCTTCCAGCGCTTACCCAACTTTCGAATCATCCCCTTAGTAGAAGTTACGCCTAAAGGAATCATTAATAGCAAAGCGGTGGTGCCAAATAGAATATAGGGCCGGTCAATAATCGACTCGATAATTTCTTCGACAATAAACAGCTGATCTAAACCAATCCAAGCCATAAAATGCAATGAAGCATAAAACAATGCATATAAGCCAGTCATACGACGAAACTTGATCCAATGAGCGCTGCCAGTGATCTCCTTTAAAGGCGTCATCGCCAAGGTGATCAGCAAAAAGCGTAACGCCCATTCTCCGCTGGTATGAATAATCCCTTCCAATGGGTTAACCAGTGTACGCATATAAATACCCTGAGCTACCATGGCCAACGGCAACAAAGCCACCAAAAATATAAGCGGCTTAATAATTTTTATATGTTGGTTTTTCAGCATGGGATTTATTAAATTAATCCATTAAAAATATTTACGTAAATTCATTCCACTATACATGCTGGCAACTTGGTCAGCATAACCATTAAATAGCTGAGTTTTAGTGTTTTTACTGCCGAACAGTGATGGCAAACGGACTTCACGTTTTTGCGACCAGCGCGGATGCGCTACCTTCGGATTTACGTTGGCGTAGAAACCATACTCTTTTGGCCCTGACATATTCCAACTGGTTTCTGGCATTTCTTTAACGAATTTAATTTTGACGATGCTTTTAATACTTTTGAAACCATATTTCCATGGCACCACCAACCTAAGCGGTGCACCATTTTGCGCTAGCAGCGGATCGTTATACAAACCTGTCGCCAAAATAGTTAATGGATTCATCGCTTCATCCATTCTTAAACCTTCACGGTATGGCCAATCCAGCACCTGACGCTTTTGCCCTGGGAACTGCTCAGGATCATTGAGCGTTTCAAAGTAAACGTATTTGGCAGAAGAGAGCGGCTTAAAACGCTTTAAAATATCGCCCAATGGAATCCCTACCCAAGGAACGACCATCGACCAAGCTTCAACACAGCGCAAACGGTAAATTCTTTCTTCCAAGGTATGCGGTTTAATCAAATCTTCCAGCGAGAATGTACCGGTCACTTCCGCTTCGCCTTCAATAGAAACCGACCAAGGATCTGATCTAAAGTTTTTACTCAGCTTGGCTGGCCCGGTTTTATCAGTCGAGAATTCATAGAAGTTGTTGTAACCAGTCACCATGTCGTGCGGGGTTTTTTCTTCACCGGTTGAGAAAGGTGATGATTTTAGATCCTTGAAAGCGCTCTTAGGAATCGCTGCATTAGCAGCAGCAAATGGCGCTGCCATTCCCGCCGCCAGCATGCTTGCCGCCGCCGCTTGCAATAGTTTTCTTCGTTCAAGGTATACCGATTCAGAAGTGATGTCGGACGAGAGAATATCTGTTGGTCTTTTTATCAGCATCAGGGCAGCTCCTACTGGCTTCTGGTCGGTTTAGACAACGCTTAATTAGATATAGTTCGCTAGCCATTGACCAACAAGCTTTCCTATAGCGCCTTTAATCAAATTGACACTAATTACAGTCAGTTATCAACAGCTATATATGTAAGCAATATCAACCTAACCAACGTATTAATTTAACCTTGAAGTAGGATCCTTACATTTTTGACAGCGTTTTATCTGTAACATTGACCAAATCATTAAAAAACAAAATACATTTATCTAAGTCTTTTCGGTTTACCAAGTGAGGAGCATTTTTATCCACATATGCTCGATGCACCGCGCTACCTCTCCTACTTATCCAGCGATTTAAGGTTGTCTTCACTTCTTTGGAAGTCGAATAACTTCCCCAAACCCAATCATTTGTTACATCAACCCCAAAAAACTCTTCAAATATTTGTTTGGTTTTGAGCGAATCAGGGTTATGAAACATCTTTAGTTTGATTGAGAATTGCTGTTCAACAAAATCACCCACTCTACTGCCTTTAAGTACAGAAAATTTTTGTTCAAATTTTTCTGTTGCAATGTCTTCAACATAAGTCTCCCAGGCAGTTAAAATCATAACTAAAGCTGCTCTTTTTAACACCTCTGGTGGCTGCTGATTTTCAACATCTTTACCATTAATCGAATCATAGATCCTCAGTAAATCTCCAGCATCTGAAATTGCTAGGCCAAAGGATTCTTTAGCTATAGACATGAAGTCTCCTGAAAAATTGCCTGCTCATAGTCACCCTCTAAAGAAGTGCTCATGAAAATAGATAACAAGTATTTCGAAAAAAATTCGGCAAAATAAATAATAAAAAACCAGCAAGCCATTACTGACTTGCCGGTTTTTTATAACACCATGATCGTAAGAAAATTAGTTCTTTTCTTTGTCGACCATTTTGTTAGCAGCGATCCAAGGCATCATGGCACGCAGCTTAGCGCCCACTTCTTCGATCTGATGCTCTTCACCCAAGCGACGCTTGGCTTTCAGAGTGGCCTGACCTGCTTGGTTTTCCAGGATAAATTCACGAGCGAATTCACCGTTCTGGATTTCCTTGAGGATGCGACCCATTTCTTTCTTGGTTTCTTCAGTGATAACACGAGGACCACGACTTACGTCGCCGTACTCAGCTGTGTTGGAGATTGAATAACGCATGTTGGCAATACCGCCCTCATACATTAAATCAACAATCAGCTTCAGCTCGTGCAAGCACTCAAAGTAAGCCATTTCTGGTGCATAACCAGCTTCGGTCAAAGTTTCAAAACCAGCCTGAACCAGTGCAGTTGCACCGCCACACAATACTGCTTGCTCACCAAACAGATCGGTTTCAGTTTCTTCACGGAAGTTAGTTTCGATAATACCGCTACGACCGCCGCCATTGGCAGATGCATAAGACATAGCAATGTCTCTCGCCTTACCAGAAGCATCTTGATATACCGCGATCAAGCTAGGTACACCGCCACCTTGGGTGTAAGTAGCACGAACTGTGTGACCTGGGCCCTTAGGCGCAATCATGATCACGTCGATATCTTTACGAGGCACGATCTGCTGATAGTGAACATTGAAACCGTGGGCAAATGCCAGTGCAGCACCTTGCTTAAGGTTCGGTTCAACATCCGCTTTATAAGTTGCAGCTTGTGACTCATCAGGAGTCAGAATCATAACTACGTCAGCACCTTCTACAGCCTGAGCAACAGAAGCGACTTTCAAGCCTGAATTTTCTGCTTTCACCCAAGAGCTAGAGCCTTCACGTAAACCAATGGTCACGTCAACGCCAGAATCTTTAAGGTTATTTGCGTGGGCATGACCCTGTGAGCCATATCCGACAATGGTCACTTTCATCGACTTGATTAACGAGAGGTCGGCGTCTTTATCGTAATAAACCTGCATTGGCATACCCTGCTTTTATCTGTTTTTTGCTACGGTGACTGAGGCAGCACCACTCGTTGTTAACGAGGCTAACCATAAAACAACTAGCGCTAACTGGCGATTACCGCCGGTCGACTTATAGCTATTGGTTATGGTTTTTCTCGTTAACTAGACGCGCGATTATAAACAACCTGCGCCTTAACGCCAATCAAGGTTTGGAATCAGTATTTATAACTAAAACCTTAAACCCGAAAGGCTTTCTCCCCTCGACTCATGCCGATAGGGCCTGTTCTGTTCAGCTCAAGAATACACTCTTCACGCATTAAGCCAACAAAAGCGTCTAATTTATCGCTCTTACCGGTTAATTGAACCGTGTAACTTCCTTCTGCAATATCGACAATTTGTCCCCGAAAGATTTCAACCTGACGGGTTAATTCATCTCGAGCCGTTGGCGAACTGACCCGCATTTTAATCAGCATCAATTCACGTTCAACATGCTCAACACAGGTTAAATCAGCGACTCGAACCACATCGAGTAGTTTGTTTAACTGCTTGGTGATTTGCTCAATCGTCGCATCATCACCCTGAGTAACCACGGTTAAACGAGACAATGACGAATCTTCAATCGGTGCCACCGCCAAAGATTCAATATTGTAGCCACGTGCCGAGAACAAACTGGCCACCCGGCACAATGCGCCCGCTTCATTTTCCACCAGCATGGTAATTAGATGGCGCATATTTATAACCCCTGCTCGACACTAGCTGAAAACGTTGTTTCTGATAGGTCATCGGTCAATCGATTAAAGCTGAATTGCACCAACAAATGATCATTCAATAATCTGGGCACTTCGTCCAGCGAGGCGGCTTCAGTCGCTGAAATATCTAATGCTCTACAAATTGCCGGTAAGCGGCAGCTCTCGCCTAAATCCAAGCAGAGCAATTTAATATCTAACTGCAGCTGATTAATTAACATCAGTTCAGGCAAATGCGCTGCCAGTTGCGATGTCTCTAGCAATACTAAAATCGACTTACCGGCTTTTGCGGCACCAATTGCAGCGGGGAGTGCATGTCGCTCGGCTGATAAGCCGCTGGATGTCAGCCACTGATGATGGCTTTGGCCAATATAATCACGTGCCAATAGTTGCTGCAACGGGCCGGGGTCGACTGCAATTACGAACGACGCCTCAAAACTAGATAACATTTCAACCAGTTGATTGCTCAAAGGTTCGGTTACGACTTGCGATTGATCTTGCAGCAACTGCGGCGGCCAGTCAGTTCTGACTTGCAACGGATGACTCTTTAACATTTCATCGAGCAGTTCCAGCAAATCCCTCACCGCTAAATCTAATGTGCCAACCACCGGAACATCGGCCCTTACCTGCCGTGAAATACTTGTGGGATCGACGTCGATATGAATAATGCTGGCATTACGGCAAAACTGTTGCGGATCTCCAGTCAATCGCCAATCAAAGCGAACTCCGCAGGCTAGAAACACATCACATTGATTAACTGCTTGCTTGGCTAGTTGACTACCCGCTTCTCCTGCCAACCCCAGATTAATCAGATCGTTCGGGCAAATTGCCGCACCCGATAAAGTCGTCACAACCGGTAAATTCAGTTTTTTGGCCAAGCGACTTAAATCTGCCAATGCGCCCGAATGAGCCACACCACCACCAAGACACAACAAAGGCTTTTTGGCCTCTAATAACAAACGAAGTGCTTTTTTTAACTGCCCTAAATGCCCACGACTTGGCGGATTATAAGAACGCAATTTAATCGGCATTGGCGGCTGGAAACTACCTAACTGAGCTAACAAGTTAATTGGCACATCAACCACTACTGGGCCTGGGCGGCCAGTTCGCGCAATGTGAAATGCCTTTGCTAGGTCTTCGGACAACTCATCGACAGAGCGAACCAAGTAATTATGTTTACTACAACTGCGGGTAATGCCGACTGTATCTAATTCTTTATTTGCATCAGTACCAATTCGGTTTAACGGCACCTGCAGGCTAATTACCACTAGAGGAATCGAATCCGCCGAAGCTGAAGCAATACCGGTGATTGCTTCGGTCACTTTGCTACCTTGACCAATCAGAACAACCCCAGGCTGACCACCAGAAAATCTCGCCCAACCTTCCGCTGCAAGCACCGCAGTTCGCGAAAGATCGACACAGGTCAGTTGAATGTTTAACTCAGATAATTTTTTTGTGATCGGCAGCAGCATTTCATCACGAGCAACAAAAATGTGGCTAGCGCCTATTTCGGCCAGCAAACGCGCAATAATGCTCGCTCCACTCGCTTGGGTATTATTCATTTTTTTCGAGTCCAGCAAGATCCACTCGGTTACTGATGTTGACATGCACACAAGGCGTGTCAACATCAACAGGGTAAACCTAGGAAAACCGGAGAGATCTCGTGAACACCAGAACGCTGTTGATCGGACTAACAGCCCTGATACTTGCAGGCAACGCCGTTGCTGAAAAGCAGACGGTTCGTAAATGGGTTGATGAAAATGGAGTAACCCACTATTCAACTCATGCGCCCAGTGGCGTAAATAGCAGCACGATTACTGCCAATGGCGGCACCGCTATCCCAAGCAGTACTATGCCTGAAACACCACCAACTGCTGACAAACCTAAAAAACAAACCTTTGCATCTGCAGATGAGCCAGCTTACAAAGCTGCTCGCAACAAAAATTGCGAAATTGCCAAGCAGAATATTCAGGTTTTGATGAACAGCCCGGTTGTCACCAGAAAAGACAGCGAAGGTAGTGAAGTCAAACTAACTGAAGAGCAGCGTTTGTCAGCAATCGATAACAATAAGCAAGTAATGGCTGACAACTGCGACCAATAATCAATTATTGATTACTCGCGGCAAATGCTTTCGCCAATCAATCGGCCATTCAATTTAGTGAATGGTTAGTGCTTATCTGTTTCCAGAATCCAAACCGCCAGCTGAAATATCAGCTGGCGGTTTTTTGCGTGGTTATTCTCAGTTACAAATCAAATGCCAGTGAATAGCTGACATTCACCAGCAAATCATCTTCTTGGTCATCGGTTGCTGTATCGACTACCTGAGATAAAGTCAGCGTGAAATCTTTGATGCTGTAAGCCAAATCGAGATGGCTATATCCATCTTCACCCTTGGGGTCTGTCATACCCAGAGTGGCCGAAAAGCTCTCCAGTTCATAACCCAGCGTGTAATACCAAGCACCGCCACCGGTAATCGTTTTCCAAGCCGATGCCGATGCGCCATAACCAGAAACACTTAACATAGCTTCTGTTAATTCACTGAGTTTGGAACCACTTTCAATTTCTGGGTAAAGGTAATTCACCACACCTGCGCCCAGTGCGACATCACCTATTTCCAACGCATAACCGGCATACAAATCATATTCTGTACCGGCATTCGCATCACCGCTAGATGCCCAAACACCCGCATAGGCACCAGAAGCATGAGAATAATCGAGGCTTCCTGATACCGCAGCCGTGCCGAGTGTATCTGCATTGTTGCCTAAATTTACCCCGCGATAGAGATAAAAATTACTGACACCGAGACTGGCCGATACAGCAGAATCTGCACTCGCGGTAGTCGGCGCTAAAATAGCACCAACAACTAAAGCAGCAGATAAAAAAGAAAAATTGGCAGCATTTTTGATCATTTTCATTGGAAGTAACCTCTTAACTTCTTATCGAGTTATTGCTAGCGAATGATTAACGATAAAAAAATCATTCAAGAACTTGATCAAAGTTAATGCAGCAGTCGTGCCAATTTTTTAATTAACCGAAAATAGTTAATCTGAGCATTCCTTTGCACCATAAGGGTTTGCCTTTTTAATGCATCGCACCAAAACATCATCTAATAATTCACTGCCAACTACTCAAAACAATGCACATCTTTAAGAGCGCGCACCATATTGAAACCACTCTCCTAAAAAACCGTTTCTGCGCCTTCATAAAAAGCAGCCATAAAAAAACGCCCACCAGAAATACTGGCGAGCGTTTAAAGAAAAAAGTAACTGACTAATTAAAGCCAGCTGGCGATTACGCTGCTTTAGCTACTTTTGTCTTGAATGCTTCATCAATTACTGCAGCAACCTGCTCAGGACAACCAAAATCATCCCAATCCATTGTCGCCAATTCAATATCATGATCGCGGCAAATATGTGGCAGCAAGCAATCATGGAAATCAGAAATCAGTTCAATGTAAGACTCTGGAGTACCCGACTCGGATTCACGAGCACGACTTAACATCCGCTCATAACAAACGTGGGCATTCGTCTGCAGGTAAACCACCATATCGATCTTTGGATAGGTTTCCAGGCGATCGTGGATATCGTAGTAGTAGCAAATATCTTCACCATCAGGGCGAGGCATATTTGACAGGTTTGCCTGGGAGAAAATCAAATCACTAACCAATGAACGCTCAATCACATAGTTGATTGACTCATCAACACCTTCCAATAATTGGGCACGGTGATTAGTGATAAAACGCTGGAAGCGAATTCGTGCAGAAGGGTCTTTAGTGAACTCTGCTAATAGCTTCTGAAACTCAGGGTTTTCATCTACATCTTCCTTGATCAGCTGCCACTTTTCGCCAGTCACTTCATTCAAAGCGTCTACGAGAGGTCCTAACAAAGTAGATTTACCCGCGCCGATATTGCCTTCGACTGCGATAAGTTTAAAAGGTTTGTCTCTCATATGACTCCACAAGCAAGATGTAGTTTTAACGATAAGTCTGGCGACCCAAACAAGGCGGCACACCATACTGATACGGTGGCAAAAGCTCAATTGAAACGCCGACCTTTAGTCGGCTTAATTTATCAATATCCACAAGATATTGTATAGGTCTATAAATCAACCCATAGATATTGACATTCGAGCATCAAATACTTAGCAGACAAGCCAAATAAAAACTCTAGAATAATCCGGGGATTAACCGTTTGGTTTTTTGTTGATAAAATGAGTATTCATCATAAACCTGCAGTAGTAGTTTTTCTTCCTGACGCGCCTTAAACCAGATAATCATGATCAACCACAAAAACCCTAAAAGATTAATCCAGCAACCATTTATTAACGCCACACCCAACATGGTAAGTAACAACGCGGTATACATGGGATGACGAACCCAGCGATATGGCCCGGTGGTGATTAACTTTGCTTTATCCATTGGCTCAGGAAAAACCGAAAAATTCCCAATCCGGTTATGGCGAATTACCCAAATACCCAAAGCCGCGCCAATCAGAAGCACCAGCAATCCAGCAAAAGGCCAACCAGCAAAAAAAGGCCATAAACACGCCAACATGCCTATTCCCTGCCCAGACACCAGCGCCCAGCTGGATAATTTATGCCGCATCATACTTGCACTCACTTTCGCTTCATGGATTAATCAAAGCAGATCATAACAAACAACTTCTAATAACAAGACGCCAATAACAATTCCAACAAGAGCAAGACTTATGAATCTAAGAAGTATCACCAAGCTTGGTCTGGTTTCATTACTGATAGCAGCGTGCTCCGGTGGCGGAACAACCGATAATCAACAACCTACTTACGATCCAACTTTACCTGGCAACCTTGAACCAGCAGACAATACGACACTATCGGACTATTCCGGCTTATGGCTGCAAACCATTCGGCTGGAAGGCGATATTCTTGCTCAAATTAGTCAAAACGACCTTGGCGACATTGAACTAGTACAAAACGAGGTATTTGCGTTCAATCCTACCGGCAACACTATAGATGTCAGAGCTTGTAACTATGGAACGGATGATATTTATCAAGAGGCTGTAAATCCGATTTTTGAGATCACCGAAAGCGGCCTATCTTCCAGCATAAGAAACCTAATCAGTGATTCAAAACTGAATGTTATTGGTTGGAACTTCGTGCTTAAAGATAATCTAAAACCTGTCGAGCAGACTATTTTACCAAGCGGCATTATTCGCTATCAAACTGACAGTGATATCGAAGCAGAAGTGACTATCAACATACAAATTCCCGGCGAAACTTCGGTTCAGAGCTTGCCGTTTGACTATTTAGGTTCAGCGTCAATTGAATGGGTGAAGATCTCAGACGAAAAAGCGCCGTTGGAAGGACAGTTAACGATCAACAATATTGCCGACACTCAGATATCTTGCTTCAGCAGTCATTATGCAAATGTAATAATGGCTGCTCAAAATATCGAAGTAGCAGGCCAAGCTCGCCAAATCAATCAAACATCGTCATCTGGCAATCGATTAAGCTTGCTTTCAAATAGCGGATTCAAGGCCGCCCTTGGTGGCTTTGAAAAGCAAGCAATCTGGCGATTAGCCAGCGAAGCCCGGCCAACTAGTAGAAAAGATGCACAAATAAATTTATCTGCGCCTTTGCCAGATTTTAAAAATCGCCAATTCACTGGAAGCTTTTCGACAACCTATAACGGCGATGCTTCTGGCGAACTGATGATTCAGCTTTAACCAACTCGTCAATTCCAAATTACGCCTAAAAAAACGGCGAATCAGTCGTTAGCTGATTCGCCGTTTTTTATCTTGAGATCAAGCTACCATCCCATCTCTTGTTTAAAATGGTTGCGGCACAGAGATACATACTTGTCGTTACCGCCAATCTCTACCTGTGAGCCGGCCTTTACCGCATTGCCTCCGGCATCGGTTCTCAAGTTCATACTGGCTTTGCGACCACAGTGGCAAATAGTCTTCAGCTCAACCAATTTATCAGCCCAGGCGAGTAAATATTGGCTACCTTGGAACAACTCACCTTGGAAATCAGTTCGCAATCCGTAACAAAGCACCGGAATACTCAATTTGTCAGCAACGTCAGATAAATCTTTCACTTGCTGCTTGGTCAGAAACTGAGCTTCATCAACCAGAATGCAGTGCACCGCAGAATCGGCATGTGCGGTGTCGATTTCAGCAAACAAGTCACTTTTGCCATCAAAAGTAATGGCTGCTTCTTTTAGGCCAATTCTTGATGCGACCTTGCCTTGGCCAAACCGATCATCCAGCGCCGCAGTGTAGATTAGCGTGCGCATACCACGCTCATGATAGTTGTAGGAAGACTGTAACAGTGAGGTAGATTTACCGGCATTCATTGCTGAATAGTAGAAATAGAGTTGCGCCATCGACAGTGACCTTGCCCCGCTCAATTTGAATGGCGGGCATGCTACAGCAAAGCAAGATGAAACCCTATTGCTTTGGTCAAGCAAATCTCACTACAGATAAATGGCCAATAGCACATTAGTTGCTATTGTTAACCCAGCAATTAAATAGAATGAATAAACACCCTATTATTTAGAATAATTAGCGATTTGTATTTTGAACACGATAACTATATTTAATCTCAACATTTGCCTGGTAAGATAAAACACCCGAGATAGTAGAAAATTCATCAACACTCACTTTGGTATTTTTAATTAAAACACTACCTCGAATTGCGTCATACTGACGGCCTAATACTTTCTGCAATACAAAACCCTGCTTACTCTTTATATTGTTTAAAACTTCATGAGCTCTTGCCAAAGCAACTGATTTTGAAGCAACCACATCAGACTCAAACACTTTATAACCTTCTCTCTCTAGCTGCGCAGCTTGAGTAGTCGAAAAAAATAGCAATGATGCAATAACAGCGGAAATTTTTGCTGATACCTTGAATACTTTATTCATAGTTCACTCCGACAGATAAAACACTGTGTTATTTATTGGTGGTTTTGATACTAAAAAACAATTGCAAACAGAGTAAACCTCGCTTAAAGATTTAACCAGCTGCAATAAAGGAAAGCTCAATTGCAAAATTGAACGGGAACTTATCTATATTTTTTGAGTCAACAAATAGTGCAAAACAATGGCTAGAATAGAGACTAACTATCTTTCTAAAACAGCTAATTCCAGGTAGCAACCCACAACCTCCGGCACCACTACGAAAAAAAACGCCACACTCTTTTCAGAGTACAGCGTTTTTTTGTTCTGTATTTTATTAAACCGACCACTTAATTATTAAGCTACCAATTTAGTATAAAATTACAGCACGTCGATCGCGTTCAGATCAGAGAATGCTACTTCCAGACGTTCAATGATGCCAACCTGGCCAGAACGCTGCCAAACACGACGATTCTGGGACTAGTTAGTGAGCACTTTTGGTTTGGCTTGTCGTCGCCTTCTGGCTTGCCCAACCGCTTTCAAGCAAGCATCGGCTGGTAATGCACTTTATTTCACTACTGCTATTTTATTTAGCTAAAATTTTAAACTAAATATCATTCAGTCGATGGACAACTTAATTTCTAAACTTCTGTTTTGGCCAGCGATTACTTTGACGGTGTTTTTGTTTAGATTATTCAGTTTTAATTAGCACATGAAAACACGCCCCTAATCCGATAGCGTGACATAAAACCAAGAAAGAAATGCCCATCAGCACCAGATATCAGCAAATATCCAAGCACAGCATAAGCGGCATGCTTTGGATGCATGCCACCGCTATCTATCCAAACGAATACCCGTATAATGCAAAGAAAAACTCCAGATCTGCACTCCAGAAACAAGGGGAACTCCTGCTTCTTGCCACAAGAGTGATCAGCTTTCTGGAAGGAGAGGCTAGAATGCTCGCCCGAAGCATCAAACTTAAAATAACTGAAGAGTTGCTGATCTACATTACCAAGCAACTGATGGGTGCACTGTCCTTTGCAGTAATAATCAGCTGGTTAATCTGGTCTACTTTATCAGAGCAAATGATTAACAAAACAGCGTGGATCACATACGCCAACTCAATTTTCATTGGTTGCTTATTATTTGTACTATACACAAAGCACACTAACCAATGGCATTCGCTCAGTTTGAAACTCCAGCTAAACCTCCATCGAATAATTGCCTTATTATCCTCATCTGTCTGGCTTATGCTGATATTATCACTTAGCAATATCAATACATCATCCGATATTGCCGCAACACACCTGACAACAATTCTAGTGATTTCTCTTGGCCTCAGCGCAGCTGCTGCTCTGGCAAATTCTGCAATACCTTCAGCATTTTATATTTTCACAACACCAATTAATGTTGCCTTAACCATCAAACTAAACCAACTAACCGAGTTATTCCCATTTGCCATTGCTTTCACTTACATTATACCGTTTTATCTATTATCCCAATTTTACTATGCATGGCATATGCACACACAGTTAAAAAGAGAAGTTACTTACCGACTGGAAAATATTCAACTTGCAAAATTACACGCTTTAGCCAAGGAAAAAGCAGAACAAAGTAATCTGGAAAAATCTCGTTTTCTCGCTGCTGCCAGCCACGATTTGCGCCAGCCCTTACATGCTCTCGGACTTTATTCTGAGCTATTGCTGAATGAAAATGAGATTAATAAAATAAAGCCTCTAGCACAGAGCATCTATAAGTCCTGCGATGGATTGCGTACCATGCTTGATGCAATACTGGATTTATCTCGCATCCAATCGCAAACCATCAAACCCGACCTTCAGGCAATAAACACTAGAGAGGTAATCAATTCATTAAAAGAGAGTTTTTCAGCTGCAGCATATAAAAAAGGTCTTGGACTAAAGTTTTATGGTAGCGACCTTTTATGCCTAACTGATACAACACTACTTAGAAGAATACTTTGGAACCTGGTCAGCAATTCAATTCGCTATACTTATAAAGGGCGAATTATTGTCTGTTTCAGAAAACGCCAGCATAAACTTCTAATTCAGGTATGGGATAGCGGCATAGGCATTGAACCAGAAAATGTAAAAAATATTTTTACTGAGTATTTTCAGGTATCAAACCCTGAAAGAGATCAACAGCGCGGCTTGGGGCTTGGCCTATCAATTGTCGATGGACTTTGCCATACACTCAATACCAAAATACATTGCCAGTCACTTCATGGAAAAGGAAGTTGCTTCTCTTTCTCACAGCCTGTAACACAAGTAGACCTTAAAAAAACCCAAACCAAAGAAATCCCACCGAAAAAAAATATTACTCCGTCAATTTTGCTAATTGATGACGATAGCAATATTCGTAATGCAGTGACACAGCTTTTGAATAGTTGGCAATTCACGATAAAAACAGCAGAAAATACCCTTCAGGCAGAACAATACATTAAAACAGGCTATCAACCGCAAGTCATCATATCTGACTTTCGATTACGCGGCGAAGAAAACGGCATCGACACACTGAACCGCCTAAACCAGCAACTACCTGAGCCTGCACTTTCTATTTTATTGACCGGAGACACCGACCCACAACGAATTAAACAAACAACAATGTCAGGTTTTACCTTACTTCATAAGCCGATACAGCCTGCCAAACTCCGTCTAGTCATCACTCGACTACTCGTAAAGAAACTATCTGAAAACAATAGTCCCATTGAGACACCGAGCCGCACATGCAACAGCTAAATACAAAAGCTAACGTGTTAATTATCGATGACCATGATTTGTTTCTTGACGGAATCAAATTACTATTGTCACAAAACAATGAGCAGTTGATAGTCTTTTCTGCCAACAACACGATACAAGCAACTAAAACCCTACAGCAGCAAAATATAGATCTGATGTTGGTTGATCTGGATATTCCTGGTACCGATGGATTGACCTTCGTTCAATCTTTATTAGAACAAAACCAGATTATTCCATTTTGCATTCTCTCTGCGACTGACAACCCAATGCTGGTCACTAAAGCTCTAAAAATGGGTGCTAGCGGATTCATCCCCAAGTCGGCAAGTGGGCAACAGATGATGAATGCAATAGACCGAATGCTTTCAGGTGAGATTGTTGAAATTCCGCCCGCGTACCTGAACAAACAAGATGGCTATACAACACGACAATTACAAATCCTTCAACTACTAGCCAATGGTCTATCCAATAAAGAAATTGCTCGAGAACTAACAATTTCTGCCGAAACAATAAAATCACACTTAAAAATAATTTTTCAAAAAATGCAGGTAAGCAATCGCACGGAATGCATTGCTCACATAATTAAGAAAAAAGTCATCTAATCATAAAAAAGCAAGACACCTTCAAAGGGTGCCTTGCTCTAAGTTTTTAATCAGATTTTTTTTGAACTTTAAAATTGTATTTGAAACTATATTGAGTGTCTTCTCCGTGCAAAGACCTGATTGGTGTAACCAGCTCACAGCTCTGAGTAAGCGGTAGTTCGCCTTGTGGTGCTCTCCAGAAACCATCAGCACCTGACGAAGCGCAACTTTCCGTTTGTTTTGAATAACAAAACTTAAGTGGATACCAAGGTGAGTAGCTAGGACGGGAATCTATCTCAGCAAAATCATATTGCAAATACAAACACTGCTGATCACTTGCATATACCTCTTTTGAAAAATTGTATGAGACCCCAACAGAATGACCCTGCCTGATTTCACGCTCGCGTAAAATACCACTAAAACTCCCATTATATAAAAATCGGAAAAGCATATCGCACCGATTGTCACCATCACCACACTTCAAATTACGTATCGACCATACTGATAACTTTAATTCATATACAGGAACATCAGTATAAGAAAAGCTATTGGTTTGCTTTATCCATTGACCATTTATCCATGCCACAGCATGATAATCAATACGCTCACCCTCTTTAGTCTGCTCCGTCAAACCCGTCTGAGAGAAGCGATGCCGCATATTATTTTCATCAAAACTATAGATTTCCTCAACTGTCCAACAAGATGACTCTGATTCACCTGATTCACATTGAATTGGCTTTCCTTTCAGATCATTTGAAAAAACAGGGAAACGACTTGTTTCTGGATCAATATTCTTTTGAACATCCTGTATTTTTTTGCTGACAATTAACACTTTATAATCAGCATAGTTCTGACCAGCAGTTACCAGCGCAGCCTGCGGCAAAGCGATTGTAGCGGCTACGCTTGACTCTGATTGGACAAAATCTTCAACCATAGCAATAAGATCGTTAAAAATTGCTGGCTGACGATCTAACTGATCAGATATGCCATCCTGGTCAGTATCCACTTGGAAAGGGTCTGTTGGATAGCGACGCTCAAAATCTGCAACCTTGCATTTTTCGGGAATTGTGAGGAAATTATTTTCAGATGCGTTTTGCGGACTACCCAAGTCAAATCTGTTACGTTTACATTCATCAAAATCCGTAACTCCATCCTCATCAGTATCTGCTTTTATCGGAGAAGAATAGACTTGACGATTTTCAAATTTCTTGGGTTCGGGCACACAAATTGGCGCAGGTAGCCCCTCAATAACGGGCGTATCATCGCACTCGCCATCATGGTCTTTAAAAATTTGAATATCCCAGCCTTCAATTTCATCCTTATCTGTCAAACCATCATTATCGGAATCAACCGACAGGGGGTTACTTCCAAAAGCCAATTCCTGCCTAATCCCTACACCATCCTGATCTTTATCTTCGATATAGATCAGCTTCAGCAAATCACCAGCCTGTAGCCTGATATCATTAAAGTTTTGCCTATCCAGAGATTTAAACACTATCTGCTCAGGCAATTGGGAGATCTCAAGCGCATTATTGTCATAAATTGTCGTAGCCACCTGACCTCGCACTTCGCGACTATGCAAAGCCACCCAATAGTTAGAATGAACCATCTGCTGGCTACAGTCTGCAGCACTGGTCGAGAACATGCCCGGACATACTTTTTGGTTATCTCCGACGCCATTAATCGAAATCACTCGATCAGCATCAACCTGAACGGGTGTTTTTAATATATCAGCAAGAACTTCTTTTAATGGCAGTGTTAAATTACCTGGATTTGCAACCACAGCTACTCGATATTTTTGCAACGATTTTCTGCCGCCATAATCAATTTCGACTGTTGCATTTTTATTAAATAAATCCACTTCATTAAATGCAAAAGCCTTACCCTCACTATCAACCAGCTCGACAGTTGACACATCTATTGCGAGCTGTTCACTATTTATTAAAAGTGAGTTGGCATCTGCCAGAGGCAAAGCGGTATTAAACTCCATTACTCCAGAAGACAAACCTCTGCTTAATGAAAATTCAGGAAAACGATTGTTATCTGTATCAAATGAAAGATTACCAAATGTTGTGGCTATACTCCCTTGCCTATCTAATTGTCTGGCTGACAGGAAAATATTCTTTACCGTAAATGGCATATTACCCCGATTAGTAATCCGGGCCGCAATGCTTAATTCGCCACCCTGAGTAGTCAGATTTCGGCTGTTCTCATAACTATTGGCTCGACTAAGAGTCTGGCTATTCTCCTGGCTCTCGGCAGTCGACCAGGTATAAGAAGTTTCTTCTGTTGTTGTTGTAGACTTACTTTTTGAATAGCCACCACTGATGACTGCCAGAAGCTTGCCATCTGAAACACCACCCTGCCCCCCGAGCTCCCAGCCTTCAGAAGAGCTCTCTTCTACCGCTGTTGAACTGGTATCCGAATTAGATACTTCAGTTCCTCTAGTCTCAGTAGCCGAACGCTCTGTAGTCACGATAGAGGTTTTCCCTACCGAATCTTCTTGGATTAAATCAATATCTGGAGCACTTACCAGGTCAATAGCAAGAATTGGAACATCAGCAATCAGCGGATTAAAATTGTAATTATTCAGCTCAGAATCAAAGCCTAAATTTACAATTTCATACCAGTCATTAAGACTATCACCATCGGTATCGGGCATCACTGGACTGGTTTTATAACTCAAAACCTCAGCACCATCCGACAAACCATCTTTATCGGTATCTTTCAAATCCGGGTCGGTGAAATAAACATTACGCTCATCTTCATCCGTCAAACCATCTTTATCTGAATCCTGCCCCGACTGGTTTGGATTTAGCACTACAAACTGTATTTTTGCCGATGATGCAGCCAACGTATCGTCACTAACAACCTTAAAAGTCAATGCATCTTGACCAACGTAACTGTTAATAGGCACATAGCGCAGTTGGAGCTTTTGCCCTTTAGTTTTACCAACCACACGACCGTTAACTGGAAAACTATCCAGCGACACCGTGTAACCATCTTCAACAACTTCAATCGAAAAATTTACTTCCTCATCGTTAAAAAGGGTATATGCCTGAGCATTGTCTTTGGCAAGCTTTTCAACTTGCTGGGCTGCAAATTTTGCTTCTGAATCATCATCTTTCGGGTTACAACCCGCCGACAAAACCAGAAACAGTGACAGGTAGATATACTTTAAGGTTTTTCCAACAGTTAACCCCTTACCGAAGCCTCGAAGTTCCTGCTTTTTATTATCATAATCCATTCTATTTTCCCATACATGGTCAACGAGATATATTCTATGATTCTGGGTCACAATGAATAACCCCCCGATCGGGGGATATTATTTAACTACTCACCCATGAAAAATCCAACATGTCATTTGCTTGACAATTGTAAAGAAACTCTCAGGAATATATTTTTGTGATTAAAAAGCAAAAAAAAAAAATCATATTAAGGGAAAATAAAATGAAAACATGGATGAGCGAATTACCTGATACAACAAAAATTGTAGATTTATTCATTCCGGGAACACATGATTCTGCGACTTCAGGAATAAACATTCCATTTGTAGTCACTCAGGATAAAAACGTTACTGAACAACTGAATTGTGGGATTCGATTTTTAGACATCAGAATTAACAGAGTCAACGTTCAGGGAGTTGAAGGCCTAGTTCTAGTTCACGGAAAAGTTCCGCTTCTAAAAGAATTCTGGAGTGACGCAATTGATCCGACTAAAGAGTTTCTTCATGACAACCCTTCAGAATTTATCTTTATGTCGATAAAGGAAGGCGAACTTACAGAAAATGGAAGAGTCTCTGAGAATGATGTTGATTCAATTTTGAGCAACGGTGTTTATGTCTCGAGCCAGATTAAATTGAACCAACTCACCGTTAAAGACTGCCGAGGAAAAGTTGTTTTCCTGAACCGTATCAATAGCAAAGGTTATAAGTTTAATAGCAATCAAACCTGCATAGGTGATGACTATTCATTAAACCTGAAATTTCGCGAGCAGGTAATCATCCCTGGCATACAAGAACGGACACAAAGAGTCTGCTGGCCAATACCTGAGCCAACCTGGACCAACCCTTTTAAAACACGTACCGAATGCAAAGAAGTAGTGATTGTTCCAGGAGTTCAGGAGCGAACACAAAGAGTACCTGACTATGTTGATTTCAAAGCTAAAACAGAAAAGGTTAATGCTTTCATGACTTCCAAACGCTCAACAGGAAAGTTAAATATTTGCTTTCTAAGTGCGACCAACGCAAGTGGAAGTACCGAAGGTGCGCTTAGCATGGTGTTAGAGCCTAATGGTGTTGCTAAAAACGCAGCAATACAAAATAGCTGGTTTTGTAGGCACACCCATAGTTTCAAACAAGATAATAAAGGCGGCTGCATTCTGCCGATGGATTACCCTGATCAGGAAGTGATCAATAGCATTATTAAAATGAATTAAAATAACAAAAAAAACGCCGCACCTTTTTTAAAGAGTGCGGCGTTTTTTATTCTGTATTTTATTAAACCAGCGGCTTAATTAATAAGTCGCCAATTCAATATAAAATTACAGTACGTCGATCGCATTCAGGTCAGAGAACGCAGTTTCCAGACGCTCAATGATGCCAACCTGGCCAGCACGCTGCCATACACGAGGATCGTAGAACTTCTTGTTTGGCTTGTCGTCGCCTTCCGGGTTACCCAACTGAGCTTGCAAATAAGCTTCGTTAGTTTTGTAGTAACCCAAAACACCTGCCCAAGCTGCCCACTGAGTATCAGTGTCGATGTTCATTTTGATTACGCCGTAAGAAATCGCTTCGCGGATTTCTTCCAGAGATGAACCAGAACCACCGTGGAATACAAAGTCCAGGCTCTTGTCTGCTAGGCCGAATTTCTCAGAACAGAACTTCTGTGAGTTATCGAGAATCTTTGGCGTTAATTCAACGTTACCTGGCTTGTATACGCCGTGAACGTTGCCAAAAGAAGCTGCGATAGTGAAACGTGGGCTAACCGCGTTCAATTTCTCATAAGCGTAAGCGACGTCTTCTGGCTGGGTGTACAGCAAAGAGCTGTCCATGTTGGTGTTATCAACACCATCTTCTTCACCACCAGTACAGCCCAGTTCGATTTCCAGCGTCATGTCCATCTTGGACATACGCGCTAAATATTTAGCAGAAATCTCGATGTTTTCTTCCAGTGTTTCTTCTGACAGATCGATCATGTGAGAAGAGAACAGTGGCTTGCCAGTTTCAGCGAAGAATTTTTCACCTTCGTCTAACAGCGCATCGATCCAAGGCAGCAATTTCTTTGCCGCGTGGTCGGTGTGCAGAATCACTGGAATACCATAAGCTTCAGCAACCGCGTGCACATACTTGGCACCAATGATTGCGCCCAGTGCACCAGCTGGTTGACCTTCAACCTTCAGACCCTTACCAGTAAAGTAGCTAGCGCCACCGTTAGAGAACTGAACAATAACCGGTGATTTAACTTTGGCAGCCGCTTCTAAAACAGCGTTAACTGAATCGGTGCTTACTACGTTAACTGCTGGTAATGCAAACTGATTGGCTTTGGCAATTTCGAATACTTTTTGTACGTCGTCGCCAAAAATTACACCAGGTTTTACAAAATCAAAAATTTTCTGAGACATTCTATTAATCCTGTTTCTTCAATATTGATCGCATGCATGAAAGCAATGCGATCTTTTAGGAAAGATGTGTTCAAGCGACCAAGATTACTTGGCGCAAGATTCCAACATAGCCACGGCTGGCAATTTTTTGCCTTCCAGGAATTCTAGGAATGCGCCACCACCGGTAGAGATGTAGGAAATTTTATCCGCGATATCGTACTTATCGATCGCAGCCAGAGTATCGCCACCACCTGCAATTGAGAAAGCAGCGCTTTCAGCAATCGCCAGAGACATACCCTTGGTGCCGCCACCGAATTGATCAAATTCAAATACGCCAACGGGGCCGTTCCAAACAACCGTGCCCGCTTTAGCGATGATCTCAGCGAAGATCGCAGTGGTCTGCGGCCCTACGTCTAAAATCATGTCGTCTTCTGCAACGTCAGCCACCAGTTTGGTTTCTGCGGCTGCAGTTTCTGCAAACTCCTTGGCAGTCACTACATCGACTGGCATTGGGATTTCACATTTTTCCATCAGCTTTTTAGCATCTTCAAGCAGGTCAGCTTCATACAAAGACTTACCCACTGGGAAACCTGCTGCTGCCAGGAAAGTATTAGCAATACCGCCACCCACAATCAGCTGGTCAACCTTGTCAGACAAAGAATCCAATACGGTCAATTTAGTGGATACTTTTGAACCACCAACAATCGCCAGCATCGGTGCTGCTGGAGCCAGAACTGCCTTGCCTAACGCGTCAAGCTCTGCTGCCAACAATGGGCCTGCACAAGCAACTGGAGCAAACTTGGCAACACCGTGGGTCGATGCTTGCGCGCGGTGCGCAGTACCAAAAGCATCCATTGCAAATACATCACACAAAGATGCATAAGCCTTGGCTAACTCTTCGTTATCCTTTTTCTCACCCTTGTTAAAGCGAACGTTCTCTAACAGAACCACTTCGCCTTCGGCTACGTCAAAACCTGCCTGCCAATCTTTAACCAGACGTACTGGCTTGCCGAGCATGCCACTCATGTGATCAGCAACGGGCTTCATGGAGAAAGTTTCGTCATATTCGCCTTCAGTCGGACGACCGAGGTGAGACATTAAAATTACTTTGGCGCCTTTTTCTAACGCCATGGTGACCGTAGGCAGCGAAGCGCGAATACGCGCATCAGAAGTTACCTTGCCGTCTTTAACTGGAACATTCAGGTCCTGACGAACCAACACCCGCTTACCGGAAAGATCAAGATCACTCAGCTTCTGCACATTCATAGGAATCACACCTTATAAAACAGCTAATCAGTTAAAATTTCGGGGCAAATTTTATCGTCTAACGCTTGCTGATGCATTGTCACAGCACACTTTTATCCGCAAAGCTCAACCAACAAAATTCACCGATACTCACGCATATCACAATTGCTGCTTCAGCATTTGCGCATTAAGTTAGCCACATCCAGCATTCGACTGGCATAGGCCCATTCGTTATCAAACCAAGCCAGCATTTTAATCAGCCTGCCACCATTTACTCGAGTCTGAGTCGCATCAACAATCGTCGAACGCGGGTCATGGTTGAAATCGCAAGAGGCTAGAGGTTCGTTCGAAAATCCCAACAAGCCTTTTAACGGCCCCTGTGCTGCTGCCTTGGCTAACAATTGATTCACTTGCTCCAGTGAGGTTTCACTGCGAGTCCGCAGCACAATGTCCATTGCTGAAACATTGATGGTTGGAAAGCGCAAATGAGACGATTCCAGCTTGCCTTCGAGCTGCGGCAAAATACGCGCAACACCTTTAGCAAGGCCAGTATCGACTGGAATAATCGAATGGCCTGCGCCTCGATTACGTCGCAAGTCATCATGGTGGAATGCATCAATCACCGGCTGATCATTCATTGCCGAGTGCAAAGTGGTTACTGAGCCATGCTCAATGCCCCACTCGCGGTCGAGCAAATCAAGAATCGGCACCAGACAATTGGTGGTACAGGATGCGGCAGAAACAATGGTGTGCTCAGAACGAACCACTGGATGATTCACGCCATACACCACTGTGGCATCCATGTCGGCATCGGAAGCGCCAGGGTTGGATAACAGCACTTTTTTCGCACCGGCCTGAATATGTAACTCGCAGGCAGCGCGAGTATCAAATCGGCCAGAACATTCGAGCACCAAATCGACATCGAGTTCTTGCCAAGGCAAGGCCGATGGATCGGCTTCGTGCAACAAACGGATTGAATCACCATTAACAATCAGGCGTCCATCCTGCTGCTTAACATCACCAGGGAAACGTCCGTGGGTCGAGTCAAAGCGGGTCAGATAATCGATAGACTGCACTGGTGCCAATTCATTAATTGCCACCAGTTGCATCTGCTCACGAGCACCGTTTTCATACAGTGCTCGCAAGACGCAGCGACCTATTCGACCATAACCATTAATGGCAAGTCGCAACATTTATTTAGAACTCTTCCAGCAGTTCGTCAGCAATGGAAACCACATTTTCAACCGTGAAACCAAACTCCTTAAACAGCTCACCTGCAGGTGCAGATTCACCGAAAGTTGTCATGCCAACAACACGGCCTTCCAAACCAACGTACTTGTACCAGAAGTCTGCAATACCTGCTTCAACCGCAATACGGTTAGCCACTTGTGAAGGCAATACCGATTCACGATACTCAACATCTTGCTTATCGTAAGTGTTGGTACAAGGCATAGAAACCACACGAACCTGAGCACCCTTCTCACGCAGAACTGCCGCAGCGTTCATGACCAGTTCAACCTCAGAACCGGTTGCGATCAGGATTAACTCAGGCTCTTCAGCTTCACAATCGCTCAGTACATAACCACCGCGAGCGATGTTAGCGATAGTCGCTGCATCACGTTGCATGTGTGGCAGACCTTGGCGAGAGAAGATCAAAGCAGATGGCGCGTCAGCGCTTTCAATTGCTTCTGCCCAAGCCACCGCAGATTCAACCGCATCACATGGACGCCAGGTCGCCAGATTTGGCGTTAAGCGCAGTGAAGAGATTTGCTCTACAGGCTGGTGAGTAGGACCGTCTTCACCCAGACCGATTGAGTCGTGGGTGTAAACAAACAGGCTGCGCTGCTTCATTAAGGCGGCCATGCGAATTGCGTTACGTGCGTATTCCATAAACATCAGGAAGGTTGCGCCGTAAGGAATAAAGCCACCGTGCAAGGTCACGCCATTCATGATTGCGCTCATACCGAATTCACGAACACCATAGCTGATGTAGTTACCGCTAGCGTCGTCACCGGTGATGATCTGAGTACCAGACCAGTCAGTTAGGTTAGAAGGCGTTAAGTCAGCAGAACCACCCAGCAGTTCAGGCAGAACCGGTGCGTAGGCTTCGATAGCCTTCTGTGAAGATTGACGGGTTGCCAGTTTAGCGGCAGAAGCGTCAACGTCGGCAATGTACTTGGCACGAGTTTCTGCCCAGTTTGCTGGCAGTTCGCCCTTCATGCGGCGCTCAAATTCTGCCGCCAGCTCAGGGAATTCTGCAGCATAGGCAGCGAAACGCTCGCCCCACGCAGATTCTTTAGCAGCACCCGCTTCACGCGCGTCCCACTGTGCAGCAATATCTGCAGGAATTTCGAAAGGCGCGTGTGGCCAGCCGATGTTTTCACGGGTCAGTGCGATTTCTTCATCACCTAGAGGTGCGCCGTGACAAGCGTGGCTACCGGCCTTGTTTGGAGAGCCCATACCAATAATCGTTTTACAGCAGATCAGCGTTGGCTTGCCAGTTTCAGCTTTAGCCGCTTCAACCGCAGCTTCCAATGCTTCGGTGTCATGACCGTCTACTGCTGGAATGACATGCCAGCCGTAAGCTTCAAAACGCTTAACTGTATCGTCAGTGAACCAACCTTCTACTTCACCATCGATAGAAATGCCGTTGTCATCATAGAAAGCAACTAACTTGCCCAGTTTCATAGTGCCAGCGAAAGAGCAGGCTTCGTGGGAAATACCTTCCATCATGCAACCGTCACCCAGGAATGCCCAAGTGAAGTGATCAACAACGTCATGGCCCGGCTTGTTAAACTGAGCTGCCAAAGACTTCTCAGCTAACGCCATACCTACTGCGTTGGTGATGCCCTGACCCAATGGGCCAGTCGTTGTTTCAACACCAGGTGCATAGCCGTATTCAGGATGACCTGGAGTTTTTGAATGCAACTGACGGAAGTTCTTCAGATCGTCAATTGACAGATCGTAGCCGCTCAGGTGCAACAAGGAATACATCAACATAGAACCGTGGCCGTTAGACAGCACAAAACGGTCGCGATCAAACCACTCAGGATTAGTCGGGCTGTGCTTCAAATGGCCGCGCCACAGCACTTCGGCAATATCCGCCATGCCCATAGGTGCGCCTGGGTGACCAGACTTGGCCTTTTGAACAGCATCCATACTTAACGCGCGAATTGCGTTGGCGAGGTCTTTACGGGATGGCATAAATCGCTACTCCTGCTTAATAAGATATCTAAGGGGTCTAAAATTGGGCGCTATTCTCCCCTACCCGACAGCAAGGGGCAAGCAACACAACCAACTGGAATTTAAGGAAGGTCAAAGCTATCGCAGATAAATAGCCGACAGCCCAAGTCTGGCGCATGTTTTACCGTTTGTTTTATGTTGTACAGTCGGAGTAATTGGAGATATTGCTAGGCAGCAAGCGCAACTTGCCAGATGCTTTAAAGCTGTCAATCCGTCATCATTGAGTCGGCAATACTGCTTAGGCGATCAATCAGCGAAAGCAGCATTCCAATTTTCATGTACAGCGGCGCTATATTTTCTCAAGCCTTGCCCACAGCACTTCATTGCCTTGCATCGGGTCTGTCGGCACCAATCGAGCCAACAGCAATGAAATAAACGCCAATACTGCCCCGGTCAAAAATACCAACGCCGGAGAACTCAGCCATAAGATGCCATACAGAACCGGCAAAATAACTGCGGCAATATGGTTAATCGAAAATGCAACGCCTGCGGTGGAAGCCAAATCTTTTGGGTCAGCAATTTTTTGAAAATAGGTTTTTTGGGCAATCGCCATCGAAAACAACAAGTGGTCAAGGATATACAAAACAACTGCAATCATCGGATCAGTCACCAACGCATAGGCAACGAAGATAATTATCAAGCCAATGTATTCTAAAGACAGCGTGGTGCGCTCGCCCCAGCGATCAATTAATTGACCAATCTTAGGTGCCAGAAACATATTAATTAAGCCGTTGGCTAGAAACATCACTGCAACTTCTGCCGCCGAGAAACCAAATTTTTCGACCATCAAAAAACTGGCAAACACCACAAATATTTGTCGCCGAGCACCGCCCATGAATGTCAGCAGGTAATACAACCAATAGCGCTTTCGCATCAGTAGTTTTTTATGCTGCTCAACTTTTGTTGGAAGCTGGGGGAACCTTAGCCAGCAATAAAGCGCAATCAGCATACTAATGCCACCACCTACTAAATAAAGCGTTGGCATACTGATGTTTAAAATATCTAGCGTGAACCAGACCAAGCCATAGGTGAATAAGCTGGCAAACGAGCCAATCGCCATCATCCGCCCTAGTTTATAGGCGGCATTCTTTTTCTCGAACCACTGTAATGACAACGACTGATTGAGCGTTTCAAAATAATGAAAACCGAGAGACATTAAAACCGTGGTGCAATACAAACCCACTTCACTAGGAAAATAACCGGTTAGCGCCGTTCCTAGACCCATCAATAAAATTGAGATTAACGCCAAGCGCTGCTCACCCATCGCGCTGAAAAAACTGAGCACCAAAATAACGGTAAAGGCCAAAAAGCCAGGAATTTCACGTAACGATTGTAAAATCCCAATTTCGCTACCACCAAAAGCCGCCTGCTCAATCGCAAAGTTATTCAACAGTGCCTGCCATACACCGAAGGAAATCGGCACAGCCGCTGCCAACAAATAAAGGAAAAGCTCAGGATTCTGATGTTTCTTCATGGCTCAAATCATAATGCAGAATAAGAAAGTCACTTTATAATCTCGTCTAATTGGCGTATATGCTTAGTAATGACAAAAAATACCGCAAAACAGACAAAAACCTGCCATTCCCGAGATCATTGGATCACCCTCAATGGCCAAGTGCTTCCACCGGCTGAAAAAGACAGCACCGGCAACCGCCATGTTAAAGCGATCCCGCGGCCAATGATTACTCGACAGGCAAACTATCCAACAGGCTGCGACATACCGATGCACAGCCATCGCTGGGGACAACTACTGTCGATCACCGAAGGATTAATTCACGTGGAGGTTAAGGGTGTTGGCCACTGGGTTGTACCACCGCATCGAGCAGTATGGATACCGGCTTTTATCGAACACGACTCGAAAGCGGTTAATTCGATCAGCATGCAAAATATTTACATAGAACCCAGTTTGCATCCTCATCTGCCCGATCAATGCCAAGTAATCGCTATAACACCATTATTACGCGAACTCATCTCAGCGGTTGTTCAGCTCGATACCTTATATGATGAACAAGGGTCAGACGGGCGCTTGGTACAAGTCATGCTTGACCAATTGCAAAGCATTCCACAACAACCATTACATCTACCTTTACCTAGCCATAAAGCGCTTTTAAAAATGGCCAATGCATTAATAAAATGCCCCCAAGACAATAAATCATTAGAAGAATGGGCGGCAAAACTCGCTTTTAGCGAACGCACACTCGCGCGCTATTTTAAAAAAGAAACCGGCATGACTTTTGGGCAGTGGCGGCAACAAGCCCGGCTATTAGCCGCCATCAGCTTTATTGCTGCGGGAAAATCGATCTCCTGCATCGCCCAGGACCTCGGCTACAACAACCAAAGCGCATTTATTGCAATGTTTAAAAAAGCACTGGGAAAAACACCGGCCAAGTATTTTGATGTGGAGTAATTATGAGGGTGTGAAGAGCGTGAAGGCTGTGAGAGTTTCGAGAGAAATTTATCAGTGACATCCGACAAACATCTGCTCGAAAAATCGAAATATAGTTTAAATAGACAATAAAGAACCTTAGAAACGTACAGTTAGCTAGCTATTTAAATATCCGTAGATCAAACCTAAAATCCAGTTTTTCAGCTTGTTCAAATGCTGCAATTGCTGCCGGATGATTGGGGTTAACCAGAAAGTTGCAGTCTCGCGGAGAGATAGTAGAAGCCACTTGAAGCGCAGCAAAGTCGGTATGTTCTTGTAAAAACTGGTCACCAATTTTCTGTGTCGACTCACCGGCCGGAATGGCGCGCCAGTTGGCTGGTAAATCTGCAACATCTAGCTGGGCAATTAAATCCTCAGCCAACTCAATTCGGTAAAGGTCATAAAGCTCAATCATTGCCGGGTCATTTTGCACATGAACAAACACTTCCAGACAACACAGCGATTCTGACTCAGCAAAATACAGCGCTTGCACACCTTTGGAATTCCAGCGACCACCAAAGGTTTTGGCACCGACCGAGTCAAATGGCGCATCGGCATACTGTTTTTTGGTCAGGCGATACATTCGGATTAAGCCTGAAGAATTTTGGATCAAGAGAAGACTCCGTGCTCCATTCTTCCGATCAGATCTTTAACCATTTCAAAATCGATCGTTGTCGCAATCATATCCAGCGGTCGTTTACCGGCCAGACCGTAAACACCTTCCCGCATCCAGAGCTGAGCCCGCGCTTCGCTTTCAAACAGCTCAGTCGCCAGCTTGAGCAGTGATGCCAACCGATACATCACATCACTTTCCTGAGCGCTGAACCGCTCCTGATTTTTCAGCCTTCTTTTAATGGTGCTCAATGGAATTCGAGTCACATGGTGGAATTCGTTTTGCGACAGCTTGATGCATTCGACAATCTTGCGATAAACAATCGGCTTAAAGCCCTGATGTACCGCTTCACTGGTGGCAGTCGCATCATCCTCGACGCCCATCCGAGTCCAAAAACCCTGACTATTATCTTGCTTGGGTCGAAAACGCTTCATGCTGCTCATGATTATCTCCCAGACCAATCTCTCAAACCCAACTCAGATACAACTCAGATACAACAAACATCTGAAGGCCAAATAGCCTAATCATATTAGACCATATGAGCTAAGCAGGGAAATCTAAACACTTAACCCGTTAGCAATCAATAATTTTACACAAACAAAAACGCCACCTTGCTTAGGTGGCGCTTTATCTCTAAACAAAAAAACTATTACTTACAAAGAGGAATAACCAACCAGTTTAGTAATCAGAATCTGTCCATTCTTTAATTCCATCGTTGCAGTCTCTTTAGTGGTTGTGTTCATTTCCATCCCCTGCACTGTCATGGATTCCTTTACATCAGCAGTAACAGTTGCCTTACCAGCATTGATCTTAATCTGCACATTAGAACGCGCATACTTATAATTTTTATACAGCGCCTGAGCTTGCTGGATCGTTGCAACATATTCTTGCTTATTCATTTCTATTGTTTGCTTCTGGCCTTGCATTTCAACATTAAGAGTTATGCTGACATCGTCGCTTAACACTTGCGCTATAGAGTTGGCATCCAGGCTAGCAACCGCCTGGTCCATGCCATCCATCATTTTATTAATGTCCACTTCGTTCAACTCAGCAGCGCTAACGCTAGAAACAACTGAAAACAACAAAATGAGAGATATCTTTTTTATTCTATTTAGCATAAAGGCTCCAATGCCGATTGATTACAACAATTTCAATATCAGTAAGAAAGAAGGAACTACTACAGCCCCAGATGAATACTAACAAAAATCACTACATAAATTACAAAAAAAGAGTGCCGAAAACCCGACATTCTTTTCAATTTTTCATTTGACGAACTGGTAACTGTTAATTACAAAAAATCTTTCGACTCGTGTTCAGATTGCAGATCAATCCAGTAATCACCAATAGTAATTTGCTGGCTGGATAATGATACTTGCTCATCGCTAATCACCCCTTCACCAAACTGGTAAATAGGCTCGATCGGCGCCCAGATATTGTTGCTGAACCTGCGTATTGGCCTGTTGCCAGTCGGCAAGCATCTGCTCACCATGACGCTTTTTCAGCATTTGTTTAGTTTTGCTTGGCGTCAAAACCAACGCTGTTGCGTTATTACCGCCAAAACCTTTAGCGTTTAGTAATGCCGCTTGAATATCATCTCGCTGCTGGTGCTTGCTGGAAATATTACAGATGCATAAAGCACATGAAAGAGTGGTCGGCCTATACTTGGTCAACCGACAGAGGATATATCGCTTGGATGCAGTTCACTTAAAACCCAAACAAAAACTTAAAGCGCCTGCAATAGCATTACCTGATAACTGTTGCTACTGGTTTTTCTTCGATCTAGATCAAACATTAATGTGCCAAGACACCCTGGAGAGTAAGAGAAAACTCAACTACATCCAAAAAGAACACCTGAGTGACAGCGGCATAACAAATTCTAAAGAAATTAAACTTCTGGCACTCTATGCCAATGAGCTTTCGCCAATTTTACAAAATCTGACCAAAAACCCGCTGACATCTTTAAATATAATTACCAAAGGCAGCTATGACTCAATATTCACCATATCTCCATTTATAGAGCTTTCTTTCCTTGGCGGCGACAACTTCAACGGAAGGTTAATCAACAGATCAGATTTCAAAGAGACTAAAGGCGATCACATCAAACGATTACTCACAGAAGAACTGAAAAGATGCCCGCCGCATCATGTCATCCTCATTGATAATTCTCTAATTCAACGAGAATCTGCAAAGTGGCATGGATTTAAAATAATCGACCCAACAACAAACACCTACATAGAAAACTTGAATAAATTAATCAAAACAATTGCTGATCCATCCGACACTTCAGGAAAATCGAAAACAAAGCGCTAGCAAGCAGAGCAAAAAAAAAGAGCGCCGAAAAACCCGACACTCTTTTTAAAAAATTTAGCCTTGCAGGATATTCGCCTACAAAAAATCTTCCAAGCCATGCTCAGACTGCAGGTCTACCGTATAGCTGCCAATGGTGATGTTCTGATCGGTCAAAGCCACTTGCTCATCGCTAATCACCCCTTCACCAAATTGGTAAATCGGTTTGATTTCAGCTTTCAATGCATCATCTAAATACTGCTGCTGCTTTTGCTGAATTTGCGCATTAGCCTGCTGCCAATCGGTCATAGCCTTTTCGCCATGGCGCTTTGTCAGCATTTGTTTGGTTTTAGTTGGCGACAAAACCAGCGCTGTTGCGTTATTACCGCCAAAACCTTTAGCGTTTAGTAATGCCGCTTGAATATCATCTCGCTGCTGGTGCTTGCTGGAAATGTGCAAATGCTCTGCAAAGACATCGTTAGCAATATGGTCGATGGTTTGAATGCCAGGAATAATACCCTGATGGAATACACCCAGTGCGGTGACTAACTGGTCACCCGCGGCGGCTGCAACTGAGTGGCCTACATAACTTTTCACTGCACATACCGGCCAATCATTAATACCAAACGCCGCTGCGGTGTCATTTAATATTTTTGATTCGGTCACTCGGTTTTGCGGCGTGCCTGTACCATGGGCCATGACCATGGAATGCTTTTGCAAACCTTCAGCACCTAATAGCTGTTTTGCTAATGCAGTTGCCTTGGCAAAACTTAACCAGTTACCGGCACCTGGGCTGGAAATCGACTTTTTATAACCATCGGCATGAACAAATACATCCGGCACGGCACCTAAAATATCGGCACCGGTTTGCAATGCCAGGCTGTCATCCATCAGTACGATAAACTGGGCCGATTCTGCTAAAACAAAACCGCAGTTATCTGAAAATGGTCGACAAGCTCGGCGATGATCGGGTGCTTGGTCATCTGCTAAACCATCGAGTTGTCGCATTGCTTTATCATTGGCTAATGCGCCCATGGTTGCATAACCTTCAATCACTTCAGCAACCACTGGCGCTTCAGCAGCACCGACAATTGCAATGCGAGCACGGCCAGCACGAATATCATTTACTGCTTGACGCAAGTTATATAAAAAGCTGGCACAAGCACCTAAGTTGGTGCCAGTAGCGCCGAGTCCGCCTAATAAATAAGCATTAATAAAATCCGCAGGCATTTCTGCCAGGCCTAAAGGCAATTGCTTAGAGGTCGCTCGCTTACCTTTAAAGCGCGCCGTCATCAAACCGCCATAGCCATTTTGGTCAAGCTGGGCCATTGCTGAGCCGGCATATACTGCCCATTTATCGGCAGGCACCAGGTTTTTCAGTTCAGACCAATCAAGACCGGAAGCATGCATGGCATCCGATGCACCATAAACCGTCATCGCCAATCCGCGAGGATGATTACGCGAAGGATAAAGTTTTTCTGGAGCAAATCCTTCTGGCAAACGACCCGCCGCAGTGACTGGGCCAGCGACCTGCTCGGCAACAAACAGTTCTTGTTTGTCTGAGAAGGTGATTTTGACTCGTTTTTCATCGACTTCTTCAACTTTCCAGATTGACGGAATTTCTGCCGGCAAATCTTTCTTGCGCATAATCAGCTGGCTATCGCCCTTGGCTTTAAACTTGCGATGAATTGTTTGTGCCAAGGGGTTAAAAGGCTGATCACTAATTTGACGGACCAGAGTTGCATCTAATAAGGCATCTTCATTTTCCACTGCAATACCCGTTAACACCGATAGCGACTGCAATGTTTGCTGCTTTAACTGATCAGGAAGCGCCTGGAACACCATTCGACGATAAGCATTAAAACCAGAACTACGACCTGCAGGGCCGATACCACCCTGGGCAACAATCAGCGGCAAACATGGCTTGGAAAGATGACCTTGAGACAAGAGATAACTCCATCAATTAGTTTTGATGGCTGAATTCTAGTGATAGTCGACTTTTCCGGATAAAATAAAAGAGACACAACATAAGACTTATTGGACAGTACCTCTGGAAAACCTGTCATCATGTAATAAATCGGAGCAATTCGGCGACAGCTGGTCAGTACCTTGCACAGTAACGAACCACTAGTGCCGAGCACGGCAGTTAAATATGATTGCGCGAATGCTTAAAATTTTATTATGCCACGCCAATATTAAAAGGTTTAAAGCACCATGAACCGCAAAAGCAGCAAGCAGCACTATCAAGTCACCTTGATTGCGTTGGATAAAATGCTCACCACCAGCCTGACATTGCCGATGGAAATGCTCAATGCTGCTCGGGCGATCATGCAAACCGAGCACGGGCGAGCACCGAGGATTAGCCTGACCGTGGCAGGCACTAATGACACCAACAACAAACCGGTTATCGCCAGCGGTGGTATTAAACTGCTGCCAGATTGCCACTACAGCCAGGTCGAGCAGGCAGATTTAATTATTGTCCCAGCGATGTGGCGTAACCCTCAGCCCATCTTGCAACTCTATTCCGAACTGATCATCTGGCTAAAACAAATGCATCTGCAAGGTAGCATGCTCGGCGCAGCGGGTACTGGCAGTTATTTATTGGCTGGCACTGGGCTACTTGATGGAAAACCGTCGACTACTCACTGGTATTATTTTGATCGCTTTCAAAAACTATTCCCGACTACCGATGTTAAAAGAGATCATCTAATCACCCATGCCGATGGTATTTTTTGCACCGGTAGCGTCAATTCAATTGCTGATTTAACCATTAACCTAATTGAACAATGGTTTGGTGAAGCGACCGCCGCCAGAGTGCGCCAACAATTTTCACCAGAAATTCGCCGCAGTACTTTTGACAGTGTCTTTGAAACAGAATTTTCCAGCTCACACCGCGATGAACTCGTTATCGCCAGCCAACAACTATTAAAAGCCAGTTTGAATCAACCGATCGATTTGTCACAAATTGCAAAAGAACAACAAGTCAGCCAACGCACTTTAAACCGACGTTTTCAGCAAGCTTTAGGAATGACGCCGCTTGAATATTTAACTCGTCTACGGCTAGAACAGGCCTGTGAACTACTGCGTGAAACCAATCTCGGCGTCGCCGAAGTCGCCGAGCAATCCGGTTTTAGCGGTGCAAGTTATCTGGCAAAGATTTTTCGTAAACACTTTCAAATCACCCCGGGAGAATACCGCACCAGTGTTAGAGGCAAACTGTTTACTTTGTAAGTCCTGGCACCTCTAAGATGCAAATTTTAGCTGTAAACAGAAATATATTTAGGCTCGATAACTTCACATTCTGTTAATAATTTGAAATTTCACTTGTGATTCTGCGGAGATATCAGAACAATAACCCGCATCAAATCGCTCCCCAGCTTAAAAGCTAACAATAATTGAATGGGGGCTCCCCTGGGAGAACATTAATGAGCCATCAAATCGAATTCACCGGCAAAGTTCGTGAAGGATTCAATCGAGATGAAGTGAAGCAGCACTTTGCCTCTTTAAATGAAGGTGCCAGTAATGAAATGGTCAGCCAGCTATTTTCATCTACTAATAGCATTGTGATCAAAAAAGAATTAGAGCTGAAACAAGCCGAAGTACTAATCAAAAAATTGGCAAATATCGGAATGGAATGTCGTATTTCTAGCCTCGGTAAAGCCAACTTTGGTGCCAGAGACACTGCAGCTGTCCAGAAAAAACAGCCAATGTCATTTGACCCCATTCATAACAATGGTCCGGTTGATCCAACTCGAATTGCATCCAGCCAAGCCAAACAGCAACCAACCCAGCAAGCTGCTGAGCAAAAACAGCCGTTCGGTGGTTTATCCCTCGAAGCCAAACACGAGCCAGAAATTCAGCCCCAAGCTGAAGCACCTAATATGCACTCAGCGGCATTTAATGCCCAGGGGACGAACAACGTTTCAGGACAAAACTTTTCCCAGAACAATTCACAACACCATTCACAACACAATCCTTACCAAAGCCCATCGGCACCCTTGCAAGGTTTTGCTGATGACGAAGAAAACCTCTACCCACCAAGAAATGCGGGGTTTGCCAGTGGCGTACGCTGGATCGCACAAGGTTTTGGTATGTTTTTTCAAAAACCACTGGGATGGATTGGCTGCTTTTTAATCTATGGCATTATCTCTGTAATTTTGGCAGTTATCCCCGTTGTTAATTTTTTTGCAGCCTTCTTCCATGTCATTTTCATGGCAGGTTTTTATGCCGTAGCACATCAGCAAAAAACAGAAAACACGCTCTCCATTGGTGAATTATTCAGTGGTTTCAGTAAAACCGGCTCGTTAGTATTTTCAATGGTTATTCAATCTGTTGGATTTATCGTCGTTTTAGCGATTGCTTATGGCATGGCTGACTTCGGTGCCTTGGCAACTTATGCCGCAGATTCCGGTATGGATATACAAAACCTATCAACCGCAGATTTAATCGGGTTGCTCTGGTTATTTATTACTCCAATATTGGTGTTAAGCCTATTAATCATCCCGATCATGATGGCTGGTTTTTATGCGCCTGCATTAATTATGTTACAAGATCTTTCGGCACCAGAAGCACTAAAACAAAGCTTCTTTGGTTGTTTGAAAAATGTTCATTCGCTAACTCTTTACAGCATTATTGCATTGATTCTGCTAATTATTGGTGGATCGCTACTTGGGCTGGGTTTATTTGTTGCGGTACCAGTAATGCTTGCGGCAAGTTATATGTCTTACAGGGATATATTCCTTCACGATAACGAATAACTTAAATCCCAAACAAAAAAACGCAGTGCATTAATAATGCACTGCGTTTTTTATTGTTCACTGAATCAGGAGTATTAAGCCACTCGAATCGCATATTGGTGATTATGCCGCTCGATTAGACACTTATGCATACTTTTTACTGCTGTATGATAATCCGCCTCATCTAACACAAACTGCATATCGACCTGACGCATACACTGATGCATTGCCAACACACTAATGCCCGCTTCGGCCAGCGCCGATGTGGTTTCAGCCAGAATGCCTGGCACTTTCATACTGGAGCCAATCGCAGAAACCAGCGCCACTTTTTGGGTCGACACTTCGGCATCTGGGAAGGCTTGCTCCAACTGCTCAACCACTCGACGCACTCTTTTAATACCGGTGCTGATATAGTGAGTAATCGTATTGGCATTCAAATCTTTGGTGATCACTTCTACACCCTGCTGATGCAATAGCTCAACAATGGTGCGGTCGTAGCATTCAATCTCACCCGACATTTCTTGGTCAAATACTTCAATTGCCACCACATGACGGCGACCGGCAATAATCTCAACGCAATGCTCATCGCTGCAATAATCAGAGGTAATTAAAGTACCGCTGTGCGCCGGATCAAAAGTATTTTTAATTCGCAGTGCAATGCCCGCTTTGCGCAATCCTTTAGCAGCCTTGGGATGAATCGCTTCCATTCCCAAATTAGCGAGCTGGTCGGCAACATCGTAATTCGTCCGACCAATCGGCACCACTTTACCTTCACCAACTACTCGAGGATCAGCACTGCTTAAATGGAATTCTTTATGAATCACTGCTTCCGTCGCTTCGGTAATTACCGCAATCCGGCTAAAGGTCATTTCACTGTAACCACGGTCAAAAGTGGTCATCAAACCTTCAACGCAGTTGGCGTAACCCGTAACAATCGGCAGGCAAGTTTGCAAATCAATCTCAGCAAAAGCCTTGGCAATGGCTTCATCTAACGAGAGGTTGCTATTACCGCGCCAGCCTGATAAATCGACAAACTTGGCATTAATACCTTCCTGCTGCAGCAAGAAAGCAAGGTTATGCGCACTATGTGCTTCACCTATGGATGCCAGCATCTCACGCACTTTCATTAACTGGTCAGACAGCTGGAAATGACCGAAAGCACAGACTTTTCTCAGGTCTGTTAAACAATCTTCAACACTACCCAACCGGTCAGAAATAAACTGGTCAGCCTGTTGTTTTAAAGCAGGATCTTCAAACAGTCCGGCGTTAATCTCTAGCATTCTGGCACGAACATCATCCATTGCCTGACGCCAAGCCTGACCATCTTCAGCATGGGCAAACAAGCCATAAATGCCTGAATCACCGGTCTTCTTGTGTTCCAAAAGTAAATCTGTCACTCCACCATAAGCAGAAACAACAAAGATTCGATTATAAGGCTGCTCTGGGTAACAAATAATATTGTCCCGAACCGCCTCATAATTACTCATTGAAGTTCCACCAATCTTTTCAACTGTATGCTGCATGCGGCCTCACTACGGACAAATCTTAGAATTGAGCAGGATATTGTTTTTATAAAATGGTCTTGATTTTTAAATATCTAGCCTAGAATTTCAATAGCTAATTTGTATGCTTTCAGCAGAAACCGATTACTCTCATTGATAGCTTATACGGAGCGCAAGGATGCCATTTTTTGGAGAACTGATGTATGCCGAGATGGCTCTTGACTATGTAAGAAGCAAATTGAAGCTGCTTAGAGGGGATAGTCGTCCAGATGTAGACAAATTGATCCGAAGGTTGGGCTATCAAGAAGAAATTAAATTTTTCAATAATCATCCCATTCTTCCCAGACGCTTCTTAGAAGACTGGAACGACTCCAACTACCGAATGAACCTACTTCGGAAAGCGGCCTACAATTTTGCAACCCAAAAAGCTCCACCCGCTGAGTTATTTCTCAGCTATCAATACGGATTTCTAGGGAAAAAACGACACGAACATGGCACTTTTGATATCTCAGCCAACTGCCAAGATCAGGTGGCTGCCGCTTATTATTATTTAATCTCCCGAGCCTTTGCCTGTCACTGCGCTTCTAATCGGCCACTCACTTGGCGATTAGAGCTTCACCCTCTCCAAGGTTGTGATATCAACGATTACAGTACTTCACTGTTCATCACGAGCCGAGATACCCTGGGAAAAACAATAAAAAACCATACAATTAATGACATCGATTCCCTTGCAACACCTGAAGAAAATTGCCCTTTAAACAATTTGAAAGGAGTAATTTGTGACCCTTACCTTGAAGTCACCTGGTTAATTGACTGTCAGCTTAGCTTGCTCACTTATCTCAAATTTGTGAGAAGTAATTATTACCCCGCCGGTTCAAAAAATTACTCCATCTCTTTCCACCACCTCAGCAACCAACTCCTGGATTGACACAACCCAATATCAAAAAATATTGATATTGGGTTGTGCAAGCTAAATCAGCCAGCTAGACTTGCGCCCTATGAATACTCCTGAAATTACCACCGACGCTCTGGCAGTCATGCTTAAAGCAGCTGGCGACAGTTTGCGTTTGGGCATATTGCGAGCACTTAAAGACAACTCCTTTGGTGTGCTTGAACTGTGCCAGATTTTTGCTGGCAAGCAGTCGGGAGTGAGCCATCACTTAAAAGTCTTGAGCAAGGCTGGGCTGGTTGCTCAACGCCGGGAAGGCAATGCGATATTTTATCGCCGTGCTTTGGTTGCAGATCAGCAGGCCGATGCAGATTTATTGGTGTCGTTATACGCCACTATTGATCAACTACCACTGACTGGCGATGTTCAAGACAGATTAAACCTAGTGCTCAGTGAACGTGCAGAGCACGCCCGGGAATTCTTTGCTAATCATGCTAAGGAATTTCCCGACCACCAGGATTTAATTGCTCACTATCCACAATATGGCGAAGCAATTGGCGATTTACTGGAAAGCATCCACTTTCCACAATTGGCTCAGGCAGTTGAAATTGGCCCGGGACAAGGAGAGTTTCTGGCGCGATTGGCACCGAGGTTTGAGAAAATCTATGCGGTGGATATTTCGTCCGAAATGCTTGAACAGTCGCGGCAATTTGCTTTGGATAATGGCTACTCACATATCGAGTTTATCCATGGCGATATTAATACCGTACTGGAAAAAGACCTCAAGTGTGACTGTTTGGTACTGAATATGGTGTTACACCATGTGCCAACACCGGCGCAGCTATTTAAAACTGCGGCAAAACTGATTAATCCTGGCGGCGCATTATTGATTACCGATTTGTGCCGCCACAACCAAAGTTGGGCTAGAGATAACTGCGGTGATTTCTGGCTCGGATTTGATACTGAAGAGCTGACCGCCTGGGCGCAATCTGCCGGATTAGAAGACGGCGATCGCCTGTATTTGGGACTGAAAAATGGCTTCCAAATTCAGCTGCGGCGATTTGACCAACCTGTTATTGGAATTGTAAAAAAATGAGTGAATACAGCCTTTTTACCTCTGAATCTGTATCCGAAGGCCATCCTGACAAAATGGCTGACCAGATTTCTGATGCCATCCTTGATGCGATGTTGGAACAGGACCCGCATGCTCGGGTAGCTGTTGAAACCATGGTTAAAACCGGTATGGCAATTGTTGCCGGTGAAGTACGCACTAGCTGCTACGTTGACCTAGAAGGTCTGGTTCGCCAGGTAATTAACGACATCGGCTACACCAGTAGCGATGTTGGTTTCGACGGTAATTCTTGCGCAGTCATTAATGCCATCGGCAAGCAGTCTGGCGATATCGCCATGGGCGTTGACGAAGGCGAAACTAAAGATCTTGGCGCAGGTGACCAAGGCTTAATGTTTGGTTATGCCACCGATGAAACGCCATCACTGATGCCCGCCCCAATTTACTACAGCCATTTGCTGGTAAAACGTCAGGCAGAATTACGCAAAAATGGCACCCTGCCATGGTTGCGCCCTGATGCAAAATCACAGCTGACTTTGCGTTATGACGAAAACGGTAAGCCAGTGGCTGTTGATGCGGTTGTTTTATCGACTCAGCACAATCCAGATATCAATTTAGAAGATCTGCGTGAAGCAGTTAAGCGCGACATTATTTTACCGGTACTGCCGAAGGAATGGATTCATGCTGACACCAAGTTCCACATCAACCCAACCGGTAATTTCGTTATTGGTGGTCCAGTGGGCGATTGCGGCTTAACTGGCCGTAAAATCATCGTCGATACTTATGGCGGAATGGCACGTCACGGTGGCGGTGCATTCTCTGGTAAAGATCCATCAAAAGTTGACCGTTCAGCTGCCTATGCTGGCCGTTATGTTGCAAAAAACATTGTTGCAGCAGGTTTAGCGTCGCGTTGTGAAATTCAGATTTCCTACGCAATTGGTGTATCAGAACCGACTTCAATTTCTTTGAATACTTTCGGTACTGGCAAGATTTCTGATACAGCAATCATCGAGTTAGTTCGCCAGCACTTTGACTTGACGCCAGGCGGTATTATCGAAATGCTCGATCTGCGTCGTCCGATTTATCGCGCTACTGCGGCCTATGGCCACTTTGGTCGTGAAGACGAAGCATTCACTTGGGAAAAAACAGACAAGGCCGAAGTTTTGAAGGCAGCCTTATAAGCAAGGATCGGTTAACACCCGAAGAGCTTCGGCTCTAAAGCAGTTCATGTGTTAGCGGTCCTGTTATTCGGCAAGTGATTTCACTTGCCGAATTTAACCAGCGGACAGGATGACAATAATGAACAACGAACTGAAAGCTACAGTACCCTTGAACGACTACAAAATTGCCGATATTTCTCTAGCCAATTGGGGCCGTGAAGAAATGGCAATTGCCGAAACTGAAATGCCCGCGTTAATGGCAATTCGGCAAAAATATCGATCCAGCCAACCGCTTGCCGGTGCTCAAATTCTCGGCTGTATCCATATGACCATTCAAACTGCGGTACTGATCGAGACTCTGATTGAACTCGGAGCTGAAGTTCGATGGTCATCTTGTAATATTTTCTCTACCCAAGATCATGCAGCTGCTGCGATTGCCGTTGCGGGTATTCCGGTATTTGCCTGGAAAGGTGAAACTGAAGCCGAATATGAATGGTGCTTGGAACAATCTATCGGTATCGGCGTTGCAGGTTGGAAACCCAATATGGTGTTGGATGACGGCGGTGATTTAACCCTGCTATTGCATGAAAAGTATCCACAACTGCTGGATCATATTCATGGCATTACCGAAGAAACAACTACCGGCGTGCATCGTTTATTGGAAATGCTGGAAAAAGACCAACTCAAGGTTCCGGCAATTAATGTAAACGACTCTGTCACCAAATCAAAAAATGATAATAAATATGGTTGTCGGCATAGCTTAAATGACGCGATTAAAAGAGCGACGGATCATTTGTTGGCTGGAAAAAAAGCGTTAGTCGTTGGTTATGGTGATGTTGGTAAAGGCTCTGCAGCCTCACTTCGACAAGAAGGGATGATTGTTAAAATCACCGAAGTTGACCCAATCTGTGCCATGCAAGCCTGCATGGATGGCTTTGAAGTAGTGTCTGCTTACCAAAATGGTGTTAACGATGGCCTAGCAGAAAACCTGAATCGGACATTATTAGACAATGTCGATTTGCTGGTCACCACTACCGGAAATTTCCATGTATGCGACCCACAAATGTTGGCAGCATTAAAAAATGGTGCCGTAGTGTGTAATATTGGACACTTCGATACCGAGATTGACACCCAGTTTATGCGCGACAAGTGGCGCTGGCAGGAAATAAAACCCCAAGTGCATAAAATATATCGATCAGAAACAAAAGATGATTTTTTATTACTACTTTCTGAAGGTCGATTAGTCAATTTGGGCAATGCCACTGGCCACCCCAGTCGAATTATGGATGGTTCATTTGCTAATCAGGTTTTGGCGCAAATATATCTGTTCCAGCGCAAGTTTGGCGAGTTGCCGCCGGAGCAGAAAAAAGAACACCTCTGGCTTAAGGTTTTGCCTAAACAGCTAGATGAGGAAGTCGCTCGTTATATGGTACAAGGTTTTGGTGGTGTACTTACCCAACTAACCAAAGCACAAGCTGAATACATCGGTGTTGATGTTAACGGGCCATATAAACCAGAAAATTATAAATACTAGTTTCATATATTGATTGTGGTTCGTGGGATATTCATCTTGAATGCCCCACGAACCAAAGCAATCAATAATTCTTTCTAAAAAGGGCAAGCCGACTGATGTTGCTGCTTTGCTGGAGTCGGAAATAGCATGAGATCACAATTAAAATATCGCGTTGATTACAGCTTTGAGTTTTTCCCACCTAAAACTGACAAAGGTGCCGAAAATATCAAAGTCGCAGCACAACAACTGGCTGCGTTAAATCCTAAATTTTTCTCTTGCACCTTTGGTGCCGGCGGATCAACCCAGGAAAAAACTGGTGAAACGGTTTCGATGATTAAAGAAGTCACCGGAATTGCAACTGCACCACATTTATCTTGCATCGGCTCGAAAAAAGATAATATTCGCCAGATGCTTTTAGATTATAAAGCTCAGGGCATTGACCGGATTGTTGCATTACGCGGTGATATGCCTTCAGGCATGGGTAGCCCGGGCGAACTCCGCTTTGCCAATGAATTGGTGGAATTTATTCGTGAAGTTACCGGTGATCATTTCCATATCGAAGTAGCGGCTTACCCTGAATTTCATCCGCAATCATTTAATGCCGATGATGATTTAAAAAACTTTAAACGCAAAGTCGAAGCTGGTGCCAACTCAGCGATTACCCAGTATTTTTTCAACCCAGATTCTTATTTCCGGTATGTGGATAGCTTGGAAAAAATTGGTGTCGATATTCCGGTAGTGCCTGGCATTATGCCGATTACCAATTACGCTCAACTGGCACGTTTTTCACACATGTGTGGTGCAGAAATCCCACGCTGGTTGCGCAAACGCCTAGAAGGCTTTTATGACGACCGAGAAGCGATTGCCGATTACGGCATTGATGTCATCAGCGAGCTATGTCGATCACTGTTGGAAGGCGGCGCACCGGGCTTGCACTTCTACACATTGAATCGTTCAGATACTTCGATCAAGATTTTTAAAAATCTTGGGCTGACCGATTAAATCCTGATTTAGAGCCTTATTTAAGGCTCTTCTTCTAATGACAGATAAAACAACGAAAATAATATTCATGGCATTAAAATGTAAGTCTGACACTGAAGGCAACTAGAATAAGCCACACCACCAAAAGCAACCTAATTGAGTTACATATTTAAAAGTAACTTATTTGAGTTACATATTGAAAAGCAACCTATATGAGTTACAATAGGTCAAGCGTCAGCTTCGAAGTAACAATACGATGGATATTAAAGACAACTCAGCTGTGATAGCCGTAATAACCGGTGACTTGATAGCTTCACAAAATCTAGATGAGCAGCATTTTCAACAAGCACTCACAGTTTTGAGCACGCTGTTTACTGAAATGAACTACGAGTTCGATCTTTACCGAGGAGACTCCTTTCAGGTAATAGTACCTCCAAAGAAAGTGATCGAACTGGCGATATTAGCTAGGTTGTCTTTAAAAGCCATAGGCGACAAACAGCAAGAAACAGACGCTAGAATTAGTATTGGCATAGGTCATATCCTCAGAAATGAGACGATAAGAACTTCCAATGGTTCTGCATTTATCCGATCAGGCATTGGCCTCGATAAAATAAAACACAGAAAAATAGTTTTGATCTCAGCATCTCCTAATAAACAGATCGAACTTGATCTATTGCTTGAATATGTCGACAAGCACATATCAGAATTAACAAAAGAACAAGCCAGAGTGCTATTAGCTTATCTAGCCCAACCTGATATCTCGCATGAAGAGATTGGAAGAAAAGTTGGTAAATCTAGAGCGAACACAACCAAAATTCTCAATAAAGCAAATTACCATCTACTAGAAAAATTCTTAACAGCACAACCCCACTTGATTGAGAATCTTAAAAAATGATTGAAATCCCACTTATTACTTCACTATGTGCTGTACATTTCTTATGCGACTTTTATCTTCAACCTGAATCCTGGGTCGAAGATAAAAATTCAAAAAAAATAGCTTCTGCCAAATTATATTTACATTCATTCATACAAGCTTTCTTCGCAGCTTTGATTTGTTTGTCATATTCAAAACCATTCCTGATTGTAGCTTTAGTAATATTTTTATCCCATGCGGCCATCGATCTAATCAAAACTCTTTTACCTAAATCGTTACTATTTTTCGTAATAGACCAAATTGCACATCTTGCTATACTTTTTACTATTTGGCTGGCTTTGACAGATCAATTCCATCTAATCTCTGATATTAGTCAGGAGACTCTTTATCCTCTGACGATCTACATGCTTACTTTTGGCTTATCCTTAAAGCCTGCATCTATCGTGATATCTCTATTCCTTTCACCCTACACACATACCGCTACAGAAGAACAAAGTTCTCAAGGAATACGCGAAGCAGGGAAAATGATTGGATATATAGAACGATCATTAATTATAATTTTTATACTAGCAGGCAGCATTGCCTCTATAGGATTTCTGATAGCAGCTAAATCAATCTTCAGATTTGGAGATTTAACTCAGAATAATGAAGTAAGAAAAACTGAGTATGTACTTTTAGGAACACTGAGCAGCGTCATAATTTCCATAGTACTCGGTTATGTAGCAAAATATTTACTATCGATACCATCTCCTTACATTCTATTTTAACTGAAGTATCTTATGAGAATCAGCCGTTTTTATACCCCACAAGCACTAACCTTGAATGCTGAAATCCAGCTGGATGAAGCACCTAGCCGCCACATATTAAAAGTACTGCGTTTAAGAGCAGGTGCCGAGGTGATCCTATTCAATGGTCAAGGTGGTGAGTTCCGTGCCGAGCTAACCAACGACCAAAGCAAAAAAGCTTCGCTGAAACTGGTTGAGTGGTTAGACCGAGAAGTCGAATCACCGTTGAAGATTCATCTGGCTCAAGTCATTTCCAAAGGCGACCGGATGGATTTCACGATTCAGAAGGCGGTAGAGCTTGGTGTTAACGAAATCACTCCACTGTTTTCTGAACGCTGCGACGTGAAACTAAAAGGCCCGCGACTGGAAAAGAAAATGGAACATTGGCGCGGCATTATTACCAGCGCCTGCGAGCAGTCCGGGCGCAATACGCCTCCCACTTTATTACCGGCAATGACTTTACAACAATGGCTCGAACAACGCCCTCAAGGTACTGGCTTGATTCTTGACCCGCACCGCGGCCAATCAATTAAAACTCTGGAGCCGTGCGATCAGGTTTCATTGCTAGTTGGCCCTGAAGGTGGATTAACTGATCAGGAAGTTGACCAAGCAAGAGAAAAAAGCATGCAAGGCATAACGCTGGGCCCTCGAATTCTACGGACAGAAACGGCCGCCTTAAGCGTAATCTCTGTTTTACAAAGCTGCTTTGGTGATTTTTAACCCCTATTGCTATCTAGCTGCTTCAGCAAGTAACCATTAAATGCTGAAGCGGCATTTTAGTTAGCGATTCATCCGTTACAGCTAATTAAAAAAAATCCTTTTAGGTGTTTTCTACTACTGCAAAGAAAACAATTAACTCTACAAGGATGTATTATGCCGTTTTCGATCAAACACTTTTCAGTAAGCGCAGTAGCCTTAGCTACAAGCTTACTAATAGGTTGTGGAAGCTCTGGCTCTAGCGCTGAAAAAGATGTCACGCCTCCCGACGACCAAACCACCATTCAAAATATAATTTACCTCCAAGCCGGCCCAAATCTTACTGAAGATGCTAAAACGGCTTTAATCAGTGCGACAGACAACACCCGCATTGTTTTTCCAGCAGGCCATCATAAAATATCTGACACCTTAACTTTTGACGGTGATTCTGATGGTGATGGCATACAAGTTAAAAACATTACTATTGCCGGTGCTGGTATGAATAAAACCAGCTTAGACTTTTCTGAATCTGTAGGATCAGATGGTTTGCTGGTTCAAAATGCAACCAATATTACGATTGAAGATATTGGCTTTGAAGAAGCAGCAAATAATGCGGTCAAGTTACGTTCAACTAAAGGCATTATTATTCGCCGAGCTCGAGCTGAATGGAAAGGTGAACTAACAAAAGACAATGGCGCTTATGGCTTTTATCCAGTTGAGTCTGAAGATATTCTGATTGAAGATACATACACTCGCGGATCTGCAGATGCCGGTGTATATATTGGTCAATCAAGAAACACCGTTGTTCGTCGAAATGTTGTTCAAGAAAATGTTGCGGGTATCGAAATTGAAAACACCGCCAACGCCGATGTTTATGACAACATAGTGACCGGAAATACCGGAGGAGTACTGGTTTTTGATTTACCAATTGGTAATGAGCAGTATGGAGGGAAAACCCGGATTTTTAACAACCGAATATATAATAACAATACCGATAATTTTGCTAACGTCAGCGACTATCCTGCCGGAGTACACATCGTTCCTCCTGGGACAGGCGTTATTGTATTATCTGCTAAAAATGTAGAAATATTTGATAACTACATAAATGGTCACGACTCCACTTCAATTGCGATTACTGATTTTCAAATCGCAGCATCCCGTGAAGAAATGCAAAGCTATGTCGACAACGGGGTTATTGCATCTGGCTTTGGACCAACGCCTCGAAAAGTATATATTCACGATAATTTAATTACCGATTCGGGTAAAAATCCACGAGGTGATTTAATTGTCACACCTAAAGCAGTCTTCAATTTAATTGGCGTTACTGATTTTCCGCCAATTTTATATGACGGACTCGGTGAAATGCTAGCAAACCAAGGTCGCTCTGAACAATTTGGAGAGCCACCTTTTGCAATTGATGGTTCAGATAATGTTTGTGCAACTCGAAACAACAACCTTGAAGGTGAGCCAGTAATAAATGGGCGTTTATATGACCCACAAAGCAAAAGCTACATCTTAGTCGATGGCCAGGTACTGCCCAGCCCAAGTACTAACACAGACTTACTTTCATGTGAATTACCATCAATTGAACCAACCATTATTACAATCAATGGTGTGGCTTATGGCTGTGGCGCTGATGATGTTGACTCAGTCATGTGCCCTGCAGTTGATACCACACCTCCTGACGATACCACTAATCCTGATCAACCAGACGAACCTCAAGACCAAGCAAGCTGTCAGCTGAGCGGCGAAGGCGTTAACTGGCAAGCATTAGCAAAGTCTGATTGCCCGGATTTGTCTGACTATCGATTGTTCGAAAATAGCGCCAACCCTACCGAAAATGCAAACGGTGGCGAACCTTTTGAACTGGCCATTCCGTTGTTTACCGATTACGCGACTAAATACCGTTTTCTGTTTATGCCTTCTGGAGAGCAGGCCACTTTCCAGCCAGATGAAACCTTCGACTTTCCTGTTGGCAGCGTACTTGTAAAAACTTTTTCGCTGCCTGCAGATACAAGTCAGCGGGGCTTCGAGCATGAGCAATTAATTGAAACGCGCCTATTAATTCACCGTGAATCTGGTTGGACGGCTTTACCTTATCTATGGAATGAAGGCGGCGGTAGCGCCAAGCTCGCTGTAGCGGGTAAATCTTTAGCGAAATCAGTTGTTCATAAAGGAGAGACATTTGACTTTACTTATGTCGTTCCGGATAAAAACCAATGTAAAGCATGCCATCAGTTAATACCGCAAGAAGGTCGTAGTAAGTTTTCCCCGATTGGCCCTAAAGCACGAAACCTAAATTTTGACATTACAATTAACGGGCAAACTAAAAACCAATTAATTCATTGGAAAGATAATAATCTTTTACAAGGATTGCCTGACATAGCAAGCATTACACAGCTGCCGAAATTTAATGATGACATAACAAATTCAGAGATAATTAATATGGAAACAGATCAGCTGACCGCTATGGCAAAAGGCTATCTGGACATCAACTGCGCGCATTGCCACAGAAGTGAAGGCGACGCAGGAAATACACCTCTCAAGCTGCCTTACTGGTTAAGTTATGATGATAATAAATCAAAGCATGGTGTCTGCACCAAACCAGTGACATACGGCGGCGGGGCGCTTAGCTTTTTAACTATTCCAGGCGACGCTGAAAATTCAATTGTACATTTCAGAATGGTCGCTACCTCTCCAAAGGATCGAATGCCAAAACTGGGTCGGAGCCTTGCACACACCGAAGGCGTTCAATTAATTGAAAACTGGATTAATCGACTGCCAGAAGTAAACTGCCAATAGATAGATAAAATCAAAAAAAACGCCAACATTTGTTGGCGTTTTTTAATGTGTTTAAAAAATAAATTTGAATTTTTTAAACTAACGAAGCGATCACTTCCATGTCTGGTAATATTACCGGCTGACCTTGCCAGCGCAAACGCAACATGCAATCACTATTTTCATTTTCACTATCTAGGTGGATTTCTGCATCAGCGACACGGCAAGAACGCGGCACCGCACTCACTCTAAGCGCAATAAAATCTCGGCTACAAGTTTCTGAAGTTCTGTTCAATATAATTGCCCGATCTCCTTGCTTAGCCATTACCGCTTCACCACCCGCCAGTTTTTCTGGGCTGAATAAAGGTAAATCAGTACCGCGCCAACTAATAAAGCCAATTTGCCCTGAAGATTGATCTTTAACTTCACTGATCAGATTAATCGTTTGAACAATTTCAGCAACGCAACCGCCTGGAATTAACATTGAATCAGTTTCTGTAGCAATTAGCAGGCTATAAACCGGCTGGCTTTTTTCTTCAGCCATCTATGCTTTCCTCCAACGATTGCTGTTCTGAGAGAACATGTTCAGTGAGTTTTTCCGCTAATTGCTCAGGGCTTCCATTAAAAGTCACTACACCAGAATCACGAGCCGCATCTGGCATACTGCTATTGGCACAAGTTTCTTCACTTTGCGCCCAAACCGGGAAACCGCGCGCAGCCATTGCAACAGCGCCTTCAGCACCATCATCGCCCATTCCTGAGAAAATGATTGCTCCGGTATCGACTGTGCTTAATCCTTTTGCCGCCCGAATCATGACTTGATCAACACTAGGTGCATAAGGACCTGCCCAACTTTCATTTTCCAGCTCAACTACCGGACCGGGTAAAAAGGTCAGAGTATTATCGATAGGTGCTAACAACAGTTCACCGGTATGCACCACACAACGTTCTTTAGCTACAAAAGTTCTTAAAGGCGCATGTTGCGCCAACACTTCACACAAGGTGTCCTGAAACTCTTTACCTATATGCTGGGCCAAGACAAAAGAAACTGGCAATGACTTAGGCAAACTAGCTAGGAAACGCGAAACCGCTTCGGGGCCACCAAGACTAGCACCCAATATCCATACATGATCGGCAACCCGCTTACAACGAGGCGGCAAGTCACTTGGTAAAGTGATTTTGTTAGTTAGTTCTGGTGGCTGCTGCTGGCTAAGTGCCGAGGCATCCATATTGACCCTGTTATCCCAAGGCAACTCTGGAGAACCTACCGATTCTGTTGATTCAGGCTCAGCTTCATTTGCTTGCTTTTGAATTTTATCAACCAGCCGCTTGACCCAGCGTTTGTCATATTCACCATTTTCATGGGGCGTTTCCGGGTCATAAAACAAAATCGGCGCTGGCGAGCGATCAAGCATGTCACTGAACAAATCTTCGTATTGTTCTTCCTGACCTAAATCGATCAGCCAGATTTGTACAAGACGACTAAGAATCCAATTTTCATCGACACGATCTGGTGACAGATTACAAGCAACCTCAACACCTGATTCATTTAATGCTCTTTGCAAACGATGTCTTTGAACACTGTCTTCGGAGATGATTCCAATTTTGGGCATTGCCATTATTGCTCTCCACAATAGCTGTTAACCAGAGATAGCAATTCTGTTTCTTGGTACGGCTTGCCAAGGTAGTGATTAACGCCAAGTTCTGCAGCTCGATGACGGTGCTTATCACCGGTACGTGATGTGATCATAATAATCGGCAGATCTGCCAAATTTGGATCATGTCGAACTTTGGAAGCAACTTCAAAACCATCCATCCGCGGCATTTCAATATCCAGCAACATCACATCTGGCTTGGCATGTTCATGCAACGTTGCAATCGCATCCATACCATCTTTTGCTAGCATCACCTCATAGCCATTTCGCTTGAGCAAGCGTGAAGTTACTTTACGCACTGTGATCGAATCATCCACCACCAGAATTACCGGCGGCTTCTCTTGTTCGATAACCTCTTCCGTTTCCATCGACAGTCGTGCATGTCGGCGTAACAGAGAGCTCAATTCTAAGATCATCACTACGCTACCATCACCCATGATCGTGGCGCCGGACAGACCGGGTAATTGTGCCAACTGACTACCCATCGATTTCACGACAATTTCACGACTGCCAATTACCGAGTCAACTTGAATCGCATAAGAACGGTCTGCCGTATGAACAACCAGAACCGGAACCTGCTGATTCTTATCAAGGAACACTGCCGATTGCTTATCGATCATTGCTCCAAGATAGTGCAACTGATATTCACGACCCGCATATTCAAGCTTGGGATCTTGCTCTTGATAAAGTGCTTCCAGCTCCCAAGGGCTGGCGCGTAAAACACCTTGAATCTGGTTCAAAGGTACTGCAAAAATTTCTTCACCGGACTTAACCATCAAGGCTCGGTTAACCGAAACCGTAAATGGTAAGCGAATAGTAAATATAGTGCCTTTGCCCGCTTCAGAGCTGATTTCTAGGTTACCACCCAGCTGCTTGATTTCGCTGTTAACCACATCCATACCAACACCACGACCAGAAATCTGGGTCACTTTGTTGGCGGTAGAGAAACCGGATTCCAACACAAATTGCAGCAATTGTTGGTCGGTAACTTGTGCCCGTGGATCCATTAAGCCTCGCTCAATCGCACGCTTACGGATCGCCTCTAGGTTCATTCCCTTGCCGTCATCGCTCAGGCTGATAACAACTTCACCACCTTCGCGTTTCAGCTCAAGACCAATCTTGCCCTTGGCTGGTTTTTTCAAATCGCTACGAACTTCCGGCGCTTCCAGACCATGGTCAATTGCGTTACGCAACATGTGCTCAAATGGTGGAATCATTCGCTCCAACACCTGGCGGTCCATTTCACCATCAGCTCGAATGACCACTAATTCAGCTGGCTTGTTAAGCTCACCCGTTATTTGACGAACAATCCGGCGCAAACGTGGTGTTAAATCTCCGAAAGGTACCATTCGGGTACGCATCAAGCTTTCTTGCAGCTCGGAATTCACTCGTCCTTGTTGTAACAACAAGGTTTCAGTATCACGAGATAATCCACCCAGTGTTTGGTGAAGATCCTGAACGTCAGCTGCCGATTCGGCAAGGCTTCGAGACAACTGCTGCAAACGAGAATAACGGTCCATTTCTAACGGATCGAAATCTTCATTCTCGTCGGTAGTGCTTTCGAGGCGATAAAGAATCTGAGCCTCGGTTTCACTATCAAGACGTCTTAGCTGGCCCTTAAGACGGTTAATAGTGCCGTCCATTTCTTCCAAGTTGAAACCAAAACGGTTGACCTGCTGCTCAACTCGCGCTCGGTGAATACTGGTTTCACCGGCCAAATTGACCAATTTATCCAGAACATCGGCTGACAATCGAATCTGTTCTGATGCAGAGCGGCGATCGCGACTCGTTTCTACTTCCTCAGCACCAAACAGTTCTTCTCGGAATTCTAAGCGAACACCTTGCTCACCTTCAGGCAAATCGACCACTCGAGCCGAACTACCTAATGCTTGCAAGCGAGCGATTAATCGTGGATCCAGCGCGACTGGCTTTTGTTCAACCAGCAGCTTTTGCATTTCAGCCAATGCAAGCGTCGAATCTTCAACTAACTGTTCTGTTTCGTCGTTCCATTCCAGCTGGAATTGACTCAGCGACAGCATCAAACTTTCAAATAACCGGGTTTGCTCGGCCATTGCTTCAACCGCAGAGATACGTGCACCACCTTTTAAGGTATGCAGATATTGCAGTGATTTGAGAAATGCTTGGCCACGGGTTTCATCGTCTTTCAGTTCTGGCAGCAATTCAGTTAACTGCTGGGTAAGCTCTGCAGATTCTTCGCAGAAAACATTGAACAATTCATGATCAATTTCTTCTGGAGCTTCAGGTTCAGAAACAACCAGCTCCGCTTCATCCACAACAACAGGTGTTGATATCGGTGTTGATTTCGCTTCAGACTCAGTTGCTACGCTAGCTTCTTCTACCGCTAGATTTTCAGCATCAACTGGCTTGATTTCAGTTTCTTTAGTCTCAGCCTCTGTAACTTCAACAACAGCGGCTGGCGTTTTCAGCGCAGCTGCTGAGAAGGTAATCGGTTCACCGGCACAACCTTGTTCGATCAACGGATACAGATCGCTTCCGTCTTCAGGTTGACGATTAGCAGATACCGCATCAGCCATGTCATGCAAACGCGAATGACCTTGTTCTAGCAATTCAACCAAGTCTTCACTAAGCGTTCTCTGACCAGCAGCTAGCAAATCATAAAGATCTTCCAAGCGGTGACTTAACTCGGCCATTGGCCGAATCGCTGCCATTCTGGCACCACCTTTTAAAGTGTGCAGTCCGCGTTGGAGGTTAGCTAATGCATCTTGATCTTTCGGTTCAGCCCGAAGTATTTCCAGTAGATCTTGGCATTCGGTGAGAATTTCTTCCGCTTCTTCAAGGAAGATTTCAACAATTTCTGGATCAACATCATCAGCTAATGGCTGAAGCGTCTCGACCATTGAAGGCTTGGCCACTATTGGTGTGGTTACTGGTTCGACTGCATCTGCGGCAGCCATTTCAGCTTCAACTGAAATTTCAGTGTCTGGCATTGGCTCCGGTTGCTGAATTGGTTCGACTGCATCTGCGGTAGTCATTTCAGCTTCAACTGAAACTTCAGCGTCTAGTGTTGGCTCTGGTTGCTGAATTGGTTCGACTGCATCTGCGGTAGTCATTTCAGCTTCAACTGAAACTTCAGCGCCTGGTGTTGGCTCTGGTTGCTGAATTGGTTCGACTGCATCTGCGGTAGTCATTTCAGCTTCAACTGAAACTTCAGCGTCTGGTGTTGGCTCCGGTTGCTGAATTTCTAGTTGTTGCTCTGACCCATTAATCGCTAGTTCTTCTGCCGAATCAAACAGCTCAATCTCTGGCAACGGATCAGATGACAAATCAGACTCTGGGGCAATTTCTAACTCAGAAATTATCTCTTGTTTAGAGAATTCCAACGAAGGCAGAGGTAAATCATCCGAAGTAGAATCTGCTTCAACTAATTGATCTGAGCTAAGATCAAAATCCATTGCTAACGGTGTAAATTCTTCAATGGGTTGATCTGATTTATCCGCTTCTTCGGTTAAATCAATCGACAGATTCAATAACTCGCCATCGCAGACAAAATCGGCGGTTGGCAGCCCTGCTGGTAATTCATTTTGTTCTGAGAAATCTAGATCAAAGTCAAAACTAGACACATTTGGCGCTTCTGTGACAACCCCATCTTTTTCTGGTCCAGTACTCTCTAACAAAGAGTCTTCTGATTGAGTTTCAGATGCTATTTCTGGTAGTGGTATTTCATTTTCAGTGTCGTCGAGCAAGGTATCGCTTAGTTCATTAGCCGAGTCATTATCTATTTCAACTTCGGCATCAACATCTAGAATGTTTGAAGCTTGCTCAAACTCAGCGGCAATATCCTGTTCAGCTTGTGCTTGCTGCTGCATCATCATGGCAGCCAGATCTGGCATCCAAAGTTCGAGTGAGTGCAGCAATTCAACTGGCTGTTCGGGTGTTTGGTCGGCTGCTAAAGCATCCAACATCACTTCCAACGTCGATAGTGAATCACGCAACAAATCACATGCCGATGCATCGAGTTGCTGCCCAGCACGACTTGCCATTCCACCTGTTGCCGTCGCTAAAGCAATTGCAGGAGATATATTGGCTGCCGATGCATGCTCAACAAATTGATCAAGACAATCAGCGATCTGTAAGCCATCACCGGCTTCAACACAAAGCTCCAGCGCCTGGTCCAATTGATCCATGCCTTCACTTAACAAGGCAAGCAACAGATTTTGCGCTTGATTATCTTCTTCTACCGATTCATGTTCTGGCAATTCACTCAACGCATCATCAAGACGATTGCGTAACTCATCGGTCAAGCTATCCCAAGCGCCCGACTGATGCTGTTCGAGCAAATTAACCGAAGATTCTAACGCCGAAATCGAATCACTGAGCAGCCCAAAGCGTGGCTTATCTAAATGCAGCTGGCGAATCCGATGCTCTCGATATAAAGCTTCCAGAGGAATCATTAAATCAGCAATCGGCTGAATGCCCGCCATATAGGCAGAGCCTTTCAATGTATGCAGCGCCCGTAATAAATCATCAGACACTAGCGCCTGGCGAGGATCGGTAATCTGATCACAGTAGCTACGACAAACCCGCAGATGACCAGCCGCTTCTGAAGAAAATACTTCCAGCAGCTCAGCTTCTATTTCCGGATAAATTTCATCTGGTGTGTCTAGATCAGTTTCAGCTTCTGGAATTTCAGGTCGCTCACCACGACTAATCGCATCTGCCTGATCGGCTAAATCTTGAGGATCTAGGTCTGGCTGACGCTTTTCAGTAAAGGCACGAATCAGATCAGGCAATCGATCAACTGCTAAATTGGCAACTCTTTTTACCAAATCATCGTAAGCAATGGTTTTATCCAAAGCCCGATTGAGCATATTTTCAATTGACCAAGCAAACTCACCAATAGTAGTTGCACCGATCATTCGACCGCTGCCCTTTAAGGTATGCCAAGCTCGTCGAACAACTTGCAGCGCCTCGCTATCGATCCCTTCTTTAAGGGCCTTTGGCATTTCTGCACTTAAGGTATCAAGTACTTCTTCAGCTTCTTCGGTGAAGACTTCAATCAGTTCATCATCAATTAACTCGTCATCATCTTCATCTTCAATCACAACATCAGCAACAGTTTCAACTTCTGTTTCTGCTTCTAGCGCTGGTGCTGGTGCTGCGGATGCAGGCGATGGTTCAGAATTACACTCATCATCCGAAAGCGAATTGGCTTCCAGTTCCAAGCTAAATTCCAGCGGCATTTCACCAGCCGTTAATTCTGGCGATGACGCTTGACTGAAGTCGATTTCGAAACTTTCACTGACCGGTTGTTGATCATCAGAAGACGCGGACTCAGTAGGTTTTACTGGCGAAGGTTTAGTCTCAGCTGGCGCAGTATTTGGATCAGGTTCAATTTCGCCACTATCGGTATAGCGAGTCTGGCTTCGATCTTGAACCGGCAAGCGAGCTTGTTCTTGCTCTGCTTGTTCAGACGTTAAGGCACAACATTCTTCAGATGGCTCACATTCAACCAGTTGTTCGTCTTCAATCTGATAGCCCAACTGAACTAAACGCTCACTGGCAACTGACAGAACAAAATCGAGTGGTGCGCCTTCAATACAAGTATCTAGGTAATACTCAACGCCGGTTAAAACATCGGCCAATGCTTCCATTGCAGCCATCGATGGTTGCAAACCTGGCTCGAGCAATTTTTGCGATATATATTGTTCAGCACCTTTTAGCATCAAGGCGGCAGACTGGCCAAACACCAGTGTTAAACCACCATAAACTTGGTGTAACAGTTGAGGAACGGCTTCTAGTCGCTGCTGGTGCCAATCGCTGCTCAAGCAATCGATAATCAGATTTTTAGCTTCAGAAAGGTGCTCTCGACATAACGCCAATGCTTGTTCATTTGCTTGCTGGAATTCACTGTCAAGAATAGTCGCATGCATATCTTCAGCTTGCTCACCAGCACTATTCATACCTTTTAATGTCGCTTCGACATATAACAAAGCACCGGCAGCATCCATCATTGCTTCTGCATTGAAGCCCTGATCACCTTGAGCAATCGTTTTTAGCTGTTCAACTTGGGTCAGAATTGCTTCACGTTGAATACCTAAACCAACAACCGCTAATGTATCGGCAACTTGCTCTAGGGTAACAATATCTTCGGTTAAATCTCTTTTTTCTTCTGGCTGATGCACCAACTCTTCCAGGCTGTCTTTAACGCTGGAAAGTTTCTCGCTGATCGCCAGGTAAATACTTTGCAGTGCCGCTTTATCTGGGCCTGCCATGCCTTCGCGACGACCTTCAATAACCTGATCGCTCGGTAAAGCGGTTTCTAATTGAAATTTTTCGCGCAACAATTGAATACGAGGTGTATCTATGCGTGATTTGGCAATGTAATACAGCAGGTTTTTCAGAAGATCTTCTGGTGCAGGTTCTCTGAGCGCAGTTTGGCCGGCTTCCAGCAATAGTCGTAAGCGCCGATCCAATTCACCCAATAAGACTTTTACTGATGCAGAAATACCATGTTCTCTAAGTACATCAAGGAATCCACCTGCTACTTCCCACAGTAAAGCTGACGGCCATCCTCGTAACAAAAGAGAAAGTTGATCGGTCGCATGCTGCATTTTTTCAAGCGCAGTCGTAGGCGATTGATTGCGGAAAATAGCCACCAGCACCAGCTGAAACTGATGTCGAAGCACTTTAATTTGTGCCGCATCTGGAGTGGCTACCCCTTCAGCAATAACATGGTCGATCAAAGAAAAATCGGGATTAAAAACCGCATTTTCAGTCAGCAACGCTTCACCGCGTGCTGCACGCAAATCATTTAGTAGTGGTAAAAGAACCACTGCCAAATCTTGTTCACCACTTTGTAAGCGTTCCAGGTGGGCTGGGAGCTGAAGCATTGCTGCCATCAAGCTTTCGCAAGCATCGCCTTGAAGATCTTCACCATCTTCAATCAACTTGGCTGTCAGAGACTCCATCTCTTCAGCCAGCAATGCTGCGCCATAGAACTCCAGCATCTGGAGTGTACCCTGAACCTGATGCAGGTGAGCCTGACAGAAGCGCAACTGGGCAATATCTCGCGGATTATCCACATAGGATTCCAACGAAGCTTTAGCCTGCTCCAGCGTGACCTCTATCTCCCCCTTAACCCAACTAAGGGCCATCCGATCATGGTTGTCCGCCATGCCTTCTCCGTGCTTCCTGCCAGCTCGAACTAAGTTCGAGTAAAGGCCAAGGTATTGTCATATGCCACCCGAGTTAATCCCGGGTGATCCCAATTGATCATTTCGCCCGGTCCCAGCACCAGCAAACCACCTGGCGCCAAACGATCGACTAACTGATCCAGTAATTGTCGTCGCATCGACTCACTGAAATAGATCAATAGGTTTTGGCAAAAAATGATGTGTACCCCTCGCAGGGGGCTGTAATTCAGATCCAGCACATTTAACTGGGAATAACATACGCGCGACCTTAATCGGTTAATTACCCGATAATGGTCATTTTCCAGCCTGATAAAATATTCATCGACCAATCCAGGGTCCATACCGTCTAGCCTACGACTGGTGTAAACCCCTTCTCTGGCTGATGCCAAAGCAGGCAAACTGATATCTGTGGCAAAGACGCTAAAAAACTCAGCACTGGCATCATGCTTTAAACAATTATCCGCCAGCATCGCCAAAGACCAGGTTTCCTCACCTGTGGCACAACCCAAACTCCACATTTGTAAACAATTATCGCCAGTAGCTAACTTCAGCTGGTTGTCGATATAATCTGCTACCAGATTAAATGAAGGTTGGTGCCGAAAAAAACGCGTTTCATGTACTGTGAGTCGGTCAACTAACGTTGCCCATTCCACCATTCCCCGCGGCCCATCCAATAACCAGTCGTAATATTCTTCATAGCTCTTCACCCCATTTTCCCGCATGCGGATTGCCAGGCTGGTGAGCAAGAAAGAACGCCGATGATCCGGTAAATAAATCCCGGTTCTCGCTTCGACTAGTTGCTGCCACCGACCGAATTCCTCATCGGACATTTCGGTTAGTGGCTGCAAATACCATGGACGAGTCGCCATGTGCTAATCCTGTTACTGCGGCAGTTTAAAGCCAGCAACCGAGCGTCTCAGTTCATCTGCCAGAGAGGTCATTTCACCGATAGACTTGGCGGTTGCCGAAGTACCGGATGACGTCTGGGAGGTGATTTCCTGGATCACGTTCATGGTGCTGGAAATATGACCTGCGGAAGCCGCCTGTTGGCGCGCAGCATTGGAGATGTTCTGAATCAGATCAGCAAGACTGTTCGATACCGTCTCGATTTCTTCCAGAGCAACACCGGCATCCTCTGCCTGACGCGCACCTTTCACCACTTCAGAAGTGGTTTGCTCCATCGAGATAACGGCCTCGTTGGTGTCAGACTGGATGGTTTTGATCAATGTCTCGATCTGCTTGGTTGCATTAGATGAACGCTCTGCAAGACGCTGAACCTCATCGGCAACTACCGCAAAGCCTCGACCTGCTTCACCGGCCATCGATGCCTGAATCGCAGCATTCAATGCCAGAATGTTGGTTTGATCGGCAATGTCGTTAATCAGAGACAAGATGTCACCGATCTCCTGGGAAGATTCACCCAGTCGCTTGATCTTTTTCGAGGTTTCTTGGATCTGCTCACGGATAGTATCCATGCCGCCGATCGTACCCTGTACAACCTCAGAACCTTTATTGGCGATCTGTACTGAAGTTTCTGCAACCTTGGCTGATTCAGATGCGTTGGAAGATACCTGTTCGATAGATACTGCCATCTCATTGATTGCAGCTGATGCTCCGGCAATTTCTTGTGCCTGAGATTCAGAAGCGTTGGCCAGCTGAGCTGCAATGCCCTGGGTTTCATCGGTAGCCGATGCAACCTGAGTTGCCGTCTGCTTGATGGTAGTTACCAGGTTTCGCAGTGCTTCTATCGAGTAGTTGATCGAGTCAGCAATGGCACCTGTGAAATCTTCGGTTACCGTTGCTTGTACCGTCAAGTCACCATCTGCCAAGTCACCCATTTCATCCAGTAATCGAATGATCGCTTCTTGGTTTTTCTGGTTCTGGCCCAACTCACTGTCCAAACGAACATCTGATTCAGATATTCGACTGTTAGCATCTCGACGCAAACGTAAGTTCAACAGCACCAAGATACCCAATGCTGCAATTGCGAACGCAATCATCAAGTAGCTTTCTAATCGCTGGGAAGGCTGGTTTTGGTAATCTTGTTGCAAGTTAGTTGCTTGCTGAAGCAAACGTCGACTTAACTGGAACAAGCTATCCGATGCGGCACGCACTTCTTCTAACTCTGGAGATGTTTCCAGTACTTTTTCGATGTTTTCTTGAACCGGCGAGAACAATACTGCAATTTGCTGCAGATTTTCGCGGATACGCGGATCATTGATTCGCTCAATGCCTAACTTGGTATCGCCCTGCAACATACCTTGTAGCACTCGGCCAAAAGTCGTCGCATCGCGGTTGAAACTTTGCGCGGCTGTATCGGCACCGATACCACCGTTCAATACTTGCTGTACTGAGTTAACGATACGCTCTGCAAACCAGATTTGACGTGAAGAACGATAAACCGTATCAGCTGCAGCTTTTTTCTGAATCAGTCGGTTCAACAGATTGTTGTACTCAGACTGCATATTAGGAACCGCTTCACTCAAATCACGAGCCAGCTGGTGCAAATCCAATACATATTTTTGACGAGCAAGAATTGCACTTACATCTTCACTAGTATCGTCCCAAGTTTTCTGCAGCGGGCTCAGACTGTTTGCCATGATGTTGCTGTCAGACGACGGCAAGCCAGAAGCTTTATCACCATTATTCAGCTTATTCCAGATCTCATCAAACTGATCCCTGGTTTGCTTCAAGGCTCTAAAGCCTTCTTCACCACCGGCAGCTGCTTCGCTGGCGTTTTTGGGGATTGCTTGAGAAAGAATCCGAAGCTCACCTGAAAGGGCGATATATTCGGCATCGTGTACTGCCTTTCTTTGTGACAGCAAGAAGGTACCACCCATCAAGAGCAGAAGAATAAACAACAATAGGCCATAAAAAATAACCTCCTTGTTCGATTCCTGCTGGGTCATATCCTTGGGCTTGGCGTTTGCACTCATGCTTGGCTCCTGGCCTCATTAATTCGTTAAGCGCGGGTCTCCTGCCCGCATGGGTATTCTTTTTAGTTACCCGAGGGCAACTCTCCGGAAGTCCGGGTGCTGCGACAAAGCGTGGGGACTGAACACAGGCCAGATCTGACCATGCCGTTCAAAACCACCTTGAATACAGCGAGCCAGTGCCGGACTTTTTAAAGATAGTGAGTCTATGGCTTCTTTTTCTTCAAAATGCTGTAAACCCAGCACCTGATTCACCAGTAAACCAGTACTACCACCTTCATAGTTCAACACTAGAATTCGGCCGCCTCTATCCTTAACCGGGACGCCACCAAAAAAGCCAGATAAATCCATCACAGGAATTAACTGACCTCGAAGGTTCGCGATCCCTTTAAGCCAATTACGCGTTCCCGGTAATCGACTTAAAGGCATTGGATAAAGAATTTCACTTACTTCGTTCAGCGGTGCCATCAGCAACTGGTCACCCAGCCGAAACCCAACACCACTCCAGATTTTTCCCTGTGCCTGCTGTCGCGGTAAGGGAACGGCATACTGTTTGGCTCCAGCTTCAACTGCCTTCAATATTTCAAATGCAGATTGACCAGATATCTGACGCATTGGCTCTCTCCCTAGCCGACCAGCGATTCGATGGTTTCAAATAGCTCATTTTCAGCAACTGGCTTAGTTAAAAAACCTTTTGCTCCCTGACGCAATCCCCAAATACGATCGGTTTCCTGATTTTTGGTGGTAACGATCACCACAGGAATGTGCGAAGTATCCGGGTTTTTACTCAGTTTACGAGTTGCTTGAAAGCCATTCATGCCGGGCATGACTACATCCATTAGCACCAGATCAGGCGAAGCGCCTGGTAACATATTTAGGCCTTCTTCAGCGCTCAAGGCAACGCTCACTTGATGGCCCTTCTTTTCCAATAGATTTTGCAACACTCTGATTTCAGTTGCAGAATCATCAATCACCATGATTTTTGCCATTCAAATCTCCGTCAGGCCTTGCGCGCTTCCAATACATGAGAGCGAATTGCACCTAGCAACTCATCTTTACTGAAAGGCTTGGTCAAATATTGGTCAGAGCCAACGATTCGTCCCTTTGCCTTGTCGAATAAACCATCTTTACTCGACAGCATAATGACCGGTGTGTTTCTAAATGTTCGATTGTGTTTGATCAGCGCACATGTCTGATAACCATCCAAACGAGGCATCATGATATCAACGAAAATGATATCAGGTTTGTGATCCGCAATTTTTGCCAGCGCATCAAAACCATCGGTACCAGTGATGACTTCACAACCTACTTTTTTGAGCAAGGTTTCGGCAGTGCGACGAATCGTTTTCGAATCGTCGATCACCATCACCTTGAGCCCTTCAAGACTATTTTCCATGCTCCCCCACCTGGGTGGCTGAAGGTAATTAAGGATCTGTTTACGCAATAATGAATCAGAACTCACGTTTGCGATGCAGATTCTACCTGTACAGGCTTTGGTTTTTAACATACATCAGCATAGCCTGCCAGCAGACCAAGCCATCATTTCACATCAAGTCACTTTGACTGATGGCGATTGTTCGGCGTCTGATTTAAGATGCCGTTTTTCAGGGACCACGGAATGCAGTCATTATGAGCCGTAAACTTGGCGTCATTATGGATCCGATTGAATCCATTAAACCTTACAAAGACAGTAGCTTTGCCATGATGTTGGCAGCCCAGAAAAAAGGCTGGGAGATCTACTATATACAACCAAAAGATCTATGGCTTGATCAAGGCCGTTGCTTTGCGACAAGCTGTCAGGTCACTCTTCAAGACACCACTGAAAACTGGTATCAAAAAAGTCAAAGCACCGATCATCCTCTAGCGGAGCTGGATGTCGTATTGATGCGCAAAGATCCGCCTTTCAACATGGATTTTGTTTACCTGACCTATTTGCTCGAACGTGCTGAGGCCGAAGGCTGCAAGGTAATCAATCGTCCATCCAGTATTCGCGATTGTAATGAAAAGCTGTTCACCGCCTGGTTCCCTGAATTAACGCCTCCAACGCTAGTTACTAGAAATAGTAATCAGGTAAAAGCCTTTTTAGCGCAACATCAGGATATCATCGTTAAGCCACTTGATGGGATGGGCGGTAGCGGCATTTTCCGAATTCGTGAAGATGATCCCAATAAAGGTGCAATCCTTGAAACCATTAGCCATCAAGATCAAGAACTATTTATGGCTCAGCGTTACTTGCCCGCCATTACCGATGGTGACAAACGCATATTGATTATTAATGGAAAACCAGTTTCTCATGTACTGGCAAGAATTCCAGCTAAGGGTGAGAATCGAGGAAACTTAGCTGCCGGTGGTCGAGGCGTTGGTCAGTTGCTATCAGATAGCGATCGGGCCATTGCTGAAAAAATTGGCCCAACCTTGGTAGAAAAAGGTTTGTGGTTTGTCGGTCTGGATGTAATTGGCGACCGTGTCACCGAAATCAACGTCACCAGCCCCACTTGTATCCGTGAGCTCGATCACCAGTTTGGGCTCGACATTGCGGGCGATTTCATACAAATGCTGGAAGATGAGCTTTTTCACTAAAGCATTTAATTTAAAACTGTAAACTGATGAACAAAGCAACCGCTGGTTCAGGGAGTGAAACACCAGATATGCAATTAGAGAGTACTAAACCTGGCAAACGTAAGGATGTCGATCGTTTTGGTTTCAGCCTTGTATTAGCACTGGTGATACACCTTGGAATCTTCTTTGGCATTGGCTTTAGTTTTTCTTCGCCGGCCAAACCAAAAATTCCGCCAGCATTAGAAGTTACCATCGCTCAATATCAATCCGATGACGAGCCAGTGGTTGCAGACTTTATCGCACAGGCTAATCAGCAAGGTGGCGGGGTGAATGAGGAATCTCGCCAGGCTTTTGTTGAAGAGCTAGCTGATACACCTGACGAACAATTCAAGGAAACTGCACCCGATCCGGTCGCACCGAGCACCACCCAGCAACCCCAGCCTGAGAAAAATGTCATTACCACTACTGGCAGCAGCGATCAAAGTATCGCGGCCGTACCTTTTCAAGATAATGATGACAGCCCGGGTGAGCTACAAATTGACCAATTACTCGCGCTCAGGGAGCAAATCGCTTCCAAGCAAGTTCAACTAGGCAAACAACAAGATCAGCTAGCTAAACGCCCGACTAAAAAATTCATTACTGTGGCCACCCGCCGCGCTGCTGATGCGCTTTACCTAGAAGACTGGCGCACTAAAATTGAGCGAGTTGGCAACCTTAATTTCCCAGAGCGCGCTAAAAAGCAGGGCCTTCAAGGAGATTTACAGCTAGAAGTGACATTAAACGGCAATGGATCAGTAAAGACTGTGCAGATTTTACAATCATCCGGCCATTTAATTCTCGATGATGCAGCCAAGCGAATCGTTACCTTGGCATCACCTTTTTCAGCTATTCCACAAGACGTTTTGGAAGGCAACCAAGAACTGGTGATCATCCGAACCTGGAAGTTTGAAATTGGTGGATTAACCACTAGCAGCAATTAATCTATAAGTACTTTGCCGGTTAGATCACCACGACCTTTGATACCTCAGGGTAGAAGAAACACTTCTTCTACCCTAGCAAACTCGCTACAATCCGCCACCTCGCTCGTTTTCCGCCAGACCTTAATCAAAACCAATGACAAGTAGCTCACTGAAAAACCACCTGCTCATCGCAATGCCTAGCCAGCAAGATGAATATTTTTGCCGCAGCGTTGTGCTGATGATTGAGCACAATGAAGAAGGCGCAATGGGCATCACCATCAATCGGCCAACCAAAGTACACAGCAGCGAAATTTTTCGCCAACTGGAGTTGCCAGAAGACGGGCCAGAAGCAGAGAAAATGGTATTTACTGGCGGGCCTGTTCAGCTGGAGCGCGGTTTTGTGATTCACCGTCCGGTCAATGGCCAGGAAATGCAGTCATCGCTACAAGTGAATGGTGGCCTCAACGTTACCAGCTCTCACGACATGCTAGAACTGCTGGCTAAATGTTCGGCAAAAACCGATAGCCGAATTGTACTGGGTTATGCCGGCTGGGATGCCGGGCAGCTAGAAAAAGAAATGGCCAGTAACGCTTGGCTACATATTCCGGTTAACAACGATCTTATTTTTAATACGCCACCTTACAAGTGCTGGGAAAAAAGTTTGAAAAAACTCGGCATTCAAGCGGCTTTCTTCCAGGGAAATGCTGGCCATGCCTGATAGCGCAACTGACAACAAAACATTAACCATTATTGCTTTTGATTATGGCCTGCGCCGAATTGGTGTTGCAGTTGGCCAAACATTTACTGGCTTGGCACAGCCGATTAAACCAGTGATGGCGCGCGACGGGATACCTGATTGGGATCTGTTACAAAAGCTGTTTGATGAATGGCAGCCAGACTTGCTGGTAGTAGGCCGACCACTAAACATGTTTGGTGAAGAGCAAGAGATTAGTAAGCGCGCCGATAAATTCAGCCGCCGACTAGAAGGCCGCTTTGGACTTAAAATTGGCAGAGTGGATGAACGCTTAAGTAGCCGAGAAGCCATTGATTTACTGTACGAACTAGGCGGTTCTGGCAAGGTTGATAAAGCATCTGTCGACAGCTGCGCTGCCGCTTTAATTCTTGAAAGCTGGTTCAGAGAAAATAGTTAAGTCTCGGCATTATCGTTTTCAGTTCGGCAATTTCACTACACAGCATCCCACCAAAGAACTTCAAATCTGGCTGATTATTCAATCAGCCAGACACTTTCAAAAGCTAACCACCAATAAATATGGCACCTAGTCAGCTAAATATTCGTTCGATGTAAACGAAAACAAAACGCCCACTAACAAGTTTCGAATTCATTAACTTAACCAAGTGACCAGTAATGGTTGGCAGTCATTGACGTGCCGCAAAACTATCCCTCGATAGCAGGAGTAATCTCTATTTTGTAATAGGTATGACAACTATTGAGCAGTTTGCCAATTAAGCAGTGACAAAGCGAAACGGCCATTTAATCAAATTTTCGATTTCGCAATCATCTTAGGGCCAATGAGTTTCCAACGGAGCCAGCATGAAGTCCAAGATCTCCACCCTGGTAATTATTTTTGCTATTTACCTGGTGACTATTTTTATTCCGCTCGACATGATTCCTTTAGATGGGCTAACACCGGTTCAACAGCATATTTTAGGCTTGTTCCTGCTAGCGACTTTACTTTGGGTAACCGAACCGGTTCCAGCCTACGCAACTTCATTGCTAATCATTACTTTGATGATTGCTACCACCTCCAGTTCGGCTCCGTTTTTTATCCGAAACTCGATTGAAGCCAGCCACCTGATTCCTTACAAATCAGTATTTGCCAGCTTCTCATCACCGGTAATTATTCTGTTTTTGGGTGGTTTTTTTATTGCGCTGTCGGCAACCAAGTACAAACTAGACATCAACTTAGCACGGGTTCTACTCAAGCCATTTGGCACTAAGTTCCACATTGTTATGCTCGGCTTAATGCTGATCACCGCAGTGTTCTCGATGTTTATGAGTAATACCGCCACCACATTGATGATGTTGACTATTGTTACACCGCTATTGCTGCACATGGATAAAGCCGACCCCGGCGTAAAAGCGATGGTTTTGAGTATTCCATTTGCGGCTAATATCGGCGGCATGGGCACCCCAATCGGCACGCCACCGAATGCGATTGCATTTCGCTACCTAACCGGTGAACACGCGGTGAGTTTCGGCCATTGGATGATGTTTGCTATTCCACTGGCTATGGTGATGCTAGCCGTTGCTTGGCTGACATTGCGTAAGCTTTATTCAACCAAAATTGAACACATACAAGTGTCAATCGATGAGCAATTTGATAAATCACCAAAAGCTATTTTGGTTTACGCAACCATTTCTACCACCGTGATTATGTGGATTACTTCTGGTTTCCATGGCGTCAATGCTTACTCGGTCGCTCTAATTCCGGTATGCGTGTTTAGTCTTACCGGAATCATCGATAAAAACGACATTAAGAACATTAACTGGGATGTACTCTGGCTGGTCGCAGGCGGTATCGCCATGGGAATGGCGTTAGAACAAACCGGACTTGCAGCATTGCTGGTAAAAGCAATTCCATTTGATACGCTCAGCGGCAGCATGGTGGTGTTATTGATGGCGATTGTTTCTATGACAATGGCGACCTTCATGTCCAATACTGCTACCGCTAACTTACTCATGCCTATTGCCGTTTCGATGGCGGTTGCCATTGAAAGCCTTGGTGATATTGGCGGCTTGAAAATGATTGCAATTTGTGTCGGTTTATCAGCATCAATGGGTATGTCATTACCGGTATCGACACCGCCAAACGCATTGGCTCATGCCACCGGCTTACTCGAATGCAAAGACTTCCTACGGATCGGTCCGATTGTCAGCATTATCGGCGTGATCCTAATTTTTGGATTGTTATCTTTGTTGATCAGTCTTGGAGTGATTTAATTTTTGTGGGTGTAAACCGTCAGACCGGCTTCCTGCCTCCTTCTGACATACATTACGGCCCTGTAAATCGTCAGACCGGCTTCCTGCCTCCTTCTGACATACATTACGGCCCTGTAAATCGTCAGACCGGCTTCCTGCCTCCTTCTGACATACATTACGTCCCTGTAAATAAAAACGGCAGCTATTAATTAGCTGCCGTTTTATTTGTTCAGTACATCTTGCGAGAATTAGAAATGGAGACCTTTGTCGTCAACTAGCTCCAAACCAGAAAGTGCCGCATCTGCCGCAGATTCTGCTCCATCTTCTTCGTTAGCAGTTGCTACATCGCCCATTTTAATCATCAAGCGTAAATCATTCACCGAATCCGCATGATGAAGCGCTACATCCTGGGCAATCTCACCGCCTTGATATAATCGGTACAACGCCTGATCGAAAGTCTGCATGCCATTTTCAGTCGATTTTTTCATCAACTCTTTCATCTGATGGAATTCACCATTACGAATCATATCTGACATTAACGGCGTATTAAGTAGAATTTCTACTACTGGACAACGCCCTTTTCGGTTCAGTGCTGGCAACAACTGAATACCCACGATGCCCTTCAGGTTCAAACTCAAATCCATACAAATTTGACGATGACGATCCTCAGGGAAGAAGTTAATAATTCGATCCAGCGCCTGGTTAGCATTGTTAGCGTGCAAGGTTGCTAAACATAAATGGCCAGTCTCAGCGAAAGCCAATGCATATTCCATCGTCTCACGGCTACGAATCTCACCAATTTGAATAACATCTGGCGCTTGGCGCAAAGAGTTTTTCAAAGCCGTTTCAAACGAATCAGTATCCAGACCCACTTCTCGTTGGGTAACGATACATTGGCCATGCTGGTGGATAAATTCGATAGGATCTTCAATCGCAATGATATGACCGCTACTGTTTTGATTTCTATAACCAATCATTGCAGCAAGACTGGTGGTTTTACCGCTACCGGTTGCACCGGCAACAATTACCAAACCACGGCGTGCCATCGCAATATCTTTAATTTGCGGCGGAAGGGATAGTTCTTCCAAAGTCGGAATATTATGTTCGATCCGCCGTAAAACCATGCCTGACTGATTGCGTTGTTGAAAAGCACTCACCCTGAAGCGACCAATACCTGCGGCACTCAAAGCAAAATTACATTCTTTAGTTCTAGAAAATGTTTTTTGCTGATCTTCAGTCATCAGACTTAGTACTGCATCACGCGCTTTATCCGGTGGCAAAGTGGTCCGAGTAACCGGAACCAATTTGCCGTGGATTTTCAAACTAGGCGAAGCGCCTGCAGTTATAAATAAATCAGAAGCCTTTTTTTCGACCATTAACCGCAACAGGGATTCAAAATCCATTCAACAACTCCTTGTAATACCGAAATTAGAACTCAGCTTGGTTATGCGCCTTTTCACGCGCATCCAAACGAGTTACTACTCCCTTATTAACCATATCTTTCAGGTTTTGATCCAGAGTTTGCATGCCTTGCGATTGGCCGGTCTGAATCGTGGAATACATCTGTGCCACTTTGTCTTCACGGATCAGGTTACGAATTGCCGGTGTACCCAACATAATTTCATGGGCTGCAATTCGACCGCCACCGACTCGTTTGAGTAGTGTTTGCGAAATTACTGCTCGCAATGACTCAGACAACATAGAACGAACCATCGACTTTTCTTCACCCGGGAATACGTCAACGATACGGTCAATTGTTTTTGCTGCCGAAGTCGTGTGCAAAGTACCAAAAACTAGGTGACCCGTTTCTGCTGCAGTCATCGCAAGACGGATTGTTTCAAGGTCTCGCATCTCACCAACCAGAACCACGTCCGGGTCTTCACGAAGCGCTGAACGCAGTGCTTCGGAGAAGCCCAATGTATCAGTGTGGACTTCACGCTGATTGACAAGGCTCTTTTTAGACTGATGGACAAATTCTATCGGGTCCTCAATGGTCAAAATATGCTGATACTTATTCTGGTTTATGTAATCAACCATCGCAGCCAATGTGGTTGATTTACCAGAACCGGTTGGCCCTGTAACCAATACCAGGCCGCGTGGATTATCAGCAATTGTCTTGAAAACTGGCGGGCAGCCCAGTTCTTCCAGACTCAAGATAGTCGAAGGGATAGTACGGAAAACCGCACCGGCACCACGATTATGGTTGAAGGCGTTAACACGGAAACGTGAAAGCCCAGGTACTTCAAATGAGAAGTCAGTTTCAAAGAACTCTTCATAGTCCCTTCGCTGCTTGTCATTCATGATGTCGTAAATCAGCGCTCTAACCGTCTTGTGATCCAACGACTCGACGTTAATGCGGCGCACATCACCATCGACACGAATCATTGGCGGCATCTCCGCCGACAAATGCAAGTCGGAGGCATTATTTTTGATGGCAAATGCCAACAGTTCGGTAATGTCCATATCATCCCCAGAAGCAGAACAGTATAATCCTGTCCAAAATACCTTCTCGTTGTTTATCCTTCAATAAATGAAATCTATAGCGACCAAACTAACCGACGTTCAGACAAGAATTTCTGAAGCAATCTTGCACTCACAAGCCACTCAAAAAGTGCAACTTGTGGCCGTCAGCAAGTATCACTCCGTTGATTCTGTTCGCCAAGCAGTTGCTGCAGGGCAGATAGCGTTTGGTGAAAACTATTTGCAACCCGCCCTAGAAAAGATAGACGCTCTTTCAGCGCTTTCTTTGCAATGGCACTTCATTGGCCCACTGCAATCGAATAAATCTAAAGCGGTTGCTGAAAACTTTGATTGGCTGCACACATTGGACCGGTTAAAACTGGCCAAACGCTTAAATGATCAACGCCCGCAACATTTAACACCATTAAATGTTTGTTTGCAGGTCAATATTAGTCATGACCCTGCTAAATCAGGCCTAGCAGTGGCTGATGTGATACCACTAGCGCAACAAATCAGCCAACTACCCAATATCAAACTGCGCGGTTTAATGTGCATTCCAATGCAAAAGCAGGGATTTGAAGCACAAAAGCAAGAGCTTTTGCCAATGCAAGACTTACTGAAACAGCTGCAGCAAATTTGCCCGGATGCTGACACCTTGTCTATGGGTATGTCTGGTGATTTAGAAGCCGCCGTCGCAGCAGGCGCTACCATGGTTCGCATTGGTACCGATATTTTTGGCCCAAGGCCTGACCCTAAATATAACGAGGCATAATTCATGGCATCTTGCACAATTGGTTTTATCGGTGGCGGCAATATGGCAGCCAGCATGATTGGTGGACTTATTGCTAATCAATGGCCAGCAGAAAAAATTATTGTTAGTGACCCGACCGCCGAAACGCGTAATAAGCTTCAGCAACAATTTTCTATTACAACGGCAGATAATAACCAACAGGTTGCTGAACAAGCTGATGTGATTGTTTTAGCGATCAAGCCGCAAATTATGCAGCAAGTTTGTCTGGCATTGGCAGAAAGTTTGAGCCAGAAACAATCGGTTGTGATATCGATTGCCGCAGGAATCACTTGTAGTGCATTGAAAAGCTGGCTGGGTGATTCCATATCCTTGGTCAGAGTCATGCCAAATACACCAGCTTTGCTCGGCGTTGGTATTAGTGGTTTATATGCCCAAGGTACCTCCGCTGAACAAAAAGCATTAGCAATTGAAGTGATGTCATCTGCCGGAGAAGTGGTAGAAGTTGAACAGGAATCATTGATCGACAGTGTGACGGCAATTTCTGGTAGCGGCCCGGCTTATTTCTTTCTATTAATGGAAGCAATGGAAAAAACTGCACAACAGCTAGGCTTGAATCAACAACAAGCTGCACAGCTAGTGCAAGCTACCGCCAATGGCGCTGCACAAATGGCCAAGCAAACTGGACTAGATGCAGCTGAACTTCGTCGTCGCGTTACCTCACCCGGGGGCACCACGGCCGCAGCAATAAACCAGTTTATTGATGAAGATTTTATTGGGTTAGTCGATCGGGCGCTGCATGCTGCAGAAAAAAGATCGATTGAAATGGGCGAACAATTCGCCAACCAGGAGACACTATGAATTCCTTGACCAACGCAGGTCTATTTCTCATATCGAGCGTTTTTGACTTATATATGTTGATCGTGCTTTTGAGGTTCTTACTGCAATGGGCTCGAGCTGACTTTTACAATCCAATTTCCCAGGCAGTGGTTCGTTTAAGTAATCCACCACTGCGCCCATTACGCCGAATAATTCCTGGTTTTAAAGGGCTCGACATGGCGTCTTTAGCATTGGTTTTTGCTTTGGCGGCAGTCAAACTAATACTGTTAATTAGTATTAGTCCGCTGGCTGCACCACCAGTACTGACCATTGCAATTCTAACTTTGGGTGAGTTTTTCAGTTTACTGATCAATACCTTCTTCTGGTCGATGATTATTCAAATCATCCTCAGCTGGGTATTCACCTTTGGCAGTAAAAACCCATCACTGGCTCAAATCGCCCAATTGACTGAACAACTGACTGCACCAATAGTTGCACCGGTAAGAAAGATACTGCCACCAATGGGTGGTTTGGATCTAAGCCCAATCCCAGTCATTCTATTACTGCAATTTTTAGAGATTAGCTTGAGCGGAATTACCTTAAGTCTGACCGATCTAGCTCGCCAGTTCTAACTGTGGCAAATGATGGTTTGCGGCTGAATAATATATTCAGCCGCACGCCTTAAAAGATCAATTGGTTCTGGAGTCAAAACAGAATAGTTGTAGCAAACGCTTATAATCAGCCAACTAACCAAGCTACCTAAACAAATCCTATCGTTGCTTGAATAAGCACTCCAAATAAAATGCTACTTGGTTGACGAGATTTTTACTTTATTGCCGGTCAGGCGAATCTTTAAATTACTAACTTTCTTTGAGTTCACCTTAATCACATCCAATGGTATACCCGATTCATAATCTGAAAACGCTGCCATCACGGCTACATAATGAGTCGCTTTATAAAGTGGCAGTTGTAACCGAGTACTCTTACCTGGCGCTAATGGATCCAACTCACGAATATTAACTAAAGAACCTTGCAGTAAAACACCATCATCTTCATAAAGATCAATAAATCCGATTGCATCGAATTGTCTGAGATCTTTCAGTTGATAAATCCGAACCACCACCGGTGAAGACTGCCCCAGTGCATTGACGTTAATTCCTTTATCAGCAACTAATTGTATGTTTAATTTTGGTGCTACGGCTGCTTTGGGTTTGCTGGTTTTCTTGATGGGTGCTTTAGCCTTTGGCTCAGCAACAATTTTTTGTGGTTCTTCTGCTGGCTTGTCATTTACAAACGGAAGTCCACCAGCACAACTAGCTAAAAACAGCACCATAATCAGAGCAATGAAATTTCTCACAGACTGCCTCCATTTTTTTCGACGCTTTCCCAAAAATTGGAAAAAAACTTCTGTTTGATTTTTTGTTCCGCAACCATCCGATCGAAGTACTTATGGTACTCCTTCCAATAATTTGGCCCTAAACCTAGCGGATGCTTATGTCGATCTTTGATATTTTTTTCTACTCGCCAAGGCTCAAATTCAACCAAAGCTTGTTCTAGTGCAAACTCCATTGCTTTGATCAGTTTAGCTTGCTTAAGCTGGCTTTCGTGCTCTTGCCGTTCAGAATCAGGACAGAGTGCAGATAGATCTTCAATGCTATGAAACAAGTGCGAACTAACTGAACTTATCTCTTGGCCTAAAGAAGCCTTTAGATGAAAGCCTCGGATAAACAATGTGTCACTTTGACGAAGCATCACTCGCTGCCCTTGAGCAAGATATTGATCCGATTGATTAATTGCTAAACGGTCATTACTGAGCGATTCAACGAACCAGTTTTGGTTAATTTGCAGCAGCTTTGCATCATTGCCTTCCAAAGGACCAAATGGTGGCAAAATAATCTCGCATTCATCATCAATACCAATTTTGGCATTGTTGGTAATTTCAAAGCTCAGGCTGACCAGTCGAATCCCTTTTGGTGATCCAACAACTTCTAGTCTCATCGCCTTATATCTCCCTCGAATCTAACGTCCCCTGCATTAAATCTTTGATGCAGGTATAGACAAGGAAGCTATTGTGAAGGCTTTTATCGGCTAAAAAAAACCAGACAACTCGTCCCGTAATCCCTACCAGAGCCGTATTTCCGGAGTATGTTGTCTTTTACACACATTAAAACAAAAGCTTGCACCCGACTGCCTGATCAACCTCCTGTAACTCGACAACCAGTCAGTAAGATTAGTGGCTGCTAAATGTGCCTTACTCGTCACATTTAAATCTATTAATAACTGATCAATAATCCTGTAAACTCGTAAACCAGTTACCGGATTGATAATTTATTCGGGTTTTTTCAGCTTCAGGCAGTTAGGTATATGGAAACAGCAGCATTTGATAAACACTTTCAAGCATGCAGCCAATGGCGCAAGCAGTTGCTGTCGAAAGCCTATGAATATCGCCAGTGGCTGACCAATAATCGTCTGCTTACAGATTCTGCTGAAGAAGAATTAGATCTATTAGAAAGCCAGCTTTCTGGAGATCAACTCACGCTCGCTTTTATCGGTGAGTTCTCGCGCGGTAAAAGTGAGCTGATTAATGCTTTATTCTTTGCTGAGTTCGGCTGCCGGGTACTACCTTCCCAACCTGGTCGCACTACCATGTGCCCTACCGAGCTAATGTTCGATCATGACACCCGCCTAAGCTGGATTCGCTTACTGCCGATTGAAACTCGCTTACAGCAATTGTCTTTAATGGAACTGCGAGAAAAACCAGAATGTTGGCGACAGCTGCCTTTGTCATCGACCGATCCTGAAGCAATTAAAAGTACTCTGTCTAAAGTGACCGAAACACGCTTGGTTAGCATCACAGATGCTGAAGCACTGGGTTTCGATCCGGCAATGCTAGAAAACTCCAACGAACAACCGGGCATGGTTTCTATTCCGGCTTGGCGTCATGCAATGGTTAGTTTTCCGCACCCATTATTGCAACAAGGTCTGCGAGTATTAGACACACCCGGCTTAAATGCAGTAGGCAGCGAACCTGAATTAACTCTCAGCTTATTGCCTTCTGCCGATGCTGTGGTATTTGTTTTGGCAGCTGATGCCGGAGTTTCTGCATCCGATCTTTCTATCTGGAAAGAACGGGTCATGCGGATGCGCTTTAACGGCAATGGCAATTTAATTGCCGTGCTGAATAAGGCCGACACCATTAGCGATGATATGGATCCGAGTAACGATCCAGCCACCATGCTAAACAAATTACGCCAGATCACAGCAAGTCAGCTGGCACTCACCACCGACCAGGTTCTGCCGATTTCAGCTAAACAAGGCTTATTAGGTAAAGCCCGTCACGATTACCGCATGCTGGAAAATAGTAATTTACCCCGACTGGAAAAATTACTGGCCGATTTACTGATTAGCCAGCGCGGTGAGCCAATGGTTCGCCAAAGTGCACAAAAGCTGCAATTAATGATCGCGCAAAGCAATAACCATTTAGAGCTACGTCACTCGCAGGTATTGCAACAGCAGCAGCAACTTTCCCAGTTATCCAATAGCAATCGGGAAAATGTTGATCGCTTGGTCATCATGACCCGCAACCGACAGACCACTTACCAACGCCAGTTGCAAAGTTTACGAGCCAGCCAGCGATTAATCGAAATGCAGGCCCGGCAACTGCGCAGCATTGTCAGCGACCAGCAAGTTAATCAAATGGTCGAACGTACTCGAATTAATTTAGACAGCAGCTGGACCACGCCAGGTTTGTCAGCGGCAATGCGCCAGTTCTTCCACGATCTGGATAATCATTTGGCTCGTTTGAATCATCAAATTAAACTGGCCGCCAGACTTCAAGAATCTGTATTTCATCGATTTGATGAACAGTTCAAAGTGCCGGTGCCTGCGCCCAAAGCACTGCAGCTTGAACTGCAAATGAACAGTCTGACCCATATTCGTAATGAAACAGAACAGTTCAGCACCAGCTTGAAAATGACCCTCAGCATTCAAAATCAGGTTAGCCGTTTCTTTTTCAATACCTCGGTCAATCAGGTATTGCAGCAAACTCGAATGATGCAGCGACAAATCCAGCAATGGGGTCATCGTTCATTACAGCCATTGCTAGAACACTGTCATCAGCAAAAACATTTAATGCAGCAGCATTTAAAGTCACTGAATAAATTAGGCCGCTCGGGACAAGATGCTCGCCGTCGTCAACAAGCACTGCGAGCGCTGGCTGATAAGATAAATCAGCAGAAAAAATTACTGCAACAAATTGAGGTCTCGCTGGATCAACCCGCCTACACGCCGAAATTAACTACTACAGGACAACCTTTGGTGCTTGTGTCTGACAAGCGTGCTATTTAAACTCAGCGGTTAACTTACGGTGCTTTAGTCAGGCAGCTTAATGCCCAAAGATATTCCATCGAACTCCGTCGGGCTGGTCTCGCCTCAAAAGGCCAGCTTTGATACGCCGTTAGATCTGGTTAGCGGAAAAACGCTGCCCGGTTTTGAACTAGTCTATGAAACCTATGGCCAGTTAAACCCACAAAAATCCAACGCCGTTCTCATTTGCCACGCCCTCAGTGGCGATCACCATGCGGCTGGTTTTCATAGCATGGAAGATAAAAAACCTGGCTGGTGGGATAGCGCGATTGGCCCCGGCAAACCCATCGACACCGATCATTTTTTTGTGGTCTGCCTGAATAATTTAGGTGGCTGCAACGGCTCAACTGGTCCGGCAAGCATCAACGCTGCGACAGGCGACATCTGGGGCCCAGAATTTCCTTTTGTGACAGTAAAAGATTGGGTGCATAGCCAGGCCATGCTGGCCGATCTTTTAGGTGTTGAACAATGGGCTGCGGTGGTGGGCGGTAGTTTAGGCGGCATGCAAGCTTTGCAATGGTCGATTCAGCTGCCGCATCGGTTAAGAAATTGTATCGTAGTTGGCTCAGCACCCAAGCTATCAGCACAAAACATTGCCTTTAATGAAGTAGCGCGTCAGGCAATTCGTACCGACCCTAATTTTTTCGATGGTCGATACAAACAGCAAAAAGCAGTACCCGCCACTGGCTTAAAGCTCGCCAGAATGCTCGGGCATTTAACCTATCTTTCTGATGATGCAATGAAGCATAAGTTTGGTCGCCAGCAACGCACTAGTGGTTATCGATTCGATTACGATGTTGAATTCGAAGTAGAGAGTTATCTTCGTTATCAGGGCGAACAGTTTGTTCATCGTTTTGATGCCAATACTTACTTGCTGATGACCAAAGCGCTCGATTATTTCGACCCCGCTTCGGAACATAACGATAACCTGACCGAAGCTTTATCACCGGCACAATGTAATTTTCTGGTGGTCAGCTTTACCAGCGACTGGCGCTTCTCGCCTGAACGCTCCAAGGAAATTGTTAAATCATTAATTGAAGCGCGCAAACAAGTCAGTTATGCCGAAGTAGAAGCCAATCACGGCCATGATGCTTTCTTAATGCCGATTCCGCATTACATGCAGGTTTTCTCAGCGCATATGAAGCAGATTATTAAGGAGCTGAATCATGCGTCCTGATCTGGAAATTATCCGCCAGTGGATTAAACCTGGCAGCTCAGTGCTTGACCTAGGCTGCGGCGATGGCACCTTATTAGCCACCCTGCAAGACAACGCCAACGTCACTGGTTATGGCTTGGAAATAGAGCCAGACAACATTGTTCGTTGCATCGAAAATGGGGTGAATGTGATCCAGCGAAATCTGGATTCTGGCCTGTCTGACTTCGACGACGATATGTTTGATTATGTGGTGATGACCCAAGCCATACAAACGCTCTCTAATCCAGATTTAGTGCTGGATGAAATGCTACGAATTGGCAAAGAGTGCGTAGTGACCTTTCCTAATTTCGGCTATTGGCGCAACCGGCTTTATTTATTACGCCAAGGTAAAATGCCGGTCACTGAACGATTACCTTATAGCTGGTATGACACACCTAACATTCACTTTTGCACTTTTAAAGATTTCGAAACGCTGTGCAATGATAAACAATTAAAAGTACTGACTCGAACCGTGGTCGACCATCAGCACCAAACCAGTATTGGCATGAAATTACTGCCGAACTTGCTCGGTGAAATTGCGATCTACCAATTAGGTAAATGAGACAAAACCAATGAAAAAATTAACTATCGGCCTTATTAGTTTATGCAGCCTGCTTGCCAGCCAATTTTTAGCAGCACAAACGCCGAATACTTTGCCGCTAGAATCGGGCGATTGGAAAGTGTTTTACAGCAGTTTCTATTCAACCGATATTCCAGCAAAAACTGCTAAAGAATATAAAATTGTTCGTGACCGTTACCGTGGAATGTTAAATATTTCACTGCAAAATATACATCAAAGTACCGACCCGCTGAATCCAATCAGCCACACCGCGACCATTACCGGCACTGCCATTAACTTAGTTGGGCAAAAATTCCAACTGGAATTTAAACAAATTAACGAAGGCAAAGTAATTTATTACTTGAGTGACTTTCGCTTCGCCAACGAAGAAACACTCAGGTTTAAATTGGAAGTGACTCCAACAGGAAGCACTAGCATTCCATTGAAATTTTCCAATAAGTTTTATGCCCAGTAAAAAACAATCGATCTAAAAAAACGCCGACATTTTTGTCGGCGTTTTTTTATATGATCGGTAATAACCGCTAACGCCGAATCCGATTCTGGTTTTAACTGCGTCTTGTCATGATCAAAACACAAACTGGCCAATACCACTGTCCCCTACTACTCAATGCTGTTTAGCGAATGTTTTTCGTCGCAAGAGCTAGATTATATATTCCAGTTAGTTTCAGCAAACATTGTTAATAATCTATCCTACTTCTCCCTAGAAAGTACTAAGTTGCTCCTCAGAACAACTGGCCCTTCTGCTAGACTGAAAACATTCAAAAAAAATGCTCTTGGCACCAAAATAAAATGGATCTATCCACCTTTTCAAAATACCTTCATCACTGCCAACTAAAGGGCCCTGCACGCTATCAATCCATTCTGGCAAGAATCGCTCCCGAAGAACGCCAAACGCTTTTAGGAGGCAAAGTATCCTTTCACCCAATTTCAGAGCATACAGATAGAAACATCATCACTCATACGAGTGAAAATTTTGCGCTAGATTCAGCTGCCGCTGTAGAAACTGTAGGCACTCAGAATTTCAATCAAAACAAACGCTTCTTTCCTTTCATATTTAAACTCATCTTCCTTGAGCCATCTATAGAAAACCTAGTTTTATTATTTTCTTCAATTAGCACTACGAACGTAGTGCCGAACTTAAGAAAGCTTTGTGATGAAGTTTTTTTTGAACATTTCACCACGGCGTTTACAAGCGATCAAATATATAAAAAATTTATGCATTCAAATGATGGCGAAGGAACCTCCACTTACCTTGACCAGCTGAAAGACGTAATTAATGTTTTTCCAGAATACTCTTTAATATTCAAATTAGACTCTGCTTATCACTCAAGAGAAGAATTCGATCTCAAATTTTCTAGAATGTCAGGAAGATATTTCTCAAAACTTCAGGTATATTTAACTCACTCCCCAATTAAAGATGAAGAAATAAATTTTCGTATATATCTGGCTTTTTCAAAACAATATACAAAGGACTTCCTACTACAACTGAAAAGCTACTGCCAAACACACCAAGTTTATCCAAGAGTAAAGTTTACCAATATTTGCTCTGAAGCTTTACGGCAAGATACCGTTGTCATATACACCAGCACTTTTTTAGAAGCACAAAGACTGTCGGGGTGGTTCCATAGAAATTTTGCTGAGTATGTTAGCCCATCAGTACAGAGATCTTGTCTTTGGTATGAGAGCGAATTGGAGGCTATTGGTGTTACTCCAGATGTAAATACAGCCAATACTGGAGTGCCTGAGTTAATGCGTGAAAGCTGGAATGGGATGCTAGCCGAAGCACTTTTTTGTGGCATGCATATTATCCTCAAAAAACTCCCTCAATCAATGCGACACCCAGAAACATTACTCAAACTTCTCACTCTGGCGCTCCTAGAGCTCGGCCTTCCATTCACCAATGAAACTACCAAATCAATCGCCATTCAAGCTAGTGCAATTGCCCCTGCCAGAAGAAATTCAATATAGCGCCCTCAGGCCTCAGCATCACACAGCGGCTATAAACTTTTAACAGAAGCATTGCCTGCAAGCGGACGTTCCAAGGCCCGTCATTATACAAACAGTGAAATTGGTTGTTTTTTAACCAATATGAGTCATGAAACTGAAACAATGACTTAACCGTAAAAACCTGCCTTACCAACAGAGTTATCCACAGAATGTGTTGATGACTTAATATCAAGCTGACATCGGCCTTAAAAGCTATTAGCAGCATGACACTAACTACTCAATTATGATCTTAAAGTTGACTATTATCACAAACTCGCGAATGAGTAGTCTCTTTCTCTTATCTACAATCTTCTAAATTATTTATTTATTTGATCGGATAACTATCTCCATTAACAAATACTACTAGTCAGGTGAGCAGAATGAGCTTCAAGAATTATCTCAAAAGATATAATGAAAAAAAATCAGCAAAAAAAAGAAGCCCGAGAAAATAAAGTCTGGACATTTGAGATGGTAAATGGAAAACAATTATGTGAAATACCTGAGCAGCGGTTGTTTTATATCGACTCAAAATATATTGTAATTGAATATAAGACACACCACCCAACCAGATCAAGAAGTTACAATGAAAAACCAAATCGCAATATTTACAATCCAACAGGGAGATTTGATTTTGTTATAAAGAAAGAGCTGCCGCATGTTATATTTTTATTACCAGCAAAGTTTTCATCTACATCAGGACATACAACCATTGCACATTTCTCTTCCGTCTTATTTGCAGGAGAAATTTACTTTTCACCCACAGAAGATTATTACGATCATTATACTCAAAAAAATTATGCACTTGGCGAGTTAATGTATTGGAATAATTTGTCAGGACATTATCGTTGCGGCCCTGCATTTTTAGAAGTTTTGGCAAGTGAAATAACAATTTCCCGCCAGCGAGTATTAGCCGAGATACAAACTCAGCACGCGAAATCAGGCGTTAATCCATTATTACCTGTAAGCCGATTTTACCCTATAGATTTTCCAAATTTTGATAGACAACAAATCCCACTATTGGATTTAGCAAATCTTGATAGACAACAAGCTACACTATTAGATTTAGCAATAACCTCATATTCCATAGAATCGTAAACAACACGCTAACAAAAAACAAAAAACAACGCCACCCATGATTTTAACTATGCCCTAATCAAAAATTCTAATGACTAGGGTAACGACAAAAACTGGTATTCATTGCAATTAAAACCGTATTCTTTGTATTTCGAATACAATTATACTGAATTTATGCCACAGCGAAAACCGGATTAGCTCCGGTTATTGAAATTACATCTGATTTTAAAGCTTCTGACTTAAACCCTCTCAATAAAAATGAACATCAAGAAGGCGGCTGCTTCTCAGGTGCTTGTGTTTGCTGTCGCCAAGCCTCCGTCTGTTGCTTGACCCGCTCTTTGAACTGTTTGAGGTTCAGCGCGTCACCCATCGCATGGGCAAACTGTCGCGCACTGGCCATTGCAGTGCTGCGACCGCTCATGGTACTAGCCCACCAACGTGCATCAGTCTCAATTTTTAATCGCTCAAAAATTGGCGGCAAACTGCTGTCCATATGATATTTTTTATCAGCTCGTGCCATGCGAGCGCTGGCATCCACTAATTCCAAATAATCTTTTAATTTAAATAGCAGTGACTGAGGTTTATCTTTGATATTAATACTGGGCTTAGTTTCACTATCGACAAAAGGTTTTAATCGAGCAAAATTATAATTATACCGGTGTTGATTGTTTCTTTTTCGGCTTTTTTTCCTGCGATGATTACTCGCGGACAATTCTGTTTCCACTCGGGCTTGAACTGACGTGTAATCAGAACCTTCCGGAGTTTGTGCAATACCGGCGCGTAGCGGATTCAAGTCAACGTAAGTCATACAAGTCAGCAGAGCCTGCTCATCCAGTAGAGCTTGAGCTTTGCAACGATCTTCTGCATTAGCGATTCGTGCTAGTGGCTCATTAATTGAGCGCATAAACCAGCTAATGGAATACAGTCGCTCGCGATAAGTCGTGTTGGCCGCTTCTTCAACCCATTGAATCTGCATCTGAGTAAGTAAATCGTGCTTGTTTGGATCTAAATAATCTTTAACCCATGGATGAGGCGAAAACACTTTGCAGTATTGCAATAATACCTGCTTGATATTCCAGCTTTTTGCACGCTCGACATCGACATAAACCACTAGATGATAGTGATTCGACATCACAGCATAAGCAGCAATATCAACCGAAAATGCCTGACTCAACCGATCAATTCTATCGACAATCCATTGGCGACGATGATCGTAATTTTTACGGTGTTTTTTAAGTAGCGTTGGATCTTCACCACAGCCTTGAGCTTATCTATAAAGAGTGCCACCCTCGCCTAACACAACGCGAAATTACGTGCGCTCTTTAAAGGGAAGTGAGGGATTTTCTTTCGGATCGTATAAAATAGCTCTGGGTGCTGGCATGATGTGAAAATGACAACTTTTTCAAGTGCCGCTCCTGCAAAAATCAACGGTTGCTAAAGATTAAATCAATGGCAACCGAATGAGAAATCAAATGTTTTTTGGCAGGTATAAGCAATGCTTTGGGTGGCGTTATTCTTGTGTTGTATTCTTTGCGAGCAAAGAGGCCGGTTTGAAGCTGTAACTAGCCGAAGTTACCGCGCTAATTAATCAATAGAGATTACAACGCGCTCATCATTTTCTTCAATTTTTAGAAGTACGCCTGAATAATTTGGATTTTTAGCGGACTCAACCAGTAAATCAAGCTTATCTCCATTTTCGTTGAAATGTGCTGATAGTTTTCCTTGAAATAACTCCGAAAATGAACTTAATAAGGTAGCCGGAATGCTTACAGAGTCGACAAGTGAATCTGTTTTCAAGTTGAATATTTCAATGGTGATTTTTTTCATCTTTGACAGCTCACTTATTGTTGATGAATTTGAATTTTTAGGACCTTATATAATCAAACTTTCACTATACTCGGATGTTGTAAGTGTGCAGCACTTAACGCCCATTTAACGGGCAAAAAACTGTTGGCTAAAATAACGACGAAGGAGCAAAATCCAACTGTTTTTTGTCCCTGTTTAAATGCTTGTTATATACCAATTTGCTCTGCACTGGACAACCATATGGAATACTTACGATAAAATGAAATTACGCCGCTAGGAGAGTTAATAGTGATAACTTTATCGGAATAAATAGCTGAATTTATATCGTAAAAATTTCTATGATGATAATAAGGGTGAATACCCATAACATTTTGAGAATCCGAGTTCAAAAACACAATAAATTGAGATGAATTATTTCCACCAGAAAAGCCTTCCATATGAAAAGAAATAACAGTTACTCCGGCCCTATCCATTTTTTTAGTCTTAATCGATTTAGGTAAAAGAACGGCATAATTATCACCATAGAGTTTAGATATAATCCTAACTTTATCTTTAATGCCTTTATCATCTAATGCAGCGAAGCTTGATAAAGATAGGGATAATAAAAACATACTAAAAATCAACTTCATAACGTTCCTTGGTATATAACGCCGCGTTCATCGGCTTGTCCGATGCAACGCTTTGTTAGTGCCTTAGTCATTGCTGAAATGATAATAACCATGATCTTCAGCATATGAGTCCATAGCTTCTCGATCATTAGGATCTACAAGCTCATAATAATCTTCTGGCGTATGATGCACACGGTGGGTGAAGTGATCGGCAATACTGGCTGCTATTAGCTCGCCATACCCATTGAGCTTTAGACCACAGGCTTCGCATAAGAATTTTGTTGGAATCACTGACTGCCTAACAATTATCTCATCCTCTTTATTCTCTATTTGTTCTCGCCCATACGTATCGCCTTGAACTGTAGCTACACACTTACATGCGGGGCATTCGACTCTATGATGTTGCTGATGACTAAGTGCCTCCCCTTTCGCCTCGGAAGTCAGCTTTAAGCTATCTTGTTCTTCGGGATCTTTTTCACCAAAGACTTTTGAAAAAGCAGCTATCTTACCTTTGACCTTACTTGTGACCTCAGTATTAACCTGTTCGATTATTCTATCAGCTGTTTGGGCCTCTTCCTCACCCAGCAAGCTAGTTAAGCTTTCGCCTTGTGCTTCGGCTAAGACTTTGCAGCACTTATAAAATCCACCAATCCAAGTCTGGTGCTTATATTCAATAAATGCTGCTGTACCAGAATGTAGCTCTTCATTCCTCCTTCCTGCAAGGGCTAGAGCTACCGAAAGCTCATCAGCTGTAAATTGAGGAATCAAGTCCTTACACAAACGAAGTACTTGATTCGTAGGGATTGACTTACGTTGGGCGGTTGATGATCCCAAACCCAGTGCTGACAATAAATGGCGTTGCTCTTTGTCTGGATCAGCCAAGAGAACTGGACTGAAGTTGGCTATCGTCGACCGAGATAGCAACTCTAGCCCCATCGCACACCACAACCCGAAAACATCATCCGTTCTATCAACCTCAAATGAACGTTCAAAATATAGCTTTGATTTTGTCCATAATGAATCTCTGTCCCAACTCACTTAACTCTCCAAATAAATTCTAAATATTTCACGGCTTTCGTCCTTTACTGCTGATCGGCTGTGCAAAGAATTCCAGTTATCAAAAATAACAGCTTTGTTGCCACTCCAATCTATTTTAATTGATTCCACTCTGTTCATGGCGACTACCAACTCCTCATGAAACACTTTGGCATAGTCATTCGCAGGCGTCATAATGTTAGGATCAAATCGAAATCCATAATTGTCATTTACTTCAAAAACAGGAGACGTATATTTACTACCCTCAATCGTTTCAACTAGGTATATGGCTCTTCGTGCTTTGCTAAGGAAATCATCAGATATAAATCTCTCGATATCTCTTAGTGAAATATAGTTAGTCGTGCACCGACTCGTTGAAAACATTCCCATTATTATATACCTCGCGGGTAGGCCCCAAAAAGCGGTATCGGAATGAAAAGGGAACATCGACAAACCATAAGTACTGCTAAAAGTCCCAGTAAGAGAGTTTGTACCATCACTTGATTTTAATGTGGCCACATCCTCTCCATTAGGATGCGGCCTAATATTACCGATAGATTTTGCCAAGCCGATTAATTCATCCTGTGAATATATATTCTCAACTATCGCAATGCCTTCGGTTTTTAGATTATCAAGTATAGAATTCACTAAAACTCTCTATCCGTGTGATGAGCACTAACGCCGCGCTCTGCGGAAATTTTTGAGCGCCAGCGAGTAAATTTTCCGTAGCAGCGCCTTGTTATAAGCCGGCATTATTTACCAAGGCCCACTAGATTTTTCACGCAATCATAATCAAAATTGCAATCAGACAATACCTTAGTGGGCTGATATTCTTCTTTTCTTACATTAAAACGTTCACATTCAGAAATTAAGTGGAGGTTCTTACGAGCTCTTGAACCAATGACATACATTAGCTTTGTCGAGCTTTCTTCACCTTTGGGGTCACTAAAATGTGGAACCATACCTTCTAATAAAGCGTAAGCAATTACCACATCGAATTCTGCCCCCTTAACTCCATGTATAGTTGATACTGTTATTCCTGATCTGGTATTAAAAACCTTTCTAAATGTGTTTATATCCCCAATAAATTCAGCGCCATCCTTCCTAAGTCTTTCAATTCTAGATTGAGAACTTTCGAAAAAGGCATCGTAATGTTGAATGAGGGGAGCGTATTCTCGAAATGGGATAGCAACGCTGCTAAAGAAAGCTTCGAAAAAATTCGTTAAGTAGACTAATCCTTCTTTATCTGACAATACAATCGAGTTACTTGTTCGTAAAATAGACTTCTTTGTTATATCAGAAATATTGATTCCGAAAGATTCCATATCATTCAGCACTTCTCCTGCCCATCGCAATCGGCGAATATACATATTTGGTGAGGCTGTTGTGAGTGCAATCTTAGAAAGTTTATACCAGAAGTTTTCAATATCTCTAGCAAAAGGAACCATTCCAGGACCATCAAATTCATATTCTGGAAGCGATGAAACCAATTTCCGCGTCATACTCGCCAAGGTGACCCATTGCGGCGCAATAACGCAGATCTCTGAAGGTGGAATATTCAATGTTTCCACATTGTATTTAATCAATCGAATAATGACCGTTTCAAGCTGATCTTTTTTTACATTTTTATCGAAAGAAATAGTACTATTAAAATACCTATCTTTTGATGCGGCTATAATTTTTGTAGAAAAGAAATTATAGTTACCAAAGTAATCTACTATTTTTTCTGATGATCGGTAATTGTCCGAAAGTTCCATGAGCTTCATTTTCTTTTTGGATAATTTCTCAAATTCAAGAACTTCCATAGGATACCCACCAAGAGATTCATAAATTGCCTGGTTAGGATCGCCAACAATAAATGTATTAGTTTTGCTACCGCCCGCTTTTAATATCTCACTTAAAATTGCATATTGAATGCTTTTTGTATCTTGATACTCATCTATCAAAATGAATCTAAATATGCTGCTAAGTATTACGGGTATTGAATCCTGGCTTCTCATCAATTCATATGAATAAAATAGTATTAATTCAAAATCTAGCTCTCTCCTTTTAATAAGAGTATTGAAATAGTCATTCAGAATATTTTTTAATTTTTCATGCTTCCACTCATCTTGGCAGCCTAAAACATACCCAGTCTCTGTAAAATAAAAATCACAATTCCAATGAGTTATGTATTTGTGTGGTTCACACAGAGAATCCAATAGCACCTCTCGTTCGTGAGAATCTATAACTCTAAATCCATGCTTTAGGTTTTCGTGATAAATTGCGTATGGTTTTAGTATCCACTCCATACAAAATGAATGTATTGTTCCAATCCACAATTGTGAAGTATCAATTCCCAAGCCCTCTATACGTTCGTGAATTTCATCCGCAGCCCGATTTGTATAAGTAATGGCAATAACATAATTTTTTTCACTACTTATTCTGGATAACTCATGTGCGATTTTATAAGTTAAAGTTCGAGTTTTTCCACTTCCTGGGCATGCTGTTAGAAAAACACTACCTTCCTCGAGAATAGCATCTTCCTGTCTTTGATTAAGGTCTTCACTACCCCATAAATTCATTTTCAGTACCTCTTTATGAACTCAATAATAGGGTCTTGGGGAAAGTACTTTTCAAAAGTACTAAATACACTTTTAGTATCAATTGTTTTGTCTCGGTATTTTTGTAATTCTGAATTCACCCAACCAATGATTTCATTAGTTGATTGTGCTCGTTCTTCAATAATTGAAAGTCTATATCCTAATATATACAACCAAATTTCATCTTGTATTATCGGACTTGAATGATTTATGGCATCTAATATGTAACCTGGCACTTTGATTTGATTATCAACGTTATTACTCAGTAATATTGCGAACCAACCTTTTCCTTCATTTGCAGCCATCGTAAGAACCCGCTTGCCATAGATGGATGTATCTTTTGATGCCAACTCTAACTTTGAGGTAGCTCTTGTTGTTCTGTCTTCATATACATCTTCTACTATGTTAATTACAGCGTCTGCATTGCCAGATGAGATAAAATCAACTTCGAATGTATTTGAAGCATAAAAAACATTCAGCCAATTATTTCCTTGGCAAAAAGAATCTAGATCTAACTTTCGCTGTTTTCCTTTTTCTTCTGATCCGAGACACTTTCTCCTAAATTTAGAAGCAGCAGGAGAATCAAGAGGATCAGGAGTGGTATCTATAATCGAAGTGTCTAAATCAGTAATAATCGAACAGTTCTTTCGAATTCTGTCGTTATTGAACAAAATTGCAACATTCTTGAAGCCGGTGCTTCGTATGTTGACAAGACTAATTCCTAACTCATCCAAACTTATACCTAGAAGATTTTTAACTAAGGTGGGAAGCAAAATTTCCTCAGCATCACCTTCAACTAAAATAACACTCTTTGCGAAGAGAAGATTACTCCGAACCGCATCAAGGTAACGTTGTAAGCGTCCAACATCTTTAGGTAATAAATTATTTGTTGGTTGATAAGCTTCACATGAACCATTCACCTGGCCTAAGACATTTATATTACTCACATTACTGACTTCTGAAATCTGTGTAGAGTGAGTTGAATATATTATTTGAGTGTCTGGGTACTTGACCTTATCAAATAAGGTTTTTTGAATGTGCGTATGGATATGAGCTTCAGGCTCTTCAATCAATAAAAAATTAGCAAAGGATTGCTTGGAAACCTGGTAGTTGAACTCGAGTAATTTGAGCGTTAGATATATTAAATTAGCACCGCCTAAACTTAGTTCATGTATTCCACCTTCGTAATTTTCCTCAGATTCTCCAATAAATAGTTTTAATGATTGGAATAATGCCTCAGCTTCGGCAGGTAAATCCGACCTTATTGACATTGATTTTGGCGAGTATGTTTCACCGACAGTATCCTTGATTGTGTCCAATATATCAGTTCTTACATCTTGAACATCCTTAAGATTCTCGATTGATGTATTTAAATCAAGGACTTTATCTGTAATTGGTTTTATTACCGCAGGGTCTAATTGTCCGCTTTTGCTTTTCAGTAAAGTTAATAGTGGATTCGTTCTATTATTATGAAACTCAGAAACCACATCTCTCAATGCTTGGATAAAAGTGAATGATACTTCTTTAGCTACTGACAATATTCCTGGGACTTTTATTCCAATTTCTGGGTGCTCTATTTCATCACAAAAAATAGCATTATCGAAATCACCTGAAATCTTCTTGTAAAATAATGTGTCGTTGAAATCTGCGGTACTTTTACCTGTGAAGATTGTTTCATAGTCATCCAAGCTTACTTCAGATAATATAGCATTTAGACCAGCATGATCACCATCATCTAACTTTGATAATTTCAATCGAATGTCTTTTTTTGGTCTAAAAATAAGGTTATACGTAGCCTTATCCACGACCGTTCCTGGCTGAATATTCGCAGCTCCATGAATGAAGAGTGCTTGTATTTCCTCATCCAGAGATAGTTCTTCAAATTCTATACTTATTATTATCCAATGGCCTTTCCAAGAACCCAAGCCTCTATTGAAATCCAACTCGCTTAATTTATACGCTGAACGAATCATGTTATCATCAAGGAGCAGTCTGATAGCGCGGAATAAATTTGTTTTTCCTGATCCATTCTCTCCGATTACGGTATTTATTCCTTTATTAAATAAAAGCTCAGCATTTGAGAAGTTTCTATAGTTAACAAGGTTGAGCTTAGATATATGCATTCAGCATTTATTCCCTTTTTGTTTGTGTCTATCGAATCAATTAACTCAACTCGCAGAGGCTTATAACAGCGACCTATACCGCATTTTTGCCGCATAGTCTTATATAAATGTGAAAGGCAGATTCTTCTTTTGCTCGCCACTAAGCCTTGAATCTAGCGGCCTGCTTACCTTTTCACGCCTTGCTGGCGACAATATGTTTTGATTCCGTGTATGTCAATTGATTGAACTATCGGCAAAATGCCGCTGAACAGACGCGCATTGAAAAACACAACATAACCAATTGAAATTAAATGCATTTTCAGCGCCCTATTTAATCAACATATACGGTCAACTTTTGTTGAGTTTTGCCTGTCACCGCACAACAAACACAAGCAACATTTTATCCGCACCATCACTGACAGCTCGCTGGAAAAGCCCTCCTTTCCCCCATTCGCCTTCCCCACCTAAACCTGAGATAATCGCCGCCGCTGAAACAGGCCTGCCGAGACCCCAAAGGGTTGTCAGCTCGCCCGCCACCTCTTGCCAAATTGTTGAATGTTATGATCCCGTTAAGTCTGTATATCCATATCCCCTGGTGTGTTCGCAAGTGTCCTTACTGCGATTTCAATTCACATGAGCAGAAGTCTGCTTTGCCTGAGCAGCAGTATGTCTCTGCCTTGCTGGAGGATCTGGATCGTGAGTTAGATCTGTACTATCAGCGATCACTTGCCCGGCCTAATCAGCTGGAAAGCATCTTTATTGGCGGTGGCACACCGAGTTTGTTCTCACCCGAAGCGCTCAATTTGATGCTGCGTGGCATTGAACAGCGAATCGCTTTTGCGCCGAATATGGAAGTCACGCTTGAGGCGAATCCGGGTACTGCTGAAGCAGCTAAATTCAAGGAATATCGGGATATTGGGATCAATCGTTTATCGATTGGTGTGCAGAGTTTTCATGATCAGTTTTTACAAAAGCTGGGACGGATTCATGGCCGAAAAGAAGCCATTGCTGCGGCAGAAATGGCGCATGATGCAGGCTTTAAACGTTTTAATCTGGATTTGATGTTTGGCTTGCCCGGGCAAACGCCACAGCAAGCGATGGAAGACTTGCAAACCGCACTGGATCTGGAAGCACCGCATCTTTCCTGGTATCAGCTGACACTAGAGCCTAATACTGCGTTTTATCATAATCCGCCAACCCTGCCAGAAGACGATGCGCTGTGGGATATTCAACAAGCGGGCAGCCGTTTGTTAAATGATGCTGGCTTTAATCAGTATGAAATTTCTGCCTGGCAACGTGATGGCCAACCATCTCAGCACAATATGAATTACTGGAGCTTTGGTGATTACCTGGGCATTGGCGCTGGCGCACACGGCAAATTAACCTTGGCCAATCAGGCAGATGGGCTGGATATTATTCGCCGGCATAAATTCCGTAATCCTAAAGATTATTTAAATACTGAAAAAGGCTATCTGGCTGGCCAGAATAGCGTTCCAATGGAAGATCGCCCATTGGAGTTTATGATGAATGCGCTCAGATTAAAGTCCGGTGTTGCCAGTGAATTGTTTTTACAGCGGACTGGGTTAGAACTTTCTAGTACTGAAAGTTCAATCCAAAAAGCGATTTCATTAGGATTAATCAAGGAAGATAATTCAGTGATTGCACCGACCGAGAAAGGCTTTGGTTATTTGAATAATTTACTAGAAATTTTTGTTGGCGATCAAATAGTCGAGTTAAAATAACAAAATACTTAGGAGCGCGGGCGGCTCTCGCCCGCGCTCCCAACATTAAAAATCGTAATTAATTTGATGAAAATAACTAGAACCCGCCGCCAAGGCAGCATTGCATTTCGGTTTAATTCCGATGCGATAGAAATACTCGCCCCTCATAACATGCCGCTGGCTGAAATTCATCAGCTGGTGGCCGAAAATCGCCAGTGGCTGGAACAACAGCAGCAGCAACATTGCAACACGCCAATGGCAGCGGCCCAGCAAGCATTTCAAGCGGGTAAATCGGCTATGTTATTTGGCCAGCAATTGCCGATTGTTTTACAAGTTGGCCCGCTGGATGTCAGCCACAATATCAGCAACGACATCAGCAACGACATCAGCAACGACATCAGCAACGACATCAACAACGACATCAGCAATAACAGCCAACAAATTCTAGTTAGCCACCCACAAGCCTCCACCATTCAATCGGAAAGAATTCAGGCTTTAGTGACTGCTTATTGGCGTTATCAGGCAGAACAAACCATGACGCCGCTTAGCCATAAACTGGCTGAGAAGCTTGGCGTATCTATTAAGAAAATTAGCTACCGAAGAACTAAAAGTAAGTGGGGACATTGCACCACCGATGGTGAGCTGCAATATAACTGGATGATTGCCCAAGCACCCTTGGATGTTATTTACTATTTAGTGGCGCACGAAACCAGCCATTTAATTCACCACGATCATTCGCCCGCTTTTTGGAATTGCGTTGCGTCGCTTTGCCCCGATTGGAAAAAACAACGCCGCTGGCTTAAAGAGCACGGCAGCTGGTTAATGTTTTAATGACTCAGAAAAAAACACCCCAAAACTGCATTAAATATTACCTATCTTTTCTGACGTAACCTGGCAAGTTATCTAAAGTTTGTGTCAAGAAATTACTAATATTATTCAGCTGAGACACCATTGCATCCATCGCATTAAACTGTTTAAATAATCGCGCTTGGTATTGGGCGATTCGCCTGCCAAGATCTTCTCGGTCGGTATCCAAGCCATCAATCGATTTATTTAAACCGATTTTTCGTGAATTAAGCATGCCACTGTCGCTACCATCATCTTTAACACCGACCTTCAAAAAGCTATCGAGCAAAGTATCGGCCTGCTTACCCAAGCCTTGGCTGTAAGTAATTGAGCCATATGAGCCAGCAGAACCGGCATTAATCGTTAGCCTTAAACCTTCGGAGTCACCTGCGGTTGAAGTTAACGTTCGGCCTACGCCGGTCGCAGCTTCACCATTAATAGTGCCTTTAACACTTTGCCCGCTGGTGCCACCGCCAACAGCAAGGCCAAAGCTTTGCGAGCTGCCGGTTTGTTCGATTGAGTTAATTGCAACAGTTGAACCGCTGCCATAGCTGTTTGATGAAATTTCTAATCGGCCGTCAGTGTTATTCCAGGAAACAGAAACTGACGGGCTCTTTTCTGACAGCCCAGCATTAATTTGTTTTTCTATTTCAGCGGCTAATTCAGCGCCACTGGCATAATCACCTTGGGTTAGTTTTACCGTTGGCGTTTGGTGGCCATCAATTCGAAGCACCATTTCATCATTGCCATCATCAATGGTGAATTTCCCGCCATTGGCAAAGTCAGGCATTGTCGCAGTTGAATCACCAACCATTTTTCCGCGGGTCGCCGGCTGGGTGATTTCAACATCGTAGGTACCAGGTTTGGTTTTTGAATTAAAACTTAAAAAATCTACGCCGCTATTGGTATTCGCGCCCGATGGAATAAAGAAGTTTTTTACATCATCTAAATTGTTTTTAAGTGCCTTATCCAAACGGCCACTATCGTAGTCAGAAGCACTAAATTCTAACAGGCCCGTTTTTCGATTGGTTTTAACCCCTAAGTCGGCAAGACTACGAATGCTACTATCTTCGATAGTAGATTGGTCGGTCATCTTAGCTCGTACTTGATTTTGCAATGAACGAATTGACGCATCACCGGTAAATGCCCCTCGCTGATCTTCATCCTTGCTGGCTTTAGTTAAATTATTGGTCATATTCATAAAATCATTATATTTAGTGACCAGATTTTCTAATTCTTTTTTTATTGATGATGTATCGGCAGTTAAATCGACACGGATTTTAGTTCCGACATCGGCATTTTTAAGATCGAGCGTCACACCAGGAATAGCGCCTGCAACAGTATTGCTCTGTGAAGTCACCGCTATGCCATCAACTACCAACTGAGCAGAACCCGCTGCTTTAGTGGTTTGCATTACTGTCGTTGCCGGGTCGGTATAAGCAAATTGAGATAAACCTAACGCATCCGCTGAATTACCATCACCATCGGCAACATCAATTTTAAAAGCATTTTGCGAGCCGGTTTTATCACCATTCATCACCAACCGATAACCGCTACCATCATTGACAATCGATGCCTTAACACCAGCCTCGCTTTTATTAATGGCATCTCTTATTCCTTCCAGAGAGTCGTTATTCTGATCAATCGTAATGGTGACTGGGTCGCTGGCACTTGAATTAAACGTACCGTCGGCATTCCAGCTGCCCATAGATATCGTCAAGGTTCCGGCACCCACCGATGTATCTCGGGATGGCGAGGTTGCACTGGCTAAAGTTTGATTACTGGCTAACGATTGAATTTCAACTTGATGATTACCAGTGGCAGTACCGAACGAACCGGCAGAAACGGTTAAAGCGTTGGTATTACTGCTTTTAGCGCTGATGACATTCCAACTGCTCGGCCTGGAGAGTCTCTCCATCGCATCTTCCAGCTCTGACAGACTCGACTTCATATTGCCTAATGCTGAAATTTGCGACTGATAAATCGCTTCTTTTCTGTTAATTTTTGCCAGCGTAGGGTCACGTTCCAGCGCAACTAATTGTTTAACTGTTCCGTTAACATCAAATCCTGACAAACCTGTTGATGCAAGCACCCTTAAACCCCCTGCAGTGAGACCTTCACTTATTTAACGGCAACTCACCGGCAAACTTGAATATTTTAAAAAGAAAAACTGTATTACTATACATTTCTATTCGATATGCAGGTTTTAAGCCATTGAACGCAACAAGTTGAATCTGCAGCGCTTTGTTATAGATGAATTTGATTGTTTTGAAAATGCTTCAAGTTAGTGACAAAATTCCGACAATAATGCTTTCTACGACTCCTGTTCGATGACTTACTTTGACCAAGGAATTAAATTAATGAGCCAGCCTCCAACCAATCAAAAAGAAGATGTGTTAGAAGGCGTGATTCGATTCCAGCTTTCCTGGAATAAAAATCCATTGGCCGATGATATCTGCCTTGAAACATTGGAACTTGTTCGCAGCGACATGCTGCGCCAGCAATTAATTGGCCAATCGGCTGAGCGTTATCAGGGCTATGGTTTTGGCAATATCAGCCAACGATCTGAGCAAGGTTTTATTATTTCTGGAACTCAAACCGGGCATTTAACCCAACTAGCAAGACAAGGGTGGTGTGAAGTCACTGACTGCGACCCTATGACCGGGAAAGTCTCGGCAACTGGCCCGGTCAAACCCAGTTCTGAAGCGATGAGCCATGCGATTTATTATCAGCTGGACCCTGCAATTAATGCCGTTATTCATGTGCATAGCCCAGCAATGTTTAATGCGGCCTCTCAATTAAATCTTTTGGCAACCGCAGCGGATATTGAATACGGCACCACCGAAATGGTGACCGCGTTACAGCAATTATTTTTATCTTGCCGGCCGCTTATCGCTAATGAAAAAGACAACTCGCCTAATGAGAAAGGTAATCAACCATTGCTACCACATCTGGCAGTAATGTCTGGCCATGAAGATGGAATAATCTGCTGTGGCAGTTCTCTGCAGCAAGCGTCGCAAAAACTAACCGACATTTTAACGCTGGCCAATGCATTAACTTAATCGAGCTATTCGATTCTGGCCGATGCTTTAATTAATCTGAGCCACTTCACAAAAAATATCGCTAATCCTGCATCAGATCAGCTGTTAGAGAGAATGGGATTGAGCGGTAAACTGATCAATGACAACATCTGCCACGTTTAGACTTAACTTATCGGCAGCCCTGCCGATATTCCGTTCGATTATCCGTTTACGGCAAGATTTCATTATGTCTAGTTTGGCCAGCCAATCTCAGGGATTGCTACTTTTTCAATTATCTCCTTCTCGTCAATTTGCAATGGGTACTCTAAAAATCCGTGAGATTATCCCATGGCAAAAAGTTCGCACCATTCCCTATGCGCACCCATGTATTATTGGTGCAACTCATATTCGGGGCATGACAATATCAATTATTGATATGGCTGCCTCTGTGGGTTATTTGCCTATTTCAGAACAAGAATTGAATAGCTGTTCAATCATTATTACTGACTGCAGCCGGCAAACGGTTGGTTTTCTGGTGCGCCAAATCGATCAAATCAGTCAGTGTCAATGGAAAAATATTGAACCACCACCACTAACGGTTGGTAAGCAATCTTACATAGTTGGCGTTACCCAAATCGATAATAAACTGATTCAAATGATCGATCTGGAACAGCTACTGGAAACCATTTTACCGACGCCAATGAATTGCAACGGTAACCAATTTAACCAGCAAGAACTGGAAGTACTTCGGTCATTACAAATATTGGTCGCGGATGATTCAGCTGTCGCATTACGCCAATTAAGCGGCGCATTAGAAATGGCAGGCGTGCCATATCAAATGGCCAATAATGGTAAGCAGGCGCTGGATATTATGAAAACAGCTGCCAGTGCTGGTCAGCCGATTGATATTTTAGTAAGTGATATAGAAATGCCAGGACTTGATGGCTACGAGGTCGCCTTTGAGGTTCGCAGCAACCCAAGTGTTGCAGACGCCTACATTATTTTGCACACATCTCTGTCCAGTGAGATCAGCGTGGATCGCGCTCATCAAATTGGTGCCGATGAAGCCTTAACAAAATTTGACGCGGAGGAGTTAGTTCAGGCAATACTAAGGGGTGCAAGAGGCCACCAACCGGTAGAACAGCTTATATAGCTCCTATTTAATGAACGGTGACTTCAGCAGATACACTTAAACTTAAGTTAAACTGAAGTCATCCATCCAACCTGGAGCATGTTTTGCCAACCGCACAAGATTTTCTCAATCTTAGAAATAGCTTTGAGGTACAAATTTCCAAAGCAGATATTGAACATATGCCTGCTTGGGAAACCCATAAACGTCCAGTAATTTTGGTGAGTGACGACAATATTGAACACGCAGTTTCAGAGCTAAAGCAGTACAAGGTATTAGGCTTTGATACTGAATCACGCCCAACATTCAAACGCGGCGGCCAAGACCATCCTATCGCACTAATCCAATTGGCTAGCCAAGATAAATGCTGGCTGTTTCAAATCAACAAAATCAGCAACCTAGACTCATTAGCCCATATATTACAATCGGGTGAAATCAGAAAAGTAGGTTTGGGTTTATCCAGTGATCGACGACGCTTTAAAAATGATTTCTCGGTACAAATTCATAATCTGATTGACTTGGATGTGGTGTTTAAAAGTCTCGGCAGGAAAAATCAAATGGGCGCGAAGCAAATGGTCGCTCAATTATTTGGAAAAAAACTCAAAAAAAGCAAAAAGCAGTCGTTGTCGAACTGGGCAGCAGACCATCTTAATCCGGCACAAATAAGCTACGCCAGTGATGATGCTTTTTGCGTGGTTGATGCCTGGTATGACATGCAGAGAAAACTACTTGCCTACCAAGCATTTGTTCCAAACAAAATTCGGGTTTTATTTAAAAAATAGCGGCACTAACAAATACACTACCAAACACACGACTAAAAACACAATCAAGCTATATCGTCAAAGAATGCTGATCTTCTTCGTTGAAAAGCATGGTGCAGTTTCGCCCTTTTCTTTTCGCTTTATATAGCGCACGGTCGGCATTCGCAACCAGATCTTCTGCTGTCTGTTGAGGGCTATTCAATAGAGCAATGCCAAAACTAGCTGACACCGAAATAGAAATATCACCGACAACAATTGGCTCACTTGCAATCAAACGCCTGAGTCTTTCAGCAATAAAAACACCTTCAATTTGGTCGACTTGTTGCATTAAAAAGATAAACTCTTCTCCACCCCAGCGCCCGACAGAACCTTGCTTTAATAAGCTATCGCTACAGCGCTGCGAAAATATCTTAAGCACCTTGTCGCCTGCATGGTGCCCATAGCAATCATTAATCTTTTTAAATTCATCGATATCAGCCAAAATACAGCACAAATCTGACGTTTCATCTTTGGCAGTTTGAACTGCACTTTCCAATATCTCAGACATGCTATTGCGATTTAAAAGGCCAGTTAGCCCATCATGATTGGCTTTGTATTCCAGCGCTTGCTGCAATCGCTTTTGCTCTGTCATGTCAACAACCGTCGCTAAAGCCGCAGGTTTACCTTCCCAAAAACATATCGAGCTTAATAGATTGACCCATATCGATGAACCATCAACATGAGTAACTTTGTATTCACTCTTAATTTGCTTTTGTTCACCGGCCATTAATTGCTGGTGCTTTTCTCCGATCTCTTTCCAGTGCTGTGGATCGATATACCCCATCATATCACCAACTTCAGACAACTTGGCAGACAGGGGAAGACCAAACATTTCTCTCAGGCTATTATTTGCAAATAATGGCGTAAAATTTTGATGAACCAATATACCCTGAATCGAACCATCTACCAATTCTCGATAGCGGCGCTCACTATCACGTATTTGCTTTTGCGCCTTTACCTGTTGGCTTAGATCGACAATAGTTACCTGCATTGCCGGTTGACCTTGCCATTCAATAACATGGTCAACTACCAGTACATTAATTTCTTGTTTGTTTTTATTCAGGTTGCGACTTGAATGAACCGTTGGCGGTTTTTCACCACTCATCACAGCTTGATAAGTTCGGGTTGAGCGATCCCACTCACTGGGGTCGATTAACTCTAAAAGACTGCCAATTTTCAGCATATCTTCTTTCTTTTCAAAGCCAAATAGCTGTGCGTAGTTATCATCTACATAGAGCACTTTAAAATCTCTATGAATAACAATTCCGTGCGGCGCATTGATATATAATTCATCATGAGCATTTTTATCTTTCATAACATCGCACCATGAGCCTTATATCTCGCATCAATTAAATTGCTATTAAGATGCCTGTTCAGTGACCGCTTCATTTTCATTCTCTTTTGCTACAGGAATGGTTATTTCTTTCTCTAGCATTTGGCTTGGTTCAAAACTATCTACCGCATGTATTTTCGAGCTATTAGTATTTTCAATAGCGATATCTAAGCTGTATTGACTCTGATTTTCTGAAGAACCATTTATCGACATATAGCTATTTATACTAAACTCAGTAGCATTTAAAGAGCTGGATGCATCATTTGCCGACTGACAAATCGCTTCAAATTCAGCTTTTTTAAGTGGAATCGACAGAAAGTATCCCTGCAATAGGTCGCAATCTAATAAACGTAAAAACTCGAGTTGTAATTCGTTCTCGATCCCTTCGGCGACAATCTTTAATCCTAATTCTTTGGTCATGGTGATAATCGCATTAATCAGCTGGCTGGCTGCTTGCTGGTGCGGTACATCTTTAATAAAAGACTGGTCAATCTTTAAAGTATCGAATGGGAATTGGCGTAAATAGCTTAACGAAGAATAGCCAACACCAAAATCATCAATGGCGATGCGAACACCTAACTTGTGTAAACTTTCAAAAATCGTCAGGTTTTTAAAATTATTTTCCAGTAATGCGCTTTCAGTTATCTCTAGTTCCAACACACAACCTGGCAATTCATGATCAATCAAATTTCGTTTGATCATATCAATGAAGTCATCATTCCTTAATTGGTAGCCTGAGACATTGATCGAAATATACTCTGGCATATATGAGCATTCTTGCCAGATTGTTATATCTTTACAAACCGTTTGCAAAACCCACTCACCAATTTCATTTATCAGCCCAAGACTTTCTGCCATAGGAATAAATACTGACGGTGGAACTTGGTTAAATTTAGGATTTAACCAACGAAGCAACGCTTCGGCACCAATGATTTTTTCATTACGGCCTGAAAAAAGCGGCTGATATTCAAGATGAAATTGCTCTCGCTCTAATGCGTAGCGCAGCTCTCCTTCCATAATCAGCCGATCACGTATTTCTTCACTCATTTCTTCAGAATAAAAGCGCCAAGTATTACGCCCTTCGCGCTTACCTTGATACATAGCGGCATCAGCATGAATCATTAAATTTTCATGGTTATTGCCATCATCAGGGTAAATAGCAATGCCAATACTGGCACCGACCATGACTTCATGATTACCAATCGCAACTGGCAATGCACATTGCTCAATAATGCTATTGGCGACATCTGCCACTTCAGATAAATCGATCCAGCCACTAAGCACTGCGGTAAATTCATCACCACCCAGCCTAGCAATGGTGTCGTTCTTTCCAACAGTACCGCTCAGTCGCTTGGCGATTTCTTTCAGTAATTCATCACCGGCACTATGGCCAAAATTATCATTAATCTTTTTAAAACCATCGAGATCAATCAGCATTAATGCAGCTTTTTCACCTGCAGCCTCTACCAGTTTAAGCGTTTGCTTTAACCGTGAAAATGCCATATTTCTGTTAGGTAGGCCAGTTAACACATCATGATTCGCTTGGCGATATAATCGTTTTTGGTACTTAATTTTCTCAGTTAAGTCCGTAACGCTGGTAATCAATGCCAAGCCAGTGCCATAGGTTGCTGGCTGTGAAGAAACAGCACCCCAGAAGATTTCTTCATGGTTATTGATCATTTGTATTTCATGGTCATCAAGGCGTAAGTCTTGTTTAACTTGAGAAACAATATTTGAATAATCACATTCAGAAATACAGAAGTCCTGAATACAAAAGCCAGCAATTGAATCTTCATCTACCTTAAGCAATTCACCTGCTCGAGAATTGGCATAAAGTATTTGCCCGCTGCTTGCATCATGGATAATGATCGCCATTGGCGAACCATGAGCGATTGAATGAAAGTATCGCTGGCTTTGTTGCAATGCCTTATTGATTGCCCAGTAACGACTACTTTCTCTAAACTGCAACCACAAGACAAAGCTAAGGCCGAATACAAATAATGCTGCAGGAAATAACAGCATTAACATTTGCCTGCTAAAGAATTTATTTTTAGCGCTCATGCTAAGCCAAAGTGCATTATTTAGCGGTGATATGGGAATCGATTTGGCTAGCGCAATATTTGTTGTTTGATGACCCGTGCTATATAGCATGTCACCTGATTCATTAAGTAAATTGATTGAATATCGGTCTCTCTCCATCGATGTTGTCATCGACTCAAGCAGAGATCTAAGTGAATACACGCCACCCAGCGTGCCAAAGAATTCACCATTTTTAAAAATTGGCACATAGATTTCAAAAGCAAAATCGCCTTGTATTACTACAAAAGGTTTGGTGTATACCGACATTGCGGTATTTTTTGCCAATCTAGATGCACGTTTTGGCTCAGGCAATGACAATGACAAACCAATAACTTGCTTATTTTCTTCATACGGTGTGGTTTGCTGGATGACGAATTCAGCGTCAGCTAGGGTAACATTGATGAGCCCCGGATGATCTTGAACATAACGGCCACCTTTTTCTATAAAATCTGCAGCATTCAACCTGTTTTCAGAAAGTTCTAATGCAAGAATTTCTAGATATGCTTGATTCGCATTTAATTGATGAAGGATTTTACTATTGAGCCCCGCTAAGTCTTGATTCAATTCCAGCTGGCGATTATCGGTATCATTGCCCAACAGAAACCAATAAAAACCAAGGCTTGCCAAAATAATTGCAATAGACGCCAATGCCGGAGGTAACCATCCCGGCGGCCTATGTTTAGTTTGACTATTTCTCTGCTGCAACGATGCTGCGTGTGAATCTTGCTGGATATCTTGCAAAGTCAATCCAATCGAATCGATTTCTTCTCCTGGCAAGTCAGAAGCAAACGTTGCTCGACCATGTTCAGTGACACGTCGGTGAGCGTTCTGATAGAAAGCAACAATTAAACCACCGAGCAATACCAAAAAAGCAGCAGAAAAAGTTTGGAATGTTTGTAACTGCAATTGCATGCTTTCATTTTTAATCACCGAAACCGCTGCTAACTCCCAATCTCCATCGGGAAGACTGACGCGTTGAACTAAGTTAGTCTGTTTGAAAATATCCGGATTTCCAAAAAACACCACTCCATCAGCAGAACGTAAAGCAATGTTGATTTTACTTTCTGGGTCAATCAGTTTTGCTTCACGTAATACCGGGATGACATTCAACGCAACGGCAACAATCCCCCAAACCCGCCCTTCTTGATAAACCGGCAAGCGCGCTACCAAGCCAAGTCCGCCTTGTTTCAGCTCATAAGGTTGAGAATGGGTAATTTGCCCTTTGGCAGCGAGTGCTCTTTGAATTGCTTTTTGCATGAAAGGCCTTGGATCGCTATATAGATCATGACCTAGCGCTTGGCTGTTGCCTTCCATGGGATAGACTTGCTCAACAACACCTTCTGGAGCAATTGTGAAACCACGTAAACCAGGCATCGATGAAAATAATCCTGACATAAAGCTTTGGGTTCGTTGTCGACTCGATTCATCGTAATTTCCAGTGGGCTTCATTTCTGTTTCGATAAAAGCAGCCAGACCTTCAATCAGACTGATTCTTTTATATAAACCCGCGGATAGCTCTTGAGTATTATTGGTAAGCTCTTGTTCTATTTGAGCACCCTGGGTTTCGAGCAAATAGGTTTCATACCAATAGGAAGTTTGCCACCAGATAATAGCGACCAATACCGTTACAACCAGAGCAATTGCATTACGAGAGCGGTTAGTTTTGGTTACTTCTTCAGTATTGTTCAACCTGGGGATTGGCTGCATAAATGGCTCATTGTGTACACGAATAAGCGTAGTGTGTTGCTCGCACTGCGATACAAATAACTTTTGTTCATATCAGAAATGCCGATCACCCAACCCCTTTTGCAAGTAACTAGTTGTAAAATTACAACTTTCATGCAAGCAAAGAGAATGTGAAAGTTAAACAATTATAATTATTAGTTATCACTACAAACTATTATTAAACCGAAATGTCGGCTCAAGAATTAACCTACAAACTACCAGTGCCTTAGTGCTTAGCCAAGGCGTAGTTATCTGTGATATTCATTCATTTTGCCCATTGGTCAGAAAAACACATTGATCTTGCTTTACATAAAAGATGAAATACGACTAAAGCGATAATTTAATCGTATTTTTACCAAAAAAGACGACAAACACCCCTTTAATATCACTTTTTTGCATGTGTTGATTCAAATATTTTATCTGCATTTGCAGCTACGAATCCTTGATAAATATTCCCTTTAGAATCTGGGTAGCGTTTAGCAAACTCATAGAAGCAGGTTGGAATTTGATAGGTTGCACCATCGGCAAAAACAAAAGCCTGTTGATCTGCCATGGTCGAGCCCTGTTCTAATAAATCGCTTGGAGTACCTTTCACTTCACCACCAACTGAATTCACTACAAAGCCAGCATTTTTAACCCGCTCGATCACTTGAGAAATGCTATTGATCGATTTCAGATGGTTAATGCTCAAGGTGAAATGATTGACCCGAATACCCAGCGCAAGTAGCCATGCGCCATATTCACTTTCCTCCATCAAAGTCTGATAATCCTGATAACTTGGCATGCTCCAGTGTCTGCCAGACCAAAACACTTCCAAAGACAACGGCTGCTCAACTATTTGCTGTGTGTAATCTTGAATAATGTTCTGACTTTTTGTTGAAAGCTGCTCCGTCAATAATTCTGAACAGAAAATTTTTGGCACAGAAGGATCGGGATGAATATAACTGCATGCTCGCAGCTTCTTGGCAGAAAAATCATAATCAGCTTGAAACTGATAACCCATCGATTCGATCAACGGCACTAAATTATCGAGCTGCAAAGGGGTTGCAGAAAAAGTCCGAAAAGCCACATGGTCATTTACTACCTTGCGGTTATCTTTTAAAAATAACTGTCGAACTAGCTCAGCTTGTGGCGCCAGATGAACATAATCTAGCCACAGCTTTTCAAAAAATTGCTCACTATTCATCTGTATTGCCTCTTAGATAACCCAAGTTTTATCGAAGTATTAGCCACACCTAATTTTGACTAATAAAAAAATTGTCACAACCCGTCAGTTAATCACCCATTCAATCAATCATCATTGCGTTTGTTACTAATCAATCCAGCTGATACTGCACTACCTCAAAAGTAGCCAAAAAATCTTCAACTAACCGATTACTGACCAATGTTTTTCACAAGATTCCACAGCAATAACTGGCGAGTTATCTAAGCTTGAAAGTATTGATTAAAAAATACCAGTAAACGCATCTGCTTGGCTCATCAAGCCGCCGGCTAGCACCTGCCTTTACCCTTCAAACAATGAATAACTACCTGAAATCAATCATCTGATCTACAGGTAATTTCAGCGAGGTCTCAACATGTCACAGTTAGTCTCCAGAGCACTCTTTGATCAAGTGATGGTTCCCAATTACAACCCTCAACAATTTATACCGGTTCGTGGCCATAATTCTCGAGTATGGGATCAGCAAGACAAAGAATATATTGATTTTGCTGGCGGAATTGCAGTCAGTGCGCTGGGGCATACCCATCCTTCCTTGATAACTGCCCTTAAAAATCAGGCAGAAAAACTGTGGCATCTGAGTAATACCTGTACCAACGAACCAGCGCTTCGTTTGGCATTAAAGCTATGTAACGCCAGTTTCGCTGAAAAAATATTTTTCTGTAACTCAGGCGCTGAAGCAAACGAAGCCGCATTCAAACTGGCCAGAAAATATGCTTACGACAATTTTGGTGAGCATAAGCATGAAATCATCGCTTTTGAACAAGCATTTCATGGTCGAACACTTTTTACTGTTTCAGTTGGTGGGCAACCTAAATACCGCAAGGGATTCGAGCCAGTGCCGGCCGGCATCAGCCACGTTCCATTTAATGATATTGAAGCATTAAAAGCCGCTATTTCTGAAAAAACTTGCGCTGTAGTAATGGAGCCAATTCAGGGAGAAGGCGGTATTATCCCTGCTAAACCTGGCTTTCTTGAGCAAGTTAGAGCACTTTGCGATCAACATAACGCTTTGTTAGTACTTGATGAAATTCAAACTGGCGTTGGAAGAACCGGTAAATTATATGCCTACATGCATAGCAATATTGAGCCAGATATTCTGACTAGCGCAAAAGCGCTCGGTGGCGGATTTCCTATTGCAGCCATGCTAACTACAGATAAGTGCGCCCAAAGCTTTGGTTTTGGTACTCACGGCAGCACTTATGGCGGTAACCCACTCGCATGTGCAGTAGCCGAAGCACTACTTGATGAAGTGAATCAACCAGAACTGCTAGAGCTAGTAACTCAAAAATCACAGCTATTCTTTGCTGAATTAGAAAAAATTAATCAAAAGCACCACATATTTAAAGCACTTCGCGGAAAAGGATTATTAATTGGCGCAGAGCTGATTGAACCATGGCACGGAAAAGCGGCCAAATTTTTAGCTCAAGCAAAAGACCAAGGCTTAATGATGCTAGTAGCTGGGCCCAATGTTTTACGCTTTGCCCCTTCGCTGATTATTCCTGATGAAGATATTAAACTCGGCATGCAACGACTGGAGCAAGCAATTGACCAGCTGATAAAAATTGGCCCTGAAAACTGCTAACCGCATCAATTTATTGGAGGTGTGATATGGCAGATGGTAAAGTTTTTTCAAATGGTCAGCTATTGCAATGGCTAGCCTTGCAGCAAGCTGAAATGCTACAACGAACCATTGAATTAGCATCAATTAACTCTGGAAGTTTTAATGCCTCTGGAGTTAACCAAGTCGCCGAATTAATTAAATCCTATTGCCAACCTTTAGATGGCAAAATTGAAACCATTGAAACTTCAGATTTAAAAAAATGGAATGATCAAGGTGAATTGCAACACCTCACATTAGGAAATATTTTAAAAATCACTAAAAGGCCCAACGCGCCGTTGCAAATTTATCTTGGTGGCCACTTAGACACAGTTTTTGATAAAACTCATCACTTTCAGAACATTACTCATGTCGATAGCAATACCATTCAAGGCCCCGGCGTTACCGATTTGAAAGGCGGGCTAATGGTAATGCTTTATGCTTTGATCGCTTTTGAAAAAAACATCGACTGTAAAAATATTGGCTGGACAATTCTACTCAATCCCGATGAAGAAATTGGCTCTCCCGGCTCGGCTGCTTATATCGAAAAAACTGCCAAAACATGTGATATCGGGTTAATTTACGAACCATCATTTCCTGACGGAAATTTAGCAGGTGCCCGAAAAGGAAGCGGCAACTTCACTGCCAAAGTTAGCGGCAGATCAGCCCACGCCGGACGAGAACATCACCTTGGCAGAAATGCAATTCGAGCAATGGCAGATTTCATTAGTCAACTAGATGATTTAAATGGACAGGTGCCCGGAATTACTATCAACCCAGGTGTTATTAATGGCGGCGTAGCAACCAACGTTGTTCCTGACTTATGTTTATTTCAATTTAATATTCGACTAGAAAAACTACAAGACCAGCAATGGTGCCAACAAAAAATTCAACAGTTAGTAGAACAAATCAATGCCAGAGATGGCATTACATTAGAACTACAAGGTGGCTTTACCCGCCAGCCAAAATTGATCACTCCGAAAAATAAAAAGCTATTTGAACTAGCAATTGACTGTGGCAAATCGATTAACTTAAACCTAGATTATTTACCAACTGGTGGCTGCTGTGATGGTAATAATCTGTCTGCCGTTGGCCTACCCAACATAGACACTTTAGGCGTACAGGGCGGTAGAATTCATTCAGATCAAGAATATCTAATAATCAATAGCCTGCACCAACGAGCGCAACTCAGTTTACTAATTTTACAGCGGTTAGCCGCAACAGCCGATCAATGGAACGCCGATAGACAGCAGAGGTGCCGACCATGATGATTGTCCGCCCGATTAAAAAATCAGATCACCTAGCACTACGTGATTTAGCCAGAAAAACCGGCCCGGGATTTACCTCGTTACAAGATAACGATGCACAAGTTAAAGACAAGTTAGCTCAAGCACTCGCGGCATTTTTATCATCCGATAACGAGCCACCAGCCGAGGCATTATATCTGTTTTTAATGGAAGATTTATCAAACCAAAAAATTGTCGGAATTTGTGGCATAGAAGCATCGGTAGGGTTAACCGAGCCGTGGTACAGCTACCGAGTTAACATGCAAATTCACGCATCTCGCGAATTGAATGTTTATAACCGACTGCATACTTTAACTCTTTCCAATGATCACACCGGCTGTAGCGAGCTATGCACTTTATTTCTACTTCCTGAAGCCAGAAAAAATAAAAATGGCTCGTTATTATCAAAATCACGATTTTTATTTTTAGCCGAGTTTAGCCAACGTTTTAATCCAGTCATCATTGCTGAGATGAGAGGTTATTTCGATCAACAAGGCCACTCTCCGTTCTGGGACGGACTCGGCAGCCATTTTTTCACTCTCGATTTTACCGAAGCCGATCGCCTATCCGCGATCGATAAGGCTTTTATTTCTGAGTTAATGCCCAAACATGCTATTTACACCAATTTATTAACCAAGCCTGCCCAAGAGGTGATTAGTAAAACCCACCGATTGACCGAGCCCGCAAGAAAAATGCTCGAAGACGAAGGTATGAATTATTCGGGTCATGTTGATATTTTTGATGGTGGCCCCACGCTACAAGGCCAGTTATCTGAACTTAGAGCGGTAAAAGACAGCCGTTATGCCCATGTTGAAATCACTGAATCAGAACCAACGACGACTAGTAATAATAGCGCTGACCATATCTATTTAATTAGTAATTGTGAATTTGCTAATTTTCGCTGTTGCATGACATCGCTGCAACAAGAGCCCGGCCACATCATTTCGCTCAGCCCGATCATTGCTCAAGCACTTGAAGTTGACAATGGAGGCACGGTCAGAATTGTTGCGCTTTATCCAGCACAACGTAAAACAACTATTCCTACAACTGAAAAAAACACCTCGATCACAGAATCTTTAGCTCACTCACTTTCTTCTGCCCCGCTCCAATCAACTGCCAACGAGGATCCCAAATCATGAAACAATCATTATTTATAAATGGTCAGTGGATCAGCGGTGATGGCCCAGAGTTAATATCAATCAACCCGGCAAATAATCAATTAATTTGGCAAGGTAATACCGCCAGTATTCAACAAGTAGATCTTGCATTTACTAGCGCCCGGTCAGCTTATAAAATTTGGAGTAGTTATAGTTTTATCCAGCGACGGGAATGCATTGAACGCTATGTCGATATATTAAAACAAGCACAAAACGAACTTGCGACAACCATTGCTTTAGAAACTGGAAAACCACTGTGGGAAGCCAAAACCGAAGTCGCCGCAATGATTGGAAAAGTAGCGATTTCAGTTACTGCTTACCAACAAAGAACTGGCGAACAGCAATCGCAACTAGCTGCCGGTTTATCAATAATTCGCCATAAACCCCATGGGGTTGTTGCAATCTTTGGCCCATTTAATTTTCCCGGCCACTTGCCAAACGGCCATATTATTCCTGCGCTGCTGGCCGGAAATTGTATTGTTTTCAAACCCAGCGAAATGACACCTAAAACTGCTGAAATGTTAATACAGTTTTGGCAAAAAATCGGATTACCTGATGGAGTAATAAACCTGCTTCAAGGTGAACGCGCAGTGGGTAAAGCAATAACCGAGCATCAACAACTCGATGGACTTTTCTTTACTGGCAGTTCACAAACCGGTCATTTACTGCATCAACAATTTTCTGGGCACCCTGAAAAAATTCTGGCGCTGGAAATGGGCGGCAATAACCCTTTAATTATTGAATCAGTTTCAGATATCAGTGCAGCGGTACATGAAATTATTCAATCTGCATTTATCACAGCTGGGCAGCGCTGCACTTGCGCTAGAAGAGTTTTTATTCCTGACAATGAAATGGGCAGCCAACTAAAAGCACAGTTAATTCAAGCCACCAGCAAAATTACAGTTGGACAACCACTTGATGAACCTCAGCCATTTATGGGTAGTTTAATTTCTGAAGCTGCAGCCAATCATATGCTGGAAGTACAGCAAACCCTCATTGACCTAGGTGGGCGATCGTTACTTAGCATGCAAAAGCAATCAGCCAACAGCGGACTAATCACTCCAGGCATCATCGATGTCACTGCAATCAAACAATTACCTGATGAAGAATATTTTGGGCCGTTAATTCAATTAATTCATTACCAGAGCTTCGACCAGGCAATCGAGCTGGCTAACCAAACTCGTTTTGGTTTGTCTGCTGGCTTGTTTAGTGAGGACCGCGAAAAATTTGATTACTTCTATCAACATATTCGTGCAGGTATTGTTAATTGGAATAAATCACTAACCGGTGCCAGCAGCAGCGCACCCTTTGGTGGCGTTGGTGCCAGCGGTAATCACCACCCCAGTGCTTTTTACGCCGCTGATTATTGCTCGTACCCAGTCGCTAGCATTGAAGCTGAACAACTCAGTATGCCTGAAAAATTAGCTCCCGGACTGACAATTTAACCGCATTATTTATTAACACTTTTTCATAAGAGTTATTTACCCATGACAGCATTTGAAGCCAACTTTGATGGTCTGGTCGGCCCGACACACAATTATGCCGGTTTATCTCATGGCAACCTGGCTTCTAGCAATAATAAAGCGCTCATCTCAAATCCTAAACAGGCCGCTAAACAAGGTTTGTTAAAAATGAAAACACTGGCTGACTTAGGGCTAGTTCAAGGCGTATTGCCACCTCAACTTCGACCCGATATCAAAACGCTAAAACAACTAGGCTATCGGGGTTCCGACAAAGAAATCCTTGAAAAGACATTACAACACTCACCGCATATGCTTTCTGCCGTTAACTCCGCTTCCTCCATGTGGGCAGCCAATGCCGCGACGGTTTCTGCCAGTGCCGATACCTATGATCATAAAGTTCATTTCACTCCCGCGAATTTAATTAGCAAGTTTCATCGCGCTATCGAACCTCAAACCACCAGCAAAATTTTGGCCGCAATATTTAATAACCCCAATCACTTTGTTCACCACCCGCATTTACCTGCAACATCTCATTTCTCCGATGAAGGTGCGGCTAACCATAGTCGCCTGTGTACGGAACATGAACAAATGGGAGCAACACTATTCGTTTGTGGTCGCTATGGTTTTGAGCATGATGTGCCGGATACCCCAGATTCAACATGTCAGTCGCCCCAACGCTTTCCTGCCCGGCAAACATTTGAGGCTTCACAAGCCATTGCCCATCAGCACGGTTTACAAAAAGTAGTGTTTGCCCGGCAAAATCCGCAAGTCATTGATATGGGGGTTTTTCACAATGATGTAATTGCAGTCGCACACCGAAATATTCTGTTCTGCCATGAAAGCGCCTGGGTCGATCAAGATAAGGTTATTCAACAGCTTAATCATCATCTTGATCAACAGTTAAAAGTCTTTCAGGTTTCAAAAAAAGAGTTAAGCATTGAAAATGCAATTAAAAGCTATTTATTTAACAGCCAGCTTTTAACGCTGAAAGATCAGTCTGTGATGTTACTCATGCCACAAGAGTGCCAGAAAAATCCAGAAGTTCTCGCGTATTTGCAGTCCGATGCAGCAAGCTGGATCGATCAACAGCACTTCCTCGATTTAAGGCAAAGTATGCGTAATGGCGGTGGTCCAGCCTGCTTAAGACTTCGCGTGGTATTGAATCAAAAAGAACTCAATGCTGTTAACCAGAGTACGTTACTGGATCAAATACTCTTTGATCGTCTTAGCGCATGGGTTGAAAAACATTACCGGGACCAGCTACAAATCAGCGACCTTGCCGATCCTCAATTGTTATTAGAATCATATACTGCTCTTGATCAACTGACACAAATACTCGATCTGGGCAGCATTTATGATTTCCAGTCAAACTAAACTCTTAATAAAAAATACCTATTATCATAAGCGACTCAACATAAGAACCAACCTGCTAGTTTTGCAAACTTTTCTCTAACAGCTTGTTAAAAAAACTACTCATTAACCTTGCTTCCAACTACACAATAACTGCTATAGCAGCGTAAGATAGACTTCATAAAATGACTTTGTCCAACATGCGCACATGGCATGTTCAAGCACAGCAAAACCTGAAAGGCATTAAATGCCTCAGGGCTCAGGCCGGTGAACAATTATGAACAAAAACAGCCAGCACTCCGCAGAAAAACCTTCTGCCTCTGCCTCTGCATCGCCAGAACCTAGCTTGCCAGCTGGCCCCAAACCCAAACCCCGCATTAGCTACTGGCTCACTTTACTATCTGGGCCAGCAGTACTGATTTATACAATGCTGTCACTTCCACCAGAGAATATGAGCCAACCGGCCTGGTATATGGTCGGGGTAGCCAGCATGATGGCCATTTGGTGGATTTTTGAAGTGGTTCCAATCCCAGTAACTTCATTGCTGCCGATTATTTTGCTGCCAGTACTCGGTATTGCCAGCATCAAAGAAGTCACCGCGCCCTATGCACACCCAATCATCTATCTGTTCTTTGGTGGATTTATGATTGGAATGGCAATGGAGCGCTGGAATTTACACAAACGAATTGCACTATATATTATGCTCAACACGGGTACTCAACCCGCCAGGCAAATTGCTGGCTTTATGCTGGCAACTGCATTTTTAAGCATGTGGGTTTCCAATACCGCCACTAGTGTAATGATGCTGCCAATCGGATTATCGGTAGCAGCCATGATGGCCCAGCAATATAAAGAGGGTGAAGCAAATCCGGCAGCACAGGATTTCACCAAAGCACTATTATTGGGCATAGCATACAGCGCCAGCATAGGTGGTTTGGCAACTTTAATTGGAACACCGCCCAATGCACTATTGGCAGCATTTCTTTCTGAAACTTATCAACTACAAATTGGTTTCGCCCAATGGATGCTGGTCGGCTTGCCCATTTGTATTTTAATGCTGATTGCTACCTGGCTATGGCTCACTCGTTTAGGCTTTAAGCTGGATACAAAAGAAAGTCCCGAAACTGAAGCCTTGTTAAAAGAAAAACAACACGCTCTAGGAAAGATGGGCCCAGGCGAAAAAGTGGTTTCCACCGTTTTTTGTGCCACAGCGTTGCTATGGATTTTACGCCCATGGTTGCAAGATTATATTCCGGGAATTTCTGATGCGATGATTGCGGTAGTCGCAGCGGTCAGCTTGTTTATTATTCCGGTACAGCATAAAGGCGAACGGGTTTATGTGATGATCTGGGATAAATCCCGCGATATTCCATGGGGTGTATTTATTCTGTTCGGTGGCGGTCTGACACTTGCTGCACAGATTAAATCAACCGGATTAGCTGTCTGGGTGGCGCAATCAATGGAAATGGTTGCCGGCTTACCGGTCATTCTGGTAATTGCCTTTATCGTTACCATCATCGTTTTTCTGACCGAACTCACCAGCAATACGGCAACTGCTGCTGGCTTTTTACCCTTACTGGGTGCACTGGGCGTCACCTTGGGCATTGACCCGGTATTACTGGCTGCACCAGCGGCATTAGCTGCCAGTTGCGCCTTTATGATGCCAGTAGCAACTCCACCCAACGCGATTATTTTTGGTTCTGGAAAGCTGAAGATCAGCGATATGATCAAGGCAGGATTCGCGCTAAACCTGGCGGGTATTGTTGTAGTAACTACTGTTGGTTATTGGCTGGTGTCCATCGTTCTGATCAACTAACCAGGCACAAGGCGCTCAATATGGTTCTCAGCAAATACAGAAACATCTACCTGAGTTAAAACTCATGCTAGAGCAAGCTGAAAAAGCTGCGACCAAAAAGTAGTTTTTATTGTAATTAGGCTGTTTGAGAAGGCAGCCTGATTACAATTTTCAATATTGATTTCTCTGTTCAGCTCGTTCAGTTAAATACTCTACAAATTCCCACTCAAATCCGTTGCCGTCTCGATAATAATGTCGGCGGCGGTATTCATTTTCTTCCTGAAACTCGATTATTTCCGCATAGCCAGAAGATTGTAAGCGCTGGTCAATCGCATCAAGATCATCCACCACCCAACCCAAGTGATTCACGCCATCTTGCGCATAATCAGTCAAGTCAAGCGGCTTGTGTTGCGGCATTTCATTCAATGCCAAATAAACTTGCTGATTTCCAATATGAACCCATAGTCGATCATCTGAAGGCCGTCTTCCCGAGCCTCGAATCACAAAGTCAGGAAAAGCACTCACCAGAAACTTTTCTGATTCAGCGATTGATTTTACCGTGATATTGGCATGTTCCAGATACATAGCCACCTCCAGTTTTTGTTCTTGTGTTATTTATGTCGCCCAGAAAAAGTTACTACAACTACTCAAAACTAACGGCCCACAGACCGCACCAGCACTGGCCAAACAATTGGATGTAACCAGCATGGGCGCTCGTGGTCACCTGCAAAAAATGCAACAGCAAGGTTTGCTTGAAACCTTTGAATCCAAAGAGGGCGTTGGCCGGCCAAAAAAACTTTGGCAATTAACCGAGCAGGCACAAAAGCAGTTCCCCGATCAGCACAATCAGCTTACGGTCGATCTGATTATTTCAGTCAAAGAACTTTTCGGTGACCATGGGCTTGACCAGCTGATCGATCACCGGGCGCAACAAAGCCACCAGCAATACCTAAGTGCTTTGGAGCAACGAAAAACGATTGAAGGCAAGTTAAAAGCGCTGGCAAAAATACGAACTGATGAAGGTTATATGGCATCGGTTGAAAAAGCAGATAATGGTTGGTTATTAATCGAAAATCACTGCCCAATTTGTGATGCAGCTAAAAGCTGTCAAAACTTTTGCCGTACTGAGTTAGAATCTTTCCAGCAGTTATTTAAAGGCATTGCTGAAGTGACTCGACAAGAACATTTGCTGGATGAAAACCGAAGATGCACCTATCATCTAGCTGAAATAAAAATAACAGAGGCTTAACCATTGAACCTTAAACAACTAACTGAATGGATTAACGATCAAACTGGATGTAAAGTGAGTTATCCAGACTTCTTCCATGCAGATTTACGAGCTCACAGCAACCCTCCATATGCGCAATCTTACCCTTTCACTGTGGCTCAAGATTATCTTTGTCGCTTTTATTGTTTAGCTTGGTTATCACAGGAAGACCCGACAAATTTTGAGGCGTTTTTATCTCTTTTAAATGATCGTGATTTTTTATGGAAGAGAGAAGTTTATGCTGCTATTGAATCTATCTTTGATTGGGAACCAAAAAAGCTCACCAGTCCGAGTGATTCAAGTAAAACTAACACTTCAAAAAAAAAATCGACCTATGAAGAGCTCGCAAAAAACATAAGACGCATGCCTCAAACATCGACTAGAGCAATGGAAATCGATTTTGATAAAAGAAACAATAGATTTATCTCCTTTCATTACTTTGGTTTTTTTTGTACAACAACATATGCCGCTTGCGAACCTCAATCAATTCAATTTTTATGTAAGGATCCAAATAAAAAATATTACATTTCGTTACCAGACAGCAATGAAAAAGCACATTCTATTACGATTTACTCTCAAGAAAATACTTCTTACATATGCGACATTAACCTAGGTTTAATTTCTCTCCCTACTAAAGTTCTCGATAAAATTTTTTTTGAAATATTAATTTCATACGCACCTCAAAGAGACGATGTACTTTATAAAAAGGCTTACCGTATCTACTGCTTATTAAAAAAATAATTTCTTTGAGGACTTCTAAACAAAATAGTAGATTGCTCTGCGAAGACGCGAGATATCGAGCAGACATAACTGCCTTCACTTTCATCTCACAACCACCCATCACAGCTTTTCACAAAAACTCGCCAGTTTTTAACAAGACGCCAGCTTTTAACCACCGCACAATGGCTGGACTATAAAAAGCTGCCACCATTCAACTTCTGTGAAATCTGTAAGATTTGACTGTTGATAGGGAAAATTACACCTGACGACAGAACAGGGTTTCGCTGCTTTAATTTTTATTATTTGTGCTGCATACCACCTAACTACAGCGTTTCAGACGCTGACGATATGTATACCTTTGGCCGGTTGCAGCCTGACGCAGAGTAATAAGCCATGTCGATTGCCAAACAGATCGAATCTTCAGTATTTAATGCCGCCGATATTTTTAAACCGAACTTCATTGACCGACCTTTGGCAGAGATTCGCCAGTTGATTTCACTGGTTTATCAATACGATGAATCACAGTGGCTGAAGCAGTTACTGGATGTCGCTCGTCCCGACCAGCATCAATTGAAACAAATCACCGATCGAACAACCCAATTGGTAATCGATGTACGAAAACGCGACGACGCAATCCACATGATTGATGCGCTGCTACTGCAATACAGCCTAGATACCAAAGAAGGCATTTTATTAATGTGTCTGGCTGAAGCTTTGCTGCGTATTCCTGATAATCAGACTGCCGATGCGTTAATTCGCGACAAATTAGGCGCTGCCGACTGGCGTCAGCATTTATCACAAAGTGATTCTCTGCTAGTCAATGCTTCAACCTGGGGGCTCATGCTGTCAGGTAAAATCGTCAAGGTTGATCGAAAAGAAGATGGCACTGCTGATGGTGTGATTAGCAAGCTGGTGAGTAAAATGGGCGAGCCCATGTTACGCCAGGCGATTAACCAGTCGATGAAAATAATGGGCCAGCATTTTGTGTTGGCACCGGCAATTGACTTGGCATTAAAACGTGGCAAAAGCTACCGCGATAAAGGCTACACCTACTCGTTTGATATGCTGGGTGAGTCAGCACTCACTAAAGCCGATGCCGATCGTTATCTAACCGATTATTTAAAAGCCATTGAAATGGTTGCTGCCGATAAAACCGGCAATGGCCAGCAACCTCGCCCGACTATTTCGATTAAATTATCGGCGCTGCATCCTCGCTATGAAGTAGGCCAAAGAAAAAGAGTCATGAGCGAGTTATTTGACTCCGTCATTACTTTAATAAAAAAAGCCCGCCCGCTAGGCGTTGGCATTACCATGGATGCCGAAGAAGCCGATCGACAGGAAATCTTTCTCGATCTGTTCCAAAAGCTTTATCAGGACCCTGCAGCAAAAGGCTGGGGTAATTTTGGCTTAGTGGTGCAAAGCTATAACAAGCAGGCCTTACCGATTCTGGGTTGGTTAGCAGCATTAGCCAAGCAGCAAGGTGACCGCATTCCGCTGCGTTTGGTAAAAGGTGCTTACTGGGATGCTGAAATCAAGCATTGCCAGCAGCTAGGCTTGTCGAGCTACCCGGTGTATACCCGCAAGGAATCAACCGATCTGGCTTATTTGGCCTGTGCCAAATTCCTGTTATCTCAGCCAGTACAAAATCTGATTTATTCCCAGTTTGCCAGCCATAACGCGCATACCGTTGCCAGTGTTTTATCTATGGCCGGTGACTTCCGTGACTTTGAATTCCAGCGATTACACGGCATGGGCGACGGCCTTTACAACACCGTTCTGGAACAGGAAAAAGTTAATATTCGAATTTACGCCCCAGTCGGCAGCCATAAAGATTTGCTGCCTTACCTGGTGCGTCGATTATTGGAAAATGGCGCTAACTCATCATTTGTTCACCGGTTAGTCGATGCCAACACACCGGTAAATACATTGACGGTTCACCCGGCTCAACGTCTTGACCAGTTAGTGGAGCAAAACCTGCCATTAAACAATGAGCAAATTCCCATGGCGCAAGATCTGTTCAGTGACCGTAAGAATTCACTCGGGGTCAATATTGAAATTGAATCTCAATGGCACAGTTTCAAACAAAAGGTCGATCAGTTCCTGACCGCAGCTCCAATCAGCAAAGGCCCGATAATTAATGGCCAAATGGTTTCAGGAGGCGAAACGGTTTCAGTCGAATGCCCATGGAACCCTTCACGCCCGGTCGGTCGGCTGACTTACGCCACTACCGAACAAATTGAGCAAGCGATTACTATCGCCAGCAATGCTAGCCAGAGCTGGAATTTCACTCCTGTAGCCCATCGTGCAGCACTATTAAACAAGCTGGCCGATGCACTGGAAGATAACCTGCATGAGCTGGTGGCAATTTGTCACCTGGAAGCCGGTAAAACGATTCAGGATGGCATAGATGAAGTGCGTGAAGCGGTCGATTTCTGCCGTTACTACGCCAACCAGGCCATCGAAAAATTTGCTCCCATCAGCTTGCCCGGGCCTACCGGCGAATCCAATGAATTGTATTTGACCGGTCGTGGTGTCTTTGGCTGTATCAGCCCATGGAACTTCCCACTGGCAATCTTCCTTGGCCAGGTCACTGCAGCACTGGCAGCGGGTAACTGCGTAGTCGCCAAACCGGCAGAACAAACCTCCCTGGTTGCAGTTCGAGCGGTGGAGTTAATGCAGCAAGTTGGCTTCCCGGCCGGGGTCATTCAACTACTGCCGGGCACTGGCGCAGAAGTGGGCGCTCGCTTAAGCAGTGATGATCGAATTAACGGCCTGGCATTTACCGGCTCAACTGCCACAGCTAAAGCAATCAATCTGGCGATTGCCCAGCGTGAAGGCGCGATTGTTCCATTGGTGGCCGAAACCGGTGGCCAAAACGCAATGATTGTTGACTCCACCGCACTACCAGAACAGGTGGTGCGTGACGCCATCGACTCGGCATTTGCCAGTGCCGGCCAACGCTGCTCTGCATTGCGAGTAATGTTTGTTCAGGCCGACATTGCCGATCGAGTGATCGAGCTGTTATCTGGCGCTATGGCACAGTTGAAGGTAGGTGACCCCTCACTTCATTCAACCGACTTGGGGCCAGTGATTGACCAGCGCGCCTTTGATGGTTTGCAGCAGCATATTCAGCAAATGAAAACTGAAGCAAAACTGATTGCAGAAACCCCGCTTGATAGTTCGCTGCAAGGTCATTTTGTGGCACCGGTTGCTTTTGAAATTGACCGCATTAGCCAGCTGAAAAAAGAACACTTCGGGCCGATTCTGCACCTGGTGCGCTATCAGGCCAGCGAGCTTAATCAGATAATCGATAGCATTAATAACACCGGTTATGGCTTAACCCTTGGCATTCATACTCGAAATGAATATACCGCCCAGGCGATTGAAAAAGCAGCCAGAGTAGGTAACAGCTATATCAACCGCAACCAGATTGGCGCCGTGGTCGGTGTACAACCCTTCGGTGGCCAAGGCTTGTCAGGGACAGGTCCAAAAGCCGGCGGGCCAAATTACCTGACCCGTTTCTGTGTTGAAAAAACCTGCAGCATTAACACCACCGCTGCTGGTGGCAACGCAGATTTGCTCGGGCTGGGTAGTCATGATTAATTAAAGGGAACAGTAATTCTTCAGCTTGTACGTCACGACTAGCCACACCGCCGTCATCCTCGCCAAGGATGGCGGGGATCCATGGACAGGGAAATTAAAACTGCAAACTGGTGCTGGCAGTAAACTTTATCTTCCATTGCCTATGGATTCCGGTTTCTCTGTCCGGAATAACGATACAGAACTAGGTCAGTACGAAGTGCGCACCCGATAGCAAACAGCACGAAAGCACCAAACAGCAAAAACCGGAGATCTGGCTTTTGTCCAAATCTCCGGCGTTACACAAAACGCCTGCAACAGACTTGCTGCAAGCAGGCGTAAAACAGGCACTGAAACAGGCATAACGCTGAAGACGTCCAGAGCTCTTGTTGCAAAAAGCTCTGGAACACGACAACCAATCACTGAATAGTTATTCTTGAATAGGTCAGAAAAACAGCAAAAAACGTTCGGCTATCAGGATTGATCAGCCTTTAAACCATCACGGAATCCACAGTCACGGCCTGTTGGGCTAGATTCACCGGTCATTTCCCTAATCAAAGTGTGGTTAGGGTATTGTCTGTGAATGCCGACAGGCCACAGCGAGCATTTGAACTCGCTGACTTTTGAAAAAGGAGAAGACATGATTGCCAACTCCGGAGCAATTATTAGCACTTTCATCGTATACCTTATCGGTATGCTGGCTATTGGTTATGTCGCTTGGAAGCGAACCAGTAATGCATCAGATTATTTCCTCGGTGGCCGTACTTTAGGTCCTTGGCCTGCAGCATTAAGTGCTGGTGCATCAGATATGAGTGGCTGGTTATTGCTAGGTTTGCCCGGCTACGCTTATGCATCAGGTGTTGAAGCTTTATGGCTGGCAGCAGGCCTGTTAATTGGTACCTGGATGAACTGGTTATTTGTTGCTAGGCGCTTGAATAGCTATTCAATCACCGCTGGCGACGCATTAACCCTGCCGGAGTTTTTTGCAAATCGCTTCCGTGATACCTCCAAACTACTGCAGGTCATTTCAGCATTCTTTATTTTGCTGTTCTTCCTGTTCTACACCAGCTCTGGCCTAGTGGCTGGCGGTAAGTTATTTGAAACCGTATTCGGCCTGGATTATCAGATTGCGGTAGTGGTCGGCACTGTTTGTATTATTGCCTACACATTATTTGGCGGCTTCCTCGCCGTTTCCTGGACCGACCTGGTTCAAGGTTTATTAATGGCTGCAGCACTGGTGATTGTTCCGATTATTGCCATGCAAGCGGATGGCGGTTTTGGTTCAGTCATCGATCAAATGCGCGAATTAAACCCTGAATTATTAACCCTGTTTAATGATGCAAAGGGCGAGCCTTTAACCTTCATCGCAATTGTTTCTCTACTTGCCTGGGGCCTGGGTTATTTTGGTCAGCCGCATATTCTGGCGCGTTTTGCTGCCATTCGCAGTGGCGACGATTTACCTGCCGCTCGCCGTATTGCGGTCACCTGGTCTGCCATTGCAATGACTGGCGCAATGCTGGTGGGCTTTGCCGGTTTAATTTATGTGCAAAACCATATGGGCGGTGAGATGGGCGATAGCGAAACCATCTTTATGCTGCTGGTAAATGCACTGTTCCACCCAATTGTTGCCGGTATTTTATTAGCTGCGATTCTTGCTGCAATTATGTCTACCGCCGATTCCCAGTTACTGGTGAGCTCTTCTGCTTTGGCGGAAGATTTCTACAAGGCGCTGCTAAAACCAACCGCTAGCCAGAAAGAAGTGGTAATGGTGGGTCGAGTAGCCGTAGTTGGCCTGGCATTAGTTGCATTGGTGCTGGCACTTAATCCAGACAGCTCGGTATTAGGCCTGGTGTCTTATGCATGGGCAGGTTTTGGTGCCGCATTTGGCCCAACCCTGGTACTGGCATTATTCTGGCGCCGGATGAACCGCAACGGCGCACTGGCTGGTATTTTAGTCGGCGGCATTACCGTTGTAGTGTGGAAGCAATTAAGCGGCGGCATTTTCGATATGTACGAAATTGTTCCAGGTATTATATTTGCGACGATTGCAGTGATTGTTGCCAGCCTGGCATCTGCTGAACCAAGTAAAGAAATTACCGAAGAATTTGATAGCGTATACAAGCAAATTCATTAATTCTTTGCTTTAAAAAAACGGGCCTGCATTTTTGCCGACCCGTTTTTTATTGCTGGATGATTCTTCAAATGATTTCTTCTGGGAGCACAGGCGGCCCGCCTGCAAAGTGCCAAAGGCACTACTTGTATAGTGACTGATCGGGCTGCTGCACATTCATCAATTACGCCGCAAGCGGCGGGGAATTGGACCCAAAGAGGTTAAAAATTTGCCAAGGGTACTGAAAGAGATTTTGTAATACAAACAATGTTGCGGATTCCGAAAGCGCTGGTGTTGTTGAAGAATAGAGGGACGCCTTACCAGTTATTGATATCGAAATCATTAACTTAGAGCTCGCACCCAAATGTACTGCCTTCCAACGCATTAATGTTTATTAACTCAATAGTTTTATTGGGTATTCTTAAGATAAGCTCAAGATCATTCTTGCCGTTGATACCGATGAAACTGGTGAAACTGGTGAAAATATTAAAGCAGAATTCATTATAAGATTTGGAGCGGATTTCTCAAACAGTATCATCGCTTAGCTAGTCATCCGATAACTTAATACAAAAAAAATCAAAAGAGCTATGCTGTTCAATATATTGACGCATGGAGTACTTATGACAAAAACGCAAACGCCACCCATGATTTTAATTATATTCCAATCAAAAAATTCAATAATCGGGACAACTAAAAAATCTAGCGTTCGACGCGATTGCGGCAACCGTTTTCTTCGTCTCGAATGCAATAGTACTGAATTGATGCCACGACGAAAACCAGATTAACTCTGGTTATTGAAATCGCATATGATTTTAAAAATTCTGACTTAAATCCACTCAATAAAATCGAGAATCAAGAGGGTGGTTGTTTTCCAGGTGGTGGCGTTTGTTGTCGCCAAGCTTCGGTTTGTTGCTTGACCCGCTCTTTAAACTGCTTGAGACTCAGCGCACTGCCCATTGCATGAGCAAACTGTCGTGCACTGGCCATCACATGACTGCGGCCACTCATGGCGCTTGCCCACCAACGTGTATCAGTATTAATTTTTAACCGCTCAAAAATTGGCGGCAAACTGCTGTCCATGTGGTATTTTTTATCAGTGCGCGCCATGCGAGCGCTGGCATCGACCAATTCCAGATAGTCTTTTAATTTAAATGGCAACGGATGGACTTTATCTTTGATATTAATGCTGGACTTGGTTTCACTATCGACAAAAGGTTTTAATCGGGCGAAATTATAATCATATCGACGTTGATTGTTCTTTTTTCGAATTTTTTTCCTGCGATAATTGCTGGCGGGCAACTCAGTTTCAACTCTGGCTTGAATTGATGTGTAATCAGAGCCTTCCGAAGTTTGCGCAATACCAGCACGCAACGGATTGAGGTCAACATAAGCCATGCAGGTGAGTAATGCTTGCTCATCAAGCAGTGCTTGCGCCTTAAAACGACCTTCCCAAAAGCGGCCCTTGCATTGATCTTCAGCGTTAGCGATTCGTGCCAAAGGTTCATTGATTGAGCGCATGAACCAGCTGATGGAATAAAGCCGCTCGCGGTAAATTGTATCGGCTGTTTCTTCGACCCATTGAAGCTGAGCCTGGGTAAGTAAACGATATTTGTTTGGATCTAAATAATCCTTCACCCAAGGATGGGCTTCAAATACCTTGCAGTATTGCAGCAGGACTTGCTTGATATTCCAGTTTTTTGCACGCTCAACATCTACATACAATACCAGATGATAGTGGTTAGACATGACTGCGTAAGCTGCAATATCGACTGCAAAAGCTTGGCTGAGGCGGTCAATTCGATCGACAATCCATTGGCGGCGGTGATCATAATTTTTGCGAAATTTTTTAAGCAGGGTAGGATCTTCTCCGCACAACCACCCACGGCGTACGCATCGACTCACTACGTGGAGAAATGGATTGGCTTTTGGATCATAGAGAATCGCTCTGGGTGCTGGCATGTTGTTAAATGGACTGCTTTTTCAAGCGCCGCTCCTGCAACTTCAACGGTTGTCAGAGGCTAAAGCAAAGATACGTAGCTGTGAAATTGAAGTTTTTTTGTTTGTCATAAAGAAAATATTGGGTGGCGCATGTCCACGCATGTCCACGCATGTCCAGCAAGCATATTGGGTGGCGCATGTCCAGGGTGAGCTCGATATAGACTGGTGCGACTAAAACAGATTTCAGGCCTTACAGTCCTGTCAGAATGGAAGCTGATAACAATGAGAAAAAATATAAACTTCAAAGAATATTGGCTAGATACAGAATACTCTAAAACTCTTCACCTGATTTCGTGTTTTTTTCTGGCAGTTTTTGCTTGTGGCGCCAGCGGATCATACTGGTATATGTATTTGACTATCCCGGAGTTGGGATGCCATAAACACATATTACTTCTTTCATTTATCTACCTTCCTGTTCAGTTGGCTACTCTTTATTATCTGCTGTGCTTCAGAACTTCAGTACCAAGGTTTGCAAGAGATTCAATACAACTTGTTATTGGGCTTTCAAATATTTGGCTTGGCTTAATACTGTTTTCACTAGACTTGTGCAAACCATAATACTGGCATGGCACACTTCGCAACTTGCCCTGCCTTCTAACTCAATATTAAAAAACGGGCAAACAATTAAATATTTGCCCGCTTGTTTATTACTGCAACTTCAGCTCAAACGAAACACTACAGTTTGCAGCATCGGCAAAGCAATATGATTGCTGCTGGAGTTCACCTAATACTTGGTCAGACAGCAACTGATGCGCTCGAGTAGTTGGATGGATACTGTCCCAGAAAATAAAGTCTGCTGGACTACCATTTACTTGTGGAAAACCATTCGAGCCGGGAACAAAGCTGATCTGGCCATTCTGCTCGATAACTTGCAACCAAGTTTGTTGCGGATTAGCGAATTGCCCACTGGACGAAATATTATTAAAGAAACGAGCACCACTAACTGTTGTTACATTGTACTCCAGATCAGCAGAACGGCTTTCTCTGTAAAGTGTTACTTGTAAACGGCGGTTTACTAACTCAACAATTCGGTTTGCCTCTTCTGATCTTCCTTCTAACGCCGAAGAAATGCTAAAACGTGGCAAATCACCAATTTTAGGCAGCGTCAAAACAGCAATGTTTTTTGCGCCAGCACTTGCCAGTTGGAAAACGGAATCTGAAACCACCGAAACAATACGTTCAACTACTTGCTGACGACTAGTTAAATCGGAGTTACCTTCCAGAAAACCAACAATATCATTGCCACCGACTAAAATCGTATGTAGCGCTGCTGCCTTATTTCCCGGGAAATTAGTGACATAATTTCGAACCTGGCCTTGTAAACCCAAACCGGTATAGCCAGTTTGTTGTGCAAACAATCCATTCTGTGCAGCTTGTTGCAACTGAGTTGAATCGTGACCAATCGAACGAGCACCAGAAACTGCATAGTTAATTTGTGGCACATTCAATGATTCACTTAGGTAGTCCACCCACAAATCACCATTAGAAAAGCGCTGTGGCGGCACTGGCAGTGTTGGCAAGCCTTGGGACTGATTAAACTGGTTTACCCCTTGGACCAAAGCAGTCAGAGTTCCATTGTCAGAAAGACTATCACCGAATACCACTACAGAATTGATTCCTGCAATGGTCGGCAAATTATCTTGACTAGCACTTGCTGTCACAGACAAGCCGAGTACTGCTAAAGAAACCGCAGCTGCAGAGATCGTTTTTAATAATTTCATTTTAAGCACCACTTTTTGTAATTACTTTATTTAACCCTGACACTTCGAATTAGTTTACTTGAACAGGATCACCGGAAAAAACCGCAACACCAACGGAGAGTGGCAATTCAGTTAAAAAGACATAACCGGATGAAAATAAAGACTTAAACAAACTTAAACAACAATTAACAATTCTCGCATTATATTTTCTTCAATACTAAATATCACTTTCTTTATATAATCCAGCTAAAGCTACAATTTGTTGCTTTAAAAAATAGTCGCCAACACTATCAACTGATGGTAAACGACATCCTCCTTTTTAATTTTGATTTTCTTTGCTATTGATTAGGTTAATTTTTATTTTCAATCGACCATATGACAAAACTCAAACTCAACTTACTCATGGCTCGACTCGCTAGCCATCATACTCGGCTAGCAATTAAGCAATCTACCAACCTTGTATTTTCAGAGGCGATTGAAAAACCGCTCAAACGCTTCGCTACAGAGGCTGGTAATGCTCGCTTGTTTCGAACTCGCTACCTTACCAATGAGTATCAATCTCAGCTGAAGGTATCGAGTTTTTTTCAAAACTGGAGCTTGGCATTGCCACCTAGCTACGAGATAGCCAAGCTTTTATTTTCTGCGCGATCTGCTGCCTTAGGACAAACAGGGAATTGTGGTGAGATGTCAGAGTTTGCTTTTAGCCATCTAGCTAAATCAATGGTGTTTCCTCTGGATTTGTTACTAATTACCACTGAAGAAAATCCCTGTGATGCTCATTCTGTTTGTGTGATTGGGCGAAATGCTAAATCGGATCTATCACGGCCTGAAAATTGGGGCAATGATTGCGTTATCTGCGACCCTTGGAGTCCATTGGTTTTTCCTGCAGCAGACTATATTGAAGTCAGCCAACGGCTTCCATTTTGGTTAGCAAAGCCAATAGTTGAATCGGTTTGTAGAATGGAGTCCTGGACTGAATACCTAAAGAGCTCAATAGATACCAACAAAGGAATGACGATTAATCTATTTCGGTAATAATGCCATTTAAAGAGCCATTATTTAAATCCCATTGCCCCCTTAGAAAACTTCATATCGATTTTCATTAAGCCATGATGAATCATTGCACTTAAACGCAATAATTTTACAACTGCATTTTCGCACTATAATTTTTTATTTAAAAAACGCTCTCTTCATCCGCAAAATACAGCATTGCCCTATGCTCTATAAAACAGATACTGCAGATCAGTAGACAATTTAATCAACAGAGCATTAACAAACCCAAACCTCTTGTAAATACTAAAAAGGCATTTAAGATGTTTTGCATTCCTGAGTACTGCTATTGCTGCTAAACGAGAAACAAATACTCCAGTACTTGTCGATGTCGAAATTACTAATAGTGCATTAACCTTAAATATCTCAACAGTAAAATGACGTCACTCAAGATTTAGACGATATCTCAATAAATCGTAAATAATTATAAAACGATCGAGTTAAATTAACTGAATTAAAGTCGACATCATAAAGCTGACGGTTTTGCTGCTTGCTGTTTGAGATTCAACACAACTTGCCATTGGGCTTTCAAATATTTGGTCTGGCTTAATGCTGTTTTCACTGGATTTATGCAAACCATAATAACGGCACGGCACTTTACGACTAGCCAAGCACCCTGCCCAACAAAGAAAAACGAGCAAACAATTCATATTTGCCCGTTGGTTTATTACTGCAACTTCAGCTCATACGAAACACTACAGTTTGCGACATTGGCAAAACAATGTGATTGCTGCTGGAGTTCACCCAATACTTGGTCAGATAGTAGCTGATGCGTTCGAGTAGTTGGATGAATACTATCCCAGAAAATAAAGTCTTCTGGATTACCATTTACTTGTGGAGAACCATTAGCGTCAGGAACCAAGCTAATCTGGCCATTCTGCTCAATAACTTGCAACCAGGTTTGCTGCGGATTAGCGAATTGTCCACTCGACGAAATATTATTAAAGAAACGGGCACCATTAACCGTTGTTACATTGTACCCCAGATTGGTAAGACGGCTCTCCTTGTAAAATGCATCTTGTAAACCGCGATTTACCAATTCAACAATTAGGTTCGCTTCTTCTGATTTTCCTCTTAACGCTGAAGAAATGCTAAAACGTGGCAAATCACCAATTTCAGGCAGTGTTAAAACAACAATGTTTTTTGCGCCAGCACTTCCCAGTTGAAAAACTGAAGCTGAAATCACCGAGACAATACGCTCAACTACTTGCTGGCGATTAGTTAAATCGGAATTACCTTCCAAAAAACCAATAATATCATTGCCACCTATCAAGATCGTATGTAGCGCTGTTGCCTTATCTCCCGAAAAATTGGTGACGTAATTTTGAACTTGACCGTACAAACCTAACTCGGTATAGCCTTCTCGTAGAAATAAACCGTCCTGCGCTGATTGCTGCAGCAGAGCAGAATCATGACCTACTGCCCGAGCACCAGAAACAGCGAAGTTAAATTGGGGTACATTCAGTGATTCACTGAGGTAGTCCACCCACAAGTCTCCATTAGAAAAACGCCGTGGTCCCCGTACTGCCACTTCTGGTATTCCTTGTCCTCTATTAAACTGGTTTACTCCACGAAGCAAAAAAGTGATGGTTCCGGTGTCAGAAAGGCTATCACCGAATACCACTACGGAATTGATTCCCTGAATAACTGGCAGATTCTCCTCATTAGCACTCGCTGTTACAGATAAGCCAAGTACTGCCAGAGAAATCGCAGCTGCAGAGATTGTTTTTAATAATTTCATTTAAAGCACCTTTTTTATGAGCGACCTACTTTACCCTGACATCTCTAATTAGTTTAATTGAACACGATCACTGGAAAAAATCGTAACACCAACGGGGAGCAACGATTAAAGCGAAATAACACAACCACATGAAAATAAAAACTTAAATTAACTCAAGCAACAACTAACATTTTTCGCATTATATTTTCTTTAATACTAAGCATCACTTTCTTTATATAACCCGGCTAAAGCTATAGTTCGTTTCTTTTAAAAAATAGTCACCAGAATTATCAGTCGATAATAAACGACATTTATTTTTTTAAACTTGATTTCTTGCTATTGATTGGATTAATTTTTATTTTCAATCGACTATATGGCGAAGCTCAGACTCAACTTAACTAATGACTCCACTCGCTAACCATCATACTCGGCTAGTAATTAAGCAACCTACCAACCTTGTGTTTTTAAGGGTTACTGAAAAGTCGCTCAAACGTTTGCTACAGAGGCTTTTTTTTTCTGTGCAATCTGCGGCCTTAGGACAAACAGAGAATTATAGTGAGATGTCAGAGTTTGCTTTTAGCCATCTAGCTAAACCAATGGTATTTCCTCCAGATTGGTTACCTATTACTATTGAAGAAAATCCCTATGATGCTCATTCTGTTTGTGTGATTGGGCGAAATGCTAAGTCAGATTTATCGCGACTGAGGAATGATAATCAATCTATTTCGGTAATAATGCCATTTAAATAGCCATTATTTAAACCCCATTGCCCCCTTAGAAAACTTCATATCGATTTTCATTAAACCATAATGAATCATTGCACTTAAACGCAATAATTTTACAACTGCATTTTCGCACTATAATTTTTTATTTAAAAAACGCTCTCTTCACCCGCAAAACACAGCATTGCCGCATGCCCTACAAAGCAAATGCTGCAGATTATCAGATGATTTAATCAACAGAGCATTAACAAACCCAAACCCCTTACAAACACTAAAAAAGCATTTTAAATATTTTGCACTCTGAAGTGATGCTATTGCTACTGAAGGAAAAATAAACGCCCTGCTATTTGTTGATATCGAAATTACTAACAGCGCATCAAAGCTAACCATCTCAACAATACTATTGATAATCCTAAAGATAAATTAGAAAGTTATTGTTGTTGATTTGTGGAAGCATAAAGACGCTAACAATTTTATCTTTATCGCCGAACGAAACCAGCTAACAAACAACACTACAGTTAATCATATCAATAGCCTGATTCCTTGCACCTCATGAAATGTTGTATAATTGAAAAACGTGAAAATTTATTCATTTGAATTTATGGAATAAGATTCCAAGCTTGGCGTCTAAATTAGCCTAGATAATTTCGATGAATTTTTTAGCACTTACGTTAGCCAGCTCACTTCTTTTACTGGTATTCCAAGCAGCAGTAAATCAGATTTTCTAGAGCAAACAGCTGCCAGTTACAACCAAAATTCAAAACCGTAGGTGGAAAACTGCTTTTGCCAGAGCGGCAAATAAAGCAATATTTTTTAAATACTTACAAAACCATTAAGAAATTCTGGAAGGAGGTGCCGGACGTGATGGAGATAAATGAAATCAAATAACTCAGCACAACGACAGTTTCTTCCTACTACCTACTATTAGAAGGTGAGCGATATGAAAAAAGTATTATTATCGATGATGCTGCTTAGTTTATTAGTATCTTGCGGTAACAATCAGGGTGTAGACGCTAGCGACACTGAGAACTTAGTCTCTATCGATGGCAGCTGGATGGACTCTCTAGAGGAAGTAAACAGCGCACATGGTCTTACTGCAAAGCCAGACGATATCCCAGCATCCATGCCTGATCTAGTGACTTTGGGAAGCATCAATGCTGATGGAGACTTTGAGTTAATATACTCAGAGCATGTATCTGACATGACGATTATTGTTCTCCGAAAAGATGGCCTTAGATGGACTGGTTCGGGGTATGATTCTGACAATGTGGACCTGCTTCTAAGATCTGATTTAGTTTATTCTGTGGGCTTTACCGGTTATCTAGGAAATGGTGATTATGTATTTAGTCAGGTTATTACAGAATCAAGATTCAGTATTGGAGGATTTAGTGTCTATACCGAATCATACCTCGGATTAACATCCTTTGGCATTGACTCTTCAGATGGCGACCATCTTGCAGATGTAGGTTATCGACTTAGAACAGCCAAGCAAAACGGTGGTAAGTTCTCAGTAAACGGAACTCCCTTTTTCATTAGCAACGTGTCAATAGGGCAATACAGTCTTTATACTTATGCGACTGAGGATCTTGGGTTAGATTTATATCCCGCAACTATTGATGTTGCCGTTCCTACTAGATCTCCAGATTATGTATGTAAGGATTACATGCGCCTCTGGATCTCTGAGACAACTTCCCAGGGACAGCAGTTAGTCCAACTTCGAAGCAGTCAGGCTCAAGCCAACGCTCTTAGAGATAGGATCAATGCGCTCGGAGAAATTTCCTCTTCGCCTGATCAAGGCGCCACATACTTAGCTGTTGTAGCGAGTGTAGTAGAACGAGGTGCTGGATTCTTTGCTGTTAGACTTCTGCCTACAGGAGACTCCAATCCTTTCGTCCTTGATTCAGCATACGGAGTTTACTTAGATATAAGCTGCTACCAATGAGATATTACTTATCAAATAGTTAGAGGCACCAACTAATCTAATTTGAAAAAGATAAAGATATCAAAAGGTAGAGAAAAGTTTCGGTACAAACACACTCAATCACCACCGGCTAAAAGCCGGTGGTTTCGTATTGTGGGTACGGTTCTAAGACTCATTATTGGCTGCCAATATTCCGTTCAGAAACCACCTGTCACTTTCGGTTCGAAATAATACTCTGAATATTCCTTTATCATTCTTTCGTCACACTACCTTCAACAGAAAAAAATCAACCTTTCACCTGAAAATACAAAACCTAAATGTTGTTTAAAACCAAGAGAATCCTCAACGACTCTGTTTAGCTTCTGCTCTTTTTATTCGATGCATGATTTCATTTACAGCGATATTGGGTAGCGCGGATATAAAAAGATGTACGTGATCTTTACTAATCAGATCTTTTAACCTTTCTAACCCTGATTATTTAATAATGCTATTTCGCAATAGATACAAAACGATACTGGATTTTGATGCCGCATGACCTTGATAACGACATTCCAAAAACATCACTCACCCAACACTTCAAATGAAGCGGTAAATTATCATGGCTAAAGCTGGTGGTTTTAATATTTAAATTGGAGAATAAAATTAGAAGATTTAAATCACGAACTTCTCGGACGCTCACCGATTAAACTGCTGCAAGGGTAATTCCGATTACCACTAAATATCGCAAGCCTTTAGCCAAGGTAACAATCAGGGAAAACCTCCAGAACGGCTCTTTCATTACTCCAGCTACCAAAGTAATTGGGTCGCCAATAATCGGCATCCAGCTTAGCAACAAACTCCAGCGACCATATTTTTGGTAAAATGCATGTGCTTTAGCCAACTGCTTTTCTGAGACAGGAAACCAACGCCGATGGCTAAAGCGCTCAATATAAGTCCCTAGATACCAGTTGATCATTGAGCCTAAAACATTACCGGAAGTCGCCGCCAGCCAAAGCAGCGTCAGCGAAAAATCTTCGCTAAACACCAACCCTGCCAGCAAGGCTTCAGATTGAGCAGGAAGAAGTGTGGCAGCAACTAGAGCGGAAAGAAACAATCCCAGATAACCAGAAAGACCCAGCATAGAACATTAGCCCGAAAAACAGCCTGTCGAGAAACAAGCCCAAGAAAATCAGTAACGATTTTACATCGGAACAGGAGAAATAAAAAAGAAAGCTAACATTTAAAACTAAATAACTAAAAACTTGAACCTGGCTGCAATAAAAACTGTAACTCTTCCGAGGTAGACTCTCGTCGTAACACTTCATTTCTATGCGGGTAGCGACCAAATTGTTCAACGATTTTCTGGTGGCGAATTGCATAATCCAAATGAGATTGCATCAGCTGATTCATCTCATCTGGTGCTTCTGATAACAGCTTTTGAAATAATTCGACAGATAATTTTTGATCGGAAAGACTTTCAGAATGCATCAACGGCATATAAAAGAATACCCGCTCAACCCAATTTAAATCCTGGTCATGCTGCTGTTGTAAACCCTGCTTACATAGCATTAATGCCAGATGATCTTGAGCAAAACTCTTAGATTGATCACGCCATATATTACGAGAAAATTGGTCGAGTAAAATAATCAGCGCCAGTCGAGAGCCCGCTTGTTTTTCCCAATCGCTCAATTCACCAGTGGCTGCCAATTCAACCATTAGCTGAAATTTTTCAGCTATCAGTAGATCAGTTTCATCACCTTTTCCCCACCAAAGTTTGCTTTGTGACTTAGCCAGCTCTAATAAATTACTCTGCTCACCAAACCAGAACTTCAACACTTCCTGAGAAGGTCTCACTATTTTTCTCCAGCCAATCCATTACATAACTGCTAAGACTAACAGCAAAAACTAATCATAACGACCAATTTGAGCATATATCCTTTTATTCTAGACAGCTTAGTGGCGCATCGATTGGTACTAGATCACAGTTTAATCGAGCTCTAGTTCACCTGATTGTTTTCCAGAAAGCGCTGTTATGAACCTCTGGCGCATCAGCATCCGTACCAAACAAAGATACGTGCTCATTTGAATGTTAAAGCGCTTAAAAAAGAAGACTATAGATAAACAAACGCCCATAAAAAAGCCGAACATTGCAGTTCGGCTTTTTAAACAAAAACAACAGTCAGCTGAATAACTCTGCCAATTTATCACCAGGCTCATTGGCACGCATAAAGGCTTCGCCAACTAAGAATGCGTTGACATTATGCGAGCGCATTAAAGCAACATCATTCACGGTATGAATTGCTGATTCGGTGACTACCAGTCGCTCATCACCAATTCGATCGAGCAGATTAATCGTGGTATCCAACGTGGTTTCAAAGTTACGCAAGTTACGGTTATTTATTCCGATTAAGCGGTTATTCAACTTGAGCGCCCGCTCCAGTTCAGCGCCGTCATGCACTTCAATTAATACATCCATTCCCAAAGACAGTGCCTGAGCATGTAAATCAGCCATCCGGCCATCTTCCAGCGCAGCAACAATTAATAAAATAGCATCTGCGCCTATCGCTCGAGCTTCAGCCACCTGATAAGGGTCGACAATGAAGTCTTTGCGAATCACCGGTAAATCACAAGCCGCTCTGGCGGCCTTTAAAAATTCTTCACCGCCCTGAAAGAAATCCCTATCAGTTAATACCGACAAACAAGCTGCACCACCCTTTTGATAGCTTCTTGCAATATCAGCTGGACGAAAATCTTCTCGCAACAAGCCTTTGCTCGGAGATGCCCGTTTGATTTCAGCAATTACTGCAGAATTTCCTGCCGCAATTTTTTGTTCCATTGCCTGGGTAAAGCCACGAGGTAAATCAGCCGCGGCGGCCAATTGCTCTTGTTCAGCAATCGAACAAACCAGTGAACGTTCGGCAATTTCTTCAAATTTACGAGCGATGATTTTTTTTAATACATCTGGCGTATTTGCAGCAATATTCATTTTCGACTCTCAATCTTTTAATGCATTCACTAGCTGATGAAAATTCAGTGCGCCAAAACCCAACTAGCAAAACTCAACTAGTTAGAAAAGCACTGACTAAATGCAGCGAGTTCACCAATTTTTTCACCTGCCAGACCCGATGCAATCACATCCTCTGCGATGGTAATACCTTCAGCTAGATTCTCGGCAATCCCGGCAACATAGATTGCAGCACCGGCATTTAAAACAATAATGTCTGCTGCTTTACGACTATGCTCGCCCTTGCGCTTGCCTAATGCATCTTTAATCAGTTTTAACGATTCTGCGGCAGAATCTACTTCCAGACCAATCAATGATTCACTATCAATACCAAAATCTTCTGGGCGGATAACATATTCGCTGATTTCTCCATTTTTTAATTCAGCAACATGGGTTTTGGATGCAATAGAAATTTCATCCAGCCCGTCTTGAGCATGAACCACCATCACATGCTCACTACCCAATCGCTGCAGTACTTCCGCCATTGGCCGACATAGTTTTTCGGTGAAGACCCCGACCACCTGACGCTTAACACCCGCTGGATTGGTCATCGGACCGAGGATATTAAAAATAGTACGTTGACCCAGCTCTTTGCGCGGACCAATGCAATGTTTCATTGCGCCGTGGTGGGCGGGTGCGAACATAAAACCTAAACCAATCTCTTCGATACATTTGGCTACTTGTTCAGGACTAATCGACAAATTAATCCCCGCCGCTTCCAAGACATCGGCACTACCAGTGGAGCTAGAAACAGAACGGTTGCCATGCTTGGCAACCTTGCCTCCTGCCGCTGCCACAACAAAAGCACCGGCAGTTGAAACATTAAACAAGTTAGCACCATCACCACCGGTACCGCAGGTATCTACTGCGCCATCAACCACTGCAACCTTTGAAGCCAATTCACGCATCACACCCGCAGCGGCTGTAATTTCATCAATACTTTCGCCTTTCATGCGTAAGGCGAGTAAAAAACCACCAATCTGAGCATCGGTCGCGCCACCGGTCATTATCTGACGCATTACCTGAGCCATTTCCTCGCGGGTCAGATCGATATGATCCAGCACCCGACCGAGCGCTTGTTGAATCGTGATCGCTTGAGCAGTCATGGAGCACCTTTTATAACTTTGTTTGATTTTAATTCTGAAAACTTAAACCTTTCCAAGACTAGTTATTTTGCATCATCAAGGAAGTTCTTTAACAGGTCATGTCCATGCTCAGAGAGAATAGATTCCGGGTGATATTGCACCCCCTGAATATCATATTCCTTGTGTCTCAAACCCATGATCTCATCCATTTCACCCGTTTCATTCTCAGTCCAAGCGGTTATTTCCAAACAATCAGGCAAGCTGTTTTTATCCACCACCAGCGAATGATATCGGGTTGCGGTATAAGGGTTGCCCAAGCTATTGAAAATGCCTTTATCGGAATGAAAGATTGGCGATGTTTTTCCATGCATCACTTGCTTAGCATGAATTACGTCACCACCAAAAGCTTGGCCGAGGCTTTGGTGGCCAAGGCAAACACCAAGAATTGGGATTTTTCCAGCGAAGTGTTTGATTGCTGCTACCGATACGCCCGCTTCATTCGGAGTACATGGGCCGGGGGAAACAACTAGGTGACTGGGCGACAACGCTTCAATCTGTTCAATAGTAATTTGGTCATTACGAAATACTTTAACCTCAGCCCCAAGCTCACCGAAGTACTGCACAAGGTTATAGGTAAAAGAATCGTAGTTATCGATCATCAGCAGCATAAGTAACTACATCCATTGCAACCGGCTGCAACATTTCCTGCATTCAGGTGTTGAACCTAGCCGGTGGGGTGAATCTATCAAAAAGTTAATGGGCAAAAGACTAACATACTTTCCTGCTTTGGCTGCATTGCCATTCAGCGAGCAAACGCCTACCCTGAGCGAGTTTCAAGGCCAATGAACATACAGGCTTGTGTTCAACCTCGTTATATCATCTAACGATGAGTCGCTGCCTAGTACTCGCTCGTTTACACTAGCCAAACAGTTGACTCGCCGACAAGCATCCAGTTCAAAATACGTTATCAGCAGGCCACCTTATTTGATGCAATTTTTTACAAGATGCAATCAATGGCCCTGTTTATGCTTTGGTGAACTTCTTATTTAGATTTGAAGCCGACTCGTTATCTACACAGTTTTGGAATTTTTCAACAAGATTCACTCTGCTAAAACAAAAACCACTTGGAGGTCTCAACTAACTCATCATGAACGCCAAGCTAGATCTGACAGATTCAGATATGACTCATTCTGATCGTTATAAAATGTCTGCTGGCATGGCCAACACTCGACCTGAAAAGCACCCACCATTCCACTTGGCTTCATCTACATCTAACAGCAGTAATAGCGACTCAAGTAATATCCATAAGCCTGGGCTGGAATTCTCCAAAGCCAATCTAAGCGATTTTAGTTTTGGCAAGCACGTCCATTTGGATTACCACATCGGCGTGGTCTCGCAAGGGGTGCAATTATTTTCATCCCGTAAAGGCATTGAACCATTAGCACCGGGCCGCATTGCATTGTTAAACCCAGATGTGGTGCATGATGGCGCTGCTCAATCGTCCGATGGTTATTCACTGCATGTAATTCGGTTAGAACCACAAACCTTGCAATCATTGATGGAAGATTTAACCGATAAATTTCAACTGCAATATTTGCCTGACACTATTATTGACGACCCAAAACTTTACCGTCAGCTACTACAACTTCACCATTACTCACAGAAGCCTTCAAGCTCACAACATCCTTCTCAGCAAGCCGAACCTTTGGCGTGGCAAGCATGTTGGCTAGAAACAATGGCCAGTTTGTTCCAGCAATATTCCCATTTGCAGCCAAAAACTAATTTTATTAAAAATGGACGGGGGTTATCACTTAAACAGAAAAGCTATCTTCATGACTATTTACTGGCCGATCTAAGTGCCAAACATAAGCTGGAAGATCTTTCTGCATTGTTTGGAATTAGCAGCTTTCAATTCCTGCGCCGCTTTCAAGCGAGCTGCGGCATGACACCCCATGCTTACTTAATGTCATTGCGAATCGATTTTTCTCGACGCCTACTCAGGCAAGGCGGCAAACCAGCCGCTGTTGCAGCAGCCGTTGGGTTTTATGATCAAAGCCATTTCGTACACGCCTTTCGCAAAGCTAATGGAATGACGCCTTCGGCTTATTGTAAGCAGTTATGAAAAACGAAATTAATCATCAAGGCTAATAGGGGGGATTCGTGCCTTCCAACTTTTATTAGCAAACTTCATAACACCTAACTCATCAAGTAAAAATGCAGCCCTTCCCTTTCCCGGTGTAATGTTAGCACCTGTCGGATCGTTCAAAAAAGCCACCTCTTTAGGTAACTCTAAAAAACGACTAAAATCACATAAAATGTCTGGACTATTTTTTTTTAAATACATAGAAATATTCACACAAACTCTTTCATAATCAATAGAACTATAATAACCTAAGTTTAAAAATGCGGAAATAGAAGGTGAAATATTTGTTGCTATCCTTGCACACCCTTGATCATCATTAAAATAATCTTTTTTACCAAAAAAATCTGATTGCCTTTGCCTATAAAAAAAGCCTCGCGGCCCATATTCATCTAAATTAGAAATATTAAAATAAATACACACCAATACTAACCGAACCCAACGATGATCAGAACGCCCGACGTAAATAGCAGTGTTTTCTAATGACTCACAAAAATTCCAACAATCTTTTTCAAATGCACCTTCAATTTTTTTATTGACACTAATCAAAAAATCTGACGATACATTTTTTGACACGGTCATTTGCCTGCAAGACTGCATCAATCTTAAGCTCGAAGCTGAAGGCGAAAAGCTTAAAGAATACCGACCTGTAATGTCGTGATTCCTCTCAAATTCAAAATCTAAATATAAGCCACCATAGAGATAAAGCACCATCATTCTTAGAATATCTGTCGCAGTTGCATATTGTTTTCTTAAAATAAAAACTCGTGCGGCAGATATCAAAGAATGCGACACTAAGGGGCTTTTTGTAAAGCTAAACTTAAATTCTTCAAAAAGTGATTCCAAATCGTATATTAAAAAGTATTTAGCTATATATTTCGGTATTTCAAACGCCAATAATTTTCTATCAGCCCAAATCACAAATTTAACATCTCTAGATATAGTTTCATTGGTTTCAAAGCTACGCCATATTTTACTAATTGCTAAATCAGACATTAATACTTCAGTGATGCGATTTAACGACACTTCTTTTCCTAACCAAATACGATGAATGATGGCAACTCCGCTAGTATGTTTAATTGAAGCTTCTACTTCATCTCTTTTGTTTTTACTTTCAATCGCGATATCATTAATTATTTGATGAATCTTTTTGTGCGCCATCATGATGTTTTTTAAAAAAATCTCACCCAATATTGACATAAGGTTTTGGCCAAAATCACTCAAATACGTTGTTTTAATCTCATTCCAGCCATGATGAAAATGGTATGACCTACAATCAAAACAGGCCAACATCGCAAAATCGATAGAACTAATAAAAAAAACACCGCAATTTTGGCTTAAATAATTGTTTTTATCTAATAGCATGAGAATTTGTTGAGGGATCAACTCTAGACCCTCTCCCATCTTAGATAAATCAGGAAAAGCCGCGCCATCAAATTGCCCAGAAAAACGCTTCGCTTCCAAACTGATTCTTTCTAGCAGCATCGTATCAACCACTCACCCATGTCAGTAACAAAAGCATAGACTCAGCCTTATTGCATTGCCTAGCACTAACTTACCGTTACTACTAGCAAACGATTGCAGCTGATTCTAGAGACAGTGGCCCTGCAATTTTCTACAAGAAAACCACCCTCGATTACGAGATAATCACTTTAATCTGCTGTAACTGAATGCCTACTAATGAACCTGACCCAACAACTGATCGCCCTTGGTATTTTCCACTGGCTGATACTCATGTCTCCCGGCCCAGATTTTCTGATGATGCTGCGGATTGCACTGGCGCATCGCTTAAAAGTGGCCTTTGCATTAGCCGGCGGAATCGCCAGCGCCATCGTATTTCATACCTCTCTAGTGGTTTATGCCGGCCAACCTTTGCTAGAGGTCCTGCCATTTTTACAAAGCTGGCTGCCATGGCTGTGCGGCGGTTATCTGCTGTGGATCGCTGCTTCTGGATGGATCGGTTTAAACAAAACCCGCCAGCTAGCGACTCAAACAAATTTAAAAGCAGAGAAGCCGATTGATATCAGTCCACGCCAAGCATTTAACCAAGGGCTTTTGTGCAACCTGCTAAACCCCAAAGCCTATTTATATTTTATCAGTTTGTTAACCGGTGCTTTAGCAGGCAATGGCACAACCCCCGACTGGTTCAAGGCGGCTCTAGTGGCTGAATTTTCTTTGCTGGCTTTAATATGGTTTTGCTTATTGGCCGCAATGCTTCGTTTGCCTTGGTTACAAACAAAATTGAAAAACAGCACGCAGGCACTCGAGCGAATTACCCTAGCGCTGCTGGGTGGTTTTGGTGTGTTTCTGATTACTGGCGCAGCTCAAGCCTTGGTTCAGTAATTGCTATAAAATCGAGATACTTCTGATCGATTAAAATCCTTTTTAACCGGCTAAATCCACCTAGCGAGTAGACTATGCAAGCTGCAACAGGTTATGAAACCGGGGATGTTCGCCCGCCTAATGAATCTAAGAGTTTAATGCTGCGATTGACCCGTGGTTGCTCGTGGAACCGCTGTAAATTCTGTTCTCTTTATCAGCAACAACCTTTCAGCATTCGACCGATCGAAGAAGTCATTGCCGATATCGATCAATTACATATTTCCGTAAAGCAAATCGAAGCCGTCTATTTAGCAAACGATAGTAGCAAGGTTCGACAATTACTTTCTCAAGTCGCTACAGAGCAAAGAGCAGCCTTTCACAATGCATGGAACTGGATTCGCCACGGTAAATCTTCGGTATTTTTACAAGATGGCAATTCAATTATCGTTAAGCCAAAAGACATGCTGCCTATTTTGCAGCATTTAACTACAACCTTTCCCAGCATTGACAGAATTACAACCTATGCTCGCTCCAAAACTCTGTTTCGAGTTAAAGTCGACGATTTGATTACTTTAAAAGAACACGGCCTAAACCGTATTCATATCGGTATGGAATCCGGCTCAGATATTGTTCTGGAAAGCGTCAACAAAGGCGTGACCAAAGCACAGCAGGTAACCGCAGGGAAGAAAGTAAAACAAGCGGGTATAGAGCTTTCAGTTTATTTTATGCCAGGGCTTGGTGGAACTGAATTCACTCGAGAAAATGCTGTAGAGGCCGCTGATTTGTTTAATCAGATTAACCCTGATTACATTCGAATCAGAACCTTATCGGTATCCGATCAGACAGAACTGTTTGAAGCCCTGCAGTCTGGAGTATTTACCCAGTTAAATGATGAACAAGCAGTCGATGAACTGAAACTGTTCCTTCAATCTTTCAAGGGAATTTCCAGCAAGGTTCGAAGTGATCATATATTAAATTTGCTGCAGGAAATCGATGGTTCAGCTGATCATAAAGAGCAACTGCTCATACCAATTAATAATTATCAACAGCTGCCTGAACACAAAAGATTTTTATATCGAGTAGGCAGGCGGATTGGCGTTTATCAGTCTTTGGAAGATCTAGAGTCGCCTGAATTGTTTCCATACGTTCAAAGCGCTATCGATCATAACCAGCTGGATTATGATAATATTGATCAATTCACCAAAATGATGATGACTAAGTTTATTTAGTTTTTATAACGTCATAAAAAACCAGCCAATACCATTGATTGCCAACCGATTTCTTCACTCATTTTCTTTAACATCTGCCAAGATCTTCCAACCAATGACCCCGCCCTTATAAGCGTAATTATTGATATAATTAGATTTTAAGCATTGTTCAATAAAATTTTGGCTGACGTTATAAAAAGAAGATTGTTATTTGAATTGCACGACAACCGGTACCGCTCTTTCTGTTTTACATTCATACGAGCCCATTTCGAATTCACGACAAATCCAAGGCCGGTTTTCATAAATGGAACACATGAATGTTTCACGATCTAATGCTGAGCACCACCCATCATCCAAACGCAACATGGTTTCAGCACCCCATTGATCGACAGCGATATGCTGTTCAGGAACGCCTGTGTCGGTAATGATCATCACCTCTAAACGACAACAGCAAGCCTTGCAATTTGAACAAGAAACCTCTGTTTTAGATATATTTTCAGTATTAATAAGGTACACATCAGAAAATAGAATATGTTCGGATTTTACCTTAAGTTAACCTTATTTGAAACTCGTGATACCAGCGCTCGTAAAGCGCCGTTGAAATGCCAATTTTCAAAACGATTACCATAAGAACTAGCCCGACACAGTCCTGCTTGGTTTTTGATCTATACCTAAGTCACCAAGAAGTAGCGTTTATGATACAATCGGACAACCATATACATTATGATCATTAACTCGCCATGAAAAACTGCAATCAATGCGGCAAATGCTGCATCAAATATGGAGACGGCGCACTTTCAGCGACTAAAGAAGAAATTTATCTGTGGGAGCTATTTAACCCGGAGATTTCAGAATTCGTTAAAAATAATGATATTTGGTTTGATCCAAAGTCTGGCAAAAAACTAACCCGATGCCCCTTTCTAGAAATTGAACCGAAAAAAAATCCGCTAGCGCCCGATCTATATACCTGCAGCATTTACTTAAACCGACCTGAAGACTGCCGCCATTACCCCAGCCTTATTTCAGAAATGGTTCGGGATGAGTGCGAAATGATTGAATTGGTCGATTTAGAAAAACCAGATAAAGCTCAGAAAAAATTAGATATATTAATGAAAGACAGCCGACCTTCGAGTTATTAAAAAGCTGTTTAAAGTCTTTTTGTTTAGAGTTTTAACGAACACTCTAAAACTGTAATTCCGCTAGTGATTCATAAATGAAACCATCTATAAATCACCAGCAAAAAAGAAGTCTTAAAGATTTTTCAATGCTTTCTCAATAGACATTGCTGCTTCAGCGCTTACCCAACTTTTCCAGATTTTCGGGTATTGCTTGAGAAAGTATTCCATAGACTCTTCACCATCAGCCTGATTGTCTTCAATCCAGGCTAATAAACCATTCATTTGTTGATTGGTATATGAACGCTGGCTGACATATTGGTAAGCTTTTGGCGCACGGGTCGCAAAAGCTTCGGTGGTAATGGTAAACACCGGGCCGGGTGGAAACATAGTGACTTTAGGTGTGGTGCAATCTTCCTTGGTAATACATTGGCGAAAATGCTCCGCATCAATTCCAGAACCAAAATCGACCTGCACCATTTTATATTTACCTAAAACCGCAGTGGGCGACCAGTAATAACCAAACCAAGGTTGCTTGCGCTCATAAGCCTTAGCAATCGAACCGGCCAGCGCGGCCCCCGAACCCGGATCGATCATATCAAAGCTGGCTTGCTTTAATTTCAGCGCATCAAATAAATGCCCGGTAGTTATCTGGCAAACCCAGCCTGCCGGGCAACCATAAAATGCGGCTAAATCTGGGTCTTCGGGATGTTTGAATTTTTTAGCATTTTTAATAATACCCTGAATAGTCGCCAGCGAAGGATCTTGCTTCACCATATATTCAGGCACCCAAAAACCTTCTTGGCCACCATCTGAAAGTGATCTTCCAGCAAGCCGTAACCGTTTTTCTGCCACGCCTTTTTCCAACGCTTTCTTAGAAGAATTGGTCCACAGCTCAGGCGCTATATCTGGCTTACCTTTTTCCAACATAGACGTCGTCGTCGGCACAGAGTCACCCGGCACTAATTCAGCATCACAGCCGTAACCATGTTGCAAAATGAATCGATCGACATTGGCCATAAAACTGGCAGAGTTCCAATTCATATCGGCAATCGTGACAGAACCACAGCTCGTAGCAGCTTGGGCCTGAAAAAAAGAAGTCGTCATTAAAAGCGGGATTGCAGCAAGCAGCGCCTTCATAAGGCCTCCGGCATTGGGTTGGAAATAATGTTTTTCCTGATGCTACCGCCAAGTCCTTAAGATCTCAATCTAGATTGTTCACTTCAATTCATTGCGATTAAAACTATAATTCCGGGAAAATTAGCACCACCTCATTCAGCCTGCAGACAAAGCTCTGCCATTGATTTGAACGCCAGCAAGATCTAGCAACCATCAAGCGACCTTGCACCAATCCAACGCACTGTAAAACCACAACAGCCCAGCATCGCACCATAATTGCCAACAACAAGGCAAAATGCCCTTCTGTATAGAAGTAGCTGCTGATGATTCATTTGGAATAGTTTTTGCTTAGGTTAATTATCGACTGGCTAGCAGCAAGCTAAAACAAAGATTAAAAAAAGCGCCTGTCGCAAGGAGTGTGACTATGAGTATTTTCACCGATCTTTTAAAAGTGCAGCGGTTAACTATGCCGAAAAAAACTGAGAATAACTTTCAAGACAGAAGTTGGTTGATTGATCGTAGTAATTTAACCCGGGTGCGCAGCATTAGAAAAAGCATTTTGGCTGAATTTGGTGTTGATATTCAATTATCCCAGTCAGATTTGCTGGAACAGCTACACCGATATGCCAGCAAAAGCCGCGACCTAAACCTGCCACCGATGATTGACCACTTAATTGATGCTTCACATAGTTCACTGGCCAAATTGTCCCTGCCTAAACCTTCCACTAAGGCAATTGAACAGAGCTACCATCATCAGCAGGAAGTCAGCCCTAAGCCTAAGCCTGCAACAAACAAAAAAGCCCAACGAATTTACCGTGGCCAACTGGTCAACTAAAAACCACCCTTAGAATATGCCTTTCCATTGGTCAGCTTTAGCAGCACAGCTTCTCGGTAAACATCAAACAGAATAATGCTGATTGCTATCGCTTGCATTAAACTATTGGCCAACTCGATTTTTCAGGTGTTGTTATTGGTCTCGTTATTGATGTTGTCATCGCCACTTTTTGGGGTAGTCACTCGTTAACCATTTGACCAACCAGTTAAATCGTATTGCTTATCGCTATGGCTGGCGCAGTTGATCCAGCCGAACCCATGATTGGAGCTATAAAATGATTAAGTCTCGTGCTGCTGTGGCTTTTGGCGCTGGCCAACCTTTGCAAATTGAAATGGTTGATGTTCATGGCCCAAAAGCGGGTGAAGTACTGGTGAGAATCGTTGCCACTGGCGTTTGTCATACCGATGCTTTCACTCTCTCAGGTGCTGATCCTGAAGGAATTTTTCCTTCTATTTTGGGCCATGAAGGCGCAGGCGTGGTTGAAGAAGTTGGCGCTGGTGTCACCAGTTTAAAGCCGGGCGACCATGTTATTCCGCTTTATACCGCCGAATGTAAGCAGTGCAAATTCTGTTTGTCGGGCAAAACCAATTTATGCCAAGCGGTGCGTGCGACCCAGGGCAAAGGCTTAATGCCGGATAATACCAGCCGCTTTTCATTGAATGGCCAAACCTTGCATCATTACATGGGCACGTCGACCTTCTCTGAATACACCGTGGTGCCTGAAATCGCGCTGGCGAAAATTCATATCGATGCTCCGCTAGAAAAAGTCTGCTTGCTGGGTTGTGGTATTACCACCGGTATTGGTGCGGTATTAAATACCGCCAAGGTTGAAGCAGGTTCTACCGTGGCAGTATTTGGCTTGGGCGGCATTGGTCTTTCTGTGATTCAGGGTGCTCGTATGGCCAATGCAGAACGGATTATCGCCATTGATGTTAATGAAGATAAGTTTGAAATGGCCAAGCAGTTTGGTGCCACTGACTGCATCAACCCAAAGAATTTTTCAGATCCAATCCAACAAGTGATTGTCGACATGACCGATGGCGGTGTTGATTATTCATTTGAATGTATCGGTAATGTTCAGGTAATGCGCCAAGCGCTAGAGTGCTGCCATAAAGGCTGGGGCGAGTCGATTGTGATTGGCGTTGCCGGTGCGGGTGAAGAAATCGCGACCCGTCCTTTCCAATTAGTAACCGGACGGGTCTGGAAAGGTTCTGCATTTGGTGGCGTGAAAGGCCGCTCACAACTACCAGGATATGTTGACCAATATATGAATGGTGAAATTGAAATTGACCCATTTATCACCCACACCATGGGCTTGGAAGATATCAATAAGGCTTTCGATTTAATGCATGAAGGCAAAAGTATTCGCTCGGTAATTTTGTTTTAACGGAGATAAAGCATGACCGATAAACTGCAATTAATTAGTTGCAACAAAGTTCATAGCGGCGAATTACGCCGTTATAAACATCAGGCGAGCAGTGTTAACTGTGAAATGACTTTTGCAGTTTTCTTACCGCTACAGGCGCTAAATTCACAGGGCGAATCGCTACCTGCCTTGTATTGGTTGTCGGGCCTAACCTGTACCGATGAAAACTTTTCGCAAAAATCTGGAGCATTTAAAGCAGCCAGCGAGCTGGGCATTGTTTTAATTATGCCAGACACCAGCCCACGCGGTTGTAACTTGCCTGGTGAAGACGACAGTTATGACTTTGGCAGTGGCGCAGGGTTTTATCTCAATGCAACCCAAGCACCTTGGTCAGAGCATTATCGGATGCATGACTATGTGGTCAATGACCTACCTGAGCTAGCCGAACCGTTATTTAACTTTAGTGGTGAACGATCAATTTCTGGCCATTCTATGGGCGGTCACGGTGCTTTGATTTGTGCCTTGAGAAATCCACAGCGCTATAATTCAATTTCTGCATTTTCGCCTATTTGCAACCCAAGCGAATGTCCATGGGGCAACAAAGCCTTTAGCAATTATTTAGGTAATGATCGCCAGCAATGGAAAGAATGGGATGCCAGCGAACTGCTTGGCAAGGCAACCGATCAATTGCCACTGCTAATTGATCAAGGCAGTGCCGATGAGTTCTTGCAGCTGCAACTTAAGCCTCAGGCGTTAATTAGCGCTGCAAGTAAAGCTGATTATCCACTAGAGCTAAGAATGCAGTCAGGCTATGACCATAGCTATTTCTTTATTGCCAGCTTTATTGAAGATCATCTGCACTTCCATGCAAAATATTTGAAGTGATTTAATAAACCATCAAAAAAGCCGAATCACTACAATTGATTCGGCTTTTTATTTTACTTAGCAAGAAAAAATACCTGATTTACTTGAAGAAAACTATTTCTGCCAACCAATTTCTCTTGCAGTATCATCTCCGACTTTTATTAAAGATAATTTATTTGTTGGCTGCCAAGTTTTACTCGTTTTAGGAATAACGCCAGCCATGATTTCTGCAAAATTTTGTGGGTAAAGCGGTTTTTTATCTGGCTCAAGAAAAGCAGCCGGATAATAAGGAGAATGGTCCGCATAGCTATATTTATCGCTGGCACCTAAGGTATGCAGTAACTCATGGCCAATCAGAAAACGTAAGTAAGGTAGCTCAATTCGATTACCGCGAATCTTAACAATGCCCAATTTCAGTTTTTCTAGGCCGGTAGAATGGCCAGGCAATTTTTCAATCGATTTAGGGTAAACCTTCATCACAATTTTACTGTGGGTAGGAAAGCCATCATCTAGGTATTTCCAAGCCCAGTAGCGCAGTTCCAAACTCCAGTAAGCAACCTTCCATGGTGAGCGATCTGCTGGCGCTTCAGGTGGCGACGGTGCGTTAACTGTTGGCATTAGATGCAGTTGGATTGGCCGTTGAAATAACATGCCATAGCGCTCTGACTCTTTAGCAAACCACCGCTCCAGTGGCTTCAGATCAGCAATGCTAAGTGTATCAATGAAATGCTGCGCTTCTCGGTCATCAGAAATTAATGGATAGATCGCGATCCATACCGGCTCATCCCAAGAAGATACCCGCTGTTTTCCTAAAAACTGTTGCCCTGCAACTAGTACCAAAACAACTAATAAAATTGAAATTCTTAACCATTTTGGCATTACGGCAACGTCCTTGCTTCATCTGGCCGTAATTTTGCCGCAATTACTGCCTAACCTCAATTGATATATCTAATTATATTAACTGAACTCCATTGACTAACTGTTTTCCAAAAAAAATAATCTCAACCATGTTTTTTAAACACTTACAATCAACTCATTTTTAAATCCCAATAGGTGGTTGAAACCCTGATTTTCTCTATGAAAAACAACAGCTGACAGCAGAAATTATTTTTTAATCGAAACCAATAGCACCAAACAATGGAATGTGAGCATATTAACCTAGCTCATTTGCATGTGCATAATCTATATTAGAAAATTTTTCGATATCAATTATACAGTCGCATAACTTCAGTATTTCATGTCGATGGGTCGCCAATACTAATGCCACACCCTGACCACGTAATCGCTCGATAATTCTGTAGCTCTGGGTTAACGATAAATGACTAAAAGCTTCATCAAAAAAGATACATTCTTGGCTAAAGTACAGCGCTCTAGCCAATGCTAGACGCTGCTTTTCTCCCCGACTCAGCCCTAACGACTCGAGTAATAATGGTTTATCATGCTGTAGTAAAAAACCAACTCGTGACCATAGTTCGCTCTGTTTAAGTACCCAACAAATTTTTTCATTATCTACTAGTTGTCCAGAAGAAATATATTGTTGTAATGTTCCGGAAACATCTTCCTCAGCAAACACGTAACCGACCGGTGCATTAGAATGTAGTGGACTGCCTTTAAAATAAACTTGGCCTATTACTGGTTGCCGCTGGCCAGATAACACCTCCATTAGTGTTGTCTTTCCGCAACCGCTAGAACCACTAAAACCTGTAATAACTGATGACTCGATGTCCAAAGAAACCTGCCGAAACAGATCACTATCTACCCCGTTATAACCAAAACCCATCTGACGCGCGCTAATCAAACTGCCACTACAAATATCTACTTCATTTGAAGCGATAATCGGCTGTTCACATTCAAACTGTTCATCTTTTAACAGTTCGCCTGCTCGGCGGGCAAAGGGCTGCATTTCAAAGAATTGCTGAATTTGCTGACTGGCTATTTGTAATTGAACTAGCAGCAACAGCGCCATAGATTCGGCTAAAAGAAAACTGCCATAACTCAACTTACCTTGCGCTAATAACAAGCCCCCACCAAAGGTAAAAATAGCTGGAGAAAGTGAAGTCAAGCTACGTGATACAGATTGGTATAATAGCAAAGCACGTTCTTTTTCAGCTTCACATGCTACGACTCGACTAATAGGTATTAAAGCTGCACTAAATAAATATTTTTGTAGCCCCATGGCATAATAACGTTGCTGACTCTGTAATTGCTGAGAAGTTTTTGCATGATAATTTGATGATTCTATCTGCAACTTAAGCGATAACTCTCGTAGTTTAAATCGAATACACCACGCCCAAACAGTCAACAATAGAAAAGGCATCAACCCCAATAGCAAAAATAACGGATCAATTAAATATAATATTGCCGAGCAGGCAGCTAGCAACAGTAATTGTTCAGCGATGCTGCTTGATATCACCATACAAAGTTGCAAGTACTGGCTAGCTTCAGACAAACGAAATATTAATTCATCGGGGTGATAAGTTTCAAAAAAACGCAAGCTTCTCTGGCTTATCTTTTGAATAAAAAAGTGATTGAAGCTAGCGAATAATTGCTGCTGATAACTTTGCTTGAAATCTTGGTAGATCCAATTAAAGACCGATTTCACTAATAAAAGTATTAACCCAGAGAAACCGAGCCATACTCCCCATCCCGACAAACTATAATCTATCGCATAATCAAAAAAACCTCTCTTTATCCCACCGAACCCCAATTCGAACAAAAAAACAATTATCGCAGGAAATATTGAAATTATTACTAGATAGCGCAGCGTTTTTAACATGCCAGGAAACTGCTTTATCACTGATTCTGGCGTTGATTTATCAATAGTTTCTGGTGCAAGAATATCAATACACAAACCGGTATAACTATTGCAAAATTCAGTTGAAGAAATTACTCGACGGCCTGAAGCTGGATCATTAATCCATGCCTGATCAGCAGTTAAACCTTCCAGCACTACAAAATGATTTAGATTCCAATGAACAACGACCGGATGCTCTATCGATTCAAGCCTTTTAACACCTCTTTTTATGACGGTTGCCTGACAACCTAACGTCTGAGCACCACGTTGAATATTCGCGATGCTCGCGCCATCACGGCTCACGCCACATAAGCGTCGTAATTGATAACTACCAATCACACATCCTGCATGTTCAAGAATAATACCGAGGCAAGTCGAACCACAATCAACCTGACTGGCTTGAATTCTCGCTGGTGTTTTAAAAACTTGACTCATACAGCACCTACATCCCGAGAAAGCACAATGCTGCGATCAGCAAACTTCTGCAAGTGCGCTCTATGCGAAACAAAAAATATTTGCTGAAATAACGGTCTAATATTTTTTAATATTTCGATTTCCATTTTTTCAGGAAGGCCTGACATAGCTTCATCCATAACTAGAATAATACTACGCTTTAAAATTGCTTGAGCTAGCACAATACGTTGTTGTTCACCTGTTGAAAAGCTTGCTTGAGTGTCGAGAATTGGTGTATCTAACCCGAGTGGAAGACGGCGGACTCTATCGTCTAACTTGACCAATTCCAAGGCATGCCAGACATCTCGTTCAGCAACTTTCAAACTAGCAAATAAATTGAGGTTATCTTTTAAACTACCTGGAAGTAATTCACTTTTTTGCTCAACATAAGAAAATATTTTGCATCGTTCATCAGCATCCATTGCATGTGGATTCACCCCTAATACTTCAATTTTACCTGAAACAGGCTTTTGCAATCCCAGCAAACAATGTAAAAAAGTTGTCTTTCCTGCTCCTGATTCCCCACAAATGTGAACAATTTGTTGTCCAGAGATTTGAGACAAACCCTTTTGTTCGAGAACACATTGATACGGAAGTTTTAAATCATGAAATGCTACTGAAGCATCTGGTGTCGTAATGGGTTCTTTTTTATGTGATCTCAATCCAGCAATAAGTTTGCGACAAGAATAAAGATCATATTTAACCTGAGATAGCTGATTAAACAACTGAGCTACCCTTGGCGACATTTGATAGCAAGTGTTTATTAAGTGTAAGATTATAAATGCATCAGCAATAGCTAATTCAGAACCAGTTGAGTCAGCAGAAACCAACAAAAAACTAAGTCCAATAATAGAAAGTATTTGCACCAATCCTGATGAAAAATCTGGGAGCTGCTGAGTTAACAGTCCTAGTCGATCAACTTTTACTCGGCACTTAAGCGCCCTCATGTCATTTTCTAGCCATTCATCAAACAATGAATCCAACGCAACGAAGTGTCTTTTTATTTTAAAAGATGACAAGATTTTTCTTAGAGCACTCCTTTGCGAAGAATGAACTTGCGTAAAAGCCTCCCATTTTTTTATTTTCTTTTTTTCAATCATCACCTGAAAAAAACAACTAATTACAGCAAGCAGTAATGCCAAAACAAATAATGCTATTGGCAAGCGGATAAACATCATTATAAGTACAGGAACCAACACCAGCATGGCAACTGATAACTGTTGTATTTTTTGTATTGATCTAGCTGAATTAGTCAACTTTTGACACAATAATAATTGCTGTTCAGTATTATCATTCATCAATGCCGGCGGCAAAGACCATAATACCGATAGCTGCACTAGCTTTTGCTGTTCATTGGCAGCTGAATCAACCATTAACTGAACTCGACCAATCAAGAATTGCCCAAGAAAAAATGATAATACGACTGCTGAAAATAACCACGCAACGGAAAACCAGCTATCAATCGACCTGTCAGGAACAATACTCGACAATACTGAAAAGTTAATTAAAAATAACATTGACTGTAGCCCGCCACTCAAGATCTGCAGCAAAAGCAATTGCTTAGTCAGCGGCTGGACATGCCTAAAGATAAACGAGGCAATTTTTTTTGGTTTTCTTGCTAATTCAGACTCAACTTTTTCAACCAGATAAAATACTGAAGTAATAGAAACAAGTTGTTCAATATTAACTCGGTGCTCGACGTTTGAATTCAACTGATATAAGTAAAATTGTGGTTCACCCAATATTCGAAATTTCTTCTTAATTAGGATAGGTCCATACTCGCGATGGTCAGCCAGCATTAAACTTAAATTATTCAGTGCTTGATAGACATCAGGACAAGAAATCGCGACTAAGTTTAATTTTTTTAGCCATACCTTCCAAGCAGCTAAATCATTATCAATTGGCTTTGACAAATTCGCAGCAGCACGAACAGAATAAACACAACCACCGAGAAAAGATTGAAGTTGCAACAAAACCGCTCACTCCCAGTGACTAATCTTTCTGATACAGAGAATCAAGTGCTGGCCAAAAGACCCAGCTAGTAAGAGGCATTTTTATTGGGTTTTCCGAGTTAAAACGCTTCAGCCGAATCCTGGTTGGCTCTGGAAAATCTGTTGCAAAATGTTGACTGCGGCAAAAAAATGCTATTTTCTCAGCGATAGAAAATGCTAATACTGATTGACTGCTCTCTGTTGTATACAACTCAACCTGGCGTTCCGTAGCTGGATCAGCAACTTCTGCAAACAATTTAGGAGACATATCAGAAAAATAAAATACAACCGTAGTATCTGTAATTTTTCGCTTAAGAGATTTCAACCACCCATCGTCAAAAGTTTGCGATATCATTTGACACTTATGCAATAGTTCACCAGCATTTTTAATCGCCTGAAGTCTTGGATCTAACTGCTGATTCTGGTGTAGCAATACAAACTTTTCGAAACCTTTTTCGTAGTGAAAATACTGAAAAAGAAGATATGCGATAGAAAAACAACAATGGTGATGCGGCAATTCAACCAGCACAGGTTTAGCCTGCTCGGCTTCATCTTCAACATCAAGCAACATCCGGTCTTCGATAGCAGAAAAATATTCCTCAGCCTGCATCAAATTCATTGATTGAATCAAATGTGGTTCTAAATAAAAATCGACAACATTTTTCAGTGCTTGTGTGTTTTCATCATTATTTACTATATTTGAATCAATCGATTTTAGATCAACATGATTATAATCTTCTTCTTTAATGAAATGTAAAATCTTGTTTCTTTCAATAATAGGGTTTACTGATTGCGCTAACTTTTGGATTACTGTTAAATCAAATCTTGATTTAATTTCTTCTTCACTTGCATATTCCATAACAGATACCTCATGAAACTTTTATTCGAAGTAACGAGTAATCAAGGGCAAGATCACTTCAATTGGAGGGACACTACCCACCCGAATTTTACTTTTAGTTGTGCTGCCTATCGCAAGAGGAATATCTGGTGGTTTCCCATCCCATTGATACCGTCCATTTTCATCCTTTTTCAGGTCAATAATTACTGCCACCCCCGATTGCTCCCCTGCAATTTTTTGCGCCAACTCAGATGTACCTATCAGAGCTTCTGCTTCAATTGAAGTAGTAATTAATTTACTTAATTGCCGTACGCTTGCTTTTAATTGAGCTCCCGCTAAAGTCTTTACATAATCTGGTTTGACTAACACACCATTACCCGGCGTAATTCTTTTCGCCTGATCTGAAGCCACCAGAGCAATATTAACTAACTCGCTGGTTTTCCATTGATCACCTATGATTTGTAACGATGAGAAAACCGGTGCCTTCTCAATATCTAACAAATCAAAATCTACTAGCTTAAGATATTTAATTCGATCACTTCCGTCATTTAAAGAAATAACGAACCTATCGCCTTTTTGTTTAACAGAAATTAAATTAGGCTCAACATCTATTAAATCAGCTACTATGCGCTGCACCTGATATACAAATTGATAGGCTGACTTCGTAAAATTGGCATCCAGTGTAATTTTTTTTTGCTGTGAGAAATATGAAAACTTCATATTGCCAGCAACCGCTCTTGGAGAAATTACTAGCATTTGCCTTACGTCTTGATCCACCATACCTAATAGTGCAACCGATTCACCTCTAACAACGCCTTGTCCGATTGTTTTATTTACAGCAAGTAGCTCACCAGAATAAGGAGCAATAATTCGTGAGCCACGCCATAAATCTCGTTCTTTCTGTAGCAGTGTTTGACGATACTTAAGCTCTTCAAGATTTAACTCATCTTTACCTGCTAAAAATGCTTCTCGAGTTTCTTCGATCTTATGATTTAATTCAATCAACTTGACATCCTGTTCAGCAATTAGCATTTGCAAGTCATAGATGTCTTTTTTCAACCTTTGCCGGTCAAGGCTAGAGCGAGGTGACCTTAACGACAATTCAGAGAATGATTGCAAAGTCACACTGTGCTGCTGTAAACCATCAAGATATTCCTGCTGATTTACAAGATTACTCTTTTTTAACTTATCTAAATCAAATAGAAAGCTTTGGTATGCTGTCATTAATTTATTTAGAACTTTTCCCTGATCAGCAAGTGATTGCTTTTGACGCTTAGAAAACACATCAGCAGCAGCAATCAAAGTATCTTTCAAATCGGCCAAGCTCTTTTTACTGCGTTCTATATTACTTATTTGCAACGCTATAGTATCAAGTGTCCGATTTTGGCTCGCTGTTGCATTGAGCTGACGATGAACCAATGCTTTTTTATTCTCTAAATAACTTCTTCTGGCCTGGAGAAAATTTTCATCTGCACCCAAAGGCGATAACTCCAACAAGATATCACCTGCTTCAATTACTCGCTGCGGATCGCCCTGACGGGAAGTCACCACACCTTCACTAAAAGCATTTATTTCTCTTACACCACCTAGAGGCAACACCATTCCAGTCGCCTCAACTTCAATTGGTAATTCCGATAAAAACAACCATGCGGTAAGAGCAAATAAAAAAAAGCTACTACTAAAAAGAAACGGCCAAAAAACTGATTCATTTCTTAATGGTATTAAAAGGCTTAACTGGCTTTCTTGATTTTGCTTTCTCTGTAATAGGAAAGACTTTCTGAATAATCGACTCATAACATTTCTTCATTAGCTTTTAACTGGAAATGATTTGTTTTCATGAAACATCTAATTGGTTAGGACGAGGGGTATTAGCATGTGTCACATCAACTATCGATATTTGCTGATCAATGTCTTCTGAAGCACTCCGGTTAATAAATTTTTGAACATCCAGACCGGTTTCTTCAAATACATGATTTCTGGCTGCTTGCATTGAATGCTGGTTGTGCCTAACACCTGATTGCTCTGCCAAGCAGGTAGCCTGTTCAGGTAACCATTCCGAAGCAACGACAACCCCTTTAGATTTTGCTCGAGAGAATAAGTACTCAGCAGTATTCCATTTCCAATCCGGGCATGGCAGCGCATGCTCATCACCTTCACCATGGAATACAAAACGATGCGGACAGTGGCCTCCGCACATAGGTAATATTTTACAACTACGGCAAACCTCGTTATCGAAAGGCGTCCATGCTTGCCACAATCTTCCATGATCACTTTCAGTTAAAGCTGCAACATCGCTAATATGCCCCACTCTTTTTTCTGAATCATGGGCGGTATCCCAACACTTATGCACATCACCCAAATGGTTGATCACATAACCATTATCTTGTGCAGCAACACACATACCAAGAATTCCAGCAGGTGGCGTAGCTTCACCGGTTAAGCCGAGCGCTCTTGATTTTTCTGATAAGTCAGCGAGCGCCGCACTAAATTCAAGTTTGCTTAACCCGGTATCAAACGCAGTCCCACTCTCGACTGTTGCCGCATCAATTGGCGCGAAATAAACAGAGAAATTTCCTTTTTCAGTAAATTTCCTATTTGCCAAATCAATTAACAATTCATGGCATTCCTGAACATTCTGTCGACCAACATTAACTCGCAAGCTAATAGCTAGCGGCGTTTGCTCGAGCACTTCAGCCAAATTACTCATAATAACGTCAAATGAACCACGGCCAGATAACATTGGTCTCATCGCATCATGGGTTTCTTGCAAACCATCAATTGTCACTTGTGCAGCATGACAGCGTCTTGAATAAAGTTGACTAGCAACTTCAGCAGTTAAAAAATAACCATTCGTAACAATCATTGCGCTAAAATCAATCTGACCCTTGTCACAATATGAAATCATTCGATCGGACAGCTTGAATATTTCATTTTTTGCCATTAATGGCTCACCACCGTACCAGGTCACTGAAAGTCGCTTTAATCGTTCAGAACCATGATCAATCAACCCCATAATATGATCAGGGATATCTGCCGTTATTTTTTTAGTGTCTTTATCCTGCCCTTGAAAACAATAACCACAGGCCAAATTGCATGCCATAGTAGGAGCAATAGTTAAAGTCATTACTTCTGGATTTTTTCGCGCATAAAAATACTGGTTTTTTACTAGTTCTAACTCATCGATATTTTCATCGACTAAGAAACCATCCTGAGACAACCCTGCAATTAATGATATATCCGAATAATCTTCATACTTTTCAGTCCCCCCGTCTAAAAAGAGTAAATAGCTTTTATATTCTTCGACAGTCAGCTTTGACATCGCTCGGGTAACCGAGTTAAACAATAAAACATCACCTGTTGATAGCTGGACAACAATATTATATTGAGAGATTTTTTGATTCTTAATCACAGAAAATTGAGAAGGTCTTTTGTAACGCTGCCGAAATCGCCTTGCCGTTTGTTTGATCGCTAATTTTTCTACCGATTCCTGATCTAGGTTTTTTATTTTTGGATTATGGGAGATATTTTTCATTATGCAGCGCCTCGTATTTAAACTTATAATAATATCCAAACCAGCGTCCTTGCTGACTTTATTTTTTAATTAACAGGATGGTAGTAATGGAATAATATTAATAAGACATGCTGAAACAGGGTCTCCTGGAACATTAATCCCACAAACACCAACACCTATGCCGCCACCTGCATCAACACCGCATGCAGTAGCTAAAGCTGCACAAGGAATTTGTACATCCGCACCACACGCGTTCGCATTCGCAGCACAAGCGCCCAAAGCACCTGTTTGAGCACCACAAACACCGGCATTTGCTGCGCAAGCATTTCCAACACCCGCATTTACACCACAAGCACCTGAATTTACAGCACAAGCATTAAGCACGCCAGCTGCCGTACCACAAGCACTAGCATTGGCTGTACAAGGGCTAACCGCTGAAGCCGCTGCACCACAAACACTTGCATTTAGCGCACAAGGGCTGATTATTGCTGTTTTAGCACCGCAAACAATAAAATCTGCAGCGCAGGGATTTCCAGCAGAAAGGTTCGTGCCACAAGCAATTGCACCTCCGAGAGTTATATTATTGAAGCTCTGGTTAATGCCACAGGCACCAACACTTCCCACCGATGCAGAACCACTACCAACATTAGAGCCGCAAGTTCCAGCATCAGCAGCACAAGCTCCGTCTAAAAGCGTGTGTTGTGAGCCACACTGGCTGCTATTTGCAGCACATGCAGCACCTACTGGAATACCATTCAACTGGAGTTCAATTTCCGAGATATTTCTGTCTTCCATTTCATCATCGTCATCCATCACCGACTCTGAAACATCTAACAAAATCCCTCTTGCATACGCCATAAAAATATCTGGCGCTATTTCTAAATCAATTATTTTTTCGCCTGTTTCAAAATCTTCAGGCAAGCCCCGCATCGCGATTACTCGTTGATTAACCGATAGCACTGTATAATCAGCGACACCACTAATTCTTATAGATAGTTGGCCACCTAATTGATCAAGATGTTCCGCTCGATATACTGCGGGCAACATTTCCAACATAGTAACGTCAAATGGAGCTTCTGGAGTATTATTGATCTGGATTGTTTGCCACCTGCTATCCAATAAAAAATCAGGCTCAATATTTATTCCTGATGCAAAATTATTAAAAGCGGCAATACTGGATACTCTTTCAGAATCGAGTCGACAGACTTCCTGCTGACTTAATGCTAGCATCGATAAAGAGTCGATTTGTTGCATTACTTTCTCCTTATTTATTTAAATAATGGCCTCAAGATCACGTACAGAAGCCATCCTCCTACGTCTCACAATTACTTGCGGACGATTTTCTAGACTTTCATTTACTTTCTGATATTGAAAGTCGACAGACAACTCTTTATCGACACTGATTTCAGTAAAACTAATTTTTAATTTTTGTATTTTTTTTCGATGTAAAATCCACCCACTTGCCGTTGCTATACAAAGCAAACAAAAAGGCATTACGACATAAAATGTAACAGATGGTATTGGAACGCTATTTTTGGCTACTAAGTAAGTAGCGAGGTTAACTAAGCTATGAAGAGTCATCAACGAAAGCAATGAGAAATTATACTGCCGTAATACTGACAACAGCACACCAAAAGTAAAAAAGTACGCTGTAAGCCAAATATCTTTGTGTATGTGGATTAATGCAAATGCCACGCTGCCAAACAAAACCGTTCTGAAAAATGAATGTTTCCATACAATAGAAGGGATCAATCGAAAAATAACTTCTTCTGGAAAAGCGACCCAAACTAAATAATAAATGGTCATACCAAAAATCTGATTAAGAGGTATTTCTATTCCATACTTATTAGATATAACGTGAAAAACTGAAGCTAAAAATACCAGCAAGACAACATTAAAGAGCAGCTCTTTTTTTCCAGCTGAGATATCTTTCCTCGTTAAATATCCTTTAGCCATCGCAAAAGACACAAGACAAACAGAAACCAAAAAAACCAACAAGGGCAAGTAGTTAACAAAAACTCCTAACTGACTTTTAGAGAAGACAGCATTCAAAAAAAACATGCTTGCCAATGTCAACACGGATAAAAAATACAGCTGTCCACTACCCATATTTCTTCTTTCCCCCATAACTTCACAGCTTTCTCTTATATATTTTTTGAAAGTTTTTTATGATTTTTTTGTAAAGCTTGTTGTGTATCTAAATGTGCTCCATTCGCTTTTCTACTATTGACCACACAAAATCAGGCGATACATTATGTAAATGAAGCACTATTTATGATTTGCTTGTTATCTCACTGCCAAGCATAAAATAAAAATAATTTAAGGGTAAGTGGCACAAGAAATCAGACAAGAAGGGATGACAATATTAAATTGATATTCTACGTAATTGTTTTTTATCTACGGCATACAAGTAGTGGATTACATGACATTTAATCCACTACTCGCTACATCGAGGAAAATTAAGTTATGTGATAAATAGTAACTAATAAAGGTTATTTAGCTGACTCTAAAAATTCATTAACATCTGTCAATTTTGGAATACTGCTTTGAGCGCCTGCTTTACTAACACACAAAGCCGCTGCCGCATGGGCAAACCTTGCTGCCGCTTCAATTGAATCGCCTTGTAATAGTCGAATAAAAAAAGCACCATTAAAAGTATCACCAGCGGCTACAGTATCAACAACTTCAACTTTAAAACCGGCAATCTTTTGACCGGCTATTTTCTGATCTGAACTCTGCTGGCTGATCCAAACACCTTCTGCACCTAGAGTGATCATCACATTCGTCACTCCCTGCTGATGAAACCATCGCGAGGCTTGATCTGCCGAATGTTGGTCAATTATTGCAATACCACTCAGCAACTCAACTTCGGTTTGATTGGGAGTGATCCAATCTAACAGCGGATACAAACTTGTAGGCAGTTCAGCTGCTGGTGCAGGATTCAATGCCACAGCTATTTGATTGGCTTTGGCAATTGCAGCTGCTTGCACCACACCTTCCAATGGCGTTTCCAGCTGCATTAGTAATAATGAAGCTGATTCGAACAAACCGGCATGCTGTTTTATATGTTGCGAATCCAAAGCGGCATTAGCACCTGCGGCAAGCACAATCTGATTTTCGCCTTGAGCGTTTACCTGAATCATTGCAACGCCTGACGGCAACTCAGCGCTACAGCTTATTCCTTGGGCACTAATACCATCAGAAATAAGCGCCTGTTTTAATTGCAATCCAAGTGGATCACTTCCCAAGCAGGTAATAAATTCTACGCTGCCTTTATTACGACCATCTTTATCATGACTGTTTTTATCATAGTGAGTCACACAACCTAACGCTCTGGCCGCCGCGACGGCCTGGTTGGCACCTTTACCACCAAAGTGAACTTGATAATCACTGCCTGCCAAGGTTTCTCCTGGCTGCGGAAAGCGCGGCACTTGAACCACATGATCGATATTAGAACTTCCTAACACTAAAAGTTTTGTCATTTTTTGTTCACCACTCCGAAGCGAAACATTCAATTATTTTAATGTTTCGCTAAAAGAATTTACATAGATTTAAATTACGACATCAAAACAGATTCAGTTGATCAAACTGCACGATGCAGAATCAATTTTCGGCCATACTAGCTGCCATGATTAACCAAACTTAATGTGCTCATGGCAACAAAATTCATTATTGATACGGACCCAGGGATTGATGATGCACTCGCGATTGCTTGTGCTTTCGCCGATCCACAGATTGAAGTTCTGGCATTGACCAGTGTATTTGGCAACGCATCGGTTACTCAAACCACTGAAAATGCATTACGCATTCTTGAAGTATTAGAACAAGATGTGCCAGTTTACCCCGGCGCACATCGTCCATTAACTATGCCTGCCAAAGATTTCCCTGCGTTTGTTCATGGTGAAAATGGCTTGGGCAATATTCCGCAACCCAAGGCTAAACGCCAGCCAGAACCGATCAGTGCTGCCCAGTATATTGTGAATGCTGCCAATCAATACCCCGGCGAGATCACCATTGTAGCGCTTGGACCTTTAACCAACCTTGCATTAGCCGTGGCGTTGGATCCAACCGTGGCACAGAAAATTAAACGAGTGGTCAGCATGGGAGGCAACCTGCATGTACCGGGCAATGTTAGCGCCGCAGCAGAAGCCAATATTTATTGTGACCCTGATTCAGCAGACCAGGTTTATAATGCTGGCTGGCCAGTTAGTGTGGTTGGACTAGATGTTACTCATCAAGTGACCACCACCATCGAATACTTCGAACAGTTAGAAAAAAAACAGCCGATTGTTGGTAAATTCCTTCATCAGATCACCCGCTTCTATATGGATTTTTATCAGGACTGCTATCAAATCGATGGTTGCCACATTCACGATTCTTCAGCAATTGCTTGTGCGACTCATCCAGAATGGTTTGGTATGGAAAGCGGGCAATTACGGGTAGTTTGTGACGGTGAATGTAAGGGTAAGCTATTACTTCATAAAGACGCCGGTTATATTCACAAATTTAATCCATGGCTAGAAAAACCTGAAGTAGATGTGGCCGTTACCGTTGACGTGAAAGCCATAAGCAACTGGCTTGATACTATTTTTTGATTGTTGGATTTAATCATTAAAAAATATTTTTACTAGCGTTTAGCTCAAGCTTTTCTATCCGCTATAAAAACAATGCCCGTTTCTCGAACGGGCATTATTTACATCTCAAGCCGCTTTATCTGCATGCAATTAATCCTGCAATCTGCCACTACAATTTTTTTCTTGCCCATTTTTGCAGAAAAAATCTTTGATGACAGCAGATACTAAACTTCCAGCACCTACTGGCTTAACCTAATAGCAATAAAAAAAAATCTACCCGACAACATGACCAATAGTAATTGCATTACTGGCAATGCCATCGGGAAATTTAAAACCATCAGCTTTTATTAACTGGCACTTATAAAAAACTACTCACCAAGCTACCTTGCGGAAAAGTTTTAGCAAAAACACCACTGTCAACAAATTTACGCTCTAGCGCCAGCCGCGCTTCTGCATTTTGTTTTTGCTCAGGTGCTTGTGGATTTGAAGCGACTAATTCTGTTTGGGGGTTACTACTAGCCGGGTGCTCATTTTTATTTTCATCAACCTGTCTTACTGCTTGCTGATCGGACACCGGTTCGTCAGACATAACTATACGCAACTCAGCTTGCTCAGATTTTTGCTGCATTTGCTGTAAATCGGCCAGTTCACCCATTGCATCATTTAACATAACTGAAGCCTGAGCAGCTACCTTGCGATCTTGAGCCGATGGCTGAGCCGGTGCATTAGCCGCTTGAATGACTGCCTGCATTTTTTCAACTGTCGCCTGAGGATCACCAGAAATTTCTCCGGTATCAATGCTCACCTCACCATTTTTGGCATAAAGACGGCCATCAGGCCCTTTTTCATATTGAAAACTGGGGGAACTCGCATGGCCAGCACTAGCAGAAATATGTGCTTGCTCGTGGGTTTTAACTTCTTGGTCCCGACGTTTGAGCTGATCAACAACCGCTAAATCTTGTTGTGATAATTGCTGTTGCGGCGAATTTTTTGAAGTTTTTTTCTCAAGTGCTGACTGCTGCTCGGCTTGCTTAGTCGAATCGACCGGACGCTTGCTGATCGATTCTTCTTCTGAAGCTTGATGAACCGCTTCAGCAGTCACTGCAGGCACTGACTTATCCTGAGACTGTAGCTGCCGATTGGCTGAACAACTCGAATATAAGGCGCTGTTATCAGATCCTATCGAAGCAATGTTCATAAACTTACGGTCCCCTTTTCAATGGCCATTAATTTAAAAAATTAACGGTTACTCTTCTTCTATAGATAACAACTCAACTTCAAAAATTAGAGTGGAGTTGGATGGTATTTTTCCGATAGAACGTTCGCTGTAACACAGCTCAGAAGGAATGCATAATTGAGCTTTTGCGCCGACAGACATCAATTGTAGGGCTTCCATCAAACCTGGAATAACTTCATTCAATCCAAAAAAAGCCGGCTTGCCACGATCCACCGAACTGTCGAGCACGGTACCGTCAACTAGCGTGCCATGGTAGTGAGCTTTCACTCGACTGGTTGGGCTGGGATAATTTTTACCATCACCTTCTTCAATAATTTGGTACTGCAATCCACTACGGGTTGTTACCACCCCTTCTTTGCTTTTGTTCTGCTCTAAAAACGCTTGCTGCTCTTCTTGCAGCGCTAATGCTTTTTGTTTTTTTCGAGCCATTAGGCGTTGCCACATAAAAAACAAGAACATAGAAAAACCAATGGTTGAGCAAAGTACAATATATTCTTCGATCATCTGGGTATCCGTCTTAGCTGCAAAGGATGGTCAGCCAACTGCTATTGCTAACCAACAGTAAACGCTTAATAGATAAAGCAAACTACTCGGCAACTTATCACGATTTAACGCTGAGGCTTTAGGTCAGTTCCACCAGCACTGGAAAATCTCAGATATAAGGCAGCTGAGGTAAAATAACTAGCTGTAAAATGGTCGGCCAGTAGATTCTTTTCTGAGCGCATTGCAACCTAGCCCATTCCGTTAAAAGTGGCCTGACCTAGAGAAATTCCTGATTTCATCTGAATTCTGCAGCCTAATATGACCTGGGCATAGATTGATGCAGCCAAACCACTATCAATTAGTTAGCGAATACTTTATCAAACGAATCTGTGGATAACTTAGTGGATAGTACGCTTTATGAGGAACCAACTTTCATTAAGTTCATGTTTACATAGCGCAATCAGCATATTCTTAAAACTGTTCAAAAAACAACCAACACAAACTGCTTTTAAGGAATATTCTCAAACCAGCACTGCCTCCAATCATCCCAATAATGACTCTAATCACTTCTTAGGTAATGAAGCCGCTAGCGAAGGTACGTTGTCGCATAAAACCTGCAAAACAACATTCAGCAGCAAAACCTTAGCCATGCAAAAATTCGAGAATAAATTCAGACACAAGTGATATTGAGAATGATTCCTATTGACCTTATGAATGAGAATGCATATCATTTGCTTCGATTTTTCAAGCATCAATTATTTTGGTATTCATAATACCGGTCGGGAGTCCTCTAATGAAAAAAACCCTGTCTCTGGCAGCCGTATTGCTTTTCAGCGGTATCGCACACGCAGCGCCTACCGAAAAAGCCGTAGTAACTCACTATGCGGATCTGGCACAGGTGATTTATCAGGATTCGCTGATTACGGCACAAAATTTAAAGTATTCCATTGACCGTTTAATAAAAGATCCTACTCAGAACAATTTGCTAGCAGCACGCGCCGCATGGAAAGCCGCTCGCCACCCGTATCAGCAAACCGAAGCTTACCGCTTTGGAAATCCGGTTGTTGATGCATGGGAAGGTAAAGTAAATGCCTGGCCATTAGATGAAGGCTTAATTGATTATGTTGACGCTGGCTATGGCGACGAATCAGACGAAAACCCTTATTACATTGCCAACGTCATCGCTAATCCTAAATTGAAGCTTTCTGGCAAAACTATTAATGCTTCAAAGATCACACCACAGTTGTTAGAAAAAGACCTGCACGAAGTGGATGAAGTTGAAGCCAACGTTGCCACGGGTTATCACGCAATTGAATTTTTACTGTGGGGCCAAGATTTAAATGGTACTGGCGCTGGCGCTGGTAATCGCCCAGCCAGCGATTTTAATACCAAAAATTGCACCCATGGTAATTGCGACCGCCGCATTGAATTTTTAAATGCATCAGTTGATTTATTGCTGACTGACCTGCAATGGATTGTGAAAGCTTGGGAAAAAGGCGGCGAAGCACGTAAAGATTTAATGTCTCAGTCACCAAAAGCTGCTGTTGCAAGAATTTTTACTGGCATGGGTTCTTTGTCATACGGTGAATTAGCCGGCGAGCGAATGAAGCTTGGCCTAATGCTAAAAGATCCAGAAGAAGAGCATGATTGCTTTTCAGACAATACGCATTGGTCACATTATGATGATGCACTGAGCGTAAAAATCGTTTACACCGGTAGCTATACCCGTATCGACGGCAGCCGTTTCAGCGGCCCCTCCGCTTCTGATTTAGTGATTGCAAGCAATCCAAAAGCCGATGCAGAAATGCGTAAGGCGCTGCATAAAACCATGAGCAAAATGCAAGTTTTGGTTGATAGTGCAGAGCTGGAAGGTATCGCATATGACCAGCTGATTAGCGATAACAATACCAGCGGCAATATGAAAGTGACTGAAGCGATTAATGCATTGCTGTCACAAACTAAATTGATTGAAAAAGCTGTGTCAGCGTTGAAACTTGAACCGGTTGCTTTTGAAGGTTCTGATAGCTTGGATTCACCAGAAGTGATTGGCACCTAATATCCGCTTTAATTAAATCAGGAGGCTGAACTAGCAACCTCCTGGTTTAAAATACTTTTTAAAACTTATGTAGTAGAAGGATTGGTACATGCATTCCCGCCAGAATAAAAAAAATCTCACCGGCACTCTGCCGGTTTTGTTGTTTTTGGTCAGTAGCTTTTCTGCTATTGCCCAAACCAATCAACTTGAGCCAGGAGAGGCTTTTCCTGGCGGTGCTACAACGCATCAGAAAAAGCTTAATAAAAATTCTTTTTCCCATCCTTCGGCCAATATGTCATTTGAAAACCAATTAAATTTTCGGATTGGCAATGGTTTTTTTAAACGGTTATGGGTTTCTTCGCCAGCATCAACAAAAGCAGCCGATGGTTTAGGGCCGGTATATAACGCTCGGTCTTGCCAGCGTTGTCACTTAAAAGATGGTCGTGGCCACCCACCAGAAAATGCCCAAGATAATTCAGTTTCAATGTTTTTGCGTTTGAGTATTCCTGCGCAAAACCAGCAGCAACAACAATTATTAGATAGCGGCAGAGTCCCTGTGATTGCCGAGCCAACCTATGGCGGCCAATTGCAAGACTTTGCGGTACAGGGTCACAATGCTGAAGGTCGTATGGTGATTGAATATAGAGAAATACCGCTGCAATTAGCCGATGGCGAGGCAATCAGCTTGCGCATGCCTACTTACTCAGTTGCCGATTTAGGCTATGGCGCGATGCATCCCGATACCATGCTATCGCCTCGTATTGCGCCACAAATGATTGGCTTAGGATTACTAGAAGCGATCAAAGAAGAAGATTTACTGGCCAATGCCGATCCACAGGATAACAACAGCGATGGTATTTCCGGTAAGCCGAATAGGATTTGGAGTCCGCTGCACCAGCAAGTCATGCTCGGGCGCTACGGCTGGAAAGCCGGTAATGCCGGAGTAGACGAGCAATCGCAAGGCGCATTTTCTGGTGATATGGGTTTATCAACACCACTGCATCCAAATGGTTTTGGTGAATGTACCACCCATCAGAAAACCTGTACTGACGCCCTAAACGGCAATAGCCCGCAATATGAAAATCTGGAAGTCCACCAGCAAATTTCTGACTTGGTTTTATTTTATTCACGAAACTTAGCTGTGCCAGCCAGAAGAAACCCAACCAATGCCAACGTATTAGCAGGTAAAAAGCTATTTAATCAAACCGGCTGTGCCGCATGCCACACTCCAAGCTATACCACCGGCCAGCGTGACGATTTACCCGAACAATCTAATCAGAAGATCTGGCCTTATACCGATTTAATGTTGCACGATATGGGCCCGGGTTTGGCAGATAATCGCCCGGAAGGTTTAGCCAGCGGGCAAGAATGGAAAACTCCTCCATTGTGGGGTATCGGCTTAACGCCAATCGTCAATAATCATAGCTATTACTTGCATGACGGCCGTGCCCGTAGCTTGCTGGAAGCAGTTTTGTGGCATGGCGGTGAAGCGCAACCCGCGCGAGATAAGGTAGTTGCCATGAGCAAAGTCGAGCGCCAGCAACTGATCCAATTTATTGAGTCATTATAATTTTTCAATTTTGCCGCCAACACTGATTAAAGCACTAGCGGCAAATTATTTTTAGCGAGCATTGCTTAATGAAAAAACAGGCTTTAATTGGAATCAGCTTACTCTGTTCCAGCCATTTATTTTCGACACCAATATTTGCTGCCGATTGGACTAAAACCAACCAGCAGTTAATTGATCAACAAATTATTCCTTCTTATCAAAAGCTCAGTGCCAGCAGCGCTCAACTTGCTCAGCTGAGCCAACAGTTTTGTCAATCACCCAATCAAGCGGGTTTGCAAAGCTTGCAGCAACAATGGAAGCAGGTGATGGCCGACTGGACACAAGCTCAGCCAGTGCGCTTTGGTCCAGCAGATAGTTTTTTGCGCCATTACCGAATTGAAATGTGGCCAGATAAACGCAACACCGGTGGCCGGCAATTTAATAAAATGATTGCCAAAGCAGACCCAGCACTGCTTGAAACTAAAAAGTTTTCACGTTCTAGTGTTGCGCTGCAGGGCTTGACGGCATCTGAACGACTACTTTTCGGCAAAAAATCACAAGCCAGTTTATTTGGTGGTTCAGATAAAAATCAGTTTCGCTGTAACTTACAACTCGCCATTGCCAGTAATTTACAAGGCATCACCAGTAAAATTAAAGATGAATGGCAAACCGGCGAACAAAGCTATCGAGCGCTTTTATTGTCGACCGGACAAAAAGGTAACGATTTTTTCAGTTCCGATAGTGAAATTACCGCGCGTTTTTTAAATAACCTCTATACCCAGCTGCAATCTATCGTTGACCAAAAACTATTAGCGCCATTAGGCAGCAGTTTAGAAAAAGCCAAAGGCAAAAAGTCAGAATCATGGCGCAGTAAAAACTCACTAGAAAATATTAAAAACAACCTACTGGCCACCCAGCAATGGTATTTAATTGCTTTTGCTCCAGAGTTAAAAGGTCAGGCATTAGACGGCGATATTAAAGCAGCCTTCACTACTGCATTACTATCCGTCGATGCGATTAAATTACCTCTAGTACAAGCCGTCGCCGATGCAACACAGCGCGCTAAGGTGCAAACGCTGGTGAAAAATACCAGCAGCCTTAAAAATTTGATTGGAAGCAAGTTGCCCAGCGCAATCAATTTACCTTTGGGCTTTAACAGCCTAGATGGCGATTAGTTTTGTTTTAGCCTTTTTTGAGAAGTACTACCATGATGAATCGCCGTTCCTTTTTAATGACAGCCGCTGCTACAACTGCCGCTATATTGCTGCCAACTAGCTTGCTGGCAGCAATCAGTCAGCAGCATACTGACAAACAGTTTTATAGCGGAATGGCCGATAGCCAGGGCAACTACTTTCTTTCAGCGACTGATTTATCAGGGAAAAAGTTATTTGAAATTCCGTTACCAGCACGCGGGCATGCCCCCACATTAAGTCCAGATGGCAAGCAGCTGGTAATGGTCGCAAGGCGGCCAGAAAACTGGCTATTAGTTGCCAATTTACAAACCGGACAAAGCCAAACCTTGCAAGGTCACCCCAACCGACATTTGCATGGCCATGGTGTTTTTTCTGCGAATGGACAATGGTTTTACACTACTGAGAATGACTTTGATAACCAACGAGGTGTCATTGGAATTTATGATGTAGAAAACCAGTTCGAGCGTACCGGTGAATTTGCATCGGGCGGTATTGGCCCGCATGAATTATTGCTGTCACCTGATGGGCAATACTTGATTATCGCTAATGGTGGCATATTAACTCATCCAGATACTGGCCGTGCTAAGTTAAATCTCGAAAGTATGCAACCAAACCTAGCCATTATAGAGCGCACTACCGGCAAGCAAGTGATTCGCCAGCAGTTAGATAAAAAATACCATCAGCTGAGTATTCGTCATATTGCTGTCAATCAAGATTTCAGTGTAGGTATTGCCTTGCAGTACCAAGGTAAAAAATCTGACCGACATCCATTAATTGCTTTATGGAAGCCTGGCAGCGAGATTAAACTATTAGACATTCCCGCCAACAAGCTCGATCGCATGCGTAATTATTGCGGTAGCATCACTATGGATAGTAACGGCCAAGTAATGGCGGTTTCTTCTCCTCGCGGTGGATTAATTAGTTACTGGTCTACCGATAATGGTCAATGGCTCGGCCATTCAGATTTAGCCGATGGTTGTGGCATTGCCGCCAGCGGTAAAGCCGGTGAGTTTCTAATTTCCGGTGGTCGTGGCGATTTAATATTGTACCGCCCATGCAATGACCGATCAGGCGTCAGCGAACAATCCATCACGATTGGCAAGTTCGACGGCCGCTGGGATAATCATTTAGTATAATCCGCAAAAAATCGATCGATAAAACCTTTATGACTTGAACTATACTTTTTTTATAGCAATGAAGTTTAACTGCTTTAACTAAAGATCCCTTCAACTCAAATTGATGGCTTAGGGCTGTAGAATTTAATAAGCACTCTATTTTTAGTGTCATTTAATTCCATGCATCGTAGATTAGACAAGACCAGAAATGTTCTTTTCATTTCTTAGCGTTTCCGCTATCCATGGTAGTCAATCAACGCATACGGCATAATTACGTTATTTGTCAGAAAGCGTTGTGTTTTTTAATATCTACAGTGATCAGGATAATTTTAATTTCTGCGACCTTGCCATGTTTGCAAGGAGTACACCTTGAAAATAATCCATTATTTTTTATACAGTGCTATTTACGCCTTGGTATATATTGGATCAAGCCAACCTTCCCATGCAACACAATACAGCACTGCCATTGAAGGAGAGTATATCGTTGTATACCATTCTCCGAATGAAAAAAACCTCCTATCTATTAATCAACGTAAAAATTATGCAAGGGAAATATCCCAACGTCTGGCATCAAGTTTTAATACTGAATTATTAAAAACTTTCGGCGATACCCTAGATGGCGTTTTAATGAGGGGCGCTCCCGCTCAAATTAATGCGCTTCGCCTTAATCCCAATGTTAGATACATACTGCCTAATGTCGTTATACAAGTTAACCCAGGTGGCATGACACAAGTTGATGATCTTGTGACGCCTTTAAGCTGGGGGCTTGATCGAATCGATCAACGTGAAGCCTTACTAAACAATAGCTACCACTATGATTATGACGGTACTGGTATTACAGCCTATGTGCTTGATACCGGCGTTAATATAAATCATCAAGAATTTTCAGGTCGCGCAAGTTCTGGCTATAACGCCGTTGATAACAACGAACTAGCGCTGGATTGTCACGGTCATGGTACACATGTAGCCGGTATATTAGGTGGAGAGCAACACGGCGTTGCAAAAAATGTCAATATTGTTGCTGTCAAAGCACTTGATTGTGACGGTGCAGGTAGCATTGCAAATATTATTGACAGTATTGATTGGGTAGTTAATAACGCACAAATGCCTGCTGTGGTAAATATAAGCGCTCAAATTTATGACTATATCGCCGTAGATGAAGCTGTAGCCCGATTAATCGCGAGTGGTGTTCATGTTATTGGCGCTGCAGGCAATAATAATAATACTGCTTGTAGTTATAGCCCTGGCCGATTGCCCGGTGTGATTAATGTTGGCGCAACAACCATATCTGATGAAAGAGCAGACTATTCTAACTATGGTTATTGTGTCGATATATTTGCACCCGGCAGCGATATTCCTTCAGCAAACTATGCAACTGACGATGGAATAATTAATATGAGCGGCACTTCTATGGCTGCTCCCCATGTTGCTGGTATCGCTGCATTATATCTAGAAGAAAACAGTAACTTAAGTACAAACCAACTCCGGGATTTAATTAAAGCTAGAGCATCAAGTCAACTACTGACAGGAATTAATTCAGATAGTCCTAATCGACTCGCGTTCTCGCTCGTTGAAGCAGAAGAAGATTGTATAACAAACTGCCCTACCCCTACTGTTCCACCCACAATACTGGTAGAGAACACACCTTTAGTTATTTCTAGCGCTGAAAATCAGCGCATTAATTTTCAGATAGAAATACCTGAAAGAGCAATAAATTTAACATTTACCTTGCAAGGTGGCACAGGAGATATTGACCTCTACGTGAAGTATCTTACTCCGCCAGATATAAACCGAGAAGTCTATGATTGTATTTCATTTTATAGTGGCAATAATGAACGATGCACTTTTGCATCACCTGCTATTGGCACTTGGTATCTTACGACTGAAGCTTTTTTCACATCTGAAAATGCGATATTAACGGTTACTTACGACAGAGAGCCTGAAACACCTGTGGTTTCTCAATACACAGTAACAAAAGATGTTTTTGTGAGAGGGGGCGATTCAAGTGATAGGAATTTTGATCGGAGCTTTCTTCTTGCTCAAGCGTCATCGCCTGCAGACACCCGCCTTAGCTATATAGCTTTTGACTTTGATAATAATCAACTATCTGATCAAAACACGCTTTTATTAAGGTTGAATGTAAAATCTACAAACAAAGTAGCGCGTCTTCGGATAAGGGAAACTGAAAACAATTGGACAGTGGGTGATATAAGCTACAATAACCAACCCGAAATTTACGATGATAGTATTTATATCGATGTTTCTAAAGCGGATGCATTCGAATGGATAGAAGTTGATATATCGCCCTTTCTTGAAGACGGGAATTTTAGCGGTTCTATCGTAATCAGCAATGAAACTAATGGTGCTTACACAGCTTTAAAGGCATCAGAATCAGACCGCGCACCTTCATTACAATTAACATCTAACAGTGCAGAGATTCGCCATGCTGTTCCCGCTACATCACCACGTATTTTAGAATCAACTGATAGTACTTTCGTACAAGGCGGTTATTTTCAAGATCGTGTTTTAAATATCAATAGAATGATATTAAATACGGGTTACAACCCTCAAAATGCAATACATGGCTTAATCAATTATGATTTAAATAGCATTAACATTGAGCCATCATCACAAATATTTGTTCGATTCAGGTTTGATCGCTTACCATACAATGTAGACATTACTTTGCAAGAAGTTAGCACTAACTGGAACGAAGATAATGTTACATGGAACACCCAGCCGACAAACATAAATAACAAAACTGTAACACAGTCTATTCAGAGAAATGAATATCATTGGGTAGATGTCGATGTAACTTCATTAATAACTGAAGGTAATTTAACCGGAGCTTTTCGGTTAAGTGTTCAAGCCCCTGGCTCGGTCAGAGTCTTCAGTTCTGGCTCTCGATTTACCCCAGAGCTCGTGATTACAACACTTAATGAAGAGTAACTAATTAAAGCATCTAGTTTTAACTAAAGCATTAAACTCAAAAAATTACTTAACCTTTACGACAAAAAGTGATGATTATGAAAAAACTATTATTACTGTTAGCGTTTATTGGAGTGCTGGTTTCTTGCGGAAAAGGAGATTTTGATGATGTCGAAAAAGATGTCCAGAATGTTCAAATAAGTGAGCTTCCAGATGGTGTATACAGCCTTGAAGGAGATGTAGTAGAAGATGACATACCGAGAGGCTCTCTATTTACAGCGGCTAGCAGCGCTCCAGATCCGACGTTCTTTGTAGACCCTGAATTACTTCCATATTTTGAAGAATTTTTAGCAGACGCTCTGAGTCGAGGGTTTGATTTAAGCTACTTATACGATAGAAACGTATATATAGGTATTCATGAAAGTGCCGATGCACTAGGATTTGTATCGAAGTGCAGCAATTCTAGATATATTGATATGACTATTCAAAGAGCGTTCCTAAACCGTGAATGGGGCGGTGCAGTAAAATGGTTTTTTTATCATGAACTAGGGCATGCTTTATTTAACATGGGTCATAATCCTGGCGAAAGAAACCACATTATGAATGCTCTGTTTGATTCGCACTATGCATATTGGAATATTAATTCTCATTTAGATCAGTTTTGGGCTGATGCTACAGGTAATAGCTACGGATATTTCTATGGGTGTGGACCCTTTCAAGTGTTTGAAGAAAACAGTTGGAACAGCGGAGGGTGGACAGCTATAGACGAAAATATTATTGAAAAAAGGTTTGATGAATATCCATTGGAAACTGCGGCATGGATTAAAGATAACGTCAAAAGAATATATGCTGAAGAGACTCCAAATATAAATATTACTCGAGTGGTTAAAGATGTTGAGCGGGTTTATAGTTATAATGGCGATGTAATTGGTGCGCGATTTATTATGCTACAAAATCAATTTGACATTGGAAGTGTTTATTCTATTTCAGCAAATAATCCGCCCATAGCTCCGCATCAAGTCGTCGGGTTAGGCCCAATTGGTAATGATAGTAATTACACTTTAAATTGGATTACCAAGCTTAATAACATTACGGCGACATTTAAGTTCTTCGACAATAGACCTAATATTGTTTCTGTTATACCTAGTTCGGATGAAATTCCCATTGTAGATGATCCTCATAAAGAAATATCAAGCATATTTTTTGAAGGAACTACCGATGCTGGCGTACTCCTCAGAGGGCAAGTTATTATTCCTAAATTCATGCCTAATTTGGTTGATGCAGGGGAGCTTAATGCGCACGGTGATTACAACCTAGTATGGTCTGAACATGTTTCTAACATGACCGTGACTGTTGTTCGTAAAGATGGCGGAACCTGGACTGGGCGTGGTATGGATTCTAACAATATCCCTAGTCTTAATGGAACGGCTGCTGTTGATCGTGCAACCTTTAAAGGTTACTTAGATGATGGCACTTTCGTTGCGGGAACAGTGCATAACCATGATCCTGAATGGGAGTCTCACGGATGGTACAGGAATGGCCATAATAGTTTTTCTAAAGGCTGGGCAACTAATGCTTTAGCAGAGGAAAAAGCCCAATGGATTAGGGAGAATATTGCATATTTATATACAGGTCGCTTAGGGTCGGTGGAACAGAATCCAATAACATATGTTGAAATTGCGGAAGGATACAGAGTTATTGTGCGTCTCGCTAATGGCTATTCGCCTATACACACCACAAGTCCTTACACCCTAACTTTGAGGGGTAACTATAGGAATGCAAGCAACCCATATGTCGCTATTGGAGATAGTGGTGTAGCTGGCCCAAGGGAGATTAGCGGATTTGTGGTGGAGCATGTGTCTGGAAGCACCAATTCTCTTGTTAAAAGATATGGACTAGGCGCTCAAGGCTTAGCTAGAGCACAAGCTGACATGACCTTTATACAAGACGCAGGATCTTTTAGTACGAGTCAGAATCCTGATCATCAGCTGCATTGGAATAGTATTTATTGGAATTCCGATATAAATACCGGAGAATATTTCCTGTCTATTAATTTTCCTAATATAGGGTTTGTAGAAGGAGATACTTTAGATATATACCCAAATAATTCTTGTGATTGCGAAAGATTCAGCGTTGGAGGGGCCATTACTAATCCCCCTAGCTATTCAACAGAAACAGAGTTTAGATTTGGAACTTCAGATCAAGATTTAACTAACCTTAAGCGTATTAGAGATGCAAATAATGCCGGTGCTACATTTTCAGTAAACGGGATTCCCTTTACGATCGAAAGATTCTCATGGACAATATATTCTAATTATTTATACGCCAATGAGGATCTTGGTATATCTGTCGGCCGATGGACTATTGATGTTGAGATCGCTTATGATCCGTCGCGGCCAGAACCAGAACCAAGTGAATGTATAAGACAAGATCTAGGCTTCTGGATAGGGCACCTCGACTTAGACTACGACCTAGTGTTATTTAAAACGTTTGATACCTTAGCTAAAGCTGAAGCGCTTGCAAATGAGGTTACGTCTATATACTTCTCTAACGACCCAAATGTGGCTATTGAAGTAGAATCTTCATCTGCCGACACATTTAGCTCGTTTGGAGGGTATCAGGTCCTCCTTGACCCTACTGGGGATTATACTATCACTCTGGATGGAAACTATCATGTATACAGAGATATTTATTGCCCTGAGCACCAGCAATAAATGAAAGATAACAACATGCACTAGCCATAAATTGATTGATTTATAAAGCCCCCAAGAATTAATTATTTTAATTTCTTAGCGGGGCTTTTGTTTTATATGCCACTATCAAATCAAACAATCGTTAAAACAATCACTTAACACACCGCGAAAATTTCTTAATAAATTCATATGACTTGAACTATACTTTTTTTCTTAGCAATGGAGATTGACTGCCTTAGCTAAAACCCCCTTCAACTTAAATTGATAATTTAGGGCTACAGAATTTAATAAGCACTCTATTTTTAGAGTCATTTATTCCGTGCATTGTATATTAGGCAAGACTTTAAATGATCACTCCATTTTTTTGGGCGCTTTCGCCATTCATGGTGGTCACACAGCACAACACGTTATGTTATTTATCACAAAGCGTTGTAGTTTCTCTAATCTACAGTGATCAGGATAATTTTAATTTCTGTGAGCTTGATGTCTGCAAGGAGTACATCTTGAAAATACTACATTATTTTTTATACAGCATTATTTATGCATTAGTCTATATAGGATCAATTCAACTCTCCCACGCAACGCAGCAAAACTTCCCCATTCCAGAAGAGTATATCGTTGTATACCATTCTCCAGATGAAGCAAACTATTTATCTGTTAGTCAACGTAGAAATTATGCTCGGGATATGACACAACGTTTGGCTCTGAGTTTAAATATTGAATTATTAGAATCTTTTGGCGATGCCCTAGACGGTGTTTTAATAAGGGGAGATCAAACTGAAATTGATGAACTTCGTGACAACTCTAATGTTAGATACATAGTACCTAATGTCTCTTTCCAACTGATCCCACAGAGCATGATGCAAACTGGAGGCCCTGAAACACCGATAAGTTGGGGGCTTGATCGAATCGATCAGCGTGAAGCCACGCTAAACAATAGCTATCATTATGATTATAACGGCACCGGCATTACGGCTTATGTACTTGACTCTGGTATTAATATAAACCATCAAGAATTCTCAAGCCGCGCAAGCTCTGGTTATAATTCAATTAATAACCAGCAAGCAGCTATTGATTGTATCGGTCATGGTACACATGTGGCTGGCACGATAGGTGGAACACAATATGGTGTTGCAAAAGATGTTAACATTGTTGCTGTTGGAGTGCTCAATTGTGATGGCTATGGCAACGTCGCAAATGTTATTAAAGCTATTGACTGGCTAATAAATAATGCAGAAACGCCTGCCATTGCAAATTTTAGTTTTAGTATTAATAGCCACCTTGCTTTAGATGAAGCAGTAGCACGATTAATCAAGAGTGGTGTTCATGTTATTAGCGCTGCAGGTAATAACAATGATTCCGCTTGTGATTACAGCCCAGGTCGATTACCCGGTGTTATAAATGTTGCTGCAACAACCATTACTGATGTAAAAGCAGATTTTTCAAATCATGGCTATTGTGTTGATATATTTGCACCTGGAAGCAATATCCCATCAGCTAACAATCAAGATGTGACTGGTACGAAAAATATGAGTAGCACTGCAGTGTCTGCTGCACATGTTGCTGGTATTGCTGCATTATATTTACAAGAGAATAACGATTTAAATACAAGCGAGCTACATGATTTAATTTTAAACCGAGCATCTACATTTACTCAGTTTACAGATATCACCCTATATACTACTAATCGACTCGCATTCTCACTTGATAGAGCTGAAGAACCTTGCATAATAAACTGCCTTATTCCTATTTCAGCACCCACAACATTAGTAAAAAACACGTCTTTAATTATTTCTGATACCACAGGAGAACAAAAATATTATCAAATAGAAATTCCTGATGGCGCGATGAATCTAACATTTATCACAGAAGGTGGCGATGGAAATTTAGATCTCTTTGTACAATACCTCTCTCCACCAGAGACAACTACAAGTTCAACTACAAGTTCAAGTTCAAGTTCAACTACAAGTCCAATACCCATTAATTGCGCTTCAATTTTAACTGGTAATAACGAAGAATGCTCTTTTGAATTACCCGAAACTGGTACTTGGTACGTTTTAATCAATGCTTTTCGGACATATAGTGATGCGACACTAAGAGTGACCTATGAAATGGAAACGCCTGTAGTTTCTCAACACACAGCAACTAAAGATGTCTTTGTGCAAGGGGGAAGATCAAGCAATAGGAGTTTTAATCGGAGTTTTCTGCTCGCTAAAACATCGTCGCCTGCCGAAACTCGCCATAGTTATTTAGCTTTTAGCTTTGATAATGATCAATTACTAAATAAAAACACACTTGTATTAAGATTGTATGTACAATCAACAAACAAAGTAGCGCGCCTTCGCATAAGAGAAACTGAAAACAATTGGACGATGGGTGATATAAGCTACAATAACCAACCTGAAATTTACGATGACAGTATTTATATCGATGTTTCTAAAGCGGATGCATTCGAATGGATAGAAGTTGATATATCACCTTTTCTTAAAGACGGGAGTTTTAGCGGTTCTATCGTAATCAGCAATGAAACTGATGGTGCTTACACAAGCTTGAGGGCGTCAGAATCTGGCAGGGCACCTTCATTACAATTAACATCCAGTTATACACGTACTAGCCATACTCCTCCTGCAGCAATACGTACTTTAGAATCCACTGACAGTACTTTTGTACAAAGCGGTTATCTTCAAGATCGCGTTTTAAATATCAGAAGAATGATATTAAATTCAGGCTACAACCCTCAAAACTCTATGCATGGTTTAATCAATTATGATTTAAGCGGCATTGACCTTGAATCGTCACCACAAATATTTGTTCGCCTCAGGTTCGATCGATTACCGTATAACGCAGAGATTACCATACAAGAAGTTAGCGCTGACTGGAACGAAGACAGCGTGACATGGAATACCCAGCCAGAAACTATAAACAATAAAACAGTATCACAGTCTGTTCGTAGAAATGAATATCGCTGGGTAGATGTAGATGTAACCTCATTAATTACTGAAAATAATTTAACCGGAGCCTTTCGATTAAACGTTCAAGCCCCTGGTTCGGCCAGAGTCTTCAGTTCTGGTTCACGATTTACGCCAGAGCTCGTGATTACGGCAATTAATAAAGAGTGATCGAGCGGAACATTCAGTGTGTTTCGATAAATAAATAGAGGAACATAAAGCAGAAACATGGACGTTTCTTTCTACCAATACGAGTTGGGCGCTAACCTCTTTCGCCGACACTCTCAATATAATGGTTTACTCTCCAGTTAATCAAAAGCAAGCCCGCTATTTCTTGTTTTACTCGCTTCTTTCACCTCGTATCCTTGCCAGCAATCATTTAGCCTGAATCCAGTCCAGCAACCTAGTCCTGGCAACCTATTCAATTCAAAGCTTTACTTTTATTTCTCTGCTGATACTCTTTGTTCATACTATCAATTTAAAACCTAGTGCTTCCAATGTTGCTATCGATTTTATCAAAACTATTTCACCGCTGGCTATCTCGCCTAACGAGGTGGCGGCCGTATGGTTTTGCTGAAATCAAACAGTTCAGGCGAGTAACCTGACAAGCACTGACTTCAGAATTCTAACGGCTGCCTTTACAGGCAGCCGTTTTTTTTGGCTGACTGAAAGTAATCGAGAGAAATAGCGACCAATAAAAAAAATAATCACAACACAAAACCAGGACACTAAAATGGATACGACCAAACCACCACAAGATCAAAGAACTACTGATCAACTATACAAACAAGGGATTATTTTGGGTTTGCTCGGCACGCTATTTTTTAGTTTTAAGCCGATTATTATCAAGCTGAGCTACCTAGAAAATGCTGATATTTATACGCCGGAAACTATTCTTTTTTTGCGCATGATATTTGCTCTGCCCATATTTTTATTGATTGCTCGAAAGAACTTTAAAACATCATCACAGCTGCTAACGCCGAAAATATTGGCGCTTGGGCTATTAATTGGCTTGCCGGGTTACTGGCTTGCTAGCTGGTTAGATTTTAAAGGGCTGGAATTAATTAGCGCTCAGTTAGAACGTTTAATTTTATTTAGTTACCCATTAATGGTCGCATTACTAGCAAAGATTATATGGAGACAAAAACTCGACAAGTACTTTTGGATTGCATTAATTATTTGCTATAGCGGTATTGCGATATTATTTAGTCAAGAATTGCACTCAATTGGTGCTCAGGCAATCACTGGCGGTTTTTATATTTTTGCTTCGGCCATCAGTTTTTCCTGCTACTTGATTGCCAGCAAACCACTGATCACTCGCTTGGGCAGTGGCTTGTTCACCAGCTTAGCAATGATCGGCTCTAGCGTAGCCATTATTAGTCATTTTTTTCTGGTGACGCCTTTTCAAAAAGTATTAGAAATCCCTATCAACACCACATCGTTGTTAATAGGTGGCGGACTGAGCATATTCTGTACTGTCATACCAGCTTATCTGGTTAGTCGTTCTATTGAATTAATTGGCCCAGCTAAATTAGCAGGAATCAATATGACTGGCCCTGTTATTACTAGTATGTTAGCGGTGTTCTTGCTAAATGAGCATTTCAGTATGTACCACGTAATTGCTTTGATAATGGTTACTTATGGTGCATTTTTATTATCGAAGAAATAGAAGGTAAAATGTAACGACTGAAGCATCCGCAAACATTTTTTATGCTTCAAGTCATGCAATTTGAGCGAATTCGCAGTATATTAGCACCTATTCTAAAGAACACCCCAGCAGTTGCATGGCGCCAAAAAATAACAATTACAAGCGAGCCACGCTCATTTTGAGCTTTCTTACTAGCCTGTTTTTATCCTGCTCCTCTTTTGCAGAAGAAGCTGTCACCTTACAATTGCGCTGGAAGCATCAGCCTCAATTCGCTGGTTTTTATATGGCCAAAGCAAAAGGTTTTTACCAACAAGCCAATCTAGATGTATCGATTCTTGCTGGCAGCCAAAGAAAAATACCAACAACCGAAGTACTCGAACAGCGTGCAAATTTTGGCGTTGGCAATACTGAAGTACTGCGAGAGCGGCTTAATGGTAAGGGTTTGATTGCTTTAGCTGCTGTTTTTCAACATTCACCTTCTGTCTACCTGACCAAGAAAGAAAGCGGCATTCGCACAGTTCGTGACATGATCGGCAAGCGAGTGATGATGTATCCGAAAAAGCAGGATGCCGAATTACTCGCCATGTTGAATAATTATCAAGTTAGCCTCGATCAAATCAAACAAATACCTACTTCACTTCAATTAGAAGATTTACTTGAAGATCGAGTCGATGTTTTTAATGCTTATCTAATTAATGAACCTTACCGATTGGAAGAGTTGAATATCGATTATCGAGTGATCAATCCTCGTAACTTCGGCATAGATTTCTATAGCGACTATTTGTTCACCAGCAAACAGTTTCTTCGCTCACAACCAGATATCGTTGCTAGGTTTCGCGAAGCGAGTATCAAAGGTTGGAGATATGCTTTAGATCATCCGGAAGAAACTGTGCAGTGGATCATTACCAACTATCCGGTTGAGAAAAGCCTCGAGCACATGCGTTATGAATTAAAAATGGCAGCAGAGTTTATTAGCAGTGATCTGGTAGAAATTGGTTACATTAATCCGCAACGAATCAGTGAGATAAGCCAAACGCTTATTACGCTGGGTCTAGCAAAAAATAATTTTTATCAAAGTGGCTTTATCTATCAACCTTCACTTAGCTTTAGCTGGGAGAGCATTCGTCCTTGGTTAATTACAGGCTCTTTATTGCTAGTTGTTAACTTGTGTTGGATGATTTATTTAATGGCGGTTAATCAACGTTTACGCAACCAAGTGCGCCTTCGTAAAAACCTTGAAACTGAAGCACGTCACCTAGCCTATCATGACCATCTTACTGGCCTACCTAACCGTCATTATCTAATGCAAGAACTTGAGCAGGTTGTCGAAGAATGCAACAACCAAGATTGCCCCTACGTATTATTTTTAGATTTAGATAAATTCAAAGAAATCAATGATGAGCATGGTCATGTAGTGGGCGATCAGCTGCTTTGTAAAATCTGTCAGAAAATTCATGATCATCTACCAGAAGACAGCTTTTTTGCTCGCTTGGCAGGTGATGAATTCATTATCATTTTGCGTCATATGAACCAGGTTCAAGTAGAAGCTTTTTCCAAACGGTTAAAAAATCGAGTCGGCCAAACCATTGATATCGATAAGCTGCAGCTAAACATTGGCGTCAGCATTGGTATTGCTCAACTGACCGAAACTATGGATGTAGATGATTTACTGCATTTGGCTGATCAAAGAATGTATCAGCAAAAGAAAACTGCGGATAAAGCCAGCGAAGAAACAACTATTTGAATTACAAGCCCAAACCGGAAAGGCTGATTCCTTTTGATGAAATAAAAAAACGCAGCCTTATAAGCTGCGTTTTTTTTATGATTCGTTTGTTAAATCGCTGAACTGCCTGGACAACTGATGCCAGTACCACCCAAACCACAATAACCTCCTGGGTTTTTGGCCAAATACTGCTGGTGATATTCTTCTGCGAAGTAATACACTCCCAAAGTTTCAATCTCGGTAGTTACCGAATCCATTCCTTGAGCTTGCAAGGCTTGCTGGTAATCTTTGCGAGAACTTTCTGCCTGTAATAAATGCTGCTCGCTATCGGTTAAAATAATCGAACGATATTGCGAGCCTTTATCATTACCTTGACGTAAACCTTGAGTTGGGTCGTGATTTTCCCAGAAGGTTTTTAGTAATTGTTGGTAGCTAATTTTTTTTGGGTCAAAGAAAACCTGAACCACTTCTGAATGACCGGTATCACCACTACAGACTTCACGGTAAGTTGGGTTCGGCGTATAACCCGCGGCATAACCAACTGACGTTGACCAAACACCCTCCAACTTCCAAAACAAACGCTCAGCCCCCCAAAAACATCCCATCCCAAACACTGTTTTTTCGAGCCCTTGTGGCATTTTCTTCATATCGTTCTTGCTAACAAAGTGCTCATAATTCAAGCTAATCGCCGTATCGCGACCGGGTAATGCATCCTCTGGACGCACCATTTGTTGTTTATTTAAAAATTGCAGCATTGGGCAAGTCTCAGTATGTGTGGGTGCTTGATTGATTCATTGGACAGACCGATATATTTAAGATATCGAGATAGAAAATCAACCCATTTTAAGCCTTAGTCATTAACCGACTATCTGACTCAGCTATTCCCCAAGAGTTCATTATCTGACAAAACAGGTCAAGCCTAAGCGGTTAAATGTTGCCAGAAACCGACCAGATGCACCTTGCTCGTGCAAGCCAAACCACAACTAGTCATTTCTGCGCATAAACATTCGACTATTGGCATTCGTGAGCAATTGGAATGACTTGTCAACAAAATGACTTATATCAGACTCCATCAAGCATGAATCTGCTAAAAAGATATTTCCCAAGCCCGGCCTAACGCCTGTGGTATCTGGAGCCAACAATAAAAATCAAAAAGTTAGTTCAAAAAATTAGCATCAGCACTTTACAACCTCTTTCTGCCATTAGTAATTGTCTGAAAGCTTCGCGTGCGCGGTTTTCAAACAAGTATTGTCTTTGAATTGTGCATAAAAGGGGAAAACATGAGCTCAATAGCTAAAAGCGATGGCGGGTTTCTGTCATCGATGCCGTTATGGCAACAAATTCTGATCGGCATGATTGCTGGTATAGCACTAGGTGCCTTTTTAGGGCCAAAAGCCGAAATGGTTAAGCCAATTGGCAGCCTGTTTATTAATGCGATCAAAATGTTGATTGTGCCATTGGTGTTCTGTTCATTGATCACCGGCGTGACTTCAATGAAAGACACTAAAAAAATGGGCCGGATCGGCTTAAAATCGGTTGCGATCTATTTATTAACCACCGCAGTAGCCATCACAATTGGCTTATTACTCGGCACCCTCATGGAACCGGGCGCGGGCTTGAACATGGTTGCTGATAAAGTAATGGTTGCTAAAGAAGCACCTTCACTAGTTAGCACCATCATTAACTTGATTCCAAAAAATCCAATTGATGCGTTAGCTTCTGGCAGAATGCTGCAGATCATCGTTTTCGCTTTATTCCTTGGCGTAGCAATTAATCTGTCTGGTGATAAAGGTAAGCCTGTGGCCAAGCTGTTCGAGAGCTTGTCTGAAGTAATGTACAAACTGACTGAAATGATCATGAAGTTTGCACCTATCGGCGTATTTGCCTTAATGGCATGGGTTGCAGGTAAATACGGCATGAGCCTGTTGTTACCACTGGCTAAAGTAATTGCTGCGGTTTATATCGGTTGTATTGTGCACGCATTGGTTGTTTATGGCGGTCTGGTTTCTGCTATCTCCAAGTTGCCTTTACCACGCTTTTTCAAAGGCATTTTAAATGCGCAAATGGTCGCATTCACCAGCACTTCGAGCGCCGGCACCTTGCCTGTTTCAATGCGTTGCGCACGTGAAAACTTAGGTTGCTCTAAGAGCGTTTCCAGTTTTGTATTGCCATTAGGCGCTACGATTAATATGGATGGCACGGCGCTTTACCAAGGTGTTTGCGCATTGTTCGTTGCCCAGCTGTTTGGCATCGACCTGAGCACTGGCCAATACCTGACCATTATTGCAACGGCAACGCTGGCTTCTATTGGTACTGCTGGTGTTCCTGGTGCAGGTTTGATTATGCTGTCGCTGGTATTAACTGCTGTTGGCTTACCAATGGAAGGTGTCGCGATTATTGCTGGTATCGACCGTATTTTAGATATGGCACGAACCACGCTGAACGTAACAGGCGATTTAATGGTAACGACTGTTATTGCACGTACTGAAGGTGAGCTGGACATTGAGCCAGTAGCAAATATTGCAGGCACACCGGTTACTCAAAAGGTTTAACTGGCACGCAAACCATTAAAAGCAAAACATCAAAGCCGCGCGGGTAATGCTAGCGCGGCTTTTTTATTTCAAAGTCATTGTATTTTTGGAGATTTATAATGCAGCACGAATCACTGAACATGTATTTTTAAGCTTAATAATATTTGCACTGATAATTCTCTACAATTAATTCAATAAAAAATAATATGGGAAATAAAACTAAACAGGTTTGAACGGCTGACTAGAGTCTTGCTGATCCAGTGGCTTTAGAATGATAACCTTTGCATTAGAATGCCTATCGATCACGCCACTTTTTAGTAGATAATCATCTGAAATTTCCCTAAAAAAATAATTACTGTAATTTGAAACTTTAAATTTTTTATCGTTAACATATTCAACGCCAAACTTTCCAACTAGTGGATCAAAAAAAACCGCTGAATGCTCATTTTGGGCAAATACGAAGTATCTTCTCGCCGAAGGATAGGCAACATTCACCAGAGCCACGCAGCCTTTTTTTTGCGCAACGGCTTTAAAATAACTCACAAAATCAGACATTTTTATTGTACTAGGAGGAGAATATAAAAAACCTTTGAAAAAACGAGCACCGATATCGCCCATTTCATCATTCCTTTTAAGAATCATGCGATAGCTTTGATATACAGCCTCTAAACTTGGGTTGGTTTCCTTCTCCGTCATATATTCTAAAAATCTTTTAAAATTGCAACCAGTCTGAATAAATGTAATCGCAAGCGCTCCTAGGTTACCTAATAGCATTTGTGGCTTACCATTCTGGAAAAGGCAGCTCTTCCATTCTCTTTCCAAACTTTTCTCTGCCAGAACTCCAAAAAGACCAACACTAAGAGAAACGGTTTGTTCTATGGTATCTACACCTATAAAAGGCCCATGAGGTTCGAGGTTTTGCTGGGCTTCCACTAAATTTTCTCCAGCACTCCCAGCACTCCCATCGCTTTCAGAACTATCCATAACAAAGCTATTTCAATTTTATAATCATAAAATATTGGCTTAACAAACGACACCTGTCAAAATCATTAGATTCTACATGTGATTTTGTATAGAAGTTAAGAACAAATAAACAATAGCTTACGATGAAAAGTGCTTAGTAGATTGTGTTTAGCAATCTACTAAGCGGTTATAGATTCTGCAATCTGTACATCATTGACCAAAAATTAATAAAACTAGCGCTTTCCGCCTCGGCCTTTACTCGTAACTTTACTAAAAGCGCGTTTCTTCGCCCGCTGTTTTTCAGCTGAACGACTATTTTTACGGTTGGCAGGAATTTCACGGGTTAAATCTGGCTCATAGCCTTTTAGCCACTGCTGAGGCAACCGATCTCCCATTAACACTTCTATCTCTTCTAGCAAATATTCTTCGCCCATACTCATCAGAGTAATCGCTAAGCCCAATTGCCCTGCTCGGCCAGTACGACCAATTCGGTGAACATAATCATCAGCGATATAAGGCAAGTCAAAGTTGATCACCACATTTAATTGCGCAATATCCAAACCTCGCGCAGCAACATCGGTCGCCACCAATACTCGTACTTCACCGGCTTTAAATTGAGCTAATCCGCGTTCACGGGCACCTTGCGATTTATCGCCATGAATTGCAACCGTTTTCAAACCGTCTTTACACATTTCTTTAGCCAGTTCATCGGCGCCTTGCTTGGTACGACTGAACACCAACACTTGCCGCCAATTTTTACTACCAATTAAATGCGATACCAATTCGCGCTTACGCTCTGGGTCAACCAAATAGACTTTTTGTTCTACGGTTACCGCTGCACTATGGCTAGCATCAACCGCAATTCGCTTTGGCTGATTCATAAAGCTTTTAGCTAATTTAAATACCGAATCATTAAACGATGCAGAAAACAGCATGGTTTGCCGTAGCTTCGGCAACTGGCGAATAATTTTTTGGATCTCATCGTTAAAACCCATATCGAGCATTCGATCGGCTTCATCTAAAACAAAATATGACAAATGGCGAATATTAATTGCTTTTTTAAATACCAAATCTAACAAACGTCCCGGCGTTGCAACCAGTACATCAGCACCATCTTTAAGTGCTTTTAATTGCGGCGTTAAGCTGACCCCACCATAAGCCAGCTGACAATTTAAGCCAGTGTGCTCACCATATTTCACAAAGCTGGCATGCACCTGCTGCGCTAATTCACGGGTCGGCGTTAGTACCAACGCTTTAATTTGAGGGGTTGGCTTTTGCGCTGGATAAAAGTCATCTGACTCGGCTTCAACTTCAAACCCAGCGCTAACTTCAACTGCTAGCGCATCACGACGCGTCAGCAAACCTTGCAAAATCGGCAGTGCAAAAGCAGCCGTTTTACCTGTGCCAGTTTGCGCACCGGCCATTAGGTCATAGCCTGCCAGCACTTCTGGGATGGCTTGTTGCTGAACCGGTGTCGGCTCAAGGTAGTTCAGTTCTGCCAAAGCTTTTAACAGGGAGGCATCGAGGGCAAGGGATTGAAAACTCATCAGGAGGTACTGGCGCTAATATTCTAAAGAGGGGCAGTTTAGCACGATGACGCACTACAACTGAGTTTTCAGACAGATAGTCTGATCAGTTATCTAGCCTTGGTGGAGTTGTGGTTGGCAGCAGTTTTGTTTTAACGCATGCTAGGCCCACATATCGTTCTTTTCTTATGCCACGTTCTTTTCTTATGCTAGGCACGTTCTTTTCTTATGTCAGGCATAATTTATTTTATCCAGCACAACTAAAGATTAATTATTTTAATTTTCCCGAGGAAAATTTATTTTATATAACTCTCAATAAAACATATTCACCTATAGACCTTTAAGAAAAAGTGTGCAGAAGAAAAATGTATCAAGCACAATTTATTTTATATGACTCGCAACAAATTACACCCACTTATAGATCTTTAAATAATCGATCCGAACCTGAACCACTGACCAAAAACTGTTTTAATTTAAGTGCACACTTCCTCAGCGAGGCCAAACAACCCATGCTTTTCTTATGCGCTTTTCTTATGCCACGCTTTTCTTATGCCACACGCTTTTCTTATGCCAGGCATAATTTATTTTATCCAGCACAACCAAGGATTAATTATTTTAATTTTACCGAGGAAAATTTATTTTATATAACTTGCAATAAAACATATTCACTTATGGATCTTTAATAAAAAGTGTGCAGAGGAAAAATGTATGAGAGATTATATGCCAGGCATAAATATTTTTATGTAACTTACGGCAGATTCATTTTAATCATACAGCGAATCCGAGTTAGTACCACTCACCCAACGTTGCTTAATATTCTTGGCATGCGTTCGCAAAGCGGACAAGCTGCCGATGGCTCGGTGAAAATGATTACCACCAGGTCTCATGGTTGTGATCCAAACGGTTTCATCTATTTTCAATCGCTGAATAATCGGTGGTAATGAGCAATCCATTGATGACCTACCTTCTCTGACAATTTTTGCTGTGGCGTTGACCAACTGTAAGTAATCTGGATAAGAAAAAGGAATATTTTCTTTCAGCTCATCCTTGCTCTTGAAAGGTTTTAGCTTAGGTTTGACTGACGGCTTATCTGGTGATGATTTCTTGTGTTTCTTTGAATTCCGGTCAATTCTCTGCTTGATTGAGGTAAATTCAGATGTTTCTGGCGTACCCGCAATACCGGCTCGCAAGGGGTTTAAATCAACATAAGCCATACAGGTTAAGATTGCTTGCTGATCCAACAATGCTTGGACTTTAAATCGCCCTTCCCAAAAATGACCTGTGCATTTATCTTCTTTATTAATTCTTCGTGCAATCGGTTCATTTAAGCTACGCATAAACCAACTAATGTCAGTTAATCTTTGCCGATATTCTTCCACAAAACTTTCAACGTAATTCACTTCATCTGCTAATAAATTTTCTCCGTCCAAATAGCGCTGAACCATTTCAGGGCCTTTATAGACCTTGCACCACCGGCGTAGCACCTGATCTCCCGACCAACTATTGGCTTTTTCCAGATTGACACACAATACCAAATGGTAATGATTACTCATGATCGCGTAACTGGCTATTTCAATTGAAAATGCATCAGCCAACAGCGCCAACCGATCAACAATCCATTGCTGCCGATACTGATAATCTTCTCCTGTATCGGGGTCAACCCCACACAACCACGCTTTTCTACATACCCTATTGATGCAGTGGAACCATCGACAATACTCTGTATTCATAATTGTACGACGTGGCCCAACCCGAGCAATCTCAACCGTATCTTTATACGATTCGTTGGTTAAGCTTTGCTGGTTTGGATTAGAAGCATCAGATTGATTCGACATAGCACTACAGACCTTCGCTATTTACTTGAATCAAATAGAATATATAAAGAAACTGGCGTTGCAAAATCAAACGTATTAATCAGATTAGAGAACCATTAATAAATTTATGCCTGGCATTCATTGTTGGCACTACAGACCTTCGCTATTCACTTGAATCAAATAGAATATATAAAGAAACTGCCGTTGAAAAATCAAACGTATTAATCAGATTAGAGAACCATTAATAAATTTATGCCTGGCATTTATTGTCGCTTGAATCAAATAGAATATATAAAGAAACTGCCGTTGAAAAATCAAACGTATTAATCAGATTAGAGAACCATTAATAAATTTATGCCTGGCATTTATTGTCGAACCGATCAACAATCCATTGCTGCCGATACTGATAATCTTCACCTGTATCGGGATCAACCCCACACAGCCACGCTTTTCTACATACCCTATTAATACAGTGGAACCAACGACAATACTCTGTATTCATAATTGCACGGCGGGGCCCAACCCGAGCAATCTCGACCATATCTTTATATGATTCGTCGGTTAAGCTTTGCTGGTTTGGATTAGAAGCATCAGATTGATTTGACATAGCACTACAGACCTTCGCTATTCATTTGAATCAAACAGAATATATAAGAAGATCGCCGTTGAAAAATCAAACATATTAATCAAAACAGTGGGTGATTAATTTATTTATGCCCGGCACTTATTGTTCATATGGCACTTATTGTTCGTTTTTCACTATCTCATTCCACCAGTTGTTGAGTACGCCATTCACAAAGTAGCTGAATGTATTCATCGATATTGGTAAATCATCCGATGCCCAACTAGCACCAAGAGTGTGAACCGCTAAAGATAAACAGCCCTTTTCAGCTAAACCTTCCGCTGCACTGTATTGCTCAGGTGGTCTGCAAAGTGGTGCTGGGAACGGTGTACCTGCATGTAAAGCTATAGAACGATATTTATACACTTTATTGAGGATCGATCTGAACCCTTTTTTACTCCAATTCACTCGTGCAAATTCAGTAGGTCGTTCCTTTGGAGAAACAGGCAAAAATTCGAGACAGAACTTAATAAACTTATTCGTTGCTCCCAAAGTGGGAGCAATATCTTCTGCAATTGCTTCTAATAGTCCTTCACCACCTTTCGAAAGGATAAGTTTAGAAAGCTCTGGCTTTGACTTCCTCATTTTTTCAGTAGGAGATAAGTCTTGCATTGACCATTCATTTGCTGCTGTTTCGATAGCTGATACCAACATTAACCATGCTAATTCTGGTTCACTCTCTGCCATCCAGATTGCATCTTGATATTGTCTTGCAGCTCGTACCAATGAAGTAAATTGCGAAGACGTTACATTTTTTAAATTTTGTATGTCTTTAAGTGATTCGATATTTACAGTTTTTACCACTCCTGGAAGGATAGGCTTTCTTTCTTTGAAAAATATTTCAGGTCTTTTCTTACAGGAAGCTCTAGGGGTACCTAATGGATCATCGCTATAACTACCGAAGAGACGCACATTTTCTCCAGCTTTTAATCTTATACCTAAACGCAGTGATGCTAACGCTGCTATTTCATCGGTAGCCCATCCACCATGGTAGTTAGAATAATCTGTTTTTACTTCATATGTTCCTTGACCATCAATAAACCATGCCAAACGCAACATGATCGATTCATTTATAACACCTGGCTCATTTACATGAGAGGTTAGGTTTAAAAATTGATATGGTCCGGTGTCGTCATTTACATTACCTGTTATATGAGCATCACTAAATAGTGGAAATTCCGAAATTTGATTGGGCTGCATATTTTTATCAAATTCGATCATATTCCAATATGAAAGAATGCTAGATTTGTCTTCTTCTTTCAAGGATACACTCCGATGGTGATTTGGTAGCTAACGCTTAATAGTATGCATGCTCAATATGCCGGTTAGTCAGTAGACCAGTCCACCCACAATAGATTGAAATTCAATTAGTTTTTCTTTGTCCAGCTAATCTCGGCTACAAAACCGCGCATTACCAAGGTACTACTGAGTTAAAACGCGCACAAAGAATCTACAAAGATCCAGAGACACTGTTCATACATACAGCATTTGAGTGCAATGCATCTAATCGCAATTGATACAATTGGTTTTATCTATTGCTGCCTGATATGAAAGAGCGTATTTAAATCTACTCGTATAAAAATATATTAACGCTAGCCCACTGAAAACCAATACTTACATTTTATATTTACCGTTTTACATTTACAAGTCAGGGCTTATGAATTAAATAGCATCAACTTAAGCAATAAACATTTTAATTAAAAAGATTTTAGTTTTAATTTATGACTTCCGAGTTGCCATCCCTAGCGTCTGGATTCCGGCATCCATGCTCGGAATGACGGGTTCGGAGCACGCCGCTGGGCTCATCATCCTGCCAGAAATGCATCAGCCTACTCGCTATCAGCAACAAGCATTCCCCCAAACAACCCCACAAAAAACTCCGGGCAGCTAGGGAAGTACCAATGCACATAACTGGCAACCAGCTTTTTTTGTTTCCACACCGGGTCAGTTTTTCTACCACGAAGTGAGACGGGCTGTTGCCATACCGGCAAGTCGGTTTCGGTCTTTGAATAATGAAAAGTATGGCCACGAGGTATTTGGCCATCATCGCTCATTAACGCTGGTAAACTAACCATACCTAACGCCGCTAGCTTGGGCTGCATCGCTACTTTTCCATCGAGAATTCCACACAAATTTTCTGTTCGGGCAGCGATATTATCTGTTGCCAATGTGGTGAGTGATTGCATTAAATAAATCATGCCACCACATTCTGCTAGCGCCGGTTTTTCTGCATCGATATGTTGCTTAATTTGTTGGATTAATGCTTGATTAGCCGCCAATGGCTCAATATTCAGCTCCGGGTAACCACCCGGTAAATAGAGCGCATTACACTCAGGTAAAGCATCGCCATCAATCGGTGCAAAGAAAACTAATTCTGCACCCTGCTGGCGAAGAAAATCTAAATTCGCCTGATAAATAAAGCTAAATGATTTATCACGGGCGATTGCAATGACTTTGCCGGTTAGCGCTGGCGTAGATTGAACGTTTGTGACTAATTCTGGCGCTGGTAATGCTTGAGGAAAGGTAAAATCAACTGCCGCTGGTAGTGGAATTTGCTGGCCTTGCTCAGTAAAACTTTGGCTAATTAATTCAGCGGCATGATTTAATCGATCATTTAAATCGGTCAGTTCTTGCGCTTGCACCAAACCTAAATGCCGTTCTGGCAGTTCAATTTTCTGGTCTTTAGCCAGCCAACCACAAAATGCCAAATGCTTGGGTAAGGCTTCTTCTAGCATTTGCGCATGATTAGCCGAGCCCACCCGGTTAGCCACCACGCCAAACATTTTAATGTCATCACGGTAACTGGCCAAACCATGGGCGATTGCACCAAACGTTTGCGCCATGGCTTTGGCATCAATCACTGCCAATACCGGAATATTAAAAATTGCCGCGATATCGGCGCTTGAGCAAGGGCCGTCAAACATGCCCATCACACCTTCAATTAATATCAGGTCTGATTCTACTGCGGCTTGCGCTAATAACTGCCGGCAATGGGCTAATGCAATCTCTGACTGATCACCGGCCATCCATAAATCGAGTTGATAAACTGGCGCACCAGAAGCGAACTCTAAAAAACATGGGTCGATAAAATCTGGCCCGGTTTTAAATACCCGAACTTTTTTACCTTGATTTCGGAAGTAACGTGCTAATGCGGCAACTACGGTAGTTTTACCGCTACCAGAAGATGGCGCAGCAACGACTAAGGCGGGACATGAATTTGCAGCAAACGGAGGGATATTAATATTGTCAGGCATGGATGGTTTCAACCTTGGTAGGTTTGATGAGCGCCAGCGTAATCAGACACAAAACAGCTCAGTGTCTGATTGCGCCTTCGGCTTATCAAACCTACATCATACGAATTATTGACCGCAATGCTTTAAATATGCCTGATGATGCAACCACGCAAAGCCGGTTTGAAATGCCACTTCGTGGAATTTCTTTAAACCAACATCTTTTAAATCAACAAACATCGGTGTTTTTTTCAATTGCTCTTTCATTAAGCTGGTTGGCATAACATCAACATTTAAATCAGCAATTAATTGAATCGCTGCTTCCATTTTAAAGCCAACCGCACCACCAGCAAATTTGCCACCTTTTGGTCGCTCACGAATCACCACATGTTCAATGCTGTAATCTTGCATTAACTTGGCAAAAGCAAACTGAAATGCATTCATGCTTTCGGAGTCATCAGGCGATTTCAAAGTGATTTTTGACTGGCGACAGTCATGCACTTCAAACAGTCCTTCATCAGTTAAGGTCATCATGCATAACACGGCATCACTGCCTTTCAGGTCTACGCTACATGCTTTCATTTTTTACGATCCAGTTGGGAGTGCTGATTAACATTGGCGCAGAATACACGCCTTTTCAGTGAGTTACTCACCTTCAGTAACCCGAGCCTTGCGACAAGCATGGCTGAAGGTCGGATCATACAGCTTTGAGTCGTTAAAATCCTGCATATCCAGCACTTTAGAGACAATGATCATCGCAGTTGCTTTGATACCTGCCTGCTCCATTTGATCACCGATAGTCGCCAATGTGCCACGCAAAATTCGCTGCTCTGGATGCGACGCCTTCTCGACCACCGCTACCGGCCAGTTTTCTGGATAAACATCTAGCAATTCACGCACCACCTTACGAATCAAGCTGGCACTAAGAAACAAGCACAAAGTCGCTTCATGGCTGGCCAATGATTTAAGGTTTTCTTTATCTGGAACCGGTGTTCTGCCAGAAGCACGAGAGAGAATAATCGTCTGGCATTTTTCCGGCAAAGTCAGCTCTTGGCCTAATGCCGCAGCCGATGCCTGAAAAGAAGAAACACCTGGAATAACCTGCCAATCAATGCCCAGTTGATCCAGACGGCGCGACTGTTCTGCCAGCGATGAGTAAATCGATAAATCACCGGTTTGTACTCGCGCCACATCTTGATTATTAGCAAATGCAGTTTGATAAACCTCGGTAATTTGGTCTAAATCCATATCGGCTGAATTATAGATTTTGGCATCATCACGCGCCCGCTCAATAACCGCTTTCGGCACCAAGCTTCCGGCGTACATGACTACCGGACAACGCTCAACCAATTTCGCGCCCTTAACCGTAATCAAATCCGGGTCACCCGGGCCTGCACCAATAAAATAAACTGTCATAATTAAATCGCTACCATTCAAATTCGAAAAAACTAACCCGCTAATGCCGCACCACGTTTTTGCCCATCACGAACCGCACCATCATCAAGCTGATATTTTTTGCCATAACCGCGTGGGGTAACAATCCAGTTATCCAGCATATAGCTACTGCTATTACCAACAATCACCGCAGCATTCATGCCAAATTCTAAATCGGTGAATTGGTCCAACCGACTAATTTGAATTAATTGCTCATCTCGATAGGCTGCATTAACGATGGCTACTGGCGTATCGGCAGCTCGGTGTTGTAATAAAATATTCTGTGCCTGAACAATTTGCTGGGTACGTTTTTTCGAGCGCGGATTATAAAAAGTAATCGCAAAATCTGCGCTGGCCGCAGCGGCAATTCTTTTTTCAATCACTTGCCATGGCGTTAATAAATCAGACAGTGAAATAGTACAGCTGTCATGCCCTAAAGGCGCACCCACTAATGAGGCACAAGCATTTGCCGCAGTAATTCCGGGAATAATTTCAATTTCAGGCTGCTGGGATGTATCAAGCTTTTGCTCACTGAGCAATTCAAATACCAAGGGTGCCATGGCGTACATGCCCGCATCACCAGAACAAACTAGTGCAACATAATCACCAGCTTTTGCCCGCTCCAATGCAGCAGCAGCTCTATCCCATTCGCGGGTCATGCCACTTTGAATCACTTCTTGCTCACTTTCCAACAAGTGTTCAATTAGCTGAATATACGTTTTATATCCGGCAATCACATTGGCTTTAATAATAGTTTCTATTGCGGCGGGAGTAATCAACTGACTAGAGCCCGGGCCAAGCCCAACCAATGAAAGCTTTCCTTTTAACACTTGAGTCATAATATTTATTCCTTAACTGCCTATTCCTTAACTGCCAGCTCAGATGACTCGGCTTTAATCCGAATTAAACCTTCATCTATTTGCTTTTCTATTACTGCGTGTAATTCAGGTAAATCTAACATGCAGAACTTTTTATTGACGATTTGTTTATTGACGACCTGTTTATTAACTGTTTGCTTGCTTTCAACCGGCTCAGCAATCACCACATCAAAATGATCATCCAATCTAGCTTTAATTGATACCAAATCTTTTTCAAAATGATTACCAGAAACTAATAACATAGGAATCAACCGCAGTGTTGGCTTACTCTCAGCTTCCGGCAGTTTTCTATGTTTACAAAAACTGTTCATTTGCTGAATTAAACTATCTGCGAGCAATTCAAAGGGGTAAGCACCTTCTAAAGAACAACAGAAATTACCCGGATTCAACTGCCGCAGTAGATTATCGCAATAATTTTGCGACTGATAACCGGGGTTATCTAATGATGGCGAGCCATGTTGAATATATAAATTCAATGGTTGTGCGGTAAAGCGCTGGTCTAATGCCGATAAAATATTGCTGGCTGAACCGGTTTTTTGCAAAATGGCTGGCGTCGCTTGAATGTTAGCTAAAGAGAATTGATTAAAACCATCAACCATTTTATTAAGCTGTAAATGTTCATCGGTTGGGAATAAGTAGCAAGAAACCACTAGAATTCTCTGGTGCCCTTCTGCATCTAAATTAGCCAGCACTTGTGGCAAGGTATGGAAAGTTTGCTGCTGCGCCAGTTTCTTAATCACCATCCGTGAACTAACGGCCAATTCAATATGGCAGTTCGGATAACGAAGACTAATTTCATTTTTAAGCGCAATAAAACGCGCCATTTCTATCACTGAGCCAAAGCAACTCAATACGATGGCAGTACCTTTTTTGTAGTGACGCAAACGTTTCATAAAAACTTCCCTGTAGATTTGATAAGCCAGAGGCGAAATCAGACATTCGGTAATGACCAAATGTCTGATTTCGCCTCTGGCTTATCAAACCTACATTAATTCTGGAGACTGAATATCAATATGGTGTTGCTCGGCAATCAGCGTTTTTACTGGCTGATGATCTGCCAATGCCTGGAATAATTCGCGCCATTGATCTTCGGTAAACAAGTCAATGCTTTTAAGCCATAAGCCATTATTCACTGGTGTTTCATCTGTCGTTAAACGTTCGTAAATCACCATAGCAATTTTATTGCGGCAACTTCCGGCACACTGGCTACGGCTGATTTTAATTCGCTGCTTGCCTTTATTCAGACCCATTTGCTTTAGCAATGATCGCAACTGGTGCGCTAATTGTTCACTGCCTTCTTGCTGACAGCGCTTGCCATCACATAATAACAAGTGATGACGGTGATAAAGCATGGGGCGATTCAGATCGACATGCCTAGCTGAATGTTTAGCTGCACATTTTGTACCCACTGTGTCAGCGTTTGTATTTGCTGTTGTATTAGATGTGTGTTTTTTACTTGCTGGCCAACTACCATCTGGCTTAAGCCAGTTTTTAAAACCATGTTTTAACAGCGGCGTGGTAAACGGAATACGAACACAGGCTAATGTCATATTAAAACCGTCTTGTAAAAACTTAGTTTTACCGACTAACAGTTGATTATGATCGGCTTTTTTTAATGCTGCGGCTTCAGCGACCGATGCAACGCCGGTAATTTTTTTGACATATTCTGAAGGGTTTTCGATACCTTCAATATCAGCCAATTCAGCAGGCTCAAAACAATCAAACCGCCACTGGTTTTGTTGCGCCAGCTGTAAAATACCCGGCTCTTTAGCTTTTAATTGAATACTAGCCAAACTAGAAATCGAGCTTTTAGCCAGATTATTTTCAGCTAAAAATTTTTCTATCCCTGCTTCTAATGTTGAAATCGGCGTGTTTTTATCGCAACCAATCCCCAGCACTAACGACTTTGGCCGCCAAACCACGGTTTTTTCTGGATAGCATAAATCTTCGATATGCTGCTGGTCGCTAATCACCACTAAACCCGCAAGCTCACTTTGCTGCAGTTTCGATAGTTGGTTATAACAACCAATATGCAATGGCATTTTCTTTTTAAATTTCCACCACTCTGTTTCACCAGCAGCTTGTACCACTACCACTGGTTGCTGGTTAACCACCGCAGCAGAAACTGGAGTAATTGCAGATTCAAAAGCCGGGTCTAATTGCCAACCAAACGGTGCACCTAGCATATCTATCGATAACGTTTCAGAGCTATCTGAAGCCGTAGTTAACACCGGGGTTGCTTGCAATATTTCGCTTACTCGCAGCGCCATGGCATTGGCACCACCGCGATGACCGCTTAATAAGGGAATAACAAAACGCGCTTGTTCATCGAGGCAAATGACAGCTGGATCGGTTTTCTTATCGGATCGGCTATCTGCAACTAACGGCGCAATACTTCGATTAATAATCCCGGCAGAAAAAATACAAATATGCTGATGATACTGATAAAAATTTTCAGTCAATTGCGACTTCACCGGTAAATCAAATACCTGACAATTTTCCGGCAATGTCACTTCACATTGTGGGTCATCCAATAAAGCATTAGCTGCCTTTAAACTGACGAATAGTGAAACACCTGCTAAAGATTGCTGCAGTTTAATCGCCTGAACAATGGCATTTTTAGTGATGCAATAGATCGCTGTCTTTTGCAGCAACTGGCTCTGCATCATGCGGCCTCTTCACAGCGTGTTTTTTCGAGCACTAACGAAGCATCTACCGACTGGTTCGATGGGCAGATTTTTCCATGGCGCAACACACCGCGGCGGGATCTAATTGATAACTGCACCATTGAGAAATATCTATGGCCTTTCGGTACATCGCGTAAATCGTGATAGACCTGTTGTTTGTCGGTAGTGGCATTACAAACATAACTAGCACAATCCAGCATATTCAGGCTTTCTAACAGCTCGATTAACTGGGGAATAATCCGACCTGCCTTGATCAACATAATAGTATCGAATTCTTCGATTAATCGCGGCAAACAATCTAAGCCCCAAGTCGCAGGCACGACACAGAAGCGTTCTTGGCCATCAGCTAACGGAATAGCGGTTTGCGCAGGAATCGCGGTAATCGAAGTAATACCTGGTACAATCACAGGTTTTAATTCAGGTAAAATATCTTGCAGCTCTTCTTGAATATAAGCCCAAGTAGAAAACACTGACGGATCGCCCTCGGTAATAAATGCAACATTTTTACCTTGGGTGATTCGCTCAGCAATTTTTCTTGCTGCAGACTGCCAAGCAGGCACAGTAACGGAAGCATCACGAGTCATTGGAAAATGTAAGAACAGCTTCTCACCGGGCATATCTTGTGGATTTAAAGCACCGGTGACGATTTCCCAAGCAAAAGAATCTGCCTCACCAGCAGTTTTCTCTGGGATCGCAATGCTATCGACTTCAGATAATAATCGAGCCGCTTTCAGAGTTAATAATTCACTATCACCGGTGCCAACACCGATGGCATAAAGCGTTCCGAAACTAGATTTAATATCAGACATTGTCTACTTCCTTGCTAAAGCTGAACAGGTGGATTGGGTTTTCCGCTTGATATCGTATGTAATGCGCTAAAGGTGCTGAATAGGAAACATTAATTAACTGCACTTGCGGCTGAATATTTTGTTTTTTAGCCCATTGAAACAATTCACTGACTGAATCGAGCGTTACCGCCGTCGCAATAATCACACCGTCATCTAGCAGTCGCTGCCAACAGACATCTAAAATTCTGTTCATGGCACCTCGACTACCACCAATAAATACCGCGTTAGGTCGAGGTAAATTTATTAATGCATCCGGAGCCATGCCTTTAATTAGTTGAAGATTATCGGTGGCGTGGGCCAAACGATTCGCCTCAATGCCCTCATAACATTGCGAGTTAGCTTCTATAGAAAACACTTCGCCTTGCCAAGCTTGCTTAGCCGCTTCTATGCCGACAGAACCAGAGCCTGCGCCGACATCCCAGATACAATGTTCTGGCTGAATCTGCATTTCTGTCAAAGCCAAATGACGCACTGAGCGATTAGTGATCAGACCTTTTTTTGGCATGCGCTTGGCAAATTGATCGTCCTGGGCATATTGCCCTTGACCGGACCATTTCTTTTGTTTTGATGAATTTCTTTTAGCAATTACAATATTTAATCCAGAAAAATCACTTTCAACACTCGCTAATTGACCAACAGAAAAAGAGTCAACTTGCTCAGATTGTCCACCAAGGTTTTGGCAAACAGTAAGCTGCCAATCGGCCTGATTAAATTGTAATAAGTGCCTAGCAATAATTTGTGGGGTATTTTTAGTATCAGTTAAAATCGCAAACAGATCGTTTTGCTGCATTCTGCTAACTAATACTTTCAATGGCCTGCCATGTAATGAAATAGCACGGCAATTTTGCCAAGGTAGCACCAACCGGCTGCAGGCCAACTGCATTGAACTGGGTGATGGAATGACTTTTAACTGACCGGGGAATAATTGGTCCAGCTTATCGCCAATGCCAAAAAATAAAGGGTCGCCCGATGCTAAAACGGCTATGTCGCCTTCTTCTGCTTCATCAATTAATTGATCTAGCCAGACTTTATAACCATCATCCATTAACAGTTTTTTGCCATTAAACTGGGGAAACCATTGCATTAGCCGTGAATGACCTGCCAATACTCGAGCACTGCAAGCGGCATTGACCGCTTTACTGCTCAAGCTGTTACAGCCATCTTCAGGTACACCAATTAACGTAATAAGCGCCATAATCAGACTGCTTCTGTTAATAACGCATGAATACTGGAAACCACGAGCGGGCTACCACCCTTGCGACCATGGCTGGTTATAAATTCCAGCGATGAATGAGCTAAAGCTTCTTTAGCGGTATCGGCTTTAACAAAACCGACTGGAATTCCAATTACCAACGCGGGTTTTGCTTCACCTGCTTCAGCCATCCGCAAGATTTCATATAGCGCGGTGGGTGCATTTCCAATCGCTACAATCGCCCCATCTAATAAGCCAAGATCGCGCGCATGGCGCATCGACCAAATCGCACGGGTTTCACCGGTTTGTTTGGCTTTAGCAATTACTTGTGGATCGCTAATAAAACAATGGGCACGGTTACGATAAACCGATAACCGCTGCTGACTTAAACCACTGGTAATCATCGTCACATCAGAAATAATCGGCGCGCCATTTTTAAGTGCTCCAATACCTGCTTGAGTCGCATTCTCGCTGAACTGATACAGCTTGGCGAATTCAAAGTCACCACTGGTATGAATCGCTCGGCGCACCACATTCCACTGCTGTGGATCAAATGTATGGCCGCCATGTAAGCTATCGATCTCATGATCGATAATGGCAAAGGAATTATTCTCAATTTTTCGACCATCTCGGGTCATTTGCTGCATTTTATCCATTGGGTAATTCCTTTTATTGGCGGTATAAATTTTAAGAACAATCACTGCTCGCAATAAGTTGACCTTCAAAATCAACCAGATAAAATTCAATCGGTAATTGCTGGTCAATATAAGCAGATGCATGCTGCTTAGCCTGTTTGCATAACAGATCAAGATAGCCATCCAGCGGCTGCTGAAAATATATTTGTAGTAAATGCCTGCCAGTATTTGCCGCGGCTATTTTCTGTGAAAATGAGTGCTGGGAGCCAATTTCATTGGCTAATTTTGACAGTAAGTTAAAATCAATTTTTTCACCAGAAACATGAGTCATCAAATGGCCTGCAACCATTTTACAAAGCTTGCCAACCATCACCACTATTGAGACTTGCTCGGCCTGATAACGCCTTGCCGAACGCAGTCCGACCCCGACAAAATCACCTGCCTGTATGAATGACATGCCTGATAATTCGGGGAATATTGTTTTAGCGGCTTTTTCTGTTCGGCTACCGGTGGTTAACACCAAATGCCGAGTTTGATTGGTGGTAGCAACCTGAATGGCTTGTCGCACCGATGAAGCAAAAGCCGATGTTGAATAGGGTTTAACAGTTCCCCGAGTACCCAAAATCGAAATACCACCAATTAAGCCCAGTCGCTCAGCAATAGTTTGTTTAGCCAGTTCAACGCCATTTGGCACGCGAATTTCTACCGATAAACCTAAGTATTTTTTATCAATGGTTGCTGGTCTTAAATGCCATTCTTTTTCGACCATCTGCAAAATATTTTTTCTAGGCACTGGGTTAATTGCCGCCATACCGACCGGTAATTCCAGACCCGGCAAGGTCACTTTAGCAACCCCTTCACCGCCATCAATACGAATACCTGCTTGCTGCGAATAGGTAACTAATGACTGAATTTCTGCGCCATGGGTACAATCAGGATCGTCGCCGGCATCTTTAATAATACCAGCCAGCACGCCATTTTCAGCTTGCTGCAAACGGACTAATTTAAAAGTGGCTTGCTCACCAATCGGCAAGGTAATCGTAATCTGCTCAATCTGATTGCCGGTTAATAAATAATGAGCTGCTGCCCGGCTGGCCGCCGCGGCACATGCGCCGGTAGTAAAACCACTACGCAATTCAGCTGAATTTTTAGACCGTTTAATTTTGGCCGATGATTTTTTAATAACCGTGCCTTGTTTAACATTCGGACTAGCGTCAGGACTAATGTCGGAAGGTAGACTAGTTTGCTCTGTCATGATTCAAACTTGATCATCATGGCGGTTATTTTTCCGCTGCAATGTCAGCTGGCCATTTTCCATCCAGTATTGTTTATTAACCAATTTTTCGCGCAACTGGGCATCGTGGCTGACCAGAATTAATGGCAAGTCTAAAGACTGAATAATTTCAATCAATCGCTGCTGGGCAGACATATCTAAATCATTGGAAGGTTCATCAAGAATTAAAACTTGAGGATCCATCGCCAGTACAGTAGCCAGTGCAACAATTCGTTTTTGTCCACCCGACAACTGCCACGGCACCTGATTTTGCAAATGTTCAATTTTCAAACGCTGCATTATTTGCCGCGCTTTGTCTCTCGCTTGCTGCGCAGTTAAGCCCTGATTTAACGGGCCAAAGCAAATATCTTCCAGCACGGTAGGGCAAAAAAGCTGATCGTCAGCATTTTGAAATACTAGGCCGATACGGGTTCGATACTGAGCAAAATCTTTTTCTTCAAAGCACAAGTTACCAAATAGCCGCACACATCCTTGCTGCAATTCAGTTAAACCGGTAATTAACGATAACAAGCTACTTTTTCCGCAGCCGTTATTACCGTTAATAGCTACTTTTTCGCCCGCTAGCAATGAGAAATCTAATTGATTAATCATTGGTTCAGTTGAGTTAGTTGCAGTATTGGAAGGATGGTCAAATACTATTTGGGTTAGCTCTATTAGCGGCTGATTATCGGTAATACTCATATGATGCCCTGGACCCATTGACTAATTGTTTGTATTATTGACGGTGGCATCGGCTGTATAAAAAACTGTATAACCGTCCCAAGCAACAGCGCACTGACTATCGAAATAATCACCGCACTAAATATCAATCGGTCTTTAGTTTTAATGGTTTGCACTTCTGGCGATAAAAATTTCCCGTTATAACCCCGGCTTTTCATTGCCAACCAAATCCTATCTGCTCTTTCCATGGCTCGAATAATCATTACGCCAAATAAATAACCGTAGCTTTTCCAAGTATGTAAATTAGATTTTGGCTGAAAACCGCGACACTTCATGGCTTGTCTAAGACGGAAAAATTCTTGCTGCATGACTTGAATATATCGAATACAAAACTGCATCAAAATGACTAATTTTGAAGGCATTTTTAATTCAGACAAGGCATGCGCCAGTTGCAATGCATTACAGCCTCGGCTTAACGCCATTACCGCCAGCATTACAATATTGGCTTTAGCAATAATCATTGCTGCCAGTAACAAGCCATTTTTAGAAATTGAGAAACCAAGCACTTCTACCCATGGCGGACCGGAAACGGTAAAAGGAAGTAAAGCCACAGTTAAAATTACAATACCATCAAACAGTAATAGTTGTTTTAAGCCGCGCAATAAAGGCACGTGTGCAGCCAAACATAAACTGAGCGAAATGCTGGCAAGCGATGCCAAAGAAAACCAATTTTTGGTCAGTACCACGGCAATGGCAACTAACAACATTAGCACCACGGCCAAGCGGATTTGCAGCAAAGTTTTTACTGCCGCGCTTCCATCTTGGCCTCGATAGAGTGCATCGATCACTGGTCAGATGCCTGGTGTTTATTACTACAGCATTTTCCGGTTGGTTTTTTTCCTGCACGCAGTGCCATCCACAAACCAAAAAATCCAAACAAATAACCAATACCACCTAAAATATCGTGAAGCCGGGTTTTGGCTTCATATTGGTCCAACTGTTTTCTCAATGGCAATACCGCTTTGGTAATGATTTTTTGTACTTGCTGTGCCGTCACTCCAGAATGAACAACCACAGAACGGCTGCTATCAGCTGTTCTGTTAATATCGATTGATGATGGATTTTCTATACTGGTATCGCTGGCAATCGGGCCAATTTGCACATCAATCGTTGAAATATGACCTTGACCTGCATTGGCTCTTACTTGGTATTCACCTGCCTGCAATTTTTTAAATACAAAATCCCCTGCAGCATTGGCTTGAGTTTTCGCAAATGGCTGTTGATTTAAATAGAGTTCAATTTCAGAATTTTTCGCCGCACCGGCACCGGCATAATAAGCCTGCCCTTGAATCTGGTCACTTTCAGACCAAGCGAATACTTTCATTCGATGTGCCAATGCGTTGCCAGCAACGATTAGCAGTAGCAAAACACCGACAATTTTTTTCAATGAATTACACATTGGCGGTTCCTTTCGCTGCTTGAGCCGGTGCTAATTCTGAGCAGAATTCTTGCGGTAATGGCCTAGCACGTGCAATAGATATTGGCTGTAACAGCCCAGGGCGAACCTTTCCCATTAGCGCTAATGCAAACCCGGAAACAACACCTTCAATCAAGGCAACCGGCAAATGCCCCAATACGACTAATTTAGCACTGGCGACAAAACCTTCGCTCGAGAACGCCAAGGTTAGAGAAACCATTAATGAAGTTAGAAAAACAGCCAAAAAACCAGCGGTAAAACCTTTACCCCAGTCGGGTAGAGCATATGCTAAATGCCGAATTAAATAACCGACAAGTACCGCTGGTAGCGCAATGTTCAAGCAGTTAATACCCAAAACCACTATGCCGCCAAAGCCAAAAAACAATGCTTGTAAAATCAAAGCAATTAATATGACTGGAAATGCAGCCCAACCTAATAGCAAACCGATTAAACCGTTAAATATTAAATGGACGCTGGTAAAACCTAATGGTAAATGAATTAATGACGCTACAAAAAAACAAGCAGATAAAACACCAGCTTGAGGAATTTGTCGGTCTTCAATTTTTTTTAAACCAATCGCAGTGGCAGCAACCGTGGCAACGATACCAACGCCCAACACTGGAATTGACAGAACACCTTCAGCAATATGCATAGCACAACCCTCTAGTGATCCTGCGCCTGAAGCCACAATACGCCAGCCTGCTCCAGCAGATATTTTTTGCCGTTCAATTCAAAACCGTTTTCAGTTTCAAATAAAGCGGCAATGCCCCACCAGCCAGACTTGGTTAAAGTCACGGTAAATTCACCTTGGCTGTTAGTGATTACTTCTTGGTTAGCCCATGCATCGGAAGGCAAAGCATCATGAGCAGCATTGTAATGCTCCATTTCCACGGTAACGCCTGCTGCTGGTTGGCCATTAACTAAAACCTGGCCGGTGAAACTGCTGCCAGTCCACAGGGCAAATGGACGAGTCAGCGGCATAATTTCAACCGGTGAGGCTACTTTGGTTTGCCAATCACCTTCACCAGCAAAGCTGCTGATTATCGTTTTTGGATATTGGATCAGCACCGCTTGCTCGGTTGGATCGAAATAAGGTTGTTGTTCAGCAAAGAAGGTATAAATGCCCGGACGGCGGATCGAATAATCCAACTGCCAGCCCTGTTTACCAGAAAATTGTTTGCTGATTAATTGTTCCGTCAAATCCGATGTTTTTTGCCCTAACCGTACCGCCAACTTAGCTGGCTTTTGCATATCCATGCTTGGGCCCATGGTGGCGGGATGAGTGAAATAAACCGGCATTTGAAGCTGGCGGGAATCCCCCTGATCAACCACTTGTTTTTGTGGGAATAGGGTCAAAAAGTGTGCACTGGCTGCTGAGGTACCCAATGCGAAAACTGCGCCTGCTAGTGTCAGTTGAGCCAAAAAATTACGTGCTGACATTACAACTCCAAAGTTAGTATTTACTTACCCTGGAATACGTGATTTATTGCCGATAACGGCATTTTTTAAGTGTGTGCCACCGAGTAGTCCCGCTCAGTATTCCAGGCATGATTGAATTGCAGGTCTCCTGGCTCATGACTCAAACGCAACTACTGCCTTCCCGGCTTTCCAACCAGTGGCGCTAGTAAATACTCGTCAATTACAGTTGCGGGTACAGCCCAGGCGTTTAACCTGATTCCCTTTTAGCCACAGCGTGTGCGAATAGCGGCACAACTCAATACACCTACAAACATAAACGTTATACGCACCTAACGGTTTGACAGATATCAGCCTGATCGCAAGCAAATAGCGAAATTATTATCAAATGAACGAAACAGGTAAAGAAAACAACTTTTGCTGCCGATAGATTAGAACACCGTCTAAACCAGTTAGCATGATATGAAAGAAGTAAAATTTCGCTGGATCGATAAATACTTGATTCAGTTACGTGTTAAAAGCAAATTCATGATCTTAGGAGCCATGGCAATTCTGGCTTTGGTCGGTCAAACCTATTGGTTGGTCAGCCACTATGAGAATGGTTTTGTTGCTTACCAACAAAGAATGGATCAGCAGTACCAGCAGCAAGTGCAACAATTGATTGATAGCGCGCCGGGTAATTTGCAACCATCGCAGCAATCTCAACTTACTCAAGCATTACAGCAGCAACCCAAACTTTCGTCTGTAGTAACAGAAGAGCAAGCCGGTTTTTATCAAAAAATCCTATTAGCCTTAACTTTTATGATTAGCTTAATTGCGATAGGTAATTATTACATTTCAACCTTTGTCGGTGGCGCGCTGTTCACTACAGTCAATGCACTAAAAAATGCTGCCAATGGTGATTTAACCGGCCGATTAAAGTTTTTCGAAGTGCCTGATGAATTTAGTATTCTAGCAGTCAGCATCGACGCTCTAGTTGAGCGTCAACATAAGTTGGTTTCTCAAATCACTCAAGCTAGCAGCCATATAAATCAGATAGTGGAAACCTTCAGAGGCAATGCCAACCAGGGTAAAGATATGGCGGAAAACCAACGCCAGCACCTGGATTCGTTAGCCGTCGCCATGAGCCAAATGACTGAAGCAGTTTCTGAGGTGGCTAGAAATGCCGAACTTTCATCGAATGAAACCCATTTAAGTAATCAGCAAGTCGCTACTGGCTCAAACGATATTTTGCAGACAGTTGATGCGATTAATCAGCTATCGACTGAAATTAGTGATGCTTCAAATGCCGTGACTGATTTAAATGAAAATGCCAGCCGAATTGATGAAGTAGTAACTACTATTAATGGTATTTCTGAGCAAACCAATTTGTTGGCACTGAATGCTGCGATTGAAGCAGCCCGTGCAGGAGAACAAGGGCGAGGTTTTGCGGTAGTTGCTGATGAAGTACGAACCTTGGCAGGTCGCACCCAGCAAGCAACGGTTGAAATCAAGTCGATGATCGAGGCGTTGCAAACTGGCAGCCATAATCTAACACAAGTAATTAGCAGCACCGTAGAAAGAGCAGAATTTGGTAAACAAAATGTTTCTCAAACCGGTGACGATCTACAAAAAATTGCACTGCATAGCGGAAAAATACTGGAAATGAGCGCTTTAATCGCAACCTCTGCTGACCAACAGTCATCAGTCGCTAGCGATATTTCAGCCAGCATTTTAAAGATCCGCGACCAATCACTAGATGTTGAAACCTCTGCAACCGGCGCGGTTGCAGGCTGCGATGAGTTACAGCAAACCTCTGATCGAATGCAGTCGTTACTGACTGGATTGAAGATTTAACAGTTAATACGCTTTAATTAAAATGCTCAAACAGTATTATAATGTTTGAGCATTTTTATGTCACCACATGCTGTTAAACAACTGAAAAAATATCAGCAACGCCAGAATTTATATATTATTTTTCATCCGACTAGGGCTGTTAAAATATAACAAACGACCTGCCTTAGATGCACCGAACTTTATGTTATGTGTAGGTTTGATGAGCCAAAGACACAATCAGACATCTTTAAATTAATTACCCGATATCTGGTTTCGCTAACACTCATCAAACCTACGATTGGTTCGTTATTAATTTAATTATGCGTTTATTGAACTTGCCAACTTAAAACGCCTCACCAACACATCAATAGTTAAATCCATCGACATTTTTTCAGCCAAAGCCTGTTTTACTTCTTCACTGGCGCTCCAGTAATAGGGCGTCATTAGCAGCAAATTCTGTAACGCTTGCTGGTCCAGGGTAATGACTTGTTTTACCCGGTGAGTTTCTATTTGCCATAACTCACCATTAATTCTGTTTAACTGGGCATTTTCATCATGAGCTTTTGGCTCACGATAAATCATTTGTCGTAATTCTTGTAAATGATCTTGACCGGGATTGACTGAAATAATCACTCCACCTTCTTTTAGCAAAGGGCGCCAAGCGACAAAATCGTCACGACAAAAAATAACTGTGATTAAATCAAGACTATTCGGTTGAATTGGCGGGCGGGTAATACTGGCAACCAGCCAATGCAAATTGGCTTGCTTTGGCTTGGCTGCTGCCTGAATTGCTGGGCGGGAAATATCCAACGCATAAACTTGTGGGGCTGTTGGCTGTTGGTTGGCAATCGCTTGCGCCAAACCTCGAGTGTACCAACCTTCGCCACAGCCACAGTCCATCAATTGTTCAATGGGCTGTGATGGCAACATACTGATCACACCATCAAGAATCGGTTGATAATGACCGCCGTGTAAATATGACTGACGCGCCAACACCATATCTTTATTGTCGCCCGGATCTTTGCTCTTTTTATGCTGTGCCAACAACAGGTTGGTATAACCCTGCTTCGCCATATCAAAGCAATGGTTAGCCGGGCAACGGTAGGTTTTTTGATCGAGCGTTAAGGCTTGTTGGCAAACTGGGCAAGCGAGCATGGTAGGTTCCGGTTAGAAACTGAGCAGATAGCAACTGGCTGAATAGACCGCCAGATATAGAAGGCGCAGTATCATAAACCATCAGCAATAAACCAAGTATTATCTGCGCTAATGGGAGGTTCAGCCTGATTCGAGGAGGCGTTTTTACGCCGGCGCAGATATTTTCTCAATTTCATTTGCTTTGCCGGTAGCAACCTCAACCACCTGCCACAACCGATCCTGCCCCCAAGCCATTGCACCATTATGCTCAATGACCGGCACGCCCCAAAAGCCAGCTTCACTAATCGTTTGGCGGTGCTCGGTGAGCAGTGGCAGCCAATCTTGGCGCTGCAAACAACTAAGGTTCAATTGACCAGATAACCCTGATTGTTCAATTAATTTATCTAGCTGATCGATATCGGCTAAGTCTTTTCCTTGCGCCCAGGCTGCTTTCATTAATCGATACAAAACTTCATCTGCTAACTCTGGAGTTTGTTGCAAGGTTTCAAACCAGATTGCGTAGCCGTTTTCAACCCCTTTTCCTAGCGGATCACAAACCGGGCCAAATGGAATATTCTGCAACCAAGCTTCTCTGGCAGCATCTTTTAAAATATAAAATTTCTTGGCAGATGGCACGGGTAAGCCACGCATTACCATTGGCAGCAATGGCTTTAAATTCAGTTTAATGAGCTGCTGATCGGCCAATGTTTTTAGTCGATAAAACAGCAACCAAGAATAAGGGCTGCGCAGGGATAGATACAAAGTGATTTCTGACGGCTGTTTTTTAGCAACCATTAACTGATTAAACCACTGCCATTCAAACTCTATTCTTTTTGAGAAATCGTCGATTGGGTTATTTTTTGCTAACTGCAATTGATTTAATCGTTGCTGCAAATGATTTAACCGGTCGATACCCCAGTAAAACTCGCCATCATATTGAATCATTGCTGCGAGGTAATGGCCGGACTTTTGCAGAGCTTGCAGGTTATTATCAAGATTTTCTTGTATTTGAGTCGGCATTAACTGCGAATGCATTGATTGCTGATCATGATAGACATTAATCGATTGTTCACTATGAAAAGCCGTAAATAGCTGTAGTAGCTTTTTAATATCTGACTGACTATTGAGCAGCGCCTGCTGCCATTCAATAGTAACTGTTCGTGGAATGGCAGGCTGTAGCTGATAAAAATCAGCTAAGGCTTTTGCATCACTGAAAGACCAGCTTCGATAAGCAACCGGTTCTACTTGAACTGCTTCGACTGGCTTTTCAATAATCAATATTTCCAGTTCGACCTGATATTGCTGCTGCAAACTGGGCAACTGTTGTAGCAATAAATAACTGAAAGGATCATCCAGCTGCAGCCAAACTTTTAACACATGTGGTTTTTGAGACAAATGAGTTAATTGAAATAGCTTCCTTTGCCAATTAAGTAATGTTGGCTGAGTTGCTAAAGGGCTAAACCAGCTTTGGAATTTGGCTTTGGATATTTTTTTCATATTAATTCTATTTTTTATGGATAGCTACATTGTTGAGTGCCTTCTCGTAGGCCATCCCTGAGCCTCGGTGAAGCGTGACGTTTTGTTGACAAGGCGCTATTCACTTCGCTCATGACGACCTTCAGTGTATTTCTTTCTACACAGTTTAAAAATCAACCGGTTTTCGTAGCCTGGGTAAGCCTGTCGTCGCACCCGGGGATTTTCGCTTCAAATTACCGGCCACACCAACATATCAAACAAACACATTAAACCAATTACTTATAAATAATCGGCTTATATTCCCAAGCTATTTTTATATCTTCTGACTTGATCTTTTTTGACTCAAGTTTAATCAACTCTGAATATTTTCCTTTAAGTCGACTTTTTAGTTTTATTTTATGACTCTTACCAAATTTATCAGTACCATTAACCTTAATAATCAAGGTGCCTGCTCGTTGCGCTCGCATTACTCTACCCTGCAATTGCAAACGCTGGCTTTCATTGTCATACACCAATGAAGCTCGAATACATAACAGCAGTTTTGCATCACAGATTCGTTGATTAGAAAAAACTTTAGTATCAGCCAGGGCAGGTGGGCTCAAAAACATCGTAAAAAATAGGGGTAGCGATAGAAGCGCTAACTTGCGCTTGATAGCCGATATTGGCTGCAGCTGTTTTGAAGATCCGTCTGATGAATTGTCCATGAAGTAATTTTTTATTCTTCTGTATCTAACTGAAGGTGCTGATTATCTTCGCTTGCTGCTAACCGTCTGGCAAGTAGTCTTTGCTTTTGGCGGCAAATTCCCTCTAAGTCAATTCATTCCATAAAAAAAGCTCCATTACTACAGGTTGGTTTAATACCAACAGTAGCAATGGAGCTTTCGGTGTTTTTACTAACCGCTACAGATTACAGCGCTTGCATTAATATCTCACGGCTGATTTCTGGAGTGATTTCTCCTTGCTCACCCAAAGTAGTCATGCCGTGCAGCGTCAGATTTTTAATTAGTGTATCGACATCTTTTTCTGTCAAATCCACTTCAGACAAGCGAACTGGAACTTGCATCTGGCTGAAGAATTGCTCAGTTTTGGTAATTGCTAGGTCAATTCTTGCGTCATCATCACCATCAGTAATCTGCCAAACACGCTCGGCATATTGCAGCAATTTTTCACGCTTTTGCTCACGACGTACTTTCATTACACCTGGCAATACAATCGATAAAGTTCTTGCATGGTCAATACCATAAGCGGCGGTTAATTCGTGGCCAATCATGTGAGTTGACCAATCTTGAGGTACACCGGCACCGATTAAGCCATTTAATGCCATGGTGGCAGACCACATGATATTTGAACGAATTTCTAGATCTTCTTTAGTTTCTGAAGCCAGTGCTTTTGGCCCTTCTTCAATCAGTGTTTGCAACAAACCTTCAGAGAAACGATCCTGCACCTTGCCATTAACGCTATAGGTCAGATATTGCTCCATGATGTGAATAAAGGCATCGACTACACCATTACCAATTTGTCGATCAGATAATGACAATGTCACCTGTGGGTCCAATACCGCAAATTGTGGACGAACCAACGGGCTACCAAAAGGTAGTTTGCAGCCATCACGAGTAACCACCGAGCCACCATTACTTTCTGAGCCAGTCGCTGGCAACGTCAGTACCGCACCCATTGGCAATGCTTGTTTGATGGGTGCTTGCTTAGCAACGATGTCCCATGGATCATCACCTTCAAATAAGGCTGCAGCAGCAATAAATTTAGTGCCGTCAATTACCGAACCGCCGCCGACTGCCAGCAAATAATCAATATCATGCTGTTCAATTAATGCTTGGGCCTTAATTAAAGTGTCGTAACTTGGGTTTGGTTCAATACCTGAAAATTCAAACCAGCTATGATCTTTCAGCGCTTCAACCACCTGATCATAAACACCATTAGATTTAATTGAACCACCACCATAGGTGACCAACACCTTGGCATTTGCCGGGATTTCTTTGGCAACGGCTTTAATTTGCCCTTCACCAAAATGAATTCGAGTCGGATTTTGGAAGGTAAAGTTCAACATAATAGGGTTCCTGAAAGTGAAAAAATATCTTCAAAAGTTCAATCGTTAGAACTACAAATAGGGCTGCTTAGATTGATATCAAGCCTGCAGCCCTATGTTTAAATTTTTATTTACACAAACAACCGGTTAATTAACTAAGCGTTAATCTGAGTCAATAATTTTTGTGCCGCTAATTCAGAACTGGCTGGGTTCTGACCACTAATTAACAAGCCATCTTGTACGGCGAAAGCATTCCAGTCAGCGCCCTTCTGGTAATCACCACCGCGTTGCAACAATTCATCTTCCAGTAAGAAAGGCACAATTTCGCTTAGCTGAACCGCATCTTCTTCACTGTTACTAAAGCCGGTAACTGCCTTGCCTTTAACCAAATATTCGCCTTGCTGATCTTTTACATTAAGAAAAGCGGCGGTTGCATGACAAACTGCGGCAACAGGCTTTCCATTATTTATTAATGATGCAATCAATTTAATTGAATCTTTATTGTCGGTTAAATCCCATAATGGGCCGTGGCCACCTGGGTAAAATACCGCATCAAAATCATCTGCTGCAATATCCGCTAATTTAACGGTATTTTCCAGCTCTGCTTGGGCAGGTTTGTCTTCATCAAAGCGGCGAGTTGCATCGGTCTGGAAATCAGCCAGTTCACTTTTAGGATCAATCGGTGGCTGGCCACCCGCTGGGGATGCTAAAACAACCTCAACACCGGCATCTTTCAACACGTAATAAGGTGCTGCAAATTCTTCAACCCAAAAACCGGTTTTCTCTCCGCTCGAACCTAGCTGGTCATGTGAAGTCAGTACCATCAAAACTTTTTTTGCGTTCATAATTGATTGATCCTTAGCGAAGCTAGTAGTTAAGAGTGAAGTCAGTGACTAAAAGAGGCACCTGTTCAAGCGATGAATCCATATTAGACCTCGCATAACAATCAAACAATGCAGACAAAATCTAATTCATTAGTCAGTTTTTTGATACAATCGAGCGCATCTAATCAATTTGCTCGATCTGGAGTCACAATGGATCTGTCATTCGATCAACTGAAAAGCATGGTAGTGTTTGCCAAGGTAGTAGAGCACGGCAGCTTAAGTGCTGCAGCCAGACAGCTGAAGCTTTCCAGAGCTGTGGTCAGCTACCATTTAAAGAAGCTAGAACAGCAACTTGAAGTGAAACTACTTAACCGCTCTACCCGTAGCATTTCATTAACCGATACCGGTGAAGCCTATTATCAGCGCTGTCGAATTATTACCGAGCAAGCGACTGCGGCGAACCAGCAAATTGAAAATCTTAAAAATGAACCAGTCGGCTTATTAAAAATCACCTGCCCGGTCAATATTGGCCTGCAGACGATTGTTCCGGCATTAAACGAATTCCGCGGTTTATATCCAAAAATTGAACTCGATGTAATGCTGACCGATGAAGTGGTCAATATTCTCCAGCAGGGAATCGACCTAGCAATTCGCGGTGCGCCGTTAAAAGACTCCGGCTTACAGGCCAGCAAATTATCAACACTATCTACCTGTTTATGCGGTTCGCCAGAATACTTCAAAAAACACGGCCGACCCACCTGCCCCGCTGATTTAAATCAACACCAATGGGTTATTTATAAACTGACTTCAGGAGCGCTGGAACTTAGCAAGGGTAGCCGTTCTTACAGCATTGAAGTTAAAGGCAGCATCAGCACCAACAATGCCGCAGCAAGAACCGCTTTTATTGAAGGTGGACATGGCTTGGGCAGAATACCGACTTACGACGCACTGCCCAGAATAAAGCAAGGCAAGCTGGAATCAGTTTTAGATGATTTTCAGTTAAGCGACATTAATGTTTACGGCGTGTTTCCACCGGGTGCCGCCAACTCGAAAAAGCTAAGATTATTAATTGATTATTTAAAGCAGTATTTTATACAACAGCAAGGGCAATGGCAGCGGTTGTAAGTGCGTAGGTTTGAGAAGCCTAAGGCGCAATCAGACATTTTTATTTTCACAAGACATGAGTGTTTTTATAATCTTGCAGATGTAAGCTGGACTAGACTAGAAATGATCCTTTCATTTTTAGCAGGCTCTATTAATCTCATTTTTTCGCCTAACGCCTGAATCAAACGCCGCATAATGCGGTCGTTTGCATTCACTCGCTATAATCTTCGATTAACTTGTCATTCTTTTAGTTATTCTATCTAACTCTGTTGCCGTTAAACGAGGCATAGCCCAGCCTTCCGCGAACGGTATAGTGCTTGACCTTGGTAATTTACTTTCTTCCAAATCTCTAATTTTTATTCTAGATGGAATCGAAGCGCCTTCACCGACAAATATTGCTTCTTGTTGAGATAGGATTGAAAGTGCACTCACCATTCCCGACAAGCCATCTGGTAAAAACCGAGCAACATGCTGCTGATCTGCAGAATTCGTTAATCGCAGTACGACCCAAGTTCCACACTGAGAAATTACAGTACTATCTACATCTGCAGGTCTCTGACTAACAAGCATAAGACCAATTCCATATTTACGTCCTTCACGCGCTATTCTTCTAATTGCATTTTGAGCAGCAAAATATTGAGCCTCACCTTTATCTGGAACATACCTATGGGCTTCTTCGCAAACTAATAGTATTGGGTCTTTGATTTTTTCACTCTGCTTTTGATACACCTTGTATTGAAATAACAATCTAGCGATTACGGCTGTTAATGGCCCTGCAACTTCGTTTGGCAATCCTGAAATATCAACAATCCTAATATCTTTTCCAGCTTTTGGACTGACACCTACAAATTGATTTAATATTTTAGAAAGGCAATCGTCATCATGTTTCCAATTATTCATTAAGAATGCCAATCTTGAATCTTTTCTAAGTACTTTTAATTTGTCTAGCACTGAAGCAGCTGAAGATTTTGAATATTCGCTTGGTGGAATTGTTTCATGTATTTTTTTTGTGTTTTTTCGACCTGCCTGAATAAATCGAACATGCCTTTCAAACTCGTCAAGTGAAAATGGTCGTGGTTTATCTCGATCAAATGATAAGACTTCAGTAATTTCATGTCCATCCATTAATTGCGGGGAATCAATATCCTCCAATTCATTAAACTCATCAGTACCAAACATTGATGGACAAGGCTTTAGAATTCCTTCTGCCACCATACGTGCATGACTCAATGCTTTGTAAACAACATTATTTTGGCTGGTTGCACTAAATTCTGTTTTACCAATAATTAAATTTGATAGTTCATCGCTAGACATTAACCAATAGGGTAAGTTGATTTCTATTTGCTCATCTTTATCGTCAGCAAGCACATCATAAGCTCGGTATAGTAATCCCCTGTGCTTAAATGCCTGACCATACTCGCCGTGTGGGTCAATTATTATTATTTGAGGAGATAAAAAATCATTATTATGTTTATGCTCTAGTACACTATGCAATATAGCTGCTACTGTTCCAGATTTCCCTGAACCAGTTGAACCTAAAACGGCACAATGCATTCCAAACATTTTATTAATGTTCACTCTACACACTGATGATTCAGATGCACTGTATGTTGCAAAAGGAACTAGAGGATTTACTTTATCATCCACAGCACCTTCTGCAGACTGATAAAGTTTAGATGTTTCCTCGCTAGTTAAGAGATAAACACTTTGAAGTGGCAGTGGATAAGTCTTTATACCCCTTTTAAAAGAAAGCGTACATGATGAGCTTTTCCAATGGCCTTCGGCTAACAGTTGAACTTCCATTACCCGCTGATCTGAATCTGAAGTTATTGGTTGCCCGGCATCCAATAACTCTTCAGATCGCATTCGCAACATAGCAACTATTCAGAAAATAATCTTTCGGCCATAATGTATTTTTATCATGCTCCCAATTTGGCCAATTGGATACACCCTACCTTCAAATGTGCTAGACAATTCCGAGATACTGTTAGAAAGTTCTACCTTTAGCGATGTACCAGATACTTCAACAACATGCCCAATTTTTAATTCATCAATAGGATTAAACACTTTTATACCTCACAGCCGTTTTGAAGGATTTCAGTCAGGCCTTTGAATGTCCACCAAAGGTCATCATCCTTTCTCTTAAATGGGCCTTCAGCCCCAACATATAGCCCATTGATAGTTGCAATGAACACACGTTTACCAAACGAAGAGTTACGCCATTTTTCCAAATCCATAGGTATTAAATCTTTACATTCAACAAATGCTAGCAGCACTGTTTTGTTATTAATTTTAGACATGGCAACTTCAATTTCATTATTTATATGTTCATCGCCAAAGCTATAACCACAAACAGCCAGTACATTCCTACTTCTTGAGTTAAGTGTATTTCTAAATAAATCAAATTGTGTTGAAAAGGGATCTTGCTGAGTAGCGATATATTTTGTTGACTGCGGGTATATTAAAACTCGCTTATTTGCTTTAGGATATTTGTCGTTTGCTCTAACGCGCCAAACGTATCCTTTCTCACAAAGAAACCAATCAATTGAACCATGCATTTTAATTACATTTGCTCTACAGCCACTTGTAGGCAGATTATCACCATATGCAACTGTTCGATAAGCTACCGATCCACCTGAAAACCCATCCCAACAAGGGATTCTATTTAAAGCCAGCGCGTCTTCAATTAAAGTGTCATAGTTAGTTGTAAATAAATTTATCGGCTTCCTTCTATCTTGAATTCCAGCTTGCTGATGATTAAAGAGTATTTCAATGAATTTGTTATGTGCGTCTATCGATACAATTGGATTATCCGGACTCCCTTCTTCTAAAACATTACCATCCTTACCTTCAACATAACCTGATCTAATAGTATCAGATATAATCTTAAGTATTTTATTGTGAATAATTTCCAATTCATTTTTAGTGAAAATATTATCACTAATCTTTATCTGTTTTGATTTACTCCGTTCAGAAAGAGCAATGTAGTCGCCAAGATGGCTGAGTATATGCTCTACATGACAATCATCTGGCAATTCAGATTTAAGTGGTACTAAGCAGTTATTAAACGCTTCTAGATCATTTTCTTTTAATAGATTACTTACACGGTTTGTAAGTGGATACATTAATGGAAGCTTTGCATCATAGCTAATACCAGCCCCTAGAAGCCAACTTAACTCAGAGCATTGTAAGTTTTTTTCCAGTTGGGATATCAGCTCATTATTAGACATGTCGTCCATGATCTCTCCGACGAGGTATAGGCATATAACAGCTCAATAGTATACATGCTCGGCCTACTATTATACCGGTATAACAGTAGATTATTGATTCGGTAACACTGAGAAACTAACTCAGTCTTCATCTACACCACTAACCCTACCCATCAAACCGTGCATGCCTGTTTTGCCAAGATAACAGACTTCTCATTAACGTGGAACAATATCCAGGCAACCACTTGATTTTATGACTATTCGGCAAACTATGCTTTACTAAACCACCGTTGAAGCAAAGCGCCTAGATTGTCAGCTGCGCGAAGCTCGGGCCGTTTGGTGGAAGGCTGGAACGAAATTCATCGCTTTGCTGTATGTGCTTTGCTACACTTTGCATTACATTGTAAAACATTTGATACTTTGGCGGCACCATGAAAACTGAAATGCTGAGCACCCGAATAGACCTCGATACCAAGTTAGCTTTTACTAGCGTGTGTGAAGATCTCGGGTTAAGCCCTTCACAAGCCATCAAGCTCTTTGCTAAAGCCGTCATTAATTATGGCGGCATTCCATTTGAACTAAAAACCCAGCAGCCGAACTCATCAACCGCTGCAGCAATTGCAGAGCTAGAGTCCGACCAAGGTAATACTGCAGCTAATGTTGATGAATTATTCAACGACCTAAGCATGGGTAAGCTTAATGATGCTTAAGCTTGAATATTCCACTCAGTTCAAGAAGGATTTCAAAAAAATAGCGAAGCTACCAATCCCCGATATTGTTGAAGCCGGACACGTGGTCAAACAACTTCAGCTTGAAGCACCATTACATGAAAAGTATGTCGACCATGCCCTCTCTGGTAACTGGAACAATTACAGAGATTGTCACATAAAACCGGATTTAGTTTTAATCTATAAGATCGAAAGTGGCTCGCTCAAACTTGCCCGAATTGGACCGCACAGCGAATTATTTCGATAGCATGTAGCGCTTAACAGTGCACTCTAAGGGCCGTGGAAATAAATAATCTTTCTCTGTGTCCTCTCGTAGGTCATCCCTGAACCTCAGCGAAGCGTGACATTTTATTGACAAGTCGCTATTCGCTTTGCTCATGACGACCTTGTTTGATTTGGCATTAAGTGAAACATCAATCTTTATTAAAAAAACCAATCGGTTTTCGTAGCCTGGGTAAGCCTGTATACGCACCCGGGTTTGTACGCGCTGCAACTCGTTAAAATTGTACAAATACAATAATTAAAATAACGATTAATACAACCGCTACCCAACCAATAAACCCTTGCCAATCTCTACAATATTATCCAGCAACCTGTCGATATCATAATTTTGCTTTTGTTCATTAGCCAGAATTAGGCGTATGCCGCTATGTCCTTTATAACGAGCATAATCCACATAGCTGTCGCCTTGCTGTTGCAGTTGTTTGCAAATGTCGATGTTTAACTGGCGTAATTGTTGTTCGTCTAAAGTTGCACCTGAAGTGGGTTCAAAGCGGAACAGTACATTCAAATAAACTGCCGGTGCCAACATCTGCAAATGCTCAGAGCCTTCAATTTGATCGACACAGTAGCTTTTTAGTTTTTGCTGACGATCCATTTTTTCAGCAAAGCCCAAATGGCCAAGGGCTTTCCAACTTAACCAAACTTTTAATGCATCGGCTCGACGACCGCATTGAATCGATTTTTGCCCTAAATTATATTGTGCGTTTTCATCGGCATGGAATAAATATTCACCGCCGCCACCCGAACAACAAGCTTCCAATAAACCTGTTTTTTTCACCAGAATAACTGCTGCAGTCAGTGGCACATTCATAAATTTATGTGCATCCCACGCCATTGAATCTGCCAGTTCGCTATTTTCCAGCAAGTGTTTGTGCTTATCTGAAAAAACCACTGGCGCGCCCCAAGCACCATCAATGTGCAGCCACAATTGATATTTCGCTGCTATTTCGGCACAAGGCTTCACTGGGTCGAATGAACCGACAACGGTTGTTCCGGCAGTCACACCAATAAAAAAGGGAATATGTCCTTGCTGCAGGCTATTTTGAATTTCAACTTCCAGAGACTCTGGACATAAACGACCCTGATCATCGGCTTTAATTGCAACCAGATTATCAGTACCAATCCCCAAAACATTGGCTGCTTTTTCCCAAGAATAATGTGCCTGCTCTGAAACATAGGCCACTAAAACTTTACCTTGAGAACCTTTAGCCTTATATTCTGCACAGGATTTATGCCGAGCAAGCATCATACCTAACAAATTTGCTTGGCTGGCACCTGGCACCATAATTCCATCACCTTGCAAGCCGATTTCAGGGTTATGAAAACCTATCAACTTATTCCACTGTTTGATCAATTCCACTTCCATCAAGGTAGCAACAGGAGCCACTTGATAAGTGTGCATCGTCGCGTTACTAATGGCAGTAATCCAGTCACCCAGCAAGGCTGGTTTGTTTTGACCGGAATAAAGCAATTTGCAAAAATCCTTACTTGCGACATCGGGGTTGTAATACAAGAAATCTTTTGCTGCCTGCTCAAGCTGCTCAATACTTGCCCCTTTTTCATCCAATGAAAAATCAACGAGTTGAGATAGTTTTTCTGCAGACATCAAACGTGATGCGGGACGAGACTCAGTGGTCCACTCTTTGATCGCTTTATTAAGAATATTTAAATATTGCTGCATACTTTTAGACTAACAAACGGTTATCTTTCAATTATACCTGACGTTGACTAAATTGCTTCTCCCTTTTTAAACAACATTGATCCAAATTCTTCATGACCAATATCAACATATGTCGACATATATCAAAACACATCAATTGATATGTTTCATAACAAACAGTTTGTCATTATGCTTTTGCCGCGTTTTACTTAAAAACTTCGATGGGAAATTCTAATGAATAAATTGTCATTGGCCTTGGGCTTTGCGGCAACAGCGTTAGTCACTGGCTGCGGCGGCGGCGGATCTTCAACCCCGACCACACCCCCAGTAGCAACTCAAGCTGGCGAAATCAGCGGTGTTGCAGCAAAAGGTATTATCCAGAAAGCGACAGTAACAGCCTACGAGTACCAAGGCGCAGCTGAGCCGAAGAAAATCGGTGAGGCAGTGACTGATGATAAAGGTCAATATTCCATCGAATATAAAAACTACACCGGTGGTGTAGTAAAATTGGTACTGAAAGCTGGTACCGAGACAACAATGAAGTGCGACATTAAGAGCTGTGGCGAAGGTATTGGCTTCGGGGAGTCAGTTACTTTGCCTGAAGGTTTCACTCTTCAGTCAGTTGTTTCTGAAGTTGCGGAATCTGAAAAATCAATCAGAGCACCTATCACTCCATATACCGATATGGCAGCAGCGCGTTTTGATGAGGCAGTTAAGGCTGAAGGTGCAACTCCTGCAAAAGTGGCTAGCGATGCAATTTCTGAAGTAAGTGCTATCACCGGATATAACGTTGGCAGAGTAGAACCTGTCGATATTACCGACCCTGTAGCAGTAGAAAAAGCAGATGCTGATACTCAGCGCGCTGCAATTATGGGCGCAGCAGTATTAGCATTAGTTGCTGACGGTTCTATTGCCGACGCAGTTAAAAACCTAAGCGACAGTTTTGCAGATGACGGTCAATTTGACAGCAGTGATAGTGTAAAAATTACTGAACTGACTAAAAGCTGGACTGATACTGCAGCGGTAATTGCAGAAGAAGATTCAGTTAAGAATGCTATCGATCAGAGCGTTACTAAAGAAATCGATCTGGTAGCTGATGATATTGACAGCAAAACTTCTGAAGGTACTTTCAACCCTGAGCCTACCGATTCTGCTGGCGATACCGACGTAGCTAAAGCCAGAGAGTTAGTTGCTGATATTCGCGATATTCTGCGCAACATTCATGAAGCAGATAAAGCCAATAGCTTTGACCAGATCGAAAAAGATATTACTGATGGTATCGAAGTATTCGACCATGACGTACTGGCAATGTTTGACGTTTCTACAATCGCATATGAAGAAATGTTTGACATTATAGAAAGCAGTGAAGCCCTGAAAGCTGGCCTGGAAAGTGCTGACACCCATACAATGAAAGTTACCATCAAAGATGGTGATCGTTTATTAGGTGAACTGGATCTGGTCGCTTCAAAAGAAACTGGTTTAAAGCTGGTTCTGAATGGCGATATCACTGGTGTTGATGCTGACGACAAGAACGTTATTCTGAAAGATGTCACTATTTCTTCAGATATGACTTTGGCTCAATTGCGTGAAGTACTGCTGCAAAGCGATACCGACAACAACGTGACCGCTAGCGGCACTATGTCTAGTGGCGAAACTGTAGTGACTTTGGGTGAGGCAGAACTAGTTGCAACCACCAAAGACTACAAAAAAGATGGTGTTGAGCGCATGACGATTAATGCACCAACAGCATCTATCGAAAATGGCAGCTCTTTCGCTGGTAGTGTTGAATTAGAGCTGGTACGTCGTGCTCAGCCATTCATCACTAACGGTCGTCTGTCAGGTGATCAGGATGACAATGTTCTGACACAACGCTTTGCAATGGCGCTTAAAACTGTTTCTGTTGACGGTGATTTTACTACTGAAGATCGCGTTTCTTCACATAACTTCACTATCAAGTTGCCAAATATCGGTAGCTTTGATCTGACCAGTTACCTAGATGATAATGAAGTTGTTTATTACGAGCAAAGCAGAGTACTGGGCCAAGATAAACTGAACGCCATCATTGCTAAAGCTGGCCGTGATATCGCGAATGGCGCTTCATTTACCTTCGGCAAGTATCTTGACGAAGCTGGCGAAGAGCAAAGCTATCGCTTAGGCACTGACAACATAGACCAGCTGCCTGTAGATGAGTTATTAGCAATTTATAACCCAATGGAAATATTGCAGGCTCAGTTAGGCGACAAATATAAGGTTCTGGCTGCCGGTCTGGAAGTTACTAAGGACGGTCACAATCTAGTCGGTAAAATCGATGTTTCTGATCTGGATGAAACCGAAGAGAACTTCGTACAGTGGGGCTTCTCATTCAGTGAGAAATGGCAAAACTTTGAAGGTTTACCAACGGTTATCATGACTGCCAATATTGAGCGCGACTTGCTTAACGGTGGACAAGCTAGCTGGTTACTAAGCTGGGATGGTAAGCAGTACAAGTTTAACTTCAAGGATGTAAATACAACTACGAATTTAACCAACTTGGTAATCTCGAACCCTATGGATGTTGCACTGTCAATTCCTGAGTTTGCATTCCAGAGCAATAAGGTTGAAGGCGCGTTGAAAGTTGGCGACAAGAAAGTTGCCGATGTTAAAACCACCAAAGGTCTGTTAAAGATCAGCTACATTGACAACACTTTTGAGACGCTTGAGTAGGTCTTATAAGTGATTGCTTGTAGCAAGCTAAAAGCCCACCTCGGTGGGCTTTTTATAATTTCGCTCCTCACCTGCGCAACCGCCCAGGCCGAGGATACTTTTTTCTTTACTGTGGACGGATTTGCTAAAAGCGAAGTAGGGAGTTTTGTTAACGCCACTAACGGCCTAAAAAAGGGCTATAAACCCGGCAAGACGCTCTACCTATCTCACCAAACCGAAACAGGCTATCAGCGAGATAAATTTAAATTTTCTCTTCTTTATCGACAAGATTATGCTGCCTGGTTTGATAGCGATACCGCAGCATTTTATCGCGCCGTTCACAACAAAAAAATACCCCTGGAAAAACGTGAATATTTAATTGACCTTCAAGCCAAAGGAATAATTTCCAGCGGAGTGAAGTTCGGCTATCAGTTCGATTTCAAAGGGCTAGATACTTTAGGCGTAGATGTTTCATTTTTACAAATACGCTACTTGGAAGATATTAATTTAAACGGCACCGGTTACGGAAAATCGAAAAAGTCATACGATTACTCTATCTTTGCCGATCAAAAGTACTCCGAAGATCTTTTATTTGGACGTGAAGTAGAAAACACCTATGGATATGGGGCGACTCTGGATCTTTATGGATCTTGGAGGATCACTCGTAATTGGCAGGTAGACTTTTTGGCCAAAGACATCATTAGCCACCTCAAGTGGGATCAACTTGCCTACACCAAAGCAATTGCCAGTGATAAAAACTCCTCTACTGGTGATGATGGCGTCAAAAGCTGGAATCCGACGCTGTCAGGCACGGAAAGTTACCTTCCAGATACCACCATTAAGCTGAACAAGCGGGTAAATGTTTCGAGCAGCTACCATTGGCATAACTGGAGTAACCGCATTGGTATTCAGTACATGGCTAAAGACTATCTGGTCAATTACGGCATTGCCTACCAAGGTAAATGTATCAAGTATCAGGCAGATTTATGGATCGAAAACAAAGCCCTTGAGCTTTCAATACGACACAAGAACTTATACATGGCATTAGCAACTAATGGCACTCCAGACACCGCTGAACTGATTAAATTTTCATTGGGTATTTATTACTAGCTACAAAATATATTCAAGGGGATATGGATCGCCCCTTGAGTACATCGTTTAGCGCAGCGTCTATTAACATCCCACAACAGCCTTTACTGGCAACCCTGATCCAGATGAATTTAGCACTGTATCTTGCCCAACATCGCTAATTATCACATCCAGAAGCTTTCCATAATGTTATTGAACGTGATAGCGCCCTCAAATGAGGCCTCTATGCCGCAAAACTGATTTTGCATATTTTCATTTTTAATTCTCCATTCAAAAATTGACTTGTAAACACTCGTTTTTTTGACTTTCAAACTTTAAAAATCATTAAAAAAGCAGGTTACCGACTAAACTATTGAAACAAAATTAAACCAAACAAATAGAAACCAGTTAACCCCTGCAGATAAGTCGAGTAAGCGCAACAGGAACCCTGGCTTATATGGCTACAACCTGCACATAACTAACCAGTTGGCAATAAAGAGAAAACACAGCCATGGCAACAAGACCTAAAGACATTTATGAGCTGGTTCAAATGCTCAGCAAAACGGGTTGGGATCGGCAACAACTTGATGAATTTTTAATTCGTCACCAACCTGAGTTAAATCCCAAAACTGCCGATGACCTAGTAGGCATAGTGTTAAAGCACAATACAGAATCACTTGAATAAAAATGCTCCAGCATTAATAGCCGAAGCATTTTACCAATCAAGGCATTAAATAAAATCCACCAGCACACAGTCATTAAAAGAAAAGTTGTTAGACGAATATTTTAACCCGTTTAGATAACTGCAACAATTTAATATTTTAGCTTTACCTCAAACTAGCAAACGCAACAAAAACTAGCATCCAAAAGACTTGCAAGTTGACAACAAGTCGGAAAATAAAAATGAAAGAAAATGTTTTTGATGCTTATGTTAATAACCAAATCTACTGGCTGATCTTCAGCAGGCTACCTATCTTTTAGATGGGCTGAGGTGTGCCTCGGCTATTTTTTGTCACAATTACTCACAGCAGGAGGTCTTATGTCAGTAAGAATCGGTGATGAAGCTCCAGACTTCACCGCACAAACTACCCAAGGCGAAATTAATTTCCATCAATGGATTGGCGATGGTTGGGCGATTATTTTTTCTCATCCGAAAGACTTCACACCCGTTTGCACCACCGAATTAGGTTATATGGCGAAACTAGAAACTGAATTCAGTAAACGCAACTGTAAAATTATCGGGTTGAGCATTGATTCAGTAGAAGATCATCTCGCGTGGATTGGCGATATAGAAGAGACTCAAAGGTGCAAAGTCAACTACCCAATGATTGGCGACACGCAACTTGAAGTGGCTAAGCAATATGACATGATTCACCCTAATGCTAGCGGCGATGCATCCACTCGAAAAGCACCTGATAACGCGACTATTCGATCGCTGTTTATTATCGGCCCCGACAAAAAAGTTAAACTGACAATTACCTACCCAATGAGCACTGGGCGTAATTTTAAAGAAATCTTGCGTGTGTTAGATTCTATTCAGCTGACTGCCAAACATCAGGTAGCCACTCCCGTAAATTGGGAAAATGGTGAGGATGTTATTATTATTCCAGCTGTTTCTGATGAGCAGGCAAAAGAGAAATACCCTGATGGCTGGCAAGCACCTCGGCCTTATTTAAGAATTATTCCGCAGCCAGAATAGCCTTCTATCTTTTTCAGCAGCTACAGCATGGTCAATTGACCTACTGTAGCTGCAAAATTTCATCGGCTAGCTGCTGCACATCTTCAGATTGGTGCGTCACCATTAAAATGGTTTTATTCTGCTGCTTTGCAATGTCTGCTACCCATTGAGTCGCTAATGAACGGGTTGTAGGATCCAGCTCTGCGAAGGGTTCATCGAGCAAAATTATCGGCTCAGGGCGAAGTAAAGTACGAATAATCGCAATGCGCTGTCGTTGACCACCGGACAACTCAGTTGGCTTTTTTTCTAACTGCTTATCGACTTGTAATTCAATGGCTGCATTGACTAATTTATCTAGCAATTGGTCTTGATCTGTATCATCAGCAAAACCCAGCATTAAATTCTGAATTACCGAAAGATGTTCAAATAAATTATTCTGCTGAAATAAATAACTCACCGGTCGTTGTTCAACCGGCAATTCTAATAATGATTGACCATGCCATAACACAGAACCTTTTTCTGCCGCTACAAAGCCAGCAATTACTTGCAACAAGGTCGACTTTCCAACACCGCTCAAGCCCTGCACTGCCAGTGTTTTTCCTTGTTGTAACTGAAAATCATATTTCAGCAACTTTTGGTCACGCAACACTTGTAATTGTTTAATCTGCAACATGATTGCGTTCCTTTGTTTTAACTTGCTCATGTTCTTTCTTGCTATTTCGCTCACTAGCTTGACCTTTAGCAGCCTCAGTTTGAAACTTCTCACTAGACCATAAAATTAAGCTGCAAATGGCTAATAGCACCAAAGAGGCCATGCTCGCTTCAGCAATACGGTAACTCCCGGCATAGCTATAAATTAACCAGGGCAAGGTTTGCCACTGTTGATTACCAAAAATTGAAAAGATCGCCACATCACCAATCGCTAAAACAAATAGCAAACCAAAGGTGGATAAAAACACTGGCCGAACAAATGGCCATTGAATTTTCCACAGCGGCCAGCCGGATAATTTTAATGAACGGGCCAGCGAGTGATATTGCGCATCAAATTGAAATAGACGCGGTTTTAATTTCTGAATCGCAAAGGGAATAACCACCGAAGTATTTAAAATCACCACAACAATCATTCCCCAGCGGTCAATATCGAATCTGGGCAGTAAAAAGATAAACAAACCGACAGAAACCACAATCGCCGGGGCAACTAAACTATGCGACGCCAGCCATTCAACCATTGCTTTTCGGCTTTTCGAACCTTGCAAGTGCAACTTACGGATTGGCCGTAGCAATAACCAGCCCAAAGCTAAGCCGACGGTTGCCGAGAATAGACCTAAGCCAAGGGTAATTAAGGTGGGTTGGAGTAGCTGCTGCCATTGCAAGCTTTGCTCAGATTGTAAAACGCTTAACAGCAGCGCCAGTAGCGGCATTAACAAACATAACCAACAGATCGCGTAGAGCACTCGCCACAGCTGTTTTTTCAAACCAGCAGCCTTAGGCAACCATTGGCTTGCACCGGTATCGGCTGACAACCAATTGGTTTTTCCTAATCGGTTAAGTAACAGATATAAACCACCGGCAACAATTAATTGCGTCCAGGCCAAGGTTAATGCTTCTGGGATATTAAAATCATATTTAAGCGATTGGTAGATAGCCACTTCTAGTGTGGTCGCCTGCGGCCCACCGCCTAACGCCAGTACAATGGCGAAGCTGTTAAAGCACAACACAAAAACAAAGCCAAATAAGCTCAGCATATGTGCCGATAAACTAGGCCATTCGATAATCTTAAATTTTTGCCACGGACTCATTTTTAACTGCGCTGCTAACTGCCAGCTAGTATCAGGAATATGATTCAACTGCTGGTAAATTATTCGAATGGCAAACGGCATATTTAAATAAACATGCGCCAGCAAAATGCCATTCAGCCCATACAGATTCCATGAGCCAAATAATAGCTGGTCTAATAACGATGTAATAAATCCATTATTGCCTAACAAGCCTACTAGGCCGGTAATTAGCACCAAAGTTGGCATAACAAAGCACAGCATGCATAAGCTTAAAAAGCTGTTTTTAAACGGCAGCGATGGCACATAATACAATGCGCGGGCAATTGGCCAGGCAATGAGTAACGATAATACCGCACTCAATAAAGCCTGCTTAACTGAGAAAGATAGAATGCTGTGAAAGTAGCTATCAGATAATAGCTGCCAATCGGGGCCGCCTTCTGAAAATCCGATTAACCCGTAAAAAGATAATAAAGTAATCAGGCTGATTAGCAGATAAGCCAACCAGCCGGATAGATCGCTAAAGCGAGTAAGAAGTTCTTTAATCAAAAGCACTTGCTGTTATCTCTTACTTAGCCGCAGCGCTGCGCCACTCTCGTAACCAACTTTTACGATTGTCAGCTACTTGTTGAGAACTAAAACCAATCCGCTGGGGTTGAATCAAATCATCAAATGCTTTTGGCAGCTCAACACCATCAACAACAGGCTGCATCCAATTGGTTACTGGTATGATTTTTTGCGCTTCAACTGAGGTTAAAAAGGCCAAGAATTGCTGGGCTAGCTTTTTATTTTTAGTCGCTTTGGTAATCGCAGCGACTTCAACCTGTGCGATATGACCTTCAGAAAAAGGCGCGGCTTTGTATTGTGATTTGTTTTCTGCAACTAAGTGATAAGCAGGCGAGGTGTTATAACTTAAAACGTAATCCGAACCACCTTCCAAGAACATACTGTAAGCTTCCCACCAACCTTTGGTGACTGTCACTGTATGACCTGCCAACTGCTTCCAAGCTTGTGCAGATTGATCGCCGTATACTTTTTTAATCCACAGCAATAACCCTTGGCCTGGCGTACTGGTTCGTGGGTCTTGGTAGATGACTGAAGCGTTGGAATTAATTAATTCTTTTAGTGAAGTGACTGGCTGTTTGATTTTACTGCTGTCATAAATAAATGAGAAATAGCCGTAGTCGTATGGAACAAACGCAGTGTCATTCCAATTTAATTCTGCTTTTAAACCAGACAATTGCAATTGATGATCTTGAACCATACCGGCAGAGCGAACCACTTCTAGCAATGCATCGTCAACACCAAGAATGACATCGGCTTTAGTGCGTTGCTTTTCAATTCGCAAGCGGTTAACAATGCTGACACCATCTTCTTCAGCAATAAATTCAATATCGCAGTCGCACTGCTTTTCGAATATTTTTTCTAACTGCGGGCCTGCCCCCCATTCAGAAACAAAAGAATCATAGGTATAGATCGTCAGATCAGCAGCTCTCGCTTGATTGGTCAGACTTACCGTACAGATTAAGAAAATCACAACAGACAACAGGTTTTTCATAGACATCTCTCAAGCATTTCAATAAGTTGGCGTATGATGAGTCGCTGAAAGACAAACCTCATTCCCTACGCCAGTACTAACTGGATCAGGTTCAACGGGTGACTCTCAGCCGGGCAACTATTTATTACGATCAGATTTACTAGATCAAAATAGTGCCGGCACCCCGATAAGTTGTAGCTATGATAACACAGGCTTTTAACCCAACATAAAACCAGCGCCGCCAACCGTTCTGTAACAGCTACTCATAAAAAACCCCGGCCAAATGACCAGGGTTTTGCTAACTAATAGCTGCTCTAATTCTGGGCCAGCTGAAATTAGCCTTCGTCAGAACACAACTCTGAATAAGCATCAGCATCAAGTAAATTATCTGGCTCACCATCCGGCATAATACGGAAAATCCAGCCATCACCATATGGATCTGAGTTAATCAGCTCTGGAGTATCTTCCAGCTCTGAGTTAATTGCCGTAATCGTGCCCTTGATTGGTGAATATACGTCGGAAGCAGCCTTCACTGACTCAACAACACCCGCATCATTTCCCTGCTCAAATTCAGAACCGACTTCAGGTAACTCAACAAACACCACATCGCCTAGCAAGCTTTGCGCATGCTCAGTTACACCAACGGTGTACTCGCCGTTTTCTTCTACACGCAGCCATTCATGACTATCAACGTATTTCAAATCTACTGGGATATAACTCATTAATCCATCCTCTCATCAAGAGTTTGACTTACCTGTAATCTAGTTGAGATTTTACACAATGAGCCGGATAACACAAAACAATAGTGAACAAACCGCGATTGAAGATGATTGTTTTAATTGATGAATAACTGCTTTGCTAGTTGCTAGCTAGTCAAGAAACCAGCAGATAACTTTTAGGCTATTTTTGAGTTTTAACCGTGGCCATTGCTTCAACCAGCCTTTACTGAAGAGACAAAAACTTCAATTGGCCACTTATGATTCCAAGTTAACTTACCTCGAAATAAAGAGTCTCTACAAGATACTAACTGGGGAAATTCTGTGAAAAAAAGATTATTAATGTTTTTAATCTAAGATTATCTGATGCAATTAACACCTGCGTATTTAGTAATACAATAAATAATCAGATTTTTTTCAGGCATCACCACCATCGCATAAGCCTCACTTTCAGAAGCATACTATTCGGCGTCAAATCTAAAATTACCACCGCCCTCAGCCAAACTATAAGATGGCTTACCCGCCTCACCTGCTAAATGTACAAGCACAACAGTAGAATCTTGTGACTGCCAGTGGTTCACCAATATCGATTGATTTTCAAAAGTAGCCACTAGCTTTCTAATTATACTGGGCAGTTCGCCATGGAAAGATTCTGTTTTATTACAACTTTTCCACGGATTTGTCACATGAAGTACGCCCCCGCAACGTTCATATAATCTTCCTAAGCGTTTAACTGTGTAGCATTCTTTCTCATCTATGAAAGTTATTTCCTTAACGCCATTGGGTTTAACCATTAACTCTCGTCGAATTGGTTTGAAGTAACAGTCAGGATTCAAACTTATAAGTTTCGTCAAAATATCCCTGCCATTCCAATCTTTTAGAAAGTCAATACCGGCATTTTGGCGATATACCTTATATAAATCCTTCTGTAAGGACATCAATGAGAATGCAAATAGCTCTACTATCTTTCTAACGTGTAATGCAGAATTTTCGACAAGAAACCTATCTTTTTTAGTATTTTTATAGCTTTTTAGGAATTCGAGCCGCTCCTTTAACTCACCCATCTGCTGAGTATATTTTTCCAAATTTTTCCGGTCTCGAATTTCTCTTTTCATATATCGCCCTGCACGATCAAAGACCTATTTAACCCGTGCTAATACCGGCGTATCGGCTTTATTACCTACCGCATAACCAGCAAATAGGTTTTTAATTGGCCCTAGTCGATCAGTCATTTTCAGGCCGAAATTACGCAGCTGTACCAATGGAATAAATTTACTACCAAACAATAAGCGAAAGCTGTCCATTGCTAACAGAACTGATGTGATTTCTGCTTTACGGCGACGTTGATAGCGGCGCATTAATAATGCATCACCCGGGTTTTCCAGCGATTGGTCATTTTCACAAATCACTTGTGCCAGCATCGCTGCGTCCATTAAACCGAGATTCATTCCTAAACCTGCTAATGGATGAACCGTATGGCAAGCATCGCCCACTAGTGCAATGCCCGCTTCGCCATAATGCGTCGCATGACGCATTCGCAGCGGAAAGAAGCCGTTATCGGTAATTAATGCTACTTCACCCAAACGATGATCCATCGCTGCGGCAATGGCACCGGCTAATTGGGTTGGCGAGTAGTTTTGCAGCTCGGTGGCTTTTTGATCATCGGCGCTCCAAACAATCGAGCAGGTATGCGGATCGGCCAGCGGTAATAGTGCCAATGGGCCGGAAGACATAAACGCCTGGCGGCATATCTGCTGATGGGGTTGTTCAGTACGAATAGTGGTGACTAAAGCCTGATGACCATAAGCTCGCTCGCTATGGCGCAGCCCTAATTGACGCCGCAGCCATGAATTAGCACCATCAGCAGCAACTGCCAGCTTTAATTGATGCTGTTCATGGTTGCCATTATTCTTTTGTAATTCCAGCGAAGTTAATTGCTGGGCAGCTGAATATTGCGCGCTATTCAAAGTCACTGGGCAGAATAATTCCACGCCAGAATCTGGGTCAGCCGCTTGCAGCTCTAACCACTGCCATAATACTTTTCGCATCACTCGGTTTTCGATGATATGACCGAGAAAAGGCAGTTTTAAATCTTCAGCAGAAAATTCTATTTTTCCATCACCAAGACTATCCCACACCTGCATGCCTTGATAAGGGGCGATACGATGCTCAGCAATTTGATCCCAAACGCCAATCGATTTAAATAATTGCGATGAAGCGGGGGTAATTGCACTAACCCTAAGATCCCAATCATCTTCTGATTCAGGCTGCTTGAATTTAGCGGGGAATTGTTCGTACAGAGCTATATTAAGCTTTTTATTTTGCTGTTGATTAAGCGCAACTAGAGAAGCAACCAAAGCCAAACCGACGATACCGCCACCGACGATGCCGATATCAAACTGTTGCATTTTTTTCACTGCGGCTGATTCGGTATTTTCCATTTAACTTCTCTCCTGAATCAATGATGGCAAACGACCTGCTAGACCGGTTGCTTGTCGCGCCAACATCTTTTTAACCGGTTGCCATAAATCCATTCCAGCCAAACTTGCGCCACGAAGATGGCCCAGTAAATTACTTTGGTTAGAAAATAAGGTCACCAGAGAATGAGTCGCTAATAATATTTTACGTTGGTCGGCATTGCGCCATTTTTGATATTCAGTCAAACGTCCATCTAGCACAGGGTCTTGCTGAGAAGTTAAGCCGCTCAGGCTTTCAACCAGCTCTGCCACATCACGTAGGCCCAGGTTTAAACCCTGTCCAGCAACGGGGTGTACAGCATGCGCCGCATTACCAATCAGCATCACTCGATCTTTAATTTGCTGGGGCACCCGCATTTGTAACAACGGATAATGGCTACGTTGACCGGCCTTTTCTATTCTGCCTAATCGCCAGCCAAATCTCTGCTGTAACTGCTCAGCAAACTGCTGATCGTCTAATGCCATATGCTGTTCAAGCTGATGCTTTTTAACACACCAAACTAAAGAACAGCGGTTTTCAGTTAACGGTAGCATTGCCAATGGGCCTGAGTCGGTGAAACGCTCAAACGCTCGGCCAGCATGGGCAATTTCAGTAGTAACATTGGCAATGATGGCCGACTGGTCATAATCACTTTGGTCGTGATTCAAACCCAGCAAACGCCGCACCGGCGACAATGCGCCATCGGCAGCAATTAATAATTTACTGCTCAGTTGATGCACGCCATCAGATGTTTCAATCGCTATTTGGCAACTATTTTTATTTTGCTGCAACGAGGCTAATTTAGCCGGACAAATTAAATGAATATTATCGGTTTGGGCAATTTTTTGGTGCAGCACTTGACCTAAAGGACGCACTTCAATGACATAACCTAAGGCATCTAGCCCAATACTTTGCGGCTGAATTCGGGTAACACCAAAACGACCCTTGTCTGAAACATGAATCGATCTAATCGGCTGGCAATGGGGTTCAAGCTGCGGCCACAGATTAATATTTCGAAACAAATTAGCCGATGCCTGCGCCAATGCAATGCTTCGATCATCATAACTGGGCTGTAAATTTGAGCTGGGCTCAACAGCTTCTACAATGCCGATTTTCCAGCCTTGAGGTGCCAAGGCCAGCGCCAAAGAAGCGCCTGCCATACCACCACCACAAATCAGAATATCGAAATCGATTGATTGATCCATTTTTAACTCGGGTTTTGCTGCAACAGAGATTTTAACGTAATTATTAAGCCGTTGTTCATGAGCTTTTTTAATCCACAGCTTCCATCCTTGGCTTATGGATCCCTGCATTCGGCTTTGGCATCCTGCGTCGCCCTAATCCGTGCATCCATTCACTTCCATGCTCGGGATGACGGGTTCTGAGTCTAAATTTTACCGCTACAGGTAAAAGTAGACTCGTCATCCTCATCAGGGAGGGTGGGGATCCAATCACAGGGACTATGAAAACGAGTAAAACAAACAGCTGTCAAAGTTATGTTAAATGCTTCTACTAATAAAAAAATACCCTTTAAAGTTATCTAAAGGGTATTTTAAGCGGTTATTTATTTCGTTGCCCCATCAGGGTTTCAATTTCTTCCACTGATTTCACAACATCTGCTGATAAGTTTTCGTAACCAGATTCAGTCACCAAAATATCGTCTTCAATTCGAATGCCGATATTCCAGTATTTTTCATCTACATCATCGCTTGGACTGATGTATAAACCAGGTTCGATGGTCATTACCATACCTGGCTCAAGCTTGCGCCATTCACCATCAATTTTATATTTACCGCAGTCGTGAACATCAATCCCCAGCCAGTGGCCGGTCTTGTGCATGAAAAATGGCTTATAAGCTTCTTTTTCAATTAATTCTTTTACATCGCCTTTTAAAATACCCAGTTCAACCAGACCAGAAGTCAGCGCTTGCAGCGTTGCCTGATGTGGATGATCAAAAGTATTACCCGGCTTAACTTGCTCGATTGAGGCTAACTGCGCATTTAATACTATTTGGTATAATTCGCGCTGCGGCTCAGAGAATTTTCCATCAACCGGGAAAGTACGCGTAATGTCACCCGCGTATTTGCGGAATTCTGCGCCGGCATCGATCAGAACCATATCGCCGTGTTTTAACAGCTGGTTATTTTCGATGTAATGCAAAATACAGGCATTTTCGCCACCACCAACAATGCTTGAGTAGGCTTCATCTCGACAGCCCATTCGTGCAAATTCATGGCAGATTTCTGCTTCCAGTTGATATTCATTTAAACCGGAATGAGACTTCTCCATTGCCCGGGTATGGCCCATCGCAGAGACTTTACCGGCATAACGCATTTGCTCTGCTTCAGCGGCAGATTTAAACAAACGCATTTCATGAATTAAAGGTTCAATATCTTCAAAGCGCTGGGGTGCGGCAATACCAGTACGCACTCGGCCTCTAACAACATTTAATGCTTTTTCTGCAGTAGCTTGCAGATCATTACCACGTGCTAATGGCAAATAAACCGTGTCGCGGTCTTCCATTAATGCCGGTAGCATTTCGTCTAACTTGCTGATCGAAAAAGCTTGATCTGCACCATAAATTTCTTTGGCGCCATCTTGGCCTGCTCGACGACCTGTCCATTGTTCCATCTCCGGATTGCGATCACGGCAGAACAAAATGTACTCGCCTTCTTTACGGTTTGGCGCAATTACCATCACCGCTTCTGGCTCGTCAAATCCGGTCAGGTACCAGAAATTACTATTTTGACGATAGCCATATTCCGCATCACCATTGCGAATTGGATGATCGGCTGCCGCCAGTAACATTAACCCATCAGTTGCCAGCTGAGATTTCAGCTGCTCACGCCGCGATGCAAATTCCTCGGCGGTAATATCCAGTGGCATTTCCATGTTTTTTTTGCTCACTTTTAATTTTAAATCCTTAACAAACGCAGCCCCCGGCTACGTCTGACCACCGCTATTAATGCAGTCGTTCGTCGTCGCCTGGCTCTAAACCTTCTGGCGCATAATCATTAAAAATTAACTGGGCAGCAACCCTGACAAACTCATGAATTTCTTCAAAAGCTGCTTCAGTTTCGTCCATGTCATCTTCTTCATCGATATCGAACTGGGTGACACCCAAGTTACGCATATCAATTAATGCTTCACCAACAGTAGGATCGTCAGGTTCTTTTTCATTTTGACCGGTCAGCGCAAAACCGGTCATAAAACCGCGCACCCAGCTAGTTAAAGCGTCAGCGCGGGCTGCCAAGCCAGCAGATTCATCAGGTATTAATGGTGAAAAACTAAAGTCTGACTGAACAAAACCTTCGGTCGTCATGCGATAAAAGATTCGTAGCAGATCAATCTCTTGTTCTTCAAGATCGGCTTCGCCACCAAACATCGCCTCCATCCAGTCTTTCAAACCGGGCGTATGAGCAGAGCACATTAGTCCACAAAGCAAACCTTGTGATTCCGGTGTTTCGGCCAAAGCGCCGTGTTTATCAAGCAGTTCTTCAAACTGCTGCAGTTGTGGCCATTCGGCAAGTGTTTGCATTTGCGGGTGTCCGTCAGACTAATAAAACAGCAGCCAATCTTACCATTGAGGGTCTATCATATACAGCAGCCGTTGACCGGCAATTAGCCTATCTCTATATTGGCTACTTAAATGGGTGTATAAAGTTTAAAATCGGTATACCACTTACCAGTCGCAATTCCCCGGAAAACGGAAAGTTCCATGTTGCCAGAACATCTGAGCCAGCTTGAAAATCGAATTGATACCCTGATCGCTCTTTGCGAACGACTTCAGGAAGAAAATGCCGCCCTGCGCCGCAGCCAAGCACTGTTGATGCAAGAACGCAGTGATATGGTCAAGCACCAACAGCAAGCCGGCGAACGCCTTGAAGCACTTATATCCATGCTTCAAACAGCGGAGTAATCATGTCCGGCAAAAAAATTTCCATTACCCTTCTGGGAAAAAAACACCAATTATTTTGCCCAGCAGGCGAAGAAGCTGCATTGCATCGCAGTGTTGAATATCTTGAGACTCGCCTTCAGGAATCTAGCGAAAAAGCCAGCTTGCTCAGCTATGAAAGAGTTTTAATGATAACGGCATTAAACATGGCCAATGAGCTGCTTAGAGCAGAAGTCAGTAAAGCGCAAGTAGATATGGAGCTTCATCAGCGTATTTCTGCTCTGCATGAGAATATTGATCAACTTTTACTTCAGCAGCGACAAATGGAGCTGCCAGATTGATGAAAATCTGATAGATTTAATACACCTTCTGGGGCAAGCGATAGTAGGCCAGTTCTTGAGCCGATAATCACACGCCGGGAACCGATTTTGATGTGGTGTGCATGTCCGTTTAGCGGAAAGCCTAAAATGTCATTCTGGTACCCACTTGAACCCTCGGGTTCGAGAGCGTTCACCTACAACGCTGCCCTGGTTGGTGTTAATTTCTACAGTAACAATTTATGTTAAGCTGGCGATTGTTAATTGATCTCAGCTGCACATCATGAACACTCCAAGCAACCAACAACCTCCATCTGATCCCAGAGCTTTACGGCGGCATTTGCGCCAAGCCCGACGTGCGATCTCTATTAGCCAAAGACAACAACTTGACCTGCAAATTTGTCAGCACCTTTTGCAACTGCCACAACTTGACAAGCCCTGCAAGATTGCTTTTTATATGGCTGGCGATGGCGAAGCTGATATTTTACATGCAGCGCTGAGTTTGATGAAACAAGGCCACCAATTCTACCTGCCAATTATTGACTCTGATGGAACCAACCGATTACGTTTCGGTTTATGGCAACCTGACTGCGCCATGAAGGCCAATCGGTTTGATATTGCAGAACCTGATGTTGCCTTTAAAGACCAGCTGACTGGACTGCAGTTAGATTTAATTTTTATGCCACTGGTAGGGTTTGATTTAACGGGCAATCGACTGGGTATGGGCGGCGGATTTTATGATCGAACATTAGAATTTAAAATCAAACAACCATCCGCAGATGATCCTGAACTGATTGGAATTGCTTATCAGTGTCAAAATGTCGAACAGTTAAATCGCGAGAATTGGGATGTGCCGTTAGATGGTTTGATTAGCGAACAATGCTATCGGAAATTCTCTCGCTAGCCATGGGGATTATTGCAACTATCAGTTTGATAGGTTGATCTTTTTGAATGGTTTCAAGGAAGATATTTAAGCGGTTTTAATCTTTTAGTAGATTTAACCGCTATTGCTTTAGTTGTTGGCCTGTTGCCAGTGAACCGTCTGAAATATCGAGCGAAAGCAATTTTGACTGTGGGAAAGCTTTAGCTGAAAAGTATTCGGTTTCTGGTGCGCCATAGCTGACACTACTAAATAAAAAACCCAACCCCAATACCACTGCTAGCACCAACATTAAATCTGGCTTACCTGATTTATTCATCAACAATCCCTATCGCTTCTACAGCAAATAAAAGCGTGAGCAAGCTCACACTGCTGCAAAAACTTTAGCCGATTATTGATCTGAAAAACAACAACATAAATAACTTCATTTCAAACAGATGAATATAAAATTAACTAATTGTTACAAAAAAATGAGGGGTTGCAGTAGCAAGCCCCCATTTCTGATAAACCATTAACCGGCAAGAAAAGCCTTATAAGCTGGATTATCTGCTTCTTCGGTGTAGCGATAACCCAGCTCATCCAGACTGGCATGAAGCTGAGCAATTTCTTCTTTAGGCACCTGAATACCGAGCAGCACTCGACCAAAAGCGGCACCGTGGTTTCGGTAATGAAACAAACTGATATTCCAGCGTGCTTTCATTTTGGCTAAAAAGTTCGACAAGGCACCTGGCCGCTCTGGAAATTCAAATCGATAGACTCGTTCATCTTCAACATCTTCGCGACCACCGACCATATGCCGCACATGCATTTTAGCTAGTTCATTATCTGTCATGTCGATAACCGAGTAACCTTCACCTTCCAGCAACTCAAGCAACTGTTGTCGCTCTTGGTTACCTTCGGTTAATCGAACACCGACATACACCACCGCATCATGCCCAGGGTTAAACCGATAATTGAATTCGGTAATCGCCCGTCGACCCATGACTTCAATGAATCGTCGATAAGCGCCTTTTTCTTCCGGCAACTTAACCGCCAGAATCGCCTCACGTTGCTCGCCAACTTCAGCTCTTTCAGCAACATGTCGCAATCGGTCAAAGTTAATATTGGCGCCACTAACCACCGCAGCTAACGTTTTGCCCTTCAGCTGATGCTGCTGAACATATTTTTTTAATCCGGCAATCGACAGTGCACCGGCAGGTTCTGCCAGAACTCGAGTATCTTCGAAGTTATCTTTGATTGCGGCACAAATTTCATCGGTATTTACCGTGACCACTTCATCAACAAACTGCTGTGCCAGCTTGAAAGTTTCTTCACCGATCTGCTTTACCGCCACGCCATCGGCAAAAATACCGACCTCTTTTAAAATGACCCGGCTATTGGCCTTTAGTGCTGCATCTAGACAAGCCGAATCAACAGGCTCCACTGCAATCACCTTCACTTCAGGCCGTAAATATTTTATGTAGGCCGCCATGCCTGCAATCAAACCGCCGCCACCGACTGGAATAAACACTGCATCCAGTTCACCGCTTTGCTGGGAAAGCAGCTCAACCGCAACTGTTCCTTGGCCTGCTATAACATCGGGATTATCAAATGGATGTAAAAAAGTCAGCCCTTTTTCTTCAACCAGTTTCATTGCATGCTGGTAAGCATCGTCATAGCTATCGCCATGCAATACTGCGATACCACCACGCGCTTTAACCGATTCTACTTTTATCTCTGGGGTTGTCTTGGGCATAACAATCCACGCTTTAACACCCAGCTTTTGCGCTGCCAGCGCCACACCCTGTGCATGATTGCCTGCCGAAGCACACACCACGCCTTTTTCTCGCAGCGCAACAGGTAGGTTTACCATGCTGTTATAGGCACCACGAATCTTGAAGGAAAAAACTGGCTGTAAATCTTCGCGCTTTAATAGCACCCGATTACCAATTCTCTCTGAGAGCATAGAGGCATCATCTAAAGGCGTTTCAATAGCCACGTCATAGACTTTGGCCTTTAATATTTTTTTGACGTATTCGTTGTGCATGCCTTTTTTTGCCCCTTCTACTGATGACAACCAAGTCGATTGAATTTACCACAGATTATCCAGCGCCTATACCCAAGCCACTTCAAGGCGTGCGTTCAGGATCTCTGAGCGAATCATGATCGAGGCGTGCGTTCACCTTGAAGTGGCTTGGGTATATAATGAGCTCCCGCTATTTTTCGAGTTTTAGCATGAGCCAGAATCTCGCCAAGCAAGCTGCTGCTCGCGCAGCAATCAAATACATCGAAGACGATTCAATCGTTGGTGTGGGTACCGGTAGCACGGTTAACTTCTTTATCGATGCCCTGGCTGAAATTAAAGGACGGATTGAGGGTGCGGTATCCAGCTCAGAAGCCTCGACTGAGCGCCTGAAATCCCATGGCATTCCGGTTTATGACTTAAATGCTGTTGATAGTATTCCGGTTTATGTTGATGGCGCCGATGAATCCAATCGTTATCTTCAACTGATCAAAGGTGGCGGCGCGGCGCTGACCCGGGAAAAAATTGTCACTGCGGTTGCAGAAAAATTTGTCTGTATCGCCGACCCAAGCAAAGTAGTTGGCTGCTTAGGAGAGTTTCCGCTTCCAGTAGAAGTGATCCCAATGGCTCGTTCCCATGTTGCTCGCCAACTGGTGAAACTGGGCGGCGATCCGGTATACCGCGAAGGTGTTATTACCGATAACGGCAATATCATCCTTGATGTATACAATATGAAAATTGAAAAACCGATTGAAATGGAAACTGCAATTAATCAAATCGTTGGTGTAGTCACTAACGGCTTATTTGCTGAAAAGGGTGCAGATGTACTTTTGATTGGTAAAGAAGATGGTGAAGTAGAAATCCTGACAAAATAACTCGTCTGTTGCATTGTAAAATATGCAATTGGGGTGAATAAACGGTCAAGCCATTATGGTGTGGCCGTTTTTTTTGGCCACTAAAAATCTTGCGAAAAAGTTGTCTTACCAATATCGCTATCTCGCGGATTCTGAAGTAGAATAGCCGTCCGACCAGCCCAATTGCCTCAGAAGTATATGAACAGCAATTCTCTCGATAAATCAAAAATAAAGTTTCTGTTGCTGGAAGGGGTACACCAGAGTGCGCTGGATACCCTGCAAGCCGAAGGCTACACCAACATTGACTACCGCACGACTTCCTTACCAGAAGACGAGCTGAAACAAGCTATTGCCAGCGCTCATTTTGTCGGCGTTCGCTCCCGTACCCAATTAACCAAAGAAGTGCTGCAATCAGCGCAAAGTCTTTGCGCTATTGGCTGCTTCTGCATTGGAACCAATCAGGTTGATTTAAGCGCTGCTCGTGAATTAGGTGTTCCGGTTTTTAATGCACCTTTTTCGAATACTCGTAGTGTTGCCGAACTGGTATTAGCCGAAGCAATCATATTGATGCGCGGTGTTGCTGCTAAAAGCGCCATGGCACATCGTGGCGAATGGCTCAAGTCTGCCAGCAACAGCTATGAAGTTCGTGGCAAAAAACTGGGGATTGTTGGCTACGGTCACATTGGTTCACAGGCCGGTATTCTTGCTGAATCTTTAGGCATGCAGGTGCTTTTCTACGACATCGAAAACAAGCTAGCGCTGGGTAATGCGAAAAAGCGCGATACCTTAGAACAGCTGCTTGGTGAAGCCGATATCATTACCTTGCATGTACCTGAAACCCCTCAAACTAAAAATATGTTTGGGCCGATTCAGTTTGATCAGATGAAAGATAAAAGCGTTTTCATCAATGCTGCGCGTGGCACAGTGGTTGATTTGAGCGCATTAAGAGAAAACCTGATTAGCGGTAAATTGCTCGGTGCAGCAATTGACGTTTTTCCGGTTGAACCTAAATCTAACTCTGAAGAATTTGTCTCAGAACTTCGTGGCATTGATAATATTATTCTGACGCCCCATGTCGGCGGATCGACCCAAGAAGCTCAGGTTAATATTGGTATTGAAGTTGCCGAAAAGCTGGCGAAATACAGCGACAATGGCTCTACTTTATCTTGCGTTAACTTCCCCGAAGTTTCTCTGCCAATTCACGAAGGCTCTCATCGGATTTTGCATATCCACCAGAACATTCCTGGTATTTTGGCTGAAATTAATAGTGTTTTTTCAGAAAACAATATCAACATTCTGGGTCAATATTTACAAACCTTCGACAATATTGGCTATGTGGTTATTGACCTCGAACGAGCACAATCGAAATTAGCACTTGAAAAAATTCAAACTGTAAAAGGCACATTGCGTTGCCGGGTATTGCATTAAATTTTTCTGCTAAATATTTGAGAAAACAAAAAAGCGACTTAACGTCGCTTTTTTGTTTTTTTAAGTGCTCTGAATGTTGATTGCTTTCGCTCGCCCCAACCACTGATCACTTCAAACTCACTGGACTTCACTCTTTTTCCACCTGCCTACACTTGCAATTACTTTGGCTATATTGAGCGTAAACTTCACCATCCATATCGCTTGATTTGTGGCATAATATTCTTCCCAGAAAGTGCCTTATGGATGTTGAAGTCGCATGATCCCTCGTCTGAAAAGCCCCCACAATACTGAGCAACGTTACCTGGACTATTTGAGCCAGCTTCAATCGGCTGGTTTTACAGGAGATATTTGCCCTGACTTCTCAGACCGCATCGTGCAGGCAACCGATAACAGTGCTTATCAAGTGCTCCCTCAAGCGGTTGTTTTTCCGGCGAATGCCCAAGATATTCAAGCCATATTCAAACTCGCTAACCAGGCTAAACATCAAAACATATGCTTTAGTCCCCGCGGTGGCGGAACCGGCACTAATGGACAATCTTTGACGTCTGGCATCATTGTCGATGTATCTCGTCACATGAACCAGATTTTAGAACTGAACCTAGAGCAAGGCTGGGTAACCGTTGAACCTGGCGTAGTTCTCGATCAGCTGAATGCTTATTTGAAGCCTCATGGAGTGTTTTTTGCTCCAGATTTATCGCCTTCAAACAGAGCAACCCTCGGCGGCATGGTCAATACCGATGCTTGCGGTAAAGGCTCTCGAATATATGGCCGTACCAGCGATCATGTACTGGAAGTTTCTAGCATTCTGGTGGATGGGAAAAGTTGGGTATCCAAAGAAATCGAACTGGATCAATTAGAACTGGTTCGTGGTCGTGACGATATTATTGGCATTATTCACCGCCAAGTAGACGACATTTGCCGTAACAAACGCGATTTAATCCAGCAAACATTCCCTCGAATGAGCCGCTTTTTAACTGGTTACAATCTTGAGCACGTCTATAACGATTCATTAGATAAATTCAATTTGAATTATTTATTAGCCGGATCAGAAGGTACTTTAGCGCTGGTTAGCCAACTTAAATTAAAGCTAACGCCGATTCCTGCCAGCAAACAATTGGTCGCGATTAAATACGATAATTTCGATACCGCATTACGCGCGGCACAAATTCTAGTGCAGTCAAACCCAGCCGCTATTGAAACGATTGATGGAAAAATCATCGGCCTAGCCAGAGAAGATGAAATCTGGCACCGGGTCGAAAATATGGTGGGTGATCAAGATGACAAGCAAGTTAAAGCAGTCAACCTAGTAGAGTTTGTTGGTGATGATCCGCTGGCACTGCAACAGCAAATGGATCAGCTTTGCCACACTCTTGATTCATTACAAAATCAACCGGGACAAGCTTTCGGCTACCATCGCACTACCGATAGCGAAGAAATTGCATCGCTGTGGCAACTGCGTAAAAAAGGCGTTGGGCTACTCGGCAATGCCAAGGGTGAGCGCCGCCCAATGTCTGGCGTAGAAGACACAGCCGTTCCACCAGAGCATTTGGCGGATTACATTGCCGACTTCCGCGCACTATTGGAAAAGCACGGATTAGAATACGGCATGTTTGGTCATGTTGATGTCGGTTGCCTACACGTTCGCCCTGCCTTTGATTTGCGCAACGAGTCAGATGAAACCCTATATAAAACCATCAGCGATGAAGTCTGCAAGCTGGTACAAAAATATGGCGGTGTAATGTGGGGTGAGCACGGAAAAGGTTTCCGCGCTGAATATTCACCTGAGTTTTTTGGCGAAGAATTATTTAACGACCTGCGCAAAATAAAAGCCGCATTTGATCCGGACAACCAATTAAATCCTGGCAAAATTTGCACTGCAGGACGATGTGATCATCGTCCCGAAAAAGCACCTGCGAATGTGGTTGAACTCGTGACGGTTGATGGGCCAACTCGCGGCCAACAAGATCGACAAATCCCACTGAAAACCCGCCAATCATTTGATAAAACCATTCATTGCAACGGCAACAGTGCTTGCTTTAACTATGATGAGCACGATCCGATGTGCCCATCATGGAAATTGACGCGAGATCGTCGTCACTCGCCAAAAGGCCGCGCCGGATTAATGCGTGAATGGCTACGCCAAATGGCCAACGAAGGCACCGATACTTTAATTCTCGAAAAAAGAATCGAGCAGCAAAATTGGTTTGATTTTATTCGCCATTATCCAAAAAGAATTAATAACAGCCTGATTAAAAAACAAAACGACTATGCCCATGAAATAAATCAGTCAATGCAACATTGCCTAGCTTGTAAAGCATGTGCTAGCCAATGCCCTGTAAAAGTTGATGTACCTGAATTTCGCAGTCGCTTTTTCCAGATGTATTACAGCCGTTATTTACGACCTGCCCGTGATTATTTAATTGCCGGGCTAGAGCCATTGGCCAAAATCATGGGCATGGCTCCTAAATTTGCTAACAAAATTAGCCAAGCAAAACTGGTTGAGCAAGCCATGCGCAAGCTCGGTTTAATTCGCCTGCCATTAGTCAGTGAACAAACCGTGATGCAAGGGCTAATTGAGCGCCGCGCCGAAGTCTTCAGCCACCAACGACTCAGTCGAATGAACGATGAAGAAAAAGCCAACTGCATTTTATTAATTCAAGATCCTTACACCAGCTGGTATGACGCTGAAGTTGTATTGGCTAGTTACGATTTACTCTCTGCACTTGGCTATCGCGTTCTGGTGCCTTCACTACTAAGCAACGGTAAAGCACTACATGTGCGTGGTTTTTTAAAGGCATTTAAAAAACAAGCCAAAACTACCGTTAAAGAACTGGAGAAACTGGCTCGCCATAATTTACCTATGGTGGGCGTTGATCCGGCTGCCACCTTAGTTTTCCGCCAAGAATATAAAGAAGTCACCGGTGAACAGCAGAACTACCAAGTGTTACTGCTTCAAGAATATCTGGCCAGTCAGATTGGCCAATTTAAAGATCAATTTCAGGGCGATAAAAAATATGTCTTGATGGGCCACTGCACCGAAAAAACTAGCATTCAGACATCAGCCAAAATGTGGCAAAGCGTTTTTGAAGCAGCAGGATTAACGCTGGTTACTGAGTCAAGTGGTTGTTGTGGCATGGCAGGTGTCTATGGCCATGAAGCAGCTCACGAACAAGATTCAACAAATCTGTATCATCAGAGCTGGGGCAAGAAAATTCGCCTTTATCGCCCCGAACAGGTTTTAGCCACCGGTTATTCTTGTAGAAGCCAGGTGAAATACCAAGACGGCTTTAAACCATTACACCCGGTTCAGGCACTTTTGGCTGCTCGCAAAAGCTAGCAGCCTGATATTTTTAGCCATTTATTGATCATCGAATGACTTCAGGATATTAACTCCAGATGCTGTATAGCTATCTAGACCAGACAGGTATTGCCCTGCTTCTGCAGGGCGCTTTGCGCTGTTTTAAACCGCAACAATTGGATGACCCATGGCTGGAGCTCCCAAGCGATACTGCCGCCAGTTTTGAGTCATTATTGGAACAGCAATATCAGCAGTTACCTGCCAATATGCGTGAGCTAATGGATTTTAATTTTTTTTGCCAACAGGCTGAAAGCAAAAGAGCGCAAATAGAGCAGCAACTTTCACAGGGTGATGATCAGGTTCAAAGACCGATTATTCGCTTGTTTGAACAACCTAACAATTTGCAACTATGGCAGCGTTTGGCACAAAATCACCAAGGCATGGTGGTCGGTTTTGAGCCGGTGGAACAATGGCCGGGAGCAATGGCGCTAAAACAAGTGTGCTATGACCGGCAACGGCCAAAGTGGCCACAGCAGTTATTTTTCCAACCGCCTGAGTTTTCATCCGACAAGGAATGGCGATTGCAGCTGGCACCGCAAAGTGCGCTAAGTCAGAAAGTTGAGCAGCAAACGCTGACCACCACCCAATTGCCGCTCACTCAAATTGATTGTTTGTTTTTTGGTTACAAAATGCCATCAGATGTGATTCGGCATATTATTACCAGCTTGGCATCACAAAATATTGAAAGCTTGAGATTGTTTCGCTGCAAAGTGCAAGCAGGTAGCTATTCAATTATTCCAGATAAGAATTTAAGGCTTTGAGGCTATTTTGATGCAGAAGGAAGCCAACATTTAACTGGCTTTTCTAGCGCGAACAATCTCAGATGCTCTCTTAGAGTGTGCTTTGAAAGCCTCAGTACTAGTGACATCTTTAGCATCAACCGTCATTGTGCCTCGCCCAACGACCTTGCGAGAAGCCACACCAGTATCTTTAAGAGCTTTCAATATTTTACGGTCTTCTTCAGACATTAAAAAGTTTTTAAATGAATCAACCATAACTTGGCATTAGTGTTAGTAAAACAAGTACGGGCTTTAATTAAAGCGCACGACCTTGCCCGCTGATCATAGCATGAGATTAGTAGGTTTTCGCCCAAAGTATGTGAGCTCATCAGCCATACAACTGATAGTTTAAAATCAATGGCTTTTTAACTAGTCAAATTCTTTTTCCTTCCTTGGCAGCTTTTTCATCTTCCAACTCACCAACAAAGCTGCCAATAAAACTGCACCCCACAACCAAGGTTGGGTCGGCAACAAAAACATCAGCACCGCAAAAACAATGGCCAAGCCTAAAAAGATTACCGCTAATTTATTCATTTATCCCTTTCCTTGTTTGAGCAGTGTTACTCATTATCAAAGTGACGATAGCAAATTGCCGTTAAACCAAACTCACTACTTAACCAGCTTAACCAATTTACACAATCAGCTTAACAACAGCGGCAGATACTATTTCTATTTCGTAGCGACCAATTGCCCCTCGGCCACCACCGGCAGCAGCCCTTTAATATATAAACCATCGACCTGGGGAATCACCGAAAGTGCCCAACATTCTACGCCGGCAGCTAATGCCTGCTGGAAACCCTGGTAATATTTAGGGTCGATATGCTGGGCTGGACTGACCTGATCAATCCCCGAATGCATGACACAGAATAACAAGCCCGCTCGATCACCTTGGGCAACTTTATCTGTGAGGCTTTTTAAATGCTTCAAGCCTCGATCTGTCACTGCATCTGGGAAGTAACCTTTGCCATCAGATTCTTGCAGGGTGGCACTTTTTACTTCCAGCCAGCAATTTGGCTGACCGCTACTTGATTCGCTGAGTAAAAAATCAATACGGCTTTTATCACCATCTTTAACCTCTTTGCGAGTTTGCTGATATTGATCAAGCCCGTTAATCAGTTTTTTCTCAAGCGCCGCAGCGACCACTTGGTTAGCTCTTGCAGTATTGATACAAATAGTCTCAATTCCGCCCCCATTATCGGTTTCAACCAGCTCCCAAGTGTGGGCATATTTACGTTTTGGATTGTCACTGACCGACAACCAACATTTGTCACCTTGTTTGCCGCAATGCTTCATGGTACCTGTGTTTGGGCAATGAACCGTTATCTGTTCACCGTTTGGCAAAATCATATCTGCCAGAAAACGCTTATAGCGCTTCACCAAAGTTGCCGCTAATAAATCAGGTAACCGCATTTTTGACAGGGAATTTTCTACTGAAGAGGAATCAAACTGCATTAGAGATTGCACCGGTTGACCAAAGTCATGATAATAGGCCGCCGATTTAACACACATGGCTGGAGATCACAATGCAAAGTACTAGCCACCCTTTCGAGGGGATACTCAGTGTATTACTGATGATTGCTACTCTGTTTCTGCTGTTGCTTGCCTCGACAGTAGCGTTCAGCTTACCGATCCCTTTCACTCAGGATCTAGCTGTGACGCTGTTTGCCGAAGGAAGCAGTGCAGGGGCTAATGCTGCCAAAGCGAGTATATTCGCAGTGGCCGGTCTATTTGCTTCGATCATGTTGCTCAAAAAATAGACTATGATATACGCTGCCAGCGAGTTGCTGGCAATGGGGGATTACAACGAGATTCATGCCAGTTGAATACTTGTTGTTGCCGCAGGCCCACTTTTAGGATAAAAGTAGCCAACTTTATTGTTGGTAGCCTGGCAGGAGACTTCTAAATGCCTACCGATACCACCGTAGCGCCGAAAACCGTCGCCGATGTAGCACCTTATCAAACGGGCGCTGGCGAAGAGTACATGTGTGAACAACAGCGTGAGCACTTTAAACTGATCCTCAACTTGTGGAAGCAAGAGCTGATGGAAGAAGTTGACCGAACCGTCCATCATATGAAGGACGAAGCAGCCAACTTCCCAGATCCAGCAGATCGAGCTTCTCAGGAAGAAGAATTCAGTATTGAATTGCGAACTCGCGATCGTGAACGCAAGTTAATTCGCAAGATTAACAAAACACTGGAATTGATCGAACAGGATGATTATGGATTCTGTGAGACATGCGGTGTAGAGATTGGCATTCGACGACTCGAAGCGCGACCAACCGCTGAAAAGTGTATCGACTGCAAGACTCTGGATGAGATCAAAGAAAAGCAGCTCGGGCTGTAATAGATCTCGTTATTAAGGCATATTGGGGCATCTTCGGGTGCCCTTTGTCTTTTGTGGCATTCGAAAAAATTCCTGCCAAAACCAATACCTCGGTAAAACAATCCCGATGAAAAACTTATCTCAACTGATTCAATCTCGTTACTCCTGTCGTGAATATTTAGAACAACCCATCGAACCAAAACTGCTACAACAAATCTTAACCGTGGCTTCTGCCAGTCCATCTGGTGGGAATATTCAGCCTTGGCAAGTATCGATGGTCAGCGGTGAAAGTTTGCAGCGGTTAACATCGGCACTTTGCGCAGCTTTTGATAAAAAACATCCACAGCAGCCAGACTACCCCTATTATCCAAATGAATGGTTAATGCCCTGGGACCAGCGCCGTCGCGACTGCGGCAAAGCGCTTTATCAAGCACTCGGTGTAGAAGCATCAGATAAAGGTAAACGCATTTACCAATGGCGCCGTAACTTTCAGTTCTTTGCTGCACCCAGTGCCATTATTATTTCACTAGATAAAAGCATGGCTGAAGGCGCAATGATCGACATTGGATTGTTTATGCAATCGCTAATGCTGGCAGCAACTGCCGCTGGCCTTGCTACTTGCCCTCAAGCATCTATCGCAGATTACCCACAGATTATTCGCGATCAGCTCGACCTCGACCAACAACAAAAAATCATTTGCGGGCTAGCAATTGGCTGGCCAAATAAAGACGCTATCGTTAACCGATTCCGCACCACTCGAGTGGCAACCGATCAATTTGTTCGCTGGCACAATTAATCACAGATCATTTATGACCGATATGACCGAGCAAAAAACATCACCTTATATTGGCCGCTTTGCGCCGACACCCAGCGGGCCATTACATTTTGGCTCACTAGTCGCCGCACTAGGCAGTTGGCTACAAGCTAAAAGTCAGCAAGGCCAATGGTTAGTGCGGATTGAAGATATCGACCCACCGCGTGAAGCGGTCGGTGCGGCAGGTGTAATTTTACAAACACTGGAAGATTTTGGTTTGCACTGGGATGGCTCGGTCAGCTATCAAAGCCAAAATCAGCAGCGCTACTTAAACCGATTGCAGCAGCTAGCGGCCAAAGACTTACTCTATTTATGCCAATGCACTCGCAAACAGCTGTCTGGACAACATCCCTACCCCGGTTATTGTCGCGAGCGAATTTGCCGCAACCCACAACAACAAACCTTGGCATTAGATTCAAAACAGTCCACTGCCTGTTCACTGAGAATGTGCGTTTCCCAACAGAAAATTGAATTCAACGATGCAGTTCAGGGCCACCAAGTCTGGGATGGCGCCCAGCTAGGCGACTTTATTATTCGCCGCAAAGATCTGCTCTGGTCCTATCAGTTAGCAGTAGTCAGTGATGATATTGCCGAGGGGATTACTGAAGTGGTTCGCGGATTAGATCTACTCGATTCAACACCATGGCAAATACACCTCTACCAGCAGCTTGAAGTAGCCGCACCAAAATGGGCTCATTTACCGCTAGTACTGGGTAATGACGGCAAGAAACTGAGTAAACAAAACTTAGCACCAGCAATTAATAGCCAACAGCGATGCCAATTATTGATTAAAGCCTTGCAGTTTTTAGGTCAGAATCCAGATAAAGAAATTTGCCGCGAAGGCTCTGTAACCAATATTCTCCAATGGGCGACAAGCCATTGGAACATTCAAAATATTCAACCTGAATCTACAATTATTAATTAGCGGGTTTTATCACAGCGTTTTTACGTGTAGTCTGGGTACAAATAATAATTTGCTGCAGTAGGCTATGAATTCAGAACGCATTTATCTGTTATTCATTATCGCCGCATATGTTTTCTCACCACCGCTCGCAAGTTGGTGGACTGGAGAAGGCAGTCAGTGGTACCGCCCATTCTTGGTCTGGTCAGTGTTCATCATACTGACCGCTGCATTGCATTATATTGGCAGGCAGCGTAGGCCGTAGTATGACTTTTTCTCTCTCTCATTTATTTTTTGCCGGCGGCTGCTATTTAGCACTATTGTTTGCGATTGCTTGGGCAACAGATAAGGGCATTATTCCCTCGCGGATCACCTCCCACCCAATTACTTTCACTCTGGCATTGGGCGTATATTTTAGTGCCTGGAGTTTCTATGGCGTATTCGGATATACGCTGACTAATGGTTATAACTATCTAGGTTTGTATCTCGGCATCACCGGCGCATTCATCTTAGCTCCGGTACTCATGACACCGATTCTCCGCCTGACCCGCACCTATCAATTAAGCTCATTGGCCGATCTCTTCGCGTTTCGATACCGCAGCCAACTAGTTGGCCTAGTGGTTACCCTTGGCATGATCGCTGCGCTAATGCCCTACCTTGCTCTTCAGGTGCAAGCATTAATCAACTCGATCCAGGTACTCACCGGAGAACAAACACCAGATCTAGTGGCAGTGGTTTTCTGCACAATGATTTTCGCTTTTTGTGTATTTTTTGGCGCCCGTCACTTCTCTTTTCGCCAGCAACACCAAGGTTTAGTCGCTGCAATTGCATTTGAATCTTTGGTTAAACTGATTGCTTTGATATGCGCCGGAGTCTTTGCAATATTTGGCGTGTTTGGCGGCTTTAATGAGATGGGCAGCTGGCTGCAACAGAACCCGCAAATGCTCGATATGATGTATCAGCCACTTAAAAATAGCCCTTGGCCAACCTTGTTAATGCTGTCATTCCTTTCGACAGTACTGTTGCCACATATTTTTCACATGACCTTCAACGAGTGCAAAGAAGAACGCAATTTCCTCACTGTCAGCTGGTTGTTCCCAACCATGATGTTGGTTATGTGCTTTTCAGTGCCCCCTATTATTTGGGCTGCGTTAAATTTAAACAGCCAGGTCCCGCCCGATTATCTAAATCTGGGCATGGCAATTGCCGCCAATGCACCTTGGCTAGCTGTTTTATTATTTTTAGGCGGGCTATCTGCTGCTAGCGCGATGTTAGTGGTTACTACGCTAGCTTTAGCTACAATGGCGTTGAATCATATATTCCTACCTAGCTTTCATCGCATATTGCCAGCACTAGAAAACAGTCATCAACGAGATTTCTACAAAGGGCTGCTTTGGGCTCGCAGGGCGATGATCTTTCTGATTATCTCGCTGTGCTACGGCATGTACTTGTTAATGCGTAACAACCATCAGCTGATGGATCTTGGTAACCTTTCTGCTGTCGCATTGGCCCAACTTTCGCCCGGCTTAATCGGTGTTCTTTATTGGCGAAGGGCCACTCGCGCAGGACTATTATCCGGCTTATTGGGTGGCGCAATTATCTGGTTGGTTTTATTACTGCTACCTGATATTTTTAAAAGCGGCATAGTGCCTGAGCTTTATAATATTCAGCTGATAATTCCTAAAGAATATGAACCATGGCGCTTTGCCACCCTTTGCTCATTGCTAGTAAACGGTACGCTGTTCATTACAATTTCCCTCCTCACCAAACAAGGGCATCGGGAGCAACATTCCGCCGCAGCTTGCGCCATGGATAATTTGCAGAGACCCCATCATCTAGCGGCAACACCGCAAACCCCATTAGAGTTTTGCAAACAGCTTGAACCACGATTAGGCATTGCAGCGGCCAATCGAGAAATTCGCCAAGCTTGCACTGAAGCAGGTATTGAGCTTGACGAACAGCGCTCTTGGCTACTTCAGCGAATGGTTCAAAGATTGGAAATTAATTTATCCGGTTTGCTGGGGCCATCGGTTGCCGATGATATTTTGCGCAGCAGCCTGTGGAACAGCCAGCAAGCCCAGCCGACGCTTAGCGACATTCGCCTAGCAGAAGAACATATCAAACTAACAAAACCATTACGCGGCATTGCCGGTGAACTAGATAGCTTACGGCGTTATCACCGCACATTATTACAATCACTACCAGTCGGAGTTTGCTCATTAAATTATGAGCAAGATATTTTGATCTGGAATGATGCAATGGGAAAAATTAGTTGTATAGCAAGCAAAGAAGTCACCGGCGGCAAACTTGCTAACTTACCTTGGCCTTGGGATCAAATTCTTGGTGAGTTTTATCAAACTGAAGCACTACACAAGCATAAGTTAAAACTAGAAATTGATAATCGCCCTCGCTGGTTCAATTTGCACAAAGCATTTATTGGTGACTATCAATCTCCCAGAGAACAGCGTGGTGTCGTTATTCTGGTTGAAGATTTAACTCATTTACAGCTATTAGAAGTTGAATTGGCCCACAGCGAGCGCTTAGCTTCAATTGGCCAATTAGCCGCTGGCGTAGCGCATGAAATCGGCAATCCAGTTACTTGTATCGATAGCCTTGCGCAAATAGTGCTTCCAGAAACCGACGATGAATTTGTTAAAGATTGCTTAATGCAAATGCGTGAACAAACCAAGCGCATTACCGATATTGTTCAATCATTAGTGACTTTCAGCCATAGCGGCAACACTCGAAAATTAATTAGTGAGCCGGTTGCTTTATGCGAGTGCGTTAAAGAAGCAGTAAAGCTCGCTAGATTGTCACTAGAAGGTAAACAAATGGAGTATTCGGTCAACTGCGACGACTCTATTGTTTTAGGCGATCCGCAGTTAATTCTTCAGGTTTTATTAAATCTTTTAAATAACGCTCGGGATGCCAGCCAACCCGGTGATATGATAGAAATCAATATTCACCATCATGGAGGACAGGTGATAACTACCGTAAAGGATCAGGGAACGGGGATAGATCCGCAAAATAAGTCGCGGTTATTTGAACCGTTTTTTACGACAAAGGAACCAGGCAAGGGGACAGGTTTAGGCCTACCACTTGTGTACAGTATCATTGACGACCATCAAGGTCAGATTGTGATTGATAACGCCCCGGAAGGCGGGGCCGTTGTAACGATCCGCCTGCCACTGTATCGGAGCGAGCACTGCCATGAGTCATATATTGATAGTTGAGGATGAGACAATCATCCGAACCGCACTGCGCAGATTGTTGGAGCGAAATCGCTACAGCGTCAGCGAAGCTGGAGCGGTCAGTGAAGCCTTGGAAAAATATAATTTAAATAATTTTGATCTGATTATTTCAGATCTACGGCTACCCGGTGCACCGGGAACTGATTTGATCGAAAAAGCGGGTAGAACCCCTGTTTTGATCATGACCAGCTATGCCAGTGTCAAATCAGCTGTTGATGCGATGCGCATGGGGGCTGCAGATTATATTTCCAAGCCGTTTGACCATGAGGAAATGGTTTTAACGGTAAAACGTATTCTTGATACTGGTGCAATACGCCGTCAAAACGTCGCTTTAAAACAGGACATCAATCGAAGTTATCCTGTGCGCGGCATGCTTGGCAGCAGTCCACCAATGAAAGAAGTCTTTCAGCGAATTCAAAAAGTCGCGCCTACCGATACCACCGTTCTAATTCTTGGGGAATCAGGAACCGGTAAAGAATTGGTTGCTCGTGCGGTTCACGAACAAAGCAATCGACGTAATGCACCAATGATTACGGTTAACTGCGCAGCGATTCCTGAAGCTTTGATTGAGTCCGAATTATTCGGCCATGAAAAAGGAGCCTTTAGCGGCGCAGCACATACTCATAGAGGATTAGTTGAGGCTGCTGATGGCGGCACATTATTCCTCGATGAAATTGGTGAGTTACCGATGGAAGCTCAAGCACGTTTATTACGCGTGCTGCAAGAAGGTGAAATTCGTCGACTAGGTTCAGTGGATTCACGTCGAGTGAGTATTCGTCTGATTGCCGCGACTCACCAAGATCTGGATGCATTGGTTCTTGAAAACAATTTCCGCGAAGATTTGTATTTCCGATTAAACGTGATGCAGATTCAACTAGCGCCACTGCGTCGCCGCGGCAAAGACGTTGAAGAGCTAGCAGACAGCTTGCTAGAAAAAACCTGCCAACGTTTGAATCGTCCAACCATGCAATTTGCAGCAGATGCCACTGAGTCAATTCGCAAATATGCTTGGCCTGGTAATGTTCGTGAACTGGAAAATGCCATCGAGCGCGCAGTCATTTTATCTGAAGGTGACATTCTCACTGAAGATTTACTGGCTATCGATAGTGAGAAACGCCATCCGATGGATAGCGGACCTCCTGCCGATATGTCGCTGGAGGATTATTTCCAGACCTTTGTGTTAGAACACCAAGACACCATGACTGAAACCGAATTGGCAAAACGCCTTGGAATTAGCCGTAAATCTCTATGGGAAAGACGCCAGAGATTAGGCATTCCTCGGCATAAGAAAAAGAAGCCAGTCGCGGCAGAAGAAGAAGCCTAAGTCATTATAAAAAGCCTGCGAAAGCGGGCTTTTTTAATTCCACTACGAATTGCGCACCTTTTGTAACATACCAGATATTGTGGTTGTGTCACACTAAGGGCACAAGTAAGACAAAAATCGCTCTATTTAAGCGATTCCTTTGATATACGCCTAATGTTTCAAACACTCGTTTGCTACCGAACCACCCGCAAGAGACATATTGTTACCTTTGGCGCTGTTATTTATAAACAACGTTTAAAATGTATAAAAAAGTCGCTTGGCTAAGCGGTATTACCAGTTAGACTGAGTGAACTTAAAGCAGATCTGAAAAGAAAAGCTTTAGTAGACAAGTTGGAGTTGTGCCCAATGAGTCGAACGTGATCAGCGATATCAATAATAAAAAGAGCGATCACATTAGAGGTTCATCCTCTACCCAAAAAAATAATAAGAAGAATAAAAAATAAGAAGAAGAAAAATAGAGGCAAGACAACAATAACAATACAACGGTACGCGGCGAGAAAAATAACAAAAACAGCCCAAACCGTCAGTAAGCCATAAAAGGCGCCTCAAATGACCTGACTGGCCCGGGGATTCTATCCCCGGGGCATAATTTGCTAAAAACCTGCAAAATCTACTATCTCTCTGCCCACCATCAATAGAGATTCCTTCCATCCTGTTCAGAGCGTGATATCATCCCGGCTCGATCATTTAGTAGCCCTGCCAACCTGAGCGTGACGTAAACCTTGACTGCCTCGAAATCCCCATCTCTTATCCAGCGAATTGTCAGCAATTGCCGTACATGGCTGACCCCAAGGACACCAGCTCCCCAGATGAGAACGATTCCTCGCCCAGATCACCAGATCAGTCGCAAGCAAATCAGCCCTAACGCGTTGAAAGTACTCTATCGACTTAATAAAGCTGGCTACCAAGCCTATCTGGTAGGCGGTGGTGTTCGAGACATATTACTTGGCAAGGCTCCTAAAGATTTCGATATTGCTACCGATGCAACGCCTGAGCAAATCAAGGCATTGTTTAGCAATTGCCGTCTAATTGGCCGCCGCTTTCGTTTGGCGCACATCCATTTTGGCCGCGAAATTATCGAAACCGCGACCTTCCGTGCCAGCCATAAAGAAGGCAGCACTGCCGATCAGGCAAGTAGTGATGAGTCAGGAATGATTCGCCGCGATAATGTCTGGGGCAACTTGGATGATGACGCCGAACGCCGGGACTTCACTATTAATGGTTTGTACTACAACATTGATGATTTCAGCGTTATCGATTTCAGCAATGGCGTAGAAGACCTTAAAGCCAAGAAAATTCGCATGATTGGTGATCCGGAAACCCGCTATCGGGAAGATCCGGTTCGCATGCTGCGAGCCGCTCGCTTTGCTGCCAAGCTTGATTTTGAAATTGAGCCAAATACCGCCACATGCATCCCGTCTCTAGCAACATTGCTAGAAGATATTCCTTCGGCGCGGCTGTTTGAAGAATTCCTTAAGCTATTTTTCTCCGGCCATGCTGCAGCCAGTTTTGAGCAGTTAAGTCGCTTTGGCTTATTTGCAGTACTGTTTCCACAAACAGCTGATTGCCTGAAGGATCCCGAGCATGGTGAAGGCTATCGCAAGCTGATTCACCAAGCTTGCCTGAATACTGATTCACGCATTAAAAATGACCAGCCAGTGACCCCGGCATTTTTAATGGCGGTTATTTTGTGGCCAGCCATTCAACGGGCACATGACCACCAGCTAAATAAAGGTACTGAAGCGCATATTGCTGAACACAACGCGATTAATGATGTGTTAGAACAGCAATTAAGCCGCATTTCAATTCCTAAGCGTTTCTCATTGCCTACTCGAGAAATGTGGAGCTTGCAGTTTAGGCTGCATAAACGCCAAGGCCGTCGTGCATGGCGCTTATTTGAGCACCCAAGGTTCCGCGCTGCTTATGACATTCTTTTACTGCGTAAAGAAAGCGGTGAAGATTGTGCCGAGCTAACCGATTGGTGGACTGAATTCCAAACCGGTGGCACAGAAGAGAAAAGCAAAATGGTTCGCCAGCTAGGTGGGCCGAAAAAGCGCCGTCCTCGTCGCCGTAGAAAACCTAGCGGTAAAAGTAGTGGTGCTGCAGAGCAGCCAACCTCTGACCAGGGATCTTTTGAGTAATGAGCAGTGCAATCGCAACCAGCTGGATTGGTCTAGGCAGCAATCTTGAACAACCCAAACAGCAGTTGCTAAAAGCGCAAGCTGAACTGGAAAAATTAGGCGTGGTGACCATATCACGCCTCTATTCAAGCAGCCCAATGGGGCCGCAAGACCAGCCAGATTACGTCAACGCCGTTGCCATGTTAAAAACCGAATTAGCACCTATCGCCCTACTCGATGCACTGCAAGCAATTGAAAATGAGCATGGGCGAGTCCGAAACCGGCGCTGGGGCGAACGAACGCTTGACCTAGATTTATTAATCTATGACCAGCAACAAATTAATCACCCTAGGTTGACAGTGCCCCACCCTGGCATTGCCGAAAGAGACTTTGTACTCAAGCCGTTACATGAATTAGCGCCTGAGCTAAAACTGCCTGATGGCCGCCCGATTGAGCAGTTATTGGAAAATTGTTCTGACCATTCGCTCAGGCTCATAGACTGAAACCTGCCAACTTGGTACTTTTAGCCGCGTTCCCGATACTTTAAGTGCAGCACTGATGAACAAAATCACCCTATCTCGCCTTGCTCATATGAAGCAAAAGGGCGAAAAAATTGCTTCTCTTACCGCATACGATGCCAGTTTTGCCGCGCTGTTCGATCAGCAAGCAGTGGATATGCTGCTAGTGGGTGACTCACTCGGCATGGTACTTCAGGGCAAGGGCAGCACCGTTCCAGTTACCGTAGAAGATATCGTTTATCACACCCGAGCGGTTGCTGCGGCAAAACCCAATGCACTATTGATGGCTGACATGCCATTTATGAGTTACGCCACTGAAGCTGAAGGCTTGGCCAATGCCGCACAATTAATGCGTGCCGGTGCCGAGATCGTCAAGCTAGAAGGCGGCGCTTGGATGTGTGACTTGGTCAGAAAAATGGTTCGCGGTGGTATTCCGGTTTGCGCCCATTTGGGCTTAATGCCACAACAGGTCAACCTGCTCAGTGGCTATAAAGTGCAGGGCCGTAACGATGCTCAAGCAACCTCAATCATCGATGAAGCAGTTCAGCTAGAACATGCGGGCGCCAACATGTTGTTGTTGGAATGCGTCCCTTCATCATTGGCTCAATCTGTCAGTCAGCAAGTTTCCATTCCAGTGATTGGCATAGGTGCCGGTGCTTATTGTGATGGTCAAATTTTAGTAATGCACGACATGCTCGGCGTCACCAGTGGCAAGCGCCCTAAATTTGTTAAAGATTTTATGGCCGATTCTAATGGATCCATTGCATCTGCCGTTGCAGCCTACGTCAGCCAAGTTAAAAACCTGCAATTTCCAACCGCAGAGCACAGTTTCAAATAATTTTTATTGCCGGTGCCAGCAGCCTAGCGCCTGACAATATTCAGTGCGCTATTAACTGATCGCCGGCCATTAGTCGATCAGGTAGTGAACATGCAGATAGTAAAAAGTACCGCTGAACTTCGCCAGCAAGTTCGTCAGTGGCGTCATCAGGGGTTGATTGTTGGTTTTGTACCGACAATGGGGAATCTGCATCAGGGACATTTATCTCTAGTAGAAAAAGCCAAGCAAAAGGCAGACAAGGTAATTGTCAGTATTTTTGTTAATCCGATGCAATTTGCACCCGGCGAAGACCTCGAAAGCTATCCAAGAACACTGGATCAAGATTGCCAGCAGCTCGATCAATATCAAACCGATTTAGTTTTCTGCCCGCCGCTAGAAGAAATTTACCCCTGCGCACTAGAAGACCAAACTCGAGTAGCCGTTCCTAATATCACCCAACACCATTGCGGTTCTAGCCGGCCGGTATTCTTTGGCGGCATAACCACCGTCGTCACCAAACTGTTTAATCTGGTACAGCCAGACTTAGCAGTTTTCGGTGAAAAAGATTTTCAACAGCTGCAAGTGATTCGCAAAATGGTCCACGACCTTTGCATGCCGATCGAAATTATCGGCGGTGAATTAGTGCGTGAATCCGATGGTTTAGCGATGAGCTCGCGCAACGGTTATTTGAATATTCATCAGCGGTCACTGGCACCAAAACTTCGTCAGGTACTACTTGAAGCCGCTGAAAAAATCCGTACTGGCGATGTGGAATTTGATCAAATTTCGGAACATGCCAAGTGCAAACTTGAACAACTCGGTTTTAAACCGGATTACTTCAATATTGCCCGACGAAATGACCTAGAACCGGCTGGCGCAACCGATAAAGAGCTGGTTATACTGGCCGCCGCCGCATTAGGCCAAACACGTCTTATTGACAATGAGCAAATTTTTTTGCAATAAACGGCTGGGCTGAGTGATAATCGGCCGCCTTTCAACAGCGGGCTCGGTAAAGTGCCGTAGTGCTGTTGCAAGAAGTAGCAAATTCTAAGAGAAGACTGGAGAGTGCAATGCAACACACAATGCTTAAAGGCAAGTTGCACCAGGCAAGGGTTACCCATGCCGAGTTAGAGTATGAAGGTTCATGTGCAATTGATAGTGAACTGTTGGACGCATCAGGAATTCTCGACCACGAGCAAATCCAGATCTACAACATCGCCAATGGCGAGCGGTTCACAACCTACGCAATTCGCGCAGAAGCCGGCTCCAGAATCATCTCTGTAAATGGTGCAGCAGCACACCGAGCTTCTGTTGGTGATCGTGTAATTATCTGCGCATATTCTGCAATGAGCGATCAAGAAGCCCGTGCATATAAACCACACCTGGTTTATATCGGCGAAGGGAACGAAATTGTTCGTTCCAGCAACGCCATCCCGGTTCAAGTCGCTTAATTATTAAGTCGACCGAAAACCGAAAAAACGCCGTGCAAAGCAATTTGCACGGCGTTTTTTTTGTTTAAAAAATTAAAACCATTCAGCAAAATCTGCCGAGCACGTCATCCTCACCAAAGACGACTGCATGGATGCAGAAGGTAGAGCGACGCAGAATGCCAAAGCCGAGATGCCGGGCAGAAAAGTTGCGTCCCTGCATTTTCTGCATTTATTACATCCTTTTGAGTCACCCAGTTGCCATGGATGGTGATGGTTAAAACAAATTCGGTGTTTAAAGGTGAACCTACCGCTTACAGGTTGGTACGTACCACCCCGCCCTTTTATTTATCTGACAATTACGTCGTTATACAGTTGTATCCAAGATAAAAAGCACTTTATGATCACAGACCTTGCTAGCAGCTTAATCACTAGCAAAACCTGCATTCGCACAAGGAAGAACAAAAACAAACAGGAGTCACAAGATGCACGAAGTAGTCATAGTTGCCGCGGGTCGTACCGCAATCGGAAGTTTTGGCGGCAGCCTTGCCGGTGTTCCAGCTACCGAATTGGGCGCAACCGTTATTCGCGGCTTGCTGCAAAGTAGCAAAATCCAACCTGAACAAATCGATGAAGTCATCCTCGGCCAAGTATTAACTGCTGGCTGTGGTCAAAACCCTGCGCGTCAGGCTTCAATCAATGCTGGCCTGAAAGCCGAAACCCCATGCATGACCATTAACAAGGTTTGCGGCAGTGGTTTAAAAGCTGTTCAACTGGCAGCCCAAGCGATTGCTTTGGGTGAAGCAGAAATGATTATTGCTGGCGGTCAGGAAAATATGAGTGCATCGGCACATATTCTGCCTGCTTCCCGTGATGGCAAAAAAATGGGTAACTGGGAATTGCAAGACACCATGATCAGCGATGGATTATGGGATGCTTTCAATGACTACCACATGGGTATTACTGCCGAGAACTTGGCAGAAAAATATTCAATTAGTCGCCAGGAACAAGACTTGTTTGCAGTCACTTCGCAAAACAAGGCCGAAGCGGCGCAAAATGCTGGTAAATTTAACGACGAGATTATTGCCGTTTCAATTCCACAGCGTCGTAAAGATCCAATCATTTTTGATCAGGATGAATACCCTCGTCACGGTGCCGACATCGAAGGCATGACCAAGCTTCGCCCGGCCTTTAAAAAAGATGGCACGGTAACCGCCGCTAATGCTTCTGGCATTAATGACGGCGCAGCCGCTGTGATTGTTTGTTCTGCCGAAAAAGCCGCAGAACTGGGTTTAACGCCTCTGGCAACCATTGCTGCATCAGCGAGCGCTGGTGTTGACCCATCAATTATGGGTATTGGCCCGGTACCAGCCACTCGCAAGTGTCTGGAAAAAGCTGGCTGGAGCATGGATCAACTCGATTTGATCGAAGCGAATGAAGCTTTCGCCGCGCAAGCAATTGCCGTAGGCAAAGAACTGAAGATTGATGCTGAAAAATTAAACGTCAACGGCGGTGCAATCGCACTGGGCCACCCAATTGGTGCATCCGGTTGTCGTATTCTGGTTAGCCTGATCCACGAAATGCAAAAACGCGACGCCAAAAAAGGCGTGGCGACATTATGCATTGGCGGCGGCCAGGGTGTTGCATTAGCGCTCGCGCGTTAAAAAAACACCACCCTATTTCGGTCGGGCTGTTTCAATTCAGCCTGCAGCAGCCTGGCTGAAATACCTTGAATGCTTCTTTTTAAATCCCTCAAAAACTTTCACCGCACCTTCGTTTTATTGCTAGCCAGCGCGTCATCCATAGTTCGGTTATTCGGTTTTAATTGCTGGCCACCGCGTCATCCATAGTTTGGCTACTCAGTTTTCATTGCTAGCCCCTGCGTCATCCATAGTTTGGCTACTCAGTTTTCATTACTAGCCCCCGCGTCATCCTCGCCACGGAGGGCGGGGAACCATGGCCATGGATGGTAAAAGAACTTACTTCAGATCAAACAACCACCTGCCAATTACACTGCAAGCGCCTCAAATCCAACCAAACCCTTTGATTAGATTATCAATAGCGGTAGAATTACAAAATAACATTTGTCTAGCAGATACTTAGCGCCATCTAAAGATGCATTCGGAAAGCACGTATCGCTAATAAACCGAGCCAACAGGCAAACCGAGCGGCTCGGATAACCGGGTGATATCGGGATATTCGATCAACAAAATTAGCAGTAACAGTGAAACCCATTGCTAATTGACTAATAACCGAGACATTGTATTGACGGGACTGATTAACTGGCGAATTTACAGCCTCTGATACCGGAAATATCTGGATAGTCAAGCCAAGAAAAACGGGGTTTCCTACCAATACAATGTTAACAATACAAGGATAGTTTCGTGCGAATAGAGAGTCAGCAAGAAAGGATAATGAGACTTCAAAGTGCAGTAAATGCAATATTACTGCATGAACCTGCTAATAGTTTTAGAAACCTTATCGAAAACAATGAAGATCTGTTCAAAGGATTTAGGTTAGTTTATTCCACGAATAATCTTGATTCTGATTTTTCACATTCCTCTCTGAAGGAAATTGAAGAACATTGCCCAACACTTAAAAAGTATTTCTATGGAAAGGGAATATTGTTCTATTCAGATAAACTCTACGCTGCGACAAAGAGACAAGGGCGCATTGAAATACCAATTGACTACTCACTAAGCCTTGACTCAAATGCGGCTGAAAGGTTTAGAGTTTGGGAGAATGGTGGTTCTCTAGATAAAGCATAAGAATAACGCCACCCAAGATACTATTTATACTTGCCAAAAAACATTTGATTTCTCATATGGTTGCCATTGATTTAATCTTTGGCAACCGTTGATTTTTGCAGGAACGGCACTTGAAAAAGTTGTCATTTTCACATCATGCCAGCACCTAGAGCTATTCTATACGATCCGAAAGAAAATCCATTTCTCCATGTAATTTCGCGTTGTGTTAGGCGAGGGTGGCTGTGTGGTGAAGATCCAACGCTACTTAAAAAGCACCGTAAGAATTACGATCACCGTCGCCAGTGGATTGTCGATAGAATTGATCGGCTGAGCAAGGCATTTGCGGTTGATATCGCAGCTTACGCTGTGATGTCGAATCATTATCATCTAGTAGTTTATGTCGATGTCGAGCGTGCAAAAAGCTGGAATATTAGGCAGGTGCTGTTGCAATACTGCAAAGTGTTTTCGCCTCACCCTTGGGTTAAAGATTATCTCGATCCAAACAAGCACCGTTTACTTACCCATATGCAAGTTCAGTGGGTTGAAGACACTGCCAACACGATTTACCGAGAACGGCTTTATTCCATTAGCTGGTTTATGCGCTCAATTAACGAGCCGCTAGCACGCATCGCCAATGCGGAAGATCTATGCAAAGGCCGCTTTTGAGAAGGGCGCTTTAAAGCGCAAGCGTTGCTCGATCAACAAGCACTGCTAACCTGCATGGCTTATGTCGATCTTAACCCGCTTCGTGCAGGCATTGCACAAACCCCGGAAGACTCAAATTACACTTCAGTTCAAGCGCGAGTGGAAACGGAATTACCCGCGAGTAATCATCGCAGGAAAAAAAGCCGAAAAAGAAATCATCAACGCCGATATGATTACAATTTCGCCCGATTAAAACCTTTTGTCGATAGTGAAAGAAAACCCAGCATTAACATCAAAGACACGGTTCATCCGCTGCCATTAAAAGATTATTTGGAATTAGTTGATGCCAGTGCTCGCATGGCGCGCACTGATAAGAAACATATGGACAGCAGTTTGCCGCCCATTTTTGAACGATTAGAAATCAAAACAGATGCTCGCTGGTGGGCTTCTGCCATGAGCGGTCGCAGCACTGTGATGGCCAGTGCAAGACAGTTTGCCCATGCGATGGGCGATGCGCTGAACCTCAAACAGTTTAAAGAGCGGGTCAAACAACAAACCGAGGCTTGGCAACAGCAAGCACAAACATCTGGAAAACAACCACCCTCCTGATGCTCATTTTTATTGGGTGAGTTTAAGTCAGAAGCTTTAAAATAAGATGTAATTTCAATAACCAGAGTTAATCTGGTTTTCGCCGTGGCATCAATTCGGTATGATCGCATTCGAAACGAAGAAAGTGACTGCCGCAATCGCATCGAATGCCAGTTTTTTCAGTTATCCCGGTCATTAGATTTATTGATTGGGATATAGTTAAGATCATGGGTGGCGTATTGAAATTTGCTCATTTTTATTGGGTGAGTTTAAGTCAGAAGCTTTAAAATAAGATGTAATTTCAATAACCAGAGTTAATCTGGTTTTCGTCGTGACATCAATTCAGTATAATCGTATTCGAAATGAAGAAACGGTTGCCGCAATCGCGTTGAATGTCAGTTTTTTTCAGTTATCCCGGTCATTAGATTTATTGATTGGGATATAGTTAAGATCATGGGTGGCGTATTGAAATTCTAGGTACATGATGAAAATAGAATTTTTTAAGTCGATGGGAATTATATCTAAATATTGGCGGAGGCGATTGGTGTTCACAGCAATAAATTTTCGGGCATTATCCTTAATCAGTCATCATCCTATTCATAGTAAACCCCCGGTGTCAGATTGTGACATGTAAAGAATGAATCCGCTGCACTATTTATTGGGCTCAACCGATTCATTTTCTGTGCCAGTAACAACTGGTAAATTTTCCAATTGTGGCTCGGGTCGACCTCTAGATCTGCCACCGCTTTATAGCCAGCACCAATCAGTCCAAAACTAGAGGTAGGGTAGAGCTCAAGTTTTCTTTTCAAAATACCATTCTCGATACTATCGAACAGGATACTGCTATTTTTCGGCGAAATGCAGCATAAGCTGCATATAGCACCAGTAATTCTGATATTCGATTCAATTTTTTCGTGAGCACTCTCCTTAGCCAACGCAAGCCCTATAAACTCACTAGCAGCCAAAAAGCTTTGCATTAGACTAATGGCCATCGCAAGTGATGAGCCAGAAGCAGCCCAATCCAGAATAACTATTTTTTTATCTGGCGGAATGTAGCAACAAAATTTTTGGTAGAGGCAAACGGATTTCTTCCAATGCATATGCGGATTAAAACTGCTAGAAGTGTAGCCCTGAAAAGAAATAGGCATTAATGTTGCATTATCTTTTCCAGAAATATGCTGAATGGCAGCAATGACTGGTGCAGGGGAACGGCCTATGCCGAGAAAGAAATGCTCACTTACTGGAAAACGACTTAAGATGAGCTGACACAAGGAATGAAGCTCTTCAAAATGAGTGTGATCAAGCTGGCTAAACAAAATGCATTCCGGGTCTGTGCTTTCAACGTCCAAGTAGAATTTTCACTCGCTAGCCGGTTAACTGACTAACTGAGCATAGTTAAAGAAAAGCTACATTGCCGATCGCAAAAGCCCAAAAACCGTGCTCGTCACGATTTTTTATTTTAATGCTACAGATGATGCCTAGCAGAATCAGTGAACATGGATTAGAGAGATGTAAATTCGAAATTAGATCCGTTAATTAACCAACCTCTGATCTGACACCTATGGATGAGACGCCTAAAGCTCTGAGGGAAACAACTGCGCCGGGAAACAACTGCGCCAGCCATAGAAATAACAATGCAAGATAAAACACAGTTTATGGGTAAACTGGTTTGTTTTTCTTTCAGTTAACTCATCATTAATGTTTTTTTGTTGCTGAGAAAAACCTTTCCACCCAAAGCTCCTAGAACTTCATCCCCAAGAACTTTTTATATTGAATAGATCAGTAAATTATATTATTGGTCTGCTTTCTTGAAACCAGGCTGAACTAGCATCAAATCAACCAAAGGCCTCACTCGACTCAGCTTGCACTGCAAGCCAGCCGGTACCTGACGATGTAATAGTAAATACACCACTAATCCGGCAGTATAATCACAATCGAACCAACAACAAAACCGAGCCAACCCACTCTTTTAAGCAACCTAATATCCAGGTCATAAGAGAGTTGCTACAGGCTTGCGATGCTGCACAAAGAATATTGCATTGAAACTAAGGTTTTTATTTGCTCTGACGGTTATTTTTTCTAGCTCAGCTTTTGCAGAAAAATGTAAATTGGAATACTTGACCAAGTTGGAATATACCGATATAGAATGCCAATTTTATCTCGGTACTGCGGCTTATAGAAACCAAGTTTATTCAGCGGCAGTTGCACACTGGAAGTACATTATTGAATCTCCCGTAAAATATGAAGGTGATAGTGAAATAAAATCGAGTGCACTTAGCACAGTTACCTTTCTAACTTACCATGGGTTAGGTGTAAAAAAAGATAGAGAAAAAGCAGTAAGCCACTGGAAAGATGCTGTAAAAAGCGGTGACCTCGAAGCTCGAAGACACTTGGGTTTTGCCTACTTTGATGCTAATTTTCGCGGTAAAAATTTGGTCGAAGCCTTAGGTTGGTACGAATCTATTTTTCTTTTAGTGCCTAACCCTGAAGTGCTGGATGAATCCGATCAAGCAGTATTTAACGATGCTGTCGAAGGTAGTTTGAAACTAAAAGAAATATTATCTGATCGCCAACAATAAAAAGCAAAAACATTCGCAAGAGCAGTACTCTAAAAGCTAAAGCAATGGCTATGATATTTTGAAAGTATAACTCAATCCTTCCAGCCACAATCTCACCAACCTGCATCTAAATATTTTTATCGTCAGTTCTAGTTGAAATGAAAAATTACAGTAAAGGTCGCTATTTTCTTAAAATATAACCTCTCTTCCACTCCTCTATTATCAATAAACTGAAATAGTGAAAAGTTAATATAAAAATATTATTTTCTCTGATACCACTTTTTCTTAGGAGAACCTTTTACCGGAGCGACAGGAGTGACAGGAGCTATCGATGGTTCGAATTCTATTGCTCGCCAATATTGTAAATTTCTCGCGTTGCTCAAATAATATCCTATAAAAGCATCAGCCACTTTTTGCAAGGGCTCGTCTAATAATTCCGAGGTGTATCTGCTATGAAAATTAATTTCAACACCATCAGAAATAAATATTTTTCGGCCAATAGGAGTATTGACTGTAGCGATTATAGCGATATCACCCAACTCTCTATCGACATCTGTACTGTAAAGATAAATTAAAGCAGCATCGGATCTTCGAAGAATATGTCTAATGCTATTGCTTGCTTGCATCGCTTTTGCCATCTTCTTTGAGTTCTCGTCCATTGATGCTGGCAGATCAAATAGCTGCCAACTTAATGGATTCTCTGGACAGATCTTTGGAACGGTAAAGCTGAGGGTTCCAAAAGATAATATCCTCACACAACTAGGCATCTTCACATAAAAAAGGTCGTTAGCGCCATCAAAAACAGATCCTGCCGCATTGGCGCCTACCGCTCCAGCGTCATCAGGCACAGGTTTTTCCTTGAAATGGCCCACTGCAAATTTAGCTTGAGGAGTTTCGAGAAGCTCCTTAAATCGACCTCTATCACCACCTGCAGCCAATAAACCACAGCAACCATAGATCACTCTCGCAAGATCATTTGAGATGACCGCACCTTGCGTGGACATGGCAACTCTCCTGGAGATATTAATTTTTTTGACACTACTGCCCCCAGGAAGAGCACCTTGGATGGCAGACATAAGAACACTTTGCTGTGCAGTAATTTCTTCCTGCATCTCTCGATCTTCTATTGCCATCCTGTCCATAATCAAAATCCATTTTGAATAATACGATCAATGTAGACAGAGAAATGTTGATTTACCAGCTACCCAAACACCGTGCTAGCTAAGATTTCACTAACATTAATCAAAATTTTTCTTATCGCCAGTAAACCGGTTTAGACCTCTCGATCTACTGGTCTGCTGAGTCATTTAAAAAAACTGCTTGTCACAGTTTGTTTTATACCTTCGACTGCAACATCACCAGAGGCCCTAATCAGTTCAACTTGCAAGGCAAGCCCAGGATGAATGTGCAGTGATTGAGCCACTGTATGACGCAAATCTGAAATTATAAAGCATGGGCAAGCGGGCCGATGTTAGATGACTCAATAGTAAATTGAGAGACATTCCGGCAATATGCTCGACCAAAGTAACAACAAAACCAAACTGACACCTCTTCAAGAGCTTTTTTTGCAAGCTCTTAACGAATACCTTTCAGTCAAATCGAATGCAATCCACTGATCAATCAAGGTAAATTTGAAGACATGAAGATAACAGCTGCAATTTATACATTAATTATGCTGTGTACAGTTTTACTAGCTCCATATCAGTTACCAGTCCCCAAAATTGGCGGCGTATTGGATGCAGGGTATCACTGGACTTGTAGCAGTTCGAAAACGACTGGGTTTAGGTGTGGCCACCCAAATGTAAAAGCCGAAGACAGCAAGCTAGTTAGCAAAGCCTTAACGTTTGTTAAATTAGAAAAACTAGCTACAAAAAGCATCCCCATTAAGTATCGTTTGAATTACACACGGTTAATATCTGAGTGGTTATTTATAACATTTCTCACATTAATATGGATGCTTGCATTTCAATTCAGTAATACTCCCAACAAAAAAAAGCAAGTAGGCGTATAGAGAATAGAAATAGATAACTTACACTGGGAGCGCAGCCTATCTCACTTACACCTTATGCTCTTAAATTTTTTTGATAAAAAAGCCACGCTACCCACGATCTAGTTAATCCCAGACTAAATGTTTTTTATCTCTCGTAGATCAGTAGACTTTACAGCCAGCCTGTCGAGGCATTTAAAACCTGTTTGCTGCAATCTGTTTTAACTCTAGCAATAGCTGCTCAGCCTGCAACAGACATTTTTAATGCGAAAACATAGCATTTCATTAATTAGCTATTATTGCTCTATTTTTTAGAACCAATCTAACCGTGACTACAACATAATAAATTTTTAGGTAGACATGATTAAAATAGTGGTTGGTGCGGATACGTCACTAATAATCTTTTTAAAACTGCGAATTTTCTTTCTTTAGAGTAAAATGGCATGTCCGCATATTTCCCCACTCCTGATTAAGAAAAGAGTGGATTAACTTAAAGGACAACTATCCTGACAGGACGGGGTAGTAACACCAGCTGCAGTTGATAGAATAGAAATACCGGTACTTACTAATGATACTTCAGCATTGATCGAAAGTTTAGATGATGAAGAGCTAACCGCTTGCCAGCTATAGCTGCAGATGTTTTAGATCTTAAGAGCATGTATTTGAAAAAACAACACGATAAAAATACAGTAGTGAGCGCCCCTCTTCAATAGGTGAGACTATACTCTCAGCCAACACTCGTTGACAAAGGGAGAGAAGTGAAATGGATTCTACAGATCAGAGAATGAGTGCTATTTACCAAATCTGGAATGTGTGTGGTATTAATAAAGTAGATGATTTCAATGCAGCGATTCATGAAAAAAACAGATTATTGTTAAGAAGAAGTGGGCTATGTGTAATCTGGCTGGCAAATGCTTTAATCGAAAAAAATTATAATTGCCGACAATTCGAACAATACTTTACTGAGCCAGAAAAAAAAGAGCAGTTACGCCATATAGAACAATGGGCAGCGCCGTTATTGTTACAAACAACATATGAAATGAGGGGGCACCATGGTTTCAATCAAGGAGAAGAAATTCGCGAAATTGATATCAATAAACTTGATACGAGTAATCCGCCTATCAGCGAAAAGCTTAGCGATGGCTCGCGTGAAACAAATAGAATAGTTGTTAGAAGTATTTTTGATAAAATCGAGTTTCATTCTAACGGAGAAGGGGTTTTAATAAAAGCTATAAGCAAGGATTATTCTAGCTCGGCAGTTCTTGCTGTTTTTCGAAATTATTGTGACAACAAGCTATATCTTTTTGATCCTCTGATAGGTGTTTTATCGTTGAATACATTAGATATAGCACGCGTTGCAATGATGGTAGATAGTTTATTAAATCATAAATACCTCATTACAAAAGGTTCTATTAATTGGTATAACTTCACTAGATCAAACCCACATCTTTTAATGACTGCAAAGGAATATAATGCACTTGGAAATTAATTATAAAAACACAGTCAATTAACACTCTGACATTACTCTTTAATCGTAGAGTATTATATATCGTTACAAATAATTTTGAGCTAACCTATCTAACCCAATCTATCGGATTAACAGTGTCAGCACTCGCATAATATTTACCCTGTGCGATGCGCCTACTTTTCTAAGAGTGAGTCTACACGAAATTATTTAGGTGATGGTTTTACCGTTATTTCGCACTACATATATTTTATTTCCGCCGGACGATATTATTAGCTTTAGCAATATTTTTTTGGCTCTTTTTTATTGGATTACTCTATTTTTTTCAACTGATATTTAATTAATATTTGGATGAAGGCAAACACTATGAGCAACACGCAGTCAGCTAAGCTGACAGACTTTTCTTTGGAAATGACATCTCGAGATATCGGCAGCATCCCCCAAGTCGCAGCTTCTATTTCAAATAATACCCAAGTGAAGATTGCCTACTTGGGTAATGAAACCATGAAACAGCGCCTTGATGCAATTGAGGCACTCAACAAGCACTCCCTTGAGCCGATGCCAATTATATCAGCGCGTCGAATCACTTCACCAGCTGAGCTGGAGTCATATCTTTCACAGGCCAAAAAGGTTGCTGCAATCGAAAGTCTGTTTCTTGTCGGCGGCGACCCTTCAGCACCACAAGGGCCATTTTCTGACTCATTAGAACTCATTCAAAGTCATTGCATCGAAAAATTTGCCATCAAAAATATTGGTATTGCTGGCTACCCGGTGGGCCACCCAAAGGTTCACAATGATATTTTATGGGCTTACCTCAAACAAAAACACAGTGAATTGGTTGCCAGAGGATTTTCTGTAGAAATTACTACTCAGTTATCTTTTGATGCTGAAGGCGTTATTAACTGGATCGAGCAGGTTCGACAAGCCAATATTGATGCCCCAATTCGTATTGGCGTACCCAGCCCAACAACCCTTACTGGGCTGATGAAGTTTGCTAAGCAATGTCGTGTCAGTACATCGCTAGGTTTGCTGTTGCAGTATGGTTGGAAGGTCAGTTCATTATTGGGAAATATCGGGCCAGAAAGCTTCCTTGAAATTATTCAGGAACGCTTACAACAGCTTGATTTAGGCGATGTCCGCTTACATATTTATCCTATCGGCAACCTGGTAAACGCTGTTAAGTGGGCGAATAAAAATCTTTAAGTTAAAGGTCGAAAAAACCAGCCCAAATTTATCAACGCGCTATAAAGATGAAATTGAGCCATCCCTGCCACCCTTGGTGTGTGGATGCCTGCTTCCTTGTTCAGAATGAAGAAACAGGCTTTTGACTTCGATATCAAAAGCCATGCAGAACCGTTACCGGGAGCGCAGGCAGCTTGCCTGCATAGCGCCAAAGGCACATAAATGCTTTCTCATGCAAATGCAGGCGGGCCGCCTGCGCTCCCAGCATCAAACCGGTAATTTTAATTTTCTCACTGGAGAATAAACCTACTTTCCGGCAATATGTTTAACAAATAAACAAAAAAATGAGCCTGATTCGCATACACCTACCTTCATTTTATGCTTGAGCGCAGAATGTAGACTAAATGGAGTTAATCTCGAAGCTCGTTAGACAAGGATATTAAATGAAAGAATTAATAGTAAGACCTGGCGATGTTGTTGTAACCAATTTTAGTATTTATCAACACTGGTCAATTGTTACGGATAAGCTTTGCTCGCTTGGAAACCCAATACTTATCTCTGCAACCAAAAGAAATGGCACTGTACAAGAAGAGCCATGGCACATCGTTACTGACAACAAAAAAACATATGTTGCTGACATGCCTATGGATATACCTATCTCACAGTTACTTGCGAACGCAAGATCCCAAATTGGAAAATGGGAATATTCAATAACATCTATGAACTGCGAACACTTTGTAAAATGGGCGTCAGGATTAGAGGTCTCATCAACACAAGTAGTAAAAGGTGTTAGCGCTACTGCTGCGGGCATTGCTGTTGCAGCTGCCGTATCTGAAAACCCCAGGCTACTTAAATTATTAGGCATTGGTATCGCTATTGGTGGGCTTGCTGTTCTAGCATCAAGAGCCGTTGAAAAAAACAATACCGAAAATGCTTAAACAAGCCCTATACGATTAATTCGGTACACTTCACGCCAAATGCATAACGCTTTGCTATGTGAACAAGCCCTCACCTTTCTTGGTGAGGATAACGGCGTTTAGCCTTACCTAGGGCACATTACATGCGAACCGTCTGCGTTCCCGACAGTCATTTACCGACGCCTCTCTAAACCAACTGTTATTAGCAGTGATTTGCATTTACGATAAACCTGATCACAATCAACTTGTCTATGTCATTATGACAGAACTCTTGCCATAATCCGCTCCAGCAGTCTCACCGGTCCCCAATGTTATGATGCAAATTGATATTCAAGACAAAGCAATGAAGATCACGCCTATCTGGCGCTTGGCCTTTCGCCCCTTCTTTCTATTTGGCAGCCTGCTGGCTTTGGTCGCCATTCCACTTTGGTTAGCCAGTTTCTTTGGCATGCTGCAACTCAACCCAGTTGGCGGCACTCTTTTCTGGCACGGCCATGAAATGATTTTTGGTTTTGGTAGCGCGATTATTGTTGGTTTTTTGCTGACTGCGGTTCAAAACTGGACCGGCTTGATTGGCCTTCGCGGTGCGCCACTAGCCGCTCTATTTGCGTTGTGGCTGGCAGCTCGCCTTGCCATGCTTTTTACCGGTGACTTACCTTTGCTGGCCGTTGTTCTTAACTTTGCCTTCCCAGTAGCAGCCGCCAGCATTATGGCGGGCTATGTGATTAAAGTTCGCCAATGGCGCAACCTAATTTTCACTCCAATACTGTGCGGTTTAGGTTTTGTTAGTGCATTAAGCAGCTGGCTGGCAAGCAGCGGTGATTTTGTTTTAGCCATGGGTAGTTTGCACAGCGGCATGATTTTAGTGGTGCTAGTGATGAGTGTGATTGGTGGTCGAGTGATTCCATTTTTCACTTCTCGCTCCACCGACTTTGAGCGCAACGACCTACCTGCTTGGACTGAAAAAGCAGCGATTGCCAGCTTGGCTGGTTTAGCTGCACTGTCGGTATTCGGTTTGGATAGTTACCCACTAGCGACCGCTGCTTTAGCCGCTGCTAGCTTGGTATTTAACGGCTACCGCTTTCTAAGCTGGGGTGGCGCGCATAGTTTCAGGAACCCTTTGCTGTGGTCATTACATCTAGCTTGGGCATTTATTCCATTAGGCTTGTTGTTGCTGGTGATCCACAGCTTCACCGCTAGCGTTTCTTTATCAATGGTGCTTCACAGCTTTGGCGTTGGTGGCATGGCCAGCCTGGTTTTAGCCATGCTAGCGCGGGTTACTTTGGGCCATACCGGCCGGCCATTAACCCCTCCAAAAGCAATGCCATGGGCTTTCGCATTAATTCTTTCTGCTGGCTTATGCCGTATTTTCGCCAGTTTATTACCAGCATTCTATCTGCCATTACTGTTAGTAACCGGCATATTGTGGAGCTTGGCGTTTATTATTTTCCTGAGTAATTACGGCAAGATGCTAGTGACTGCTCGTGCCGATGGCCGCGCTGGCTAATTTTTAAATACCCTTGACCCGTCAATAAAGTGCCCAGAAAAATAATCTGGGCACTTGCCGATTAACGTTTTTGATTGCATGCTTGATTCAAAAGTAACTATTGATCGAGTTATGACTCAGCCGCTGAACACTACCCTTTCACCTGCAAAAAACAACAAACCGCTTTCTATCGTCACTATCGGTGGCGGCACAGGCCAGTTTGCTTTGTTATCGGCATTGCGTGACCTTCCCAATATCAATATTTGCGCCATTGTTTCCATGGCCGACAGCGGCGGTAGCACCGGCAAACTACGTGATGAGTTGGGTATTTTGCCCCCGGGTGATGTATTGAAATGTTTGTTAGCTTTATCTCCGCAACGGGAAATCATGCGAGATATGCTGCTTAAGCGTTTTTCTGCAGATGGGCGACTTCAGGGGCATAACGCCGGCAATATGTTGCTCACCATGTTGTCGCAATATGCAGGTGATTTTCCATCGGCGATTCAAGCGATGGCAGAAATGCTCAATGTAACCCAGAAGATTTTGCCGGTGAGTACCGACCGAGTGACACTGGTTGCAGATTTAGATAGTGGCCAGCGAATTTTTGGTGAAAGCGCAATTGATTTACCGCGCACCCGTACTTTAAGCAAAATTAGTAATATTTATTTAGTACCGCACCACGGTGATTCGGTAACCGCTTATCCGCCGGTACTTGAAGCTTTAAAAAATGCCGACGTAATTTTGCTTGGCCCCGGCGATTTATACACTTCGTTAATTCCAAACTTGCTGGTTCCAGAAGTAGCTCAAACCCTCAAAGATGTTTCGGCACCGCTGGTGTATTTGTGCAACATTATGACCAAACATAGTGAAACGCGCGGATTTTCTGCTGAAGATTTTTTATCGGCGGTCGAAAAAACCATCAAACGAAAAATCGATCATCTAGTAATTAATAACCGAAAGCCTGAGCAAAAAACGCTAGAACACTATTTAGCCAACGAATCACAGCTGGTTTCTATTTCTGACCGCCAACAGCTAGAAAAGAAATGCCAGATTTGGGATGTCGACCTACTCGATGACACTGCTGGGATTTTGCGCCACAGCACTGAAAAAATGTCATTTAATCTTGAAAAAGTAATCCGAAAACTTTCCCACAGCAGAAATTAATTTGTTAAAAAAACACTCACTAAAACCAGTAGTGTTGCTACAAATAAAGGTACGAATGCGCCGGCCCAAGCAACAACTCGGTTTCTAGATGACATGCGCGGAAAAACATTACTTTTAGTTGTGTTCATACAAAATAACCGCCGATTGATTACTCGCTTAGTGTAGGTAATAAAACCCCGGCACTTGTCACGTTTCAGTTGGCGAAACTATACGGCTATCTATTGAGATATTATCAAAAAACATCTAGTCGGGTATTTTCTACCAGTCATTAAAAATGCCGCATTTTACGTTAGATAAAGTGCGGCATTTTTTTGTAGTCAAGTTAACCTATTTAGGTTTTCAACTTATTGCTGTTTTATTTTTAACTGCTTATTCCCACTCGATCGTCGCTGGCGGCTTGCCACTGATGTCGTAAGTCACTCGGGAAATTCCATCGATTTCATTAATAATTCGATTGGAACAAGTACCCAATAATTCATAGGGTAAATGTGCCCAGCGAGCGGTCATAAAGTCGATGGTTTCTACTGCACGTAATGCCACTACAAATTCATAACGGCGTGCATCGCCGGTTACTCCAACCGATTTTACGGGCAGGAATACCGCAAATGCTTGGCTGGTTTTATGGTAATAACCTGAGCTGTGCAGCTCTTCCATAAAGATCGCATCGGCACGGCGCAAAATATCGGCATATTCTTTTTTCACTTCACCAAGAATTCGCACACCTAAACCTGGCCCTGGGAAAGGATGACGATAAACCATGTCATATGGCAGGCCTAATTCTAAGCCCAGCTTACGCACTTCATCTTTAAACAGCTCACGTAAAGGCTCAATTAAGCTAAGCGCCATGTCGTCTGGCAGGCCACCGACATTGTGATGCGACTTGATAACGTGTGCTTTGCCTGTTCCGGCACCGGCAGATTCGATCACATCTGGATAAATCGTGCCCTGCGCCAGCCATTTGGCATTGGTCAGCTTACCGGCTTCTTCATCGAAGATTTCAATAAACTCATGGCCAATAATTTTACGCTTGGCTTCTGGATCTGACTCGCCTTTTAGTTTGCTTAAAAAGCGATCTTCAGCATCAACTCGAATCACTTTTACACCCATATTCTGGGCGAACATCGCCATGACTTGATCGCCTTCATGCAGACGTAACAAGCCATTATCGACAAATACACAAGTCAGCTGATCGCCAATCGCTTTATGTAACAGCGCGGCAACCACTGAGGAATCGACACCACCCGACAAACCAAGAATGACTTCGTCCTTGCCGACTTGGGCGCGAACGTTTTCAATCGCATTATCGATAATGCTGGCCGAAGTCCACAGGGCTTCACAACCGCAAATCTCTAAGGCAAAGCGACGAAGTAAATGCTCACCTTGATGGGTATGGGTGACTTCTGGGTGGAACTGAATGCCATAGAAATGCTTTTCTTTGTTCGCGATGCCAGCAATTGGACAAGATTCTGTGCTGGCCATCAGAACGAAGTCCTGCGGCATTTCGGTGACTTTATCACCATGACTCATCCAGACGTCTAGCAGGCCATGGCCTTGATCATTCACATGGTCTTGAATATCGCGCAGTAATTCAGAATGGCCACGGGCACGAATCTGGGCATAGCCAAATTCTTTATCAACCGATGTTGCTACCTTGCCGCCCAGCTGCATTGCCATGGTTTGCATGCCGTAGCAAATACCCAGCACCGGCACGCCGATTTCAAACACCAGCTCAGGCGCACGAGGAGAGTTTTCTTCGATGGTCGATTCTGGGCCACCAGAAAGAATAATACCTGCCGGATTAAAATCACGAATACGCTGGGGGTCGATATCCCAAGGTAACAATTCGCAATAAATACCGATTTCACGGATGCGACGGGCAATCAACTGAGTGTACTGGGAGCCAAAATCCAGAATCAGAATCGGCTTATCATGAATATTTCGCGACTGAGTCACAGGTTACTCCTCAAAGCTCTGGCAGATAAAAATTAGCCAGAGCGACTACCAAGATAAGTAAAGGGCCAGATAACACTGGCCCATTTTTTATTTTCGGAATTAAGCGGCTTAACCCATTTTGTAGTTAGGCGCTTCTTTGGTGATTGTGACATCGTGAACGTGGCTTTCACGCATGCCCGCTGAACTCACCTTGACGAATTCCGGCTTGGTTCGCATTTGGTCGACAGTGGCACAGCCGGTATAACCCATGCTGGCACGCAGACCACCCATTAGCTGGTGAACAATCGAGCTCATTGGCCCTTTGCAGGCAACTCGGCCTTCAATACCTTCGGGTACTAATTTATCGGCACCTGAACTGGCATCTTGGAAGTAACGGTCTGAAGAACCCTGGCTTTGCGCCATGGCACCTAAAGAACCCATACCTCGATATGCCTTGTAAGATCGACCCTGGAAGAGCTCAATTTCACCCGGCGCTTCATCAGTACCGGCTAACAGGCCACCAATCATGACTACATGAGCACCTGCAGCAACCGCTTTGGCTAAATCACCGGAATAGCGTAAACCGCCATCGGCAACCAGAGGAACGCCAGTTCCTTCTAATGCTTTTGCCACATTAGACACTGCAGTAATTTGCGGCACGCCGACACCTGCAACAATTCGGGTGGTGCAAATAGAACCTGGGCCAATACCCACTTTCACACCATCAGCGCCTGCTTCAACCAATGCTAATGCTGCATCGCCAGTTGCGATATTACCGCCGATAACCTGTACCTGAGGGAAGTTATCCTTCACCCAACGCACTCGGTCTAGAACACCTTGCGAGTGGCCGTGGGCGGTATCGACTACCACTACGTCGACACCCGCTTCTACCAAAGCGGTAATTCGTTTTTCACTATCGCCACCGGTACCAACCGCTGCACCAACACGCAGCTGCCCCTGATCATCTTTACAAGCATTAGGGAAGGCGCGGGATTTTTTGATGTCGGTAACGGTGATCAGACCTAGCAAACAAAAGTTGTCATCGATGATTAACAACTTTTCTACCCGGTGCTCTTTGAACAGCGATTCAATTTCAGGGCGAGTTACCCCTTCCTTGACCGTGACCAAACGAGGCTTGGGTGTCATGATTTCTGAAACCTTGATTTGCGGATCGTTCTGGAAACGCATATCGCGGGCTGTCACAATACCCAACAGCTGATCACCAGCTTCAACCACTGGCACACCGGAGATATTATTTTCTTCGGTTAATGCACGCAGTTGTTGCAAGGTAGCATCAGGGGAGATAGTGATAGGGTTCTTAACTACGCCACTTTCATATTTTTTTACCCGTCGAACATGGCTTGCCTGCTCGGCAACGGTCATGTTCTTGTGGATAATACCTAAGCCGCCTTCCTGAGCCATCGCGATGGCCAGACGAGCTTCGGTCACAGTGTCCATTGCTGAAGACAGCACCGGCAAGTTGAGGCGGATTTCACGCGTCAGCTGGGTACCCAAATCAACATCTTTGGGCATTACCTCGGAATGGGCGGGAATCAATAAAACGTCGTCGAAAGTCAAAGCTTCCTGTGTAATTCTCATAGCGGAAATCCAGGTGAGATGGAGCGGGAAAAACTTTGACGCGAAATTATAAAGACTTGCGACCTGAATAGGAACTTAAAGCTGGTGATATCTGAAAATTCTTCCCTCAGCGGTGCTGGGCGAGACAAGTCTCAACCGCTCAGCGTTAGCGGTTTAAACCAGTCTGCACGCTATTTATTGGAATCTACTTTCCCTTCCATCTGGTTAGAAGCCGAGCTTTCTGGTTATCGTCCACATGGGTCAGGCCACTGGTATTTCACCCTCAAAGACAAAAAAGCCAACATTAGCTGCGCGATGTTCCGCCGGGAGAATTCACGGATTGGTTTTGAGCCGCAAGATGGCATGCAATTGCTGGTGCGTGGGCGAATTAGCCTTTACGAACCCCGCGGTAACTATCAGCTAATCATCGACCATATGGAGCAAGCGGGTAACGGTGCCCTTAAACGTGAATTTGAGTTACTTAAACAGCGTTTATGGCATGAAGGGCTGTTTGATCCAGCGAGTAAAAAAGCCTTCCCCGAATCACCGAAAAAAATTGGTGTGATCACCTCGCCCACCGGCGCAGCAATCACCGATATTTTAACCGTTTTAAAACGGCGCAACCCAGCCATTGAAGTGATTATTTACCCCGCTGCGGTGCAAGGGGCTGAAGCGGCACCTCGATTGATTCAGGCACTGCAAACGGCTAACCGGCGGCAAGAGTGTGACTTGCTGATTATCGGCCGAGGTGGTGGCTCTCTGGAAGACTTACAAGCATTTAACGACGAAGCACTCGCCCGGGCAATTGCTGCCAGCGAATTACCGATTATCAGCGCAGTCGGTCATGAGATAGATACTTCGATCTCAGATTTCGTTGCCGACGCCCAAGCAGCGACACCTTCAGCAGCGGCAGAATTAGTCAGCCCGGATCACGGTGGTGAACAAATCTGGCTGGCACAGCAAAGGCGAAAGCTGATTCAACTGATTCAACAGCGGATTCGTGCCAACCAACAAAACCTGACGCATTTGTCTTCTCGGTTGCGTCACCCCGGCCAGCAGTTGCAACAAAAAATGCAGCAGCTGGATCAGTTAACTTTTCGTTTGAATACTTTTATCGAAAAGAATTTACAGGATCGAGCTAAAAAATTAACTCAATTGCAACATCGATTAACCAGCCATTCGCCAGAAAAACAAATTGCTGCTAAAGCGAGCCAGCTGGAACAATTAAATTTGAAAATGAATTTTGCTATTGAACAAAAAATGCAGCAAAAGAAAAACCAATTAGCTCGATTAGCCGAGGGGTTAAACAGCTACAGTCCGTTATCTACACTGAGTCGCGGTTATGCCTTAGTCACCAATGAAAAGCAGCAAGTGATTAAATCTTCTGAGCAATTAACCAGCGGACAAATCATTAACATTCAACTGGCCCAAGGCAGTGCATCGGCACAGATCACAAGTAAAGCAACGCAGCAACTGGAAGCCGCAAATGATTAAATCATTAAAAAAACTTCAAACTACTTTGGTATCGGCCGTTATTTTCGGCTCTGCTTTAACAGTATTTTCCAATAGCGCACATGCCCTGCCCAATGCATCAGCAATCCCCGGTGGTGTGGCAATTATTGAAGTGCCAGCAGACACAGAACAAGCTTGGTTTAGAAACAAGCCATTATTTATCACCCGCGAAAATGGCAAAACTGTTGCGCTAGTTGGCATTCCTTTATCTCAGCAACCGGGCAACGCCGAATTAACGATTACCAGTAAAAGCAGCGGCCAGAAAATCACTCAAGCCTTTTCAATTAATGACTATGCGTATAAAGAGCAGAGAATAAAATTAACTGGCAAGAAAAAGAAATATGTCTCGCCTTCCAAAGAACAACTGGCCAGATTCAAGCGAGAGAAAAAATTATCTCGACAGGCATTTGCCAGCTTTAGCAGTCAGATTCCAGACACTAATTTTGATTTACCGGTTACTGCACCGGTTTCTAGCCCCTTTGGCTTAAAGCGCTTTTTTAACGATCAACCCAGAAAACCACACAGCGGATTAGACCTCGCTGCGCCCAAAGGCACTGCCATCAAAGCGCCATCTGCTGGCACCGTAGTATTGACAGGTGATTTTTTCTTCAACGGAAAAAGCGTTTATATCGACCACGGCCAAGGCTTAGTTACCATGTATTGCCATATGAGCGAAATTGGGGTTAAAAAAGGCCAGGTAATTGCTCGGGGAGAGGCACTTGGAAAGGTTGGCGCAACCGGCAGAGTAACCGGGCCACATTTACATTGGACAGTGGGATTAAATGGTTATTCTGTTTCGCCAGAATTATTTTTAAAACAAGCCAATTAATCGTTAATCGTCTGGGAAAGAACTTACAGATGAAGAATCAAGCATACTATAGCTGCTGCTCGAACTATCATCTTCTAACACTGTGGCAGAAGTAAATGGCTGCCGCGTTTTTAATGCTTTAGAAAAATCCGCTAACTCTTTTTGATATATATCTGATTGCGAATTAATCGCTTGGGCACCTCGTTCGATTGCTGCAATCATGTTCTCTCCCGAATCATCAATCAAAAAACAGTGCCTCCACGAAATGCTTTTTCTACTAATTCGTGCAACATTTGATTTGAACCTACTCATCTGGGCGATTTTTGTTGCAGAATAATTTAATTCTATATCGCCATCTTCGTTAGTTTCAGAAATTATTGGCGGAGAATTTTTGTTTGCAAAACCAGCATTGTCGATTAACTTTTTAACGGCGGCTGTTTTTGCAAAAAACATTTTTAGCATTTCTTTTATTTCATCTTCTTCATAATTTGAACTGGTAACAAAAAAAAGTCGACAGTCCCCATAGCCAGCTCTTCTAGCAATATCTACAAAGAAACTAACATGAAGATCTTGATATAAAGGGAAGAACCTCCAACCACCATACACTTTTCTGTTAGACAATATTTCTCCATGCCTCTGCAAATAGATACTTCTCATTTGAACAGCAACCAATCTATTTGTTTTTTCTAATCTTGCAATTAACGTTTCATCGAGATCAAAAAAAATTAACCACACATGTTTTACACCTATAAAAAAACCCCATCACCCTGGAGAATGATGGGGTTTTTGCAGTTCTGATTTCAGATCACAAGTATTAGTTAGTGATACTGAAGTCGTAACGTGCGCCTAATGACAGAGTCGTGGTTTCTACATCATCTATACCACCACCAACACCATCAGCGTCATCTAAACGCAAGTCAGCCCACAAACGCAGTTGATCATTCATTTGATGTTGAATCGCTACCTGAATGCCATCTGCATCGTTGCTTGCAGCACCAGCGAGGTCTGAGTCGTAGGTGTAGTAATGACCGATCAGCGTGTTCTTACCGAAGCTGTAAGTACCTGACAAATCAATCGCTGAAGGCTCAGCAGTACCGCCAGTATCTTTAGAGGTGTAGCTCAAACCAACATAGTAGGGGCCTTGCGCATAGCCAGCTGCTAAACCTAGCAAATCGGTTGAATCGCCAGAGTCTGCTTTAGATGAATCATAAGAAGCTGCCAGTTGAACACCTTCCAGATTAACACCAGCAGAAACGGCATAACGATCTAGATTATCACGACCATCATTTGTCAGATCTGTGTCATTATCAGTGTCACCGTCAAACTGAGTATCTACCTGAACACTAACCAAACCAGCAAACTTGTTGGTGTAAGTCACCATATTGCTAGCACGGAATACGCCAGCAACCAAGTTATAACCACCTGGCGTGCCATCGTTGGCTACGTCAGTTACAGCGCCAACAAAGTTATAGAAACCAGTCCATTGCTGACCGATTGCAACTGCACCTAAGCCATCTTTAGCTAACTGAACGTAAGCTAGGCGACCATCACCAAAGCCTGCACCTTCGCCAATCTGTACTTTCCATTCACCACGTGCAGTAGCTTTCCAGCCATTACCCATGTCAGAAGTTGCACGAATACCGATACGTGAAGCCGCATCAGTTACATCAGTGCTGCTATCGTCAGCAGTTCCAACTTCCTGATCTTGATATTGCAGCTGGGTACGCAAAGAACCATACAACTCAACAGAACCACCAGCACCTTGACCTGGAGTAGATTCCATCACGCCGATTTGTGATTCCAGCTGACGAATACGATCTTCCAGTGACTGAGCTTGAGCGAAGCTAGGTAGTGCGGCCAGAACAGCGACACTTACCAAAAGAGGTTTTACCTTGATCATGTGTTGTATCTCCCTTTCCTTGGTTAAGGTAATAAATGACCGCACCCACCACTAATTTTGTTCAGTGGCGTGCACAGTTTATTTGGGTAAAAAAAGATTTCAGAATTTTTATTATCACTGCTTACGGGCATCCGTTATTGCATCCTTGTATTCAAGCTCGATCCATATTGGTTACCCGTACGGGGCAGCAAACCCGGCAAGGTTGATCTAGTTGTAGATCCTGCTTCAACAAAGTGCAAAAAAACAAGCGCCAATCTCTGAAAATGCGCCACCCTTCAAAGGTTTGGCCGTAATTGTCTTTTCTTTGGCCAAGTGCGCTACCGGCAAACTCGAACTTCTATCACATTGACCTTTCCACCCACTGGCAGGCTACAGTTCAAAACAAAAAATACAGGCACAAAAAAACCTGCTTGATACGACTCATTCACTAGTCGATCAAACAGGTTTTTTGCTCACCTTGTTTGGAGATTCAAGAGCACCGCTTGACTACCTAAATTTCCAACCATTGTATTTATCCATTCTGCTACGACCGCCTTAATTTAGCCCCACACTGAAATCAAAACGAACACCTAGCGATGCATAATATTTAGTACGGTCATCATCACTTAGAGCGTCACCTTCAGAGTCGGTATAACCTACTTCGCCCCATAGTCGAAGCTGGTCATTAAGCTGGTGTTGCAATGATAATAAAAAGCCTAAAGCATCTTGACTAGCACTACCCTTTTGATAAGAGTTGTATAAATATACCTTGCCTAAAAGCTTATCTTTTCCTTTGCTGTAAAGCACCGATAAATCAAATGCAGAAGGCTTAAATTCACCTACGCTCTTTAAAATATAACTCGTGCTAACAAAGATTTTTCTGTTCTGGTATCCAGCAGATAGGCCTAGTAAATTTGCAGCTTCACCGTCTTCATAATATTTTCCGTAAGAAAGTCCAAATAAGTATTCAGAAAGATCTAATGAAGATGAAAATGCGTAGCTTTCAAGCGTATCTTTTGCGCCATCTTCACCTGAAAATTCTCCATCAACTTGAATGGACAATGGTTTACCTAATAAATCGACTGTTCGATTATAAGTTAACAAGTTACCCAATCGATCTGGAGCACCTATTGCATCGAATCCACCGAGAGAACCGTTGTTAGCCGTATCTAATGGTGCACCGATTACTTGATAAAAACCGGTCCATTGCCGACCAAAAGCAAAACGTCCCCAATCTTTATTTTCTAATTCGATATATGACAAGCGACCTGATCCAAAATTACCTTCATCGCTACCGTCAAGATTCCATTCACCACGAAATTGAACCGACCAATCAGATGCTGGTTTTGCTGCAATACGAAGTCCAAGCCTTGATTCAGCATTTTGGAAATCCGTGGTTGTTAAATCAGAGGTACCTTGCTCAATAGACGCAGCTTCAAATAAAGTCCTCACTGAACCATACAATTCAACTGTTGCGCCTTTGCCTTGGCCGGTCAAACTTTCCAGCTGCCCAATTTTTTCTTCTAGCTGACGTATTTTTTCTTCTAGTGATTGTGATGCAAAAGACACTACTGGTTGCATCAAAAAAATTGCGATAACGACTCGATATATTAGCAACTTAATCATTGTCTTCACCTTTCCATGGCATAGAGCTTTACCTGTTGAACTATTTGGACTGACGCACAAGGTGCGAAAGAAAAATCAAAATTTTCAAGTCTGTTAAGGGGAGCCTTAAAACAACAGCGATTGAAGGGTGCAATATCAAATTTGTCTCATGACTACCGAAACAAATCTGATAAGACTGATTTATTTTTAGTTGGGAGGATGACAAAGCGCAATGGCAGAGCTGTTTTTACTGAAATATAAATTGATGCATGCTGAACAAAAAAACCGCTTAATCAAGCTGGTGTTACAGCTGATTAAGCGGTTTTTTATTCGAGCTAATCTTGCGCTGAAGTACTCTACTTTCTCTTACGAGCAGTTTTTCCTTTAGTTTCTTTTTTAACCTTGGCAGTTAGCGGCTTGCCCTTATAACTTTTGGACAAAGCTTTATCGTATCTTGGATTGGCTGGTTTCGCAGTCGCGGCCGGCTTTCCATCAGCAGTTTTGTCTGCTTGCCTGGCTTTTACACCCTTTGGCAAAACAGGTTGTCCAGTTGTGGCATTGACCTCAACTTTTACTCTGGTCGGGCGAATATTATCTTGGTACTTTTTCAGGGTTTGCTTTTGACGAGCACTCAAGGCATTTTTCTTATCGGCATAGGGGTTTTCACCGCCACGCATTTCAATACGAATTGGCGTGCCGACCATTTCCAAACTCTTACGGAAATAGTTCTGCAAATAGCGCAGGTAAGACTTTGGCAGTGAAGCTGTCTGATTACCGTGAATAACAATAATGGGTGGATTACGACCACCTGAGTGAGCGTAGCGCAGCTTAATTCGACGACCATAAACCATCGGTGGCTGATGATCGACCACTGCCTGCTCAAGAATACGGGTCAGCAACGAAGTAGATAATTCGCGAGTTGCACACTCATAAGCTGCATCAATTGATTCCCACATCACGCCAACACCAGAACCATGCAATGCCGAGATAAAGTGCATATCGGCGTAATCCATAAATTCCAGACGACGCTCTAACTCACGCTTTATTTCAACTCGTTCATCACCACTCAAACCATCCCACTTGTTGACCGCCATTACGATTGCCTTGCCGGCATCCATCGCGAAACCTAACAAGCTTAAATCTTGGTCTGATAAACCTTGTCGACCATCGATCAACACCAACACAACATTGGAATCTTCGATCGCTTTCAGTGTTTTAATCACCGAGAATTTTTCTAGCGTCTCCGTCACCTTGCCACGCTTACGAACACCGGCAGTGTCGATAATGGTGTAAGGCGTACCATCGCGTTCCATTTTGGTGTAAATGCTATCGGTCGTGGTGCCTGGCATGTCAAAAACCACCACCCGGTCTTCACCCAGCATTCGATTAACCAAGGTAGATTTACCTACGTTTGGTCGACCTACAATGGCAAGTTTTAGGGTGCGCTCCCACTCTGGATCTTCTTCTGGCGGCTCATAACCTTCGAGCATTTCATCCATTAACGAACGAACGCCACGGTTATGAACAGCAGCAATTGGATAGGCTTCACCCAATCCTAATTCGTAAAATTCTGCCGCTTGCACATCAGGATCAGCACCATCTGTTTTGTTGACAATCAGCTTGGCTGTTTTGCCCATGATGCGTAATTGACGTGCTAGTGCTTGGTCCACTGAAGTTAAGCCATCACGACCATCAACCATGAACAGAATGATGTCTGCTTCATCCAGTGCACATTGCACCTGATCAGCCATTGCACCATCAACACCAATATCATTACCGGTAATACCGCCAGTATCGACCACGATATATGGAGCAGGGCCAACCTTGCCTTCACCATATTGGCGATCTCGGGTAACACCTGGAATATCCACCACTAGCGCATCACGGCTACGGGTCAATCGATTAAATAGGGTTGATTTACCAACATTTGGCCGACCAACTATGGCAACTACAGGAAGCATTACGTCACTCACTTACCAGGCCATTTGGCCCATAGAAAAACAAATAAACGGGCCGAAGCATTACCCCGACCCGCAAAAAAACTAAAATAGACGATCTAATCAGATCGATTGTTTATAAGCTCGCGATGGGGCCTTATTGACCAGTTTGATCAATGCCAGCACACCACTTTTGCCATAAACCAGCACACCTTGCTTAACCAGCTTAGGTGCTGCTGCTAAACCTTTATCATCTACTTCGATACTGGCTAATAAACGGCCATCATCGGCAGACAACAAGTGCAGCCAACCTTCAACATCTGAAACTAGGAAACCTTGTTCAGTCGCTACAACTGCGCCTAAATGGCGACCTTGTAACTTATCCTGAACCCATCGAGTAGCGCCACTGTTTAAGTCAAGTGCGCGTACTTTACCGGTTTCTTCAGCAATCACATAACTACCCTTGGCTGCAGCAGCATGACTGTAAACTGAAGCACTACGCTGCCAAAGTGTTTGGCCATTGCGATAATCCAGTGCAATTGCATTGCCCTGAAAGCTAGAAGCTAACAGCAAAGGTGAAAACCAAACTGGGTCTGAATCAACATCAACCAAGCGTTCAAACTCAGTTCGACCGCTAGGTACTGATACCCGTTTTTCCCAAATCAGATTACCTGACACTGGGTTAAACGCAGCAATTCGGCCATCGGCAAAAGAAGCGACTACTGAATCGTCAGCCAATATTGGACTGGCAGTACCGCGCAAGCTAAGTACCGGCACGCTGCGATCTTGCAACCACAACTGTTTGCCATCGTTAGCATCTAGGCCAAACAACTTGCCGTCGATGGTTTGTACAATTACCACACCCTTAACGGCTAATGGTCGCGCTAATACTTCGCTAGAAACCGCCGAACGCCAAGCCAACTTACCATCAACAATATTGATGGCTAAGACTTCTGCGTCGCTGGTTCCAGCAAATAATGATTTTTCAGAAATACCCAAGCCACCGGTTACTGGCTTTTCAGTTTCAAAGCGCCATACCAAAGCACCGTTTTTCAGCGATCTTGCTTCAAACTGACCTTCGAAATCAACCGTGTAAACGTTGTTAGCATCAGCCTGTGGCTGCAAGCGTAAATCTAGGTCAGAAGTACCTTCACCGGTCGTTTCGTCCCATAGCACCTGCCAGCTTTCAGTGGGCTGATATTGAGGTAACTGTGGCAGTGGTTGTTCGTTGGAACTGAACCAGCTACAGCCAGAAACCAGAACCGACAGAGAAAGCAAACCAGGCAGATGCCATTTCATTAACCTTTCTCCTGCTCGCTGGTCGCCGTCACCGGCTCAGCATCAGTCTTTTCACTTGCTTCAGTCGATACTTCAGCTTCGTCAGACTTAGCTGTTTGCGTTCTTAGCACACGCAATGCAGGTAAGTTGTCTAGCTTCATTTGAATGCCGCTGACATTAACTACCGCAGGTAAATTAGCATCTAGGGCTGCTTCATAAGCAGTCTTCGCTTGATCAAACTGATTTTGCATCAAATAAGCATCGCCTTTTAACGCTTCAAATGCAGCGACATAAGCTTTGCTTTGAGGTGCAGTCAACACAGCCAACGCTTGGTCAAATTTTTGTTGGGCAATGAATACTCGAGCTAGGCGCAATTTAGCTTCTTGAACCACTTCGTCTTGCGAAGCTTTATCAATTGCCCACTGTAAATAGCCTTCAGCCTTTTCCAGCTGATTGGCTTCAACTGCCGACTTAGCTAACAGTAACTGACCGGCAGCTGCATATGGTGTATCGGAATAATCCTTAACCAGCAGATCTGCCAATGGCAGTAAAGTCACTTGGCTAGCACCGGTTTGGCGCAGCATTTTTTCATAAGCTATCGAGGCATTTTGCTTATGTTCCGCAACTGAACCCTGGTAATAATCCCAGCCGAAAATACCCACAACACCCAGAACTACACCGGCCACCATTGAAGGGCCATTCTGCTTGAGCCATTTTTTGACGTCTTCGATCTGTTTTTGATCGGCAGTATCCACACTCGTCTCCTTAAGCGATCAGCTGCTTGAGCTGCTGAATCAATGCTGTTTCATCCAGCGCCTGCTGGTCTTGTGTTGTTCTTAACGGCTTCAGTTGCACCTGGCCAGATGAAATTTCATCTTCACCAACTACCAAAGCGACTTGCGCACCGCTTTTGTCTGCCCGTTTAAATTGTTTCTTGAATGCGCCGCCCTGACAGTCAGTTAATAACCGCAAACCAGGTACTGCATCACGCAAACGATTGGCTAATGCCAAACCATGAATCTCTGCTTGCTCACCCAAACGCATTAAATAAGCGTGCGGATTGTCATCAAGATTGGTTAGCAGCTCAAGGTCTTGTAACAGCGCAACCAGTCTTTCAACACCCATCGCAAAGCCAGCACCACAGGTTGGTTTGCCGCCTAACTGCTCAACCAGCCCATCATAACGACCACCACCACACACCGTACCCTGAGCACCTAAGTGATCAGTCACCCACTCAAAAACGGTTCGGTTGTAATAGTCCAGACCACGTACCAGACGGGTATTTACTTGATATTCAACACCAGCAGCATCCAAAGATTTACACACTTTTTCAAAGTGCGCTTTAGTCTCTTCACCTAGATGATCCATCAAGCGTGGCGCAGCTTCGATCAGCACCTGCATTTCAGGGTTTTTACTATCTAGGATTCTTAAAGGATTACTGTGTAGACGTCGCTTACTGTCTTCATCCAACAGCTCTAGACTGGCTTCAAAGTAAGCAATCAGTTTTTCCCGATACAGCTTACGTTCTTCAGCATCACCTAAAGAGTTAATCTCTAACCGAACAAATGGGGTTAAACCGAGTTTTTTCCACAGGTTGGCCGTCATGAGAATCAGCTCAGCATCTAAAGAAGCATCGGCAATACCAAATGCTTCAACACCTACTTGATGAAATTGACGATAACGACCTTTTTGCGGACGCTCATAGCGGTACATTTGACCGGCATACCACAAACGTTGGGTCTGGTTATGAATCAAACCATGCTGCAAGGCTGCTCGAACACAACCGGCAGTACCTTCAGGACGCAAAGTCAGGCTTTCGCCATTACGATCCTCAAAGGTGTACATTTCCTTTTCGACGATATCGGTTACTTCGCCAATCGAGCGCTTAAATAGCTCGGTTTTCTCAACCACCGGCATCCGCACTTCCTGATAGCCATGGCTATCTAGCAAATTACGAATTACCGACTCAAAGTGACGCCAAACAACCGTTTGTTCAGGCAAAAGGTCATTCATGCCGCGAATGGCACTAAGTGTTTTGCTCAAGGTATTCCTCTACTACTCTTATCAACTGGGCAAGTCAGGACTAGCGCTAATGGAAATTGGCTGCACCTCATCGCGCTGCTTATCAGCCAGTTTTTTTCTGATCACTTGCTCGAAGTGATCGACTAACGACTCATTGGAAAGCTTATGATCTGGCTTGCCATCAACATAAATCAGGTTCGGTGAGCCACCGGTTAAACCGACATCCGCTTCCTTGGCCTCGCCCGGACCGTTAACCACACAGCCTATCACGGCAACATCGAGAGATTCACTGATATCTTCCAACCGTTGCTCAAGCTGATTGACGGTACTGATTACATCAAAATTCTGACGAGAACAGGACGGACAAGCAATCATGTTGATACCGCGACTACGAATTCGTAGGCTTTTCAGTAGATCAAAACCGACTTTAATTTCTTCGACCGGATCAGCAGCCAGAGAAATTCGCAAGGTATCGCCGATGCCTTCATAAAGCAGCATGCCTAAACCCACTGCAGATTTCACCGCACCCGCTCTAGCACCGCCAGCTTCAGTAATGCCTAAATGCAATGGCTGGTCAATCTGACTGGCTAACTTGCGGTAGGCATCCATCGTCATGAAAACATCAGATGCCTTTAGGCTGATTTTATATTCTTGGAAATCCAGTCGATCCAAAATATCGATATGACGGAAAGCCGACTCCACCAATGCATCCGGTGTTGGCTCGCCGTATTTCATTTGCAAATCTTTTTCTAACGAACCGGCATTCACACCAATTCGTATCGGAATACCGTGATAACGCGCTGCATCAATAACCGAGCGCACCCGATCTTCTCGACCGATATTGCCTGGATTAATCCGCAAACAATCAACGCCCAGCTCGGCAACTCGCAAGGCAATTTTATAATCGAAGTGGATATCAGAGATCAGCGGAACATTCACCTGCTGGCGAATTTTACCAAAGGCTTCAGCGGCTTCCATTGAAGGCACTGAAACCCGAACAATATCTGCACCGGCATCTTCCAAACGTCTAATTTGGGCAACAGTGGCAGCAATATCACAAGTTTCAGTGTTGGTCATGCTTTGTACTGTGATAGGCGCATCACCACCCACCGGTACATTACCGACCATGATCTGACGACTTTTACGCCGACGAATCGGAGATTTATATTGCATCTAAACTAGCCTCAGCAATTATTTTTAAAGGTTGGTTTCAACTGTTTGACTTTAATTGCCTAAGAGCAAACTAATTGCCCACCCGACAGCAGCAATGACGACTACTGCACCGACCAGCAAACCTAACTTCACACTACCACTTGCCGCAGATCGAACTGCCGCTTCTTTAAAGGCAACGACCTCAGGAACGATATCTGAATTGAGTCCAAGCAACTTGGCATAGTTACGCATATAACCGCGTAAATAGACCTTACTTGCGCTTTCTAGCTCAGTCTCAGCTTCCATTTGCTTGACCACTGCCACGCGCAAATGCAATTTGGCTGCAATATCTTCTTCAGTGAGGTTTTTGGCGATACGAGCCTGCTTTAATAGAGCACTTGGAGGCGTAGCAACCGAGAATTCAACACTTTCACTTACTTTAGGTTCGCTCACTTGTTACTCCGGTCTAAAGACTGCAACAGCTGGAAGGTCTCATCCGATTCCGGATAGCTATTTTGCAATGTATTTAATGCCCGAGTGGCTAATTTATCATCGCCTTTTGCGGTGGCTAGCTGGTATTGCAACCACAACAACGGAGGCGAAGATTTAGCAGTACGGCTATAACGATTTAAATAATGAGTCGCCAGATTGAGCTTTTGATCTTCCAGATAGAACTCAGTTAAAGCTCGCAGTGCCTGTTGGTTTTCTGGCTCAGTTTTCAACGCTTCACGTAAATCATCAATCGCTTGCTTTGGCTTATTTTCCTTTAGCAAACACAAACCAGAGTTAACATAAGCACGCGCTGGCGTACCATAAAACTGGTTGGATAAGGCTTTGCGGAAATTAACCTGAGCCTGTGAATATTTGCCGGTATTACATAGATGAACACCAAAACTATTCAAAGTTTCCGAGCTGGTCGGATCCAATCGCAAGGCTTCTGTGTAATGTACTTCAGCCAGTTGGTTTTGCCCCACCTGACTGAAGTAATAACCCATGCCTGCCTGAACTTTCGGCAGTTCCGGGGCATATTGCAGTGCTCTGAGGAATCGATCCTTGCCGCGTTCAATTTGTCCGCTTTGCAAGTAGGCATAACCTAAGCGCAGATGTGATTCAGCCGAACTGGTTCGCTGTTCACCTTTCAGGTTGTCCCGGGGATCTTTACCAACAAGTGAGCTTTGGCAACCCGCCAAAACTAAACTGCCTAGTAATAAAATCCAGCCAAATCGTCCTTTCATAGCCGTCCTCAGAGTTGAATGACTTGCAATTCTCTTTCCTGACGCTCTTGAAGTGCGCGTTCCTGTCGGCGGGTTTTATCTTGAACCTTACCTACCAATTGGCCACAGGCAGCATCAATATCGTCACCACGAGTTTTGCGAGTGGTGGTGTTAATTCCAGCAGTCTGCAATATTTTTGAGAAACGGTGAATTGCATTGTTACTGGAGCGCTGATAGATCGTCCCTGGGAAGGGATTAAACGGGATCAGATTCAACTTACATGGCACATCTGCCAACAAGGCCGCCAATTCAGTGGCGTGGTGTTCCCGGTCGTTCACTTCATGCAACATCACATATTCAATGGTTACCACACGTTTGTCATTAAAATAATCACGACAAACATCCAGCACTTCTTTAATTGCATACTTTTTGTTCAGTGGAACAATCTCACCACGCAACAAATCATTAGGTGCATGCAATGATAAAGCCAGCGAACACTCGCTCACTTTCTTTAATTCTCTTAACTGAGGCGCCATGCCTGCAGTACTTAAAGTCACCCGGCGCTTAGACAAACCATAGGCATTGTCTTCCATCATCAAGTTCATTGAACCGACTACATTGTCGAAGTTCAACAGCGGCTCGCCCATACCCATCATGACCACATTGGTCACCCGGCGGTCGTCACGGTGGCAGTCACCCAAAGAACGGGAAGCAATCCATACCTGACCAATGATTTCCCATAAGTCGAGATTACGGCTAAAGCCTTGCTTACCGGTGGAACAAAAGCTGCAATTCAGTGAACAGCCCACTTGGGAAGACACACATAAAGTGCCACGGCCATCTTCTGGGATATACACCGTCTCAACTAAATTGCCATCGGGCAATTTCAGCATCCATTTGCGGGTGCCGTCGCTAGATTCTTTATCCAAAGTAACTTCTGGGCCACGAACTTCGCAGGTTTGCTGAAGCTTGATACGCAGTGCTTTACTAAGATTGGTCATCTGATCAAAGTCATCCACCCCTAGCTGGTGAATCCATTTCATCACCTGCATGGCACGAAACGGCTTTTCTCCTAACATTTCGAAAAAGCGTTCCAGACCAGGTCGGTCAAAGTTCAGTAGATTAATCTTGTCAGATGTTTGTGCAGACATATTTACTCCGGTCACAACACACAGGGAGCGCAAGCGCTCCCCGCTTTGAGATTAGCCGCGCGGGCAAATCTCGCCTTCTTCAAAGAAGAAAGCAATTTCAGTTTTAGCAGCTTCTGGTGAATCAGAACCGTGAACCGCATTAGCGTCGATAGACTCAGCGAAATCTGCGCGGATAGTACCTGCAGCAGCTTCAGCTGGGTTAGTCGCACCCATAGTATCGCGATTAGCAGCAATCGCGTTCTCACCTTCCAGAACCTGAACCATCACAGGGCCAGAAGTCATGAATTTTACCAGATCAGCGTAGAAAGGGCGCTCTGCGTGAACCGCATAGAAGCCTTCAGCCTGTTCCTTGGTCAAGTGCAGCATCTTAGCAGCAACGATCTTCAAACCAACTTTTTCAAAGCGGGCATAGATCTCGCCGATAACATTTTTGGCAACTGCATCGGGCTTGATCATTGAAATTGTACGCTCGATCGCCATTAGGTTTTTCTCCTGGTTAGTTTTTATAGTGCTAGCAAGTGGCGCGATTATAAAAGCCATAGCCAAACCCTGTCACGCCTAATGACAGACTATTTTGCTTGGCTATCGGAAAACTTGAATGGAAGCTACGTTTTTTAACCGTTTTAACCACCTTCAAACTGACCCTGACAGCTAATTAAAAAGATCAACAAGCCCACAACTAACTCAGGCTAAATGCCGATTCAAGGTAAGCTCTTATCACATAGATAGGTAAGGAACCCTATAGTGAAAAGCCTGTCGTAGAGAACTGCGACCACTGGTCTAGTTGCTGCAGTTAGTATCTAAAATGTATAAAAAGGACTTCTAATAATGAAAACCCGTTTATTGCCGCTCGCTTCGCTGTTGACCGTATTAGCCACCATCAGCTTGCCAGCAAGTGCCGGCAGCTATTCTAATCAAGGTGCAAAGCCCACCACCTTGAATGCATCTTTTCTCCATCACAGCACCATTGAAGTCAAAAGCAATCACAGCGTTGCCGCCACTGCCGACAAATTAGAACAAGTGCTCACCAGCAAAGGCATGACGGTTTTCACTCGAATTGATCACCAAAAGAATGCCGCAGGTGTAAACCTGAAACTGGCACCGACCCAGGTGGTGATTTTTGGTAATCCAAAAATCGGCACCAAGCTGATGCAATGCAGCCAAGGCACCGCCATCGATTTGCCACAAAAAGCATTAATTCGTCAGGATGAAAAAGGCCAAGTCTGGTTGTCCTACAACAACCCGGCTTATTTAAAAGCCCGCCATCAGATTGAAGGTTGTGATGCGGTGATTGGAAAAGTTGAAAACGCACTGGCGAAGTTTGCTAAAGCTGCGACGAATTAGTCTTCTTCGCAGAATCCGTTACCGGTTCTAAAAACTGCAGGTGGTTATTTGATCGCCTGCAGTTTTTGTAAAACATCTAGATCTACTGCCTATCAAAACGCAGCCTTTGTCATTCTTAATGACAACAAATCAAAAATATTTTGTGAAGCTATGCTTTCACTAATACATAAATTCATGAAAGCATAGTTTCAATTTACTACTATCAATTCTTCTGAATCACTCCTACCTAAACACGATCAAAACCTTTGCTAGTAAATTAACCAACGCCCGTTGACCTCACACCACAAATGAAACTATAGTTTCATCCACGAGCCAAAAATGAAAACATAGTTTTATTGTTATGAAAAAAAACAAAGGTAGCCCTCTTAAGCGCGGCGCAACCGTATTCCCTCGAAATATGAAAACACTACATCTGTTGGGTGAAAACATTCTACTGGCAATGAAACGGCGTGGAATCAATCAAGAAATGATGTTTAGCAGAACAGGAATTTCCAAGCCGACCTTACGAAAAATAACCAAGGGTGACCCATCAGTTTCTATTGGTCATTATGTAAATGTACTTGCTGCTCTGAACCTTTTAGACGACTTGGCAAAAGTTGCACTTGATGATGAACTTGGCAGAAAGCTACAAGACATCGAATTGCTGAAAAAAAAGGTAGGAAGCTAAAAGGATGGAAATCTTCGTCTACGCTGACTGGCTTGAAATTGAAAAACCGCTGTTTGTAGGAACATTAAGATCATCCGCCATCCGCGGTAAAGAGCATTTCAGTTTTAGCTATGATCCGGACTGGCTTAAGTCCAAATATGCACTGCAAATTGACCCGGCGCTTCAATTGTATGCAGGGGAACAACACGCTACAGATGACCGAAACTTCAAAGTCTTTCTCGATTCGTGCCCTGATAGGTGGGGTCGATTATTAATGCAACGCCGAGAAGCGGTTATAGCGCGCATCGAAAAACGCAAAGCAAAAACGCTGCTTGAAACAAATTATCTATTAGGCGTTCATGATTCTTTTCGGATGGGTGCCTTAAGATTTTGTACCGCACACAACGGCAATTTCCTTGATGATAATGAAGACTTCGCAGCGCCAGCAATTACTTCATTACCGGAGCTTGAGCAAGCAGCCAGTGGAATTGAAAACAAGCCAGATTTTGATAATCCAGATTACCTTAAATGGTTAAACATGCTGATATCACCGGGGTCATCGCTTGGCGGCGCTCGGCCTAAGGCATCGGTTAAAGACGTTGACGGTACGCTTTGGTTAGCAAAGTTTCCTAGTCGGCATGATGAATATGATATTGGCCTGTGGGAATACATCGTTTACAAAATGGCCCTTGATGCCGGAATCAATATGTCTGAGTGTAAGGTGCAAACTATCGGCTCAGATCATCATATCTTTCTCACCAAGCGGTTTGATCGGATAGATAACGGCAAAAGGCTCCAATTCACGTCTGCCATGACTCAGCTAGCCTATTTTGATGGCAACGACGATGGCGCAAGCTACCTAGAGTTGGCTGAATTTTTAATTCGAAATGGCTCGAATACCAAAGCAGATTTAAAGCAGCTTTGGACGCGCATGTTATTTAATATCATGGTTTCTAATAGTGATGACCACCTGCGCAACCATGGTTTTATCTTTGACACCACAGGCTGGCGCTTATCACCCGCATACGATATTAACCCCACACCTAACGCCACTGGCTTGCACCTAAATATCGATGACAAAGACAATGCATTAGAGGCTGAGCTAGCCTTTGAGGTTGCCATTTATTTTCAGCTAACTGAGAAAGCAGCCAATGAAATTTATCAAAAAGTAGCAGCGGCAATTTCAAAATGGCAAGCACTTGCAAAAGAAGCAGGCATCACAAAAGGCGAGCGAGATTTAATGAAGGGGTGTTTTTTGACGCTTGGAATTTAAATCGCTTATAAGAGACACGGAATTTAATAAATATCCTTAATGTAGCTCGTCATGAGCAAAGCGAATAGCGACTCGCCAACGAAATGTCACACTTCGACGAGGCTCAGAGGTGACCTACGAAAAATACAGAAAAATTATTTATTTCCACGACCCTAAAAACCAGAAATACATTAAAAAAGATTACTAAAGCAGCGGCAAACTAATTTTCCAAAAAAAAAGCTACAGATAATCAAACGACTACCTGCAGCTTTAATAAACTTAATTACACTTAATCTTTAAAATCGCCTTTAACCAGCCACTCTGGGATATATTGCTTAAAGATAGGCTCAGCATACAAGGGTTGGTACTGGCGCTGATCCCACGCCAATGCAGCCATAGCAAGTAATCTTGTTGAATACCAGCCGCCACTGTTTTGCATTGCTGAATCATCTTTAGTGAACCACGCTTCATGATCTCTGAGCGCTAAGTCCATAGCTTGCTGATAACTGTTTTCATCTTGCCCAAGAATAATGCCAAAAAGCTCAACGACCGGTATCATAATTTTATCCAGCATCTGCCGCCGTGACGGGTGAGTGTCTGGGCCGATTTCAACATCCATTGCCGCTTGGTACATACGCTGGAAATATTCTACTGAATTTTTTTCTGCATCATACAAACTCTTGATAAACTGAATTTGCGTTAAATAAAACAGTTTTTCGCTACTCCGACTCCGAGCCTCCATTAATAACTCATCAGGCATCTGCATTAAAAAATTCCGAGCGGTTGTATCACGAAGAATCAAACTCAACTCATAAGCATCTAACCACTCTCCAACACGCACAAAGCTACGATCACCATTCCCGGTCTCATGCCAAGTATTACCATCTACTTCAATGGTAATAGGCTGGCCCGCGTGGGTGGCACGCAAAAACTGAGCAGTTCTTAATTGCAAGCATATCTTTAACCGCCGCAGCACTTTCTGCTTACTTTTATTTAACGCAAGGGCAGCAGCAAAAGCATCGCCTGCATCTGAAAACCAAAGTGGACCTGGTGATTTTGGCGAATCCTGATCGTAATACTTTGTAACCCCTTCAGAATATTTCCTTTCCAGAAGAAATACCGGGGAATCATAATGTTGATGCAATTTAATTTTTTCAATCATTTAGAATACCTTCACCAAACTTATCTACAAGCACCTTACCTTTGGGAAGCCCTGTTTCAACATCAATAGGTACTCGCACACCAAAGCAACTTATTTCATTCTTTACATTTTAAATTCTATCAAGTAATTTTTTAATCCATTTACACCATCAATATACTTAGGTTCCACTCAATAATATGCGCCACAATGCATCAGGCCATTTCATCTTATGAAGTTAACTGCTCAGCCAACACATCAAAAAGCAACACGTCAAAGAAAAGCAAAATAACAAAAAAAACCGACCCAGATACAAACCTAGGTCGGTTTTTATTTCCACGGATGGGATGTATTAGCAAAGAAGCATGGACGCCATCGGGATAATAATCGCCAACCGATACTCTGTAGATTAGAATCTGCCCAAAGCCTGTTTTGATGAGCGACGTCTTGAAAACAATCGATCTACAGCAATTGGTAACTATGATCCAGCAACATGAAACGGTTGATGCTATTTATCTATACGGATCACGTGCCAAGAACACCGCACATGCCAACAGCGATTGGGATGTTGCAGTGCTGTTTAGCAATTTTGAGCCAGATCTTCTGGAGCGTGCTGTTCGCCCTCAAATGCTCCAGGCCAAACTTGAGAAGCTGCTGGATTTGGATGATCAGGTGCTGAGCATTGTTGATCTACAAGCAGTACCTGTTCCCTTGCAATGGAATATTATTCAGGGCAATAAGCTCTACGACCGAATGATTCCAACCGTTCGTAGAATGGAAAACGCGATAATCTCCGCCTGGGAAAAAGACTATGAGAGATGAAGCTTATGAACAGCAGATTGAAACCATTCAACAAGAAATGTTAGCGGTACTCGACGAGCTAAGACAAGATCTCGGGCAATGGAAATATCGAGATTTACTCGCGGCACAGCGGGCACTTCAGGTGGTCATTGAATCGCTGGTGAGGTTTTCACGTTATACCTATCAGCAAAAATATAATGTCACTGCAAGCAAATCACGCCAAGGCTTGGATGGACTCCTCAATCACGGCGATCTTTCCGAGGCACAACACACATTAGCAAGCAAGATGATTGGCTTTCGAAACGTACTGGTTCATGACTATCTAGATGTAAATCGAAAAATCGTCGAGTCAATTATTAGCAGCAATATGTATTCGGAAATTAAAAGCATTACCGATCATTTAAAAAGATTGCTTTAGAATTTTTGCACAATAAAAAGCCGGTTTAGATATATATCTAAACCGGCTTTTTATTTTCTGAATTTCAAAAAACGATTAATCCATTTCTTCTATCCACGCGGCTTGAATCGCTTCTAGCACGCGCTCACCAGCTTTATTCGGATCGCCTTCAAACCCTTCAAGATTAAGTACCCAGTTACGTAAATCGACAAAATTTACATAACGCGGATCTACATCTGGCTGAGTTTCTGTCAGCGCGATTGCGACATCGAGTACGTCGGTCCACTGCATGGCTTTTCTCCAGCTGGTTTTTAATTAATGTTGTTCTTTAGCGTGATTTAAGGTGTAGCGCGGTACTTCTACCGTTAAATCTTTATCAGCAACAATTGCCTGGCAGCTTAAACGCGACTCTGGCTCAAGACCCCATGCTTTATCTAGCATGTCGTCTTCCAGCTCATCGGATTCGCCCAAGCTTTTAAAACCTTCACGAACCACAATGTGGCAGGTGGTGCATGCGCAAGATTTTTCACAAGCATGCTCAATATGAATGCCACTTTTAAGCGCGGCTTCCAGAACAGTCTGACCGGCTTCAGCCTCAACCACTGCGCCTTCAGGACACAGATCTTCGTTCGGCAAAAATACAATTTGTGGCATTTCCTTCTCCTGATACCTTCTTGATACTGCCATTTTTGCAGCCTGTAGGTTAGATAAGCCTAAGGCGTCATCTGACATTTTTTAAATTGTCGGAAGGCGCTGACGCTTTTCCAACCTACAAAATATGAATAACCCAATCAATTACATTGAGTCGATCGATTTACCTGCCAGTAATTTATTCACGCTGACATCCATTCGCCGGGCTACATAATTTTCACTGATTTTTTCCAGCGCTTCGTTAGCCTGCTTGATTGCGTCAGTATCATCGCCTTTCGCTGCAATTTGCAATTGGCTAATCGCCTGTTGCATTGCCTGCATTTCTTCAGCATTTAAAAGCTTGTTGCCATCTTCAGCCAGCGCCGCATGAACTGCTTCCAATGCACGCTGTGCATCTACTTGCTGTTCGCGTAAAGCACGGGCGTTTTTATCTTCTTCGGCATGATCCAATGAATCACTGAGCATTCCGGTGATTGCATCGTCGCTCAAGCCATAAGATGGTTTAACTTGAACTGAGCTTTCAACACCAGAAGTCGCTTCGCGGGCAGAAACACTGAGCATGCCATCGGCATCAACCTGGAAGGTCACTCGAATTCTTGCTGCACCGGCCACCATCGGTGGAATACCACGTAATTCAAAACGCGCCAGCGAACGGCAATGATCAACCAGATCTCGCTCACCTTGCAGCACGTGAATGGCCATGGCGGTTTGGCCATCACGGAAAGTGGTGAATTCCTGTGCCATCGCTACTGGAATAGTGGTATTTCGAGAAATCACTTTCTCGACCAAGCTACCCATCGTCTCGATACCGAGCGATAAAGGTGTGATATCCAATAACAGCAAATCGCTGTCAGGGCGGTTACCAGCCAGAATATCGGCTTGCAGTGATGCGCCAACCGCTACCACACGATCAGGATCGATACTGGTTAATGGCTGTTTAGCAAATAACTCGGCCACTCTTTCTCGAACACGTAAGGTGCGAGTAGAGCCACCGACCAAGACCACATTTTCAACTTCATCAATCTTCAGGCCAGCATCTTTTAGCGAGCGCTTGCAGGCCAGTAGCGTTTTGCTAATCAGCGGATCAATCAAACCGGCAAATGTCTCACGGCTTAATTCACCTTTGAACTGAATGCCGTCGATATCTAAATCAACCTTGGCAACTTCCAGCTCAGATAACTGCTCTTTCAAGCTACGCGCTAAATCCAGCAAATGACGAACTTGTTCTGGCAAAGATTGCTCAACACCAGCTTGTCTTAACAGCCATTCGGCAATTACGTGGTCAAAGTCATCACCACCTAATGCTGAATCGCCGCCAGTGGCTAACACTTCAAACACACCGCGGGTTAACCGCAGAATTGAAATATCAAACGTACCACCACCGAGGTCATAAACCGCTACCGTGCCTTCACCACCTTGGTCTAGACCATAAGCCAGCGCCGCAGCGGTGGGCTCATTGATCATTCGCAATACGGTAAGACCTGCTAACTTGGCTGAGTCACGGGTTGCCTGACGCTGTGCATCATCAAAATAAGCGGGAACGGTAATTACTGCACCAACCAATTCATCACCGAGGGTTGCTTCGGCACGACGGCGCAGTTTTTTTAGAATTTCTGCCGAAATTTCAATCGGACTTTTAGCACCAGCACGGGTATCCAGCCAGACCATGCCACCTTCACCTTCGGTGAGTTTCCATGGTAAATGGCCAGACAAACCTTTTAAATCAGCTTCGCCACGACCCATTAAACGCTTGGCAGAAGCGATGGCATTAAAGGGATCAGCAGAAGCGGCAGTTTTGGCTAATTCGCCAACTTCAATCGTGCCCTGTTCGGTGTAATGCACCACCGATGGCAACAAATGGTGACCTTGGTGATCAGGCAAGGTTTCTGCCTGGCCAGATCGAACCGCAGCTACCAGTGAATTGGTGGTTCCTAGATCGATACCTACAGCCAGCTTGCGCTGGTGCGGCGCCGGCATTAAGCCCGGCTCAGAAATTTGTAACAGTGCCATTGAATATCCAGAAGGTGTGACTAACCGAGGCAATCCTCGGCCGCTTCAAGCGCTACGCGGAGTTTTTCTACAAACTGCAGTTTTTGTACTCGGGATTCTGCCTGATCAAGATCTTCGACAGCGGTCGATTTCAACAAATCATCTAGTCCATTCAACAGCTCAGCTTCCAACTGATCGGTTTTCTCGGACAAGCCCATTAGGGTCATCGCCGGATCTGCAGTATTCGATGCTTCAGCGACTTGTTCACGAAGATCCATTTGCTGCATTAGAAAGATCATATCGTTGGTGGTGCGTTCGCTACTCATATCACGACCTTGCAGCTCTAGCATATACGCGGCACGAGACCGGGGATGCTTTAGCGCTTGCTGGGCTTCATTGATACGAGAAGAAATTTGCATTGCTAGTCGCTGTTCAGCTGCGCTAGCGGTGGCAAAACGATCCGGGTGAAATTGCTGCTGCAGTTTTCTATAGCTGTTATCAAGCAACTGCCGGTCGATTGTGAAATCGACCGGCAGTGCAAACAGTTGAAAATAGTTAGCAGTTAAGGCTGCAACATCAGACATGGAAGCTTTCACCACATCCGCAGGCGTCTTTCACATTAGGGTTGGAAAAACTAAAACCTTCGTTCAAGCCTTCCTTAACAAAGTCCAGCTGAGTGCCTTCGAGATACGTCATGCTTTTACCGTCGATAAAGACTTTAACGCCATGATTTTCAAACATCTGGTCGCCATCATCTGATGTATCAACAAATTCCAGCACATAGGCCATTCCTGAACAACCAGAGGTTTTTACGCCAAGCCTAAGGCCTAGCCCGCCGCCACGTTTTTCAAGAAAAACCCGAACCCGGTTTGCTGCAGCCTCTGTCAAGGTTACTGCCATTCTCTATTCTCCAGAATGTTAATGCTTAATGCTTCGACTTATAGTCTTCTACTGCGGCTTTGATTGCATCTTCAGCCAGTACTGAGCAGTGAATTTTTACCGGTGGCAACGCCAGCTCTTCTGCAATTTGTGTATTGCGAATTTGAGCGGCTTCATCAACCGTTTTGCCTTTCACCCATTCAGTTACCAAAGAGCTGGACGCAATTGCCGAACCACAGCCATAGGTTTTGAACTTGGCATCTTCAATCACACCGTCTTCATTTACCTTGATCTGAAGCTTCATTACGTCACCACAAGCTGGCGCACCTACCATTCCGGTGCCAACAGACTCGTCGTCTTTTTCCAGCGTGCCAACATTGCGTGGATTCTCGTAGTGATCCATCAACTTGTCGCTATATGCCATGATTTAGCCTCCGTTAGGTATTAGTGCGCTGCCCATTTGACAGACTTCAAATCGACGCCTTCCTGGAACATATCCCAGAGCGGAGACATTTCTCGTAACTTACCAATTTTTTGTTTGATCAGATCGACCGCAAAATCCACTTCTTCTTCAGTGGAGAAACGACCAATACTAAAACGAATCGAGCTGTGCGCCAGTTCGTCATCCAGACCTAGAGCACGCAACACATAGGAAGGCTCTAAGCTGGCTGAAGTACAGGCTGAGCCTGAAGATACCGCTAAATCTTTTAGCGCCATGATCAGAGATTCGCCTTCTACAAAGCTAAAGCTAACGTTCAGGTTACCGGCAACACGTTGCTCAAGATCACCGTTCAGTTTCACTTCATCAATGACCTGAAAACCAGCCCACATGCGATTGCGCAGTGCAAGTACACGCTCATGCTCTTCAGCCATTTCCAATTTTGCGATACGGAACGCTTCGCCCATGCCAACAATTTGATGGGTTGGCAAAGTACCTGATCGCATACCGCGCTCATGACCGCCGCCGTGCATTTGCGCTTCGATACGAATACGTGGCTTACGACGCACATATAACGCGCCCTGACCTTTAGGGCCATAAGCTTTATGAGCGGAGAACGACATCAAATCGACTTTCAATGCTTTCAGGTCGATTTCAACCTTACCGGCGCTTTGCGCTGCATCGACATGGAAAATCACACCCTTTTCACGGCAGATTTCACCCATTTCAGCAATATTTTGAATCACACCGATTTCATTGTTTACATGCATGATTGATGCAACAACGGTGTCTTCACGCAATGAATCGCGGAAGCGATCTAATGGGATCAAGCCATCTGGGTTTGGATCTAAATAAGTGACTTCATAACCTTCTCGCTCTAATTGGCGACAGGTATCAAGTACGGCTTTGTGTTCTGTTTTACAGGTCACAATGTGCTTGCCATTCTTACCATAGAAATGCGCCGCACCTTTGATCGCTAGGTTGTTTGACTCAGTCGCACCTGAAGTCCAAACAATCTCACGCGGGTCTGCATTCACCAGATCGGCAACATGACGGCGGGCAGTTTCCACAGCCTCTTCCGCTTTCCAACCATAAAGATGGGAACGGGAGGCAGGGTTACCAAAGTTTCCTGTAGGATCTAGACACTCAATCATTTTGGCTGCGACACGAGGGTCGGCCGGAGTGGTAGCAGAGTAATCCAGATAGATCGGCAATTGCATCAGTGACTCCATACTGCGAAGCGGCGAAGACCGCCATTATAACTCGATGTTGGCAACATAGGGGTCAGACCAGTGCGCCAATAGAATCTAATTTGATCAGTTCAGCTTTTACGTCGCTATTGTTTTCGACTTGCTGATCCTGACGTTCTGCGACTTGTCGAACTTGTCGCTGTTGAATAATTTGTCCTAAAGAAATACCGCTCAGGAATTGATGGATTTGATCGCTAAGATCGGTCCATAAATTATGAGTCAGGCAAATATGTCCATCTTGGCAGCCGCCTTTACCAGAGCAACGCGTCACATCAACAGGCTCATCGACTGCGATAATGACTTGCGCAACGAAGATTTCATCGGCAGTTCTTGCCAGACGATATCCACCACCAGGTCCACGAACACTGGAAACCAAGCTATTTTTACGCAACCGCGCGAACAACTGTTCCAGATAGGAAAGAGAGATTCCCTGTCGTTGGGAAATATCAGACAAGGTAATCGGTCCTTTGTCAGTGTGCAGCGCCAGATCTAACATGGCTGTTACCGCATAACGACCTTTCGTGGTCAACTTCATTTAATTATTCTCCGGCTTTGCAGGCATGCTGGAATTCTAATTAACCCAGCAAAATAGTCAAGTATTATTGACACGGATCAACTATACATTGATCAATCTCTCACGACCGCCTGTTCGCACCGGTACTAATTAGCCGCCAAACAGCTAATTCAGTGGCCTGTTTTTGAATAAGATATTACTAATATTATTCATCAAAACCACCGCTCAATCTAGCAAGATCACTTTCCAACAATCAGCAATTAATCATCTTGATCTAGCTTGATGTCCTTATCTTTTAGTTCTGGCAATTCATCTTTACTGACTTCACCACCTACGTCACACACAGCCTTGCAGAGTTCTTCAACTCGCTTATCTTGAGCATGCATATGTTCCAACATGCAAGCAATGGCATGGGAAACTGGATCTTGTGGTTGATCAGCACTAACACCATAGGCATCAAAGCCCATTTTTTGTGCCATATCGACCCGCGCTTTCTGGTCAACATCGCCCACCACACGACCAGGAATACCAACCACCGTCGCGCCTTCTGGTACTTCTTTAACTACTACCGAGTTAGAGCCAATCTTGGCACCTTTTTTAACGGTAAATGGGCCAAGCACCTTGGCACCCGCACCGACCACAACACCATCTTCCAACGTTGGGTGACGCTTACCTTTATTCCAGGAAGTACCGCCTAGCGTAACGCCCTGATAAAGGGTGACGTCATCGCCAATCTCGGCCGTTTCACCAATCACCACACCCATGCCGTGGTCGATGAAAAAACGCTCACCAATTGTCGCACCTGGATGAATTTCAATCCCGGTTAACCAACGAGAAAAATGGGAAGTAAAACGAGCCAGCCAACGCCAGTCGGCCAGCCACAATTTATTGGCCATTCGGTGTAACCACAATGCATGAAGCCCCGGATAACAGGTTAGAACCTCCAGAGTATTCCTAGCGGCTGGGTCCCGATGAAAAACACCCCTGACATCCTCTTTGATCGCTTCAAACACAATGACCTACCTAGCCTTTCAGCTTTTTGTTAACTGCAGTTAAAATGCCGCGAAAAATATTCAGCTCCATCTGTTCAAGACGGGCTCTTTGGTAAAACCGGCGCATACGGTCCATCAGTTTGCGCGGATTACCCGGATCGAGAAACTCAATCTGTTCCAACGTTTGCTGCAAGTGCGCATAAAACATCTCAACTTGCTCGCCGGTCGCTGGACGATCTTCGACCTGCTGTTCCAGTTGAAAGTTTTGCGACGCCAACCAACTGGAGCGTAATTCGTAACAGAAAATCTGTACCGCAGCACCTAAATTTAATGAAGAGTAATCTGGGTTGCAGGGCACCATTACTTGGGAATGACATAACGCCAGATCGTCATTATTCAACCCAGTGCGTTCTGGGCCAAACACCAACGCAACCTTTTCTGCTGGTGCAGCATCGGTATCAGCACTACTCACAACAGAAGTCGCATTGGCTGCAGAAAGGGTTTGCAACATTTCTTGTGCCATTTCACGCGGCATATGTAAACGACCCGACATACCCCTTGCTCTGGCGCTACTACCGAACACCAGCGTGGTATCGTGCAATGCTTCTGCCAAGGTAGGAACAATCGTAGCGCGAGTTAATAACTCGCCCGCACCGGATGCACGCGCAATCGCTTCGGCATTAATTTCACAGCTAGGCGACACCAGCACCAGATCTGACAAACCCATGGTTTTCATAGCACGGGCGGCAGCACCCAAATTTCCCGGATGACTGGTTTCAACCAATACGACCCTGACTTGCTCCAGCATTACAACTCCTGCGACCACGGTTTAAAACCGCTATCTAAGATATGGCAAAGGTTTTTCTACCCGAGCTCGATCGATTGATATCGTGCAAACCCTGTAAAAATCGGCACATCCTACCAATCTGACTGTCTGACCACAATCGACTAAAAAATGCTTATAGCGGGTGAATTAGCCACTACAGCGAGCTTTTATCAAAAACCAAACAAAAACAACCGGAGAAAACTTAGATAAACTGCCGTTATGTCAGCAATCAAAAGCCACTGCCCTCGAACAGCTTAAATTGCTATATAAAAGCACTACCACCATCACCATTAATGCCAATGGCAGCATCACCACTGACAACAGCAATTAACTGCAACGGTCTAACTTCTCTACTACAAAGCAGATAAAAGTCATGAAGATCGACAACCTTTCTGTTATCATCGCGCGCCTTTGAAGTTAGTGGAAAAGAAGCGCGCCATGCACCCGATGCAAAACATCGCAATCCGCGCAGCACGTAGTGCTGGCCGGATTGTATCAATCGCCTACGGACAATTAGACAACATCACTGCTGAACAAAAAGGCACCAATGACTTTGTCTCCGATGTAGATCGGCGCGCCGAGCAAGATATTATTCAGGCGATCAGCAAAGCCTATCCAGAGCACGGCATTCTGGCTGAAGAAAGCGGTATGCGCCCTGGCAAAGGTGACGGCGCTGATTACCTATGGGTTATCGACCCATTAGATGGCAGCAATAACTTCTTGCGTGGCATTCCTCACTTCGCTGTTTCTATTGCGCTGAAAGTAAAAGGTCGCATCGAACAAGCAGTCGTTTATGATCCAATTAAAGATGAGCTGTTCACCGCTAGCCGTGGTCGTGGCGCATCTAAAGATGGACGCCGGATTCGCGTATCGGATCGACGTGAATTGGAAGGTGGCATTTTAGCAACAGGCTTGCCATTTAAGCAGCCAGGTCAGTTACACAGCTACATGTCGACCTTTAACTCTTTAGTACCAAAAATTGCTGACATTCGCCGAAGTGGTTCTGCTGCTTTGGATTTAGCGTATGTTGCAGCCGGTCGCATTGACGGCTATTGGGAAATGACTCTGAATGAGTGGGATGTTGCAGCTGGTTGCTTATTAGTGACCGAAGCCGGTGGCTTGGTCAGTGACTTCTCTGGTGGTAACCGTCACTTGGAAACTGGCAGCATCGTAGCTTCCAACCCTAAGTTAATGCGTCACATTCTGCCTGCAGTTAAAAAGGCCGTACCTGCCGAGTAATTCTCAGCAGCGCAATAATTTGAAGAAGGCCAACTGTTCATATAGTTGGTCTTTTTTTTGCTTGGATTTTGACTCGAACAAATTGCTCTAATTTTATTGTGCGCATCTTCATTAATTAACCAGGTTGTATCAGTTTTGGTTTACTCGTTTTTATCGACTTAACATGTTCGCGATGCAACGAAACACGGCCATGGTAGTAAACTCGAGCACCAATATAAGCAAGCGTGGTGCCATAATCCTTAGCTTGCGGGTCAAACACCTCTAATTTACCTACAAATGTTCGATCAATTTTCTCAGCAAATTCTCTAACGTGTTTATTGTCATCAACAACAATCACATCAACCTTAATGCTCGATTCCACATGATCCTTAAGGTATTTTTCTATGGCCATCTTTTTCAAAATACCTCCCCGCTGCTCCGACACTATTACCTTATTTTCCTTCAGCCAAGAAAAAAAACAAATCGGGTGCGTTTTGTCCTTCACTAGAGGGTCTTGCTCAAAAACCTCCAAGTTACCTTTATTAATAACATCATAACCTAAATCACCTCTTATTGTTGTTGGAACAACCACAGAGCCGCTCCTGCGATAATCCACTATCTCTTGCATATAACGCTGAACATCATTTGACTGATGCCCCCCCATAGTTATAAACACAACCTTACAATTATTTGTATTTTCAGCTGCAAATCTCAGCACCTTTTGATACATCAACCAGTACAACACTTTAAACGCAGTCCTTCTCGTTGAGAGCACCCACAAATATTCGTTAGCTTTATCTCCCCCCTGCGCAGCTTCGAGCCCTTGCTCTTTTTGCACTTTCGATAGATGGGTTTGAGTATCTGGGCAAGACAAGATCGTTTCATCAAGATCAAAAAAAATTAGTAGCATGCTTCGCCCAACAAAATTAATTTAGATTTGGATAAAGTGTAGGAACAAAATAAGCAGATTCGTTAGCTGTTAATAAAACTAAATAAAAAAACCGCTCAGCAGGCGATCTGTTGTTTGAAGTTGAAATTACCAACATTTAGCTTTCTATTGAGCCCTCATTAAGTCCGTGTCTTCGATTATGGTAACGTATCTTGCTTCCGATATAAGCAAGCTGATCATTATAATCAGCAAGTCTTGGATCAAAAACTTCTACTCTAGAAATATTGGTGCGACTCACTCTTAACAACTCATCCCTGACACTGTCATTATCATCTACCACTATAATTTCAACTTTCTCTTCTCCTGCATGATTCTCAAGCTTCTTCTTTGCTACATAACGCTCAATACCTAATTTTTTCAGTATGCCATGACGAGAAAAGTTAGCCTCGCGATTAATCGTCCCATCATCGCATTTAAGGTTCCAATGCGTTGCATTAAAAACTGCTAGGTCTTTTTCAAATGAAGATAAATGCGCGTAATTGAGCACATCATAACCCACCTTACCATCCAACGTTGTTGGCATTTTCGAGTGATGATCCTTCCGATATCCATAATTCACAAAGTAGCACATTGATTCAGAAATTTTTTTCTCAGTATGCCCCGCCATCGTTACAAAAATAATTTTACAATTGTCATTATTATTAATCGCTAAGCGAAGTAGCTTTTGATGCATTATCCAGTACATCATTGTCCCCTCCAACATATAGGGTGGACCAAAAACTCCATATTGAGATGTTTTTTTAACATCACAGGCTTTTTGAGGCTCCGAATGATTTTGCAAAGAACCTGAGCGCAACATCGTTTGATCCAAATCCATGAATATCAATAACATAAATAACTACTCTTCTTTTCAAATAACTAACAGTCGCTACAGCGCCTTATCACTAAAGATAAGTTACTCTTAATTTAAACGCTGCCAAACAACAGCCACCCTCCGATAATTTATGAAACTTGTGACATCGACCTCTTTTCTATCGACAAAATTCAAACAAAAAAAAAGACCTACTCCAAGAGCAGGTCTTTGATGTTTTTAACCGTAAACTTATTTTTCGCTACGACGCGCCACAACCGCATCTGCCAACTGGCGAAGCACTTTTTCAGTATCACTCCAACCAATACAAGCATCGGTAATAGACTGACCGTAACAATCAGCTTTACCGTCAACCAGATCTTGGCGACCTTCAACTAAATGCGATTCGATCATGACACCGAAAATAGCATTTTCGCCGCTAGCCATTTGAACCGCGGTATCTTGCGCAACCACCATTTGACGCTGGAACTGCTTAGAGCTGTTAGCATGGCTGAAATCAATCATGATTTTTTGTGGCAAACCCGCAGCAGCTAATTGAGCTTTGGTTGCCTGCACATGCTCGGCGCTGTAATTTGGCTCCTTACCACCACGTAAAATAATATGTCCGTCCGGATTACCTGCTGTTTCAATAATCGCAGAGTGACCAAACTTGGTTACCGAAAGAAAGTGGTGTGACGATCGAGCGCTTCGAATCGCGTCGGTTGCGATTTTGATATCACCACCGGTTCCATTCTTGAATCCAACAGGACACGACAGACCAGATGACAATTCTCTATGTACTTGAGATTCGGTGGTACGTGCGCCAATGGCGCCCCAGCTGATTAGGTCAGCAATATACTGAGGAGTAATCATATCTAAGAACTCCCCAGCTGTTGGCATCCCCATATCGGTCAGATCAAGCAGCAGCTTACGGCCAATCCTCAAGCCGTCATTTAGCTTAAAGGTGTCATTCAAGTACGGGTCGTTGATTAACCCTTTCCAGCCCACTGTTGTGCGCGGCTTCTCAAAGTAAACTCGCATCACAATTTCAAGGCGATCACCCAGCTCATCACGCAGCACTTTCAGCTTTTTGGCGTAATCCAACGCCGCTTCGGTGTCATGGATTGAACAAGGACCAATCACCACCAGTAGACGATCATCTTTATCATTTAAGATATTCGAAATTGCCTTACGCGCTTGGTATGTCGTTGATGCCGCAGCTTCTGTTGCAGGAAACTTCTCTAATACTGCTATCGGAGGAAGCAACTCTTTTACTCTGTTAATTCTTACATCATCTGTTTGATACATTGCTACGACCAACCCTATTGATTTTTGTGAGCCCATTTTTCTTCTGAAAACTAGCTGGCGCTCTTCATTCTCTGTTGTAGTAACTTATCGAGTAAAAAAGATAACTTCAACTATCTTGCACGCTTTGTCTTCAGCGGCACATTTTCACTGCTGCAGGGCTTGCAGCAATTCTTCACGCAACGTTTGTTGCTGCTCACTTTCTAATTTATTCAACGTGTCACGACAGACATGCACCATCGCCTGTAAAATGGTTTGCTCGGAAAAATCGAGGTTTTCTAATTGGCGAATAATTTCAACCGCTAGCTCAACTTCATCTGAAGTTTGGTTCATTTCACTCTCCAGGCGCTATTAACGACGAGGTATTGGCATGCTTTTGTTCTAACGCTTTTCTGCCGTAATAATATACTTGAGTGCCAACGTAAGATAATTCCATTTCATAGTGCTCGGCCATAGGGTCAAAAACTTGCACACTGTTCACATACGTTCGGTTGATATTCATTAAATATTTTCTGACATACGCATCATCGTCAATGACTATAATGTCTGATTTACTTGGTAATTTTTGTTCATCTAAATAATGCTCGATACCAATTTTTTTCAATACACCATGATCGAAACTACCTCTTGGAAATAGATCTATTTCTTCACTATTAAAAATTGGCACATTGGCTTCTCGATAAAAATCACCCGTCCCCCTATAGCTATCAAGCATCGTACGATTAATAACATCAAACCCTTTTTCACCGGAGAGTGTTACTGGAAGATTTAAGTGACAAGCGATATTCCTTGCATAATTCATAAATTGAATTAATACATTGTCGATAGTTTCTTTACTATAACGCCCCATAGTGACAAAGATTATTTTACAATTCTCATTATTATTCACTGTAAAGCGAATCAACTTTTGATGCATTAGCCAGTGTATGATTTGCCCGACAGAATAAGATGGCGCCTCACACTCGCCTCCGCCCCAACCTGTTATCATTCGACAACTTGCACGCTGGTACGATGAAAGCGCACTATCTTTTCCAGAAAAAAGCAACGTTTGATCAAGATCCATAAATATCAGCAGCATCCTTGCCCCTATATTTCATCTGTTCTTACATCTACTTAAAATTCATCGCTTAACTAAATAAGAATATTTTTTATAAAACATTTCAGAAAATAAAAACCAACCTTCTTGCAACCTACAATTTGTTTTTTAAATACTGATTTAATCCTACATACCCCCAGGCTTCATTAACTTTGGCGAGCCAGAACCTGTCGTTGCCTCATGCTCAGCCTTTAACGCTGCTCTTTGATAATAAAGAATACGACAACCAATGTATGCAAGTTGCATTTGATAATCTTCAGCTTGCGGATCATAAATATCTAACTTCGATACACACTTTCTATTTATTAAATTCACTTGCTCTCGAACACGTTTCGAATCATCAATAACAATAACTTCATTTTTATCAGAACCAACCGCATAAGCCGCAAGGTAGCGCTCTACACCTATTCGCTTTAATATTCCATTTCGGTCATCAACAGGTCTTTTACCAAGATGTGGGCCGTAATTCTTAAATGTTGCCTGACGAATAGATGAATCACTTTGCTCCATACTATATAGAATGGTTCTATTTATGACATCAAAGCCTGTACCACCTGACAAATCAGTTACGAGATGTGGCGCTCTAGAACGATGGTGATTCATTAACAATTGAGCGCTTTCGTTCACCTGCTCTCTAGAATAATCGCCCATAGTGAGAAAAATAATCTTACAGTGGTCGTTATTTTCGGCGGTAAATCGAAATAATTTTTGATGCATAACCCAATACAACGTCGCCGCCGAGACAAATGAGGGCGGAGTTCATTCTTCTTTGATACCTCCCCTGTCAACATGAAATGACTTAGCACTAGCAAGCTGGCGCTCACTAGGAACAACACCTTTACCAAACAATGGTCGCATCAATATCAAGAAATAGCAGTAACATCCTTATCACCCTATCAATAGATCATACTCGTGTTTTCAATCAAACTAAGGCGCTACCGCATCCTTAGATAAGATCTTATTTGAAACTGAATTTTCTAAATTTGAATCTAAATCGCATAAAAAAGCCGATCATGCTTTCACATCATCGGCTTTTCAGTGTCAGACCAACTTTATCTTAGTCGGTATCCACATTTCCTTTGCTACGATCACGACGCAGAAACTCTTCGATATCGTCTTTTTCAGCTTCATCTCGTTGCTTAGGCATCAAGTCCTGACGACTGATTCCCAATGCAACCAGTGTTGAGCTGGCAACATAGATTGAAGAGTAGGTACCGATTACTACGCCAACAATCAGTGCAATCGAGAAACCTGAGATCGCTTCACCACCAAACAACTTAAGCGCCACCAATACCAGCATGGTGGTTAAAGAAGTAATAATGGTACGGCTTAAGGTCTGATTCAAAGAGGCATCTATTACCTCAACCGTATCGCCTTTTCGCATTTTGCGGAAATTTTCACGAATCCGGTCCGCCACCACAATGGTATCGTTGAGCGAGTAACCTATAACCGCCAATACTGCCGCCATTACTGCTAGGTCAAACTCGATACCTGTAATCGAGAAAAAGCCCAATGTGATAACCACGTCATGAACCAGTGCAGCAATCGCGCCGAATGCAAAGCGATATTCAAAACGGAAACCGACATAAAGCAAAATACCCAGCAGCGCGACTAATACCGCCATGCCGCCTTGCTCTGATAATTCTTCACCGATTTGCGGACCAACCACATCCATTCGTTTGAATTCAGCCTCACCATCAATCGCAACCGCTTTTTCCAGAATGGGGCGGATCGCTTCGCCAGAAAGCACCTTACCGCTTTCATCACGCTGCACACCCAAACGAATTAGCACGACAGTATCAGAGCCAAAATGAGTCACCACCGGGCTATTAAAGCCCGCTTCGACTAACTGCTCACGAATCGGCTCCAAATCAGCTGATTGCTGGTAACCAACTTCCGCAACGGTACCGCCAGTAAAATCCAGACCAAAATTCAGTTGATTAATCGCCAGTGAACCGATTGAAATCACAATCAACACTATAGAGAAAATCGCCGCCAGCTTTCGTTGCGCCATGAAACGGAAGCTGGATTCCTTATTAAAAATTTGCATCATCAACTCCCTATTAGATGGATAGCGTCTTGGGACTACGGCCACCGTAAATCAGATTTACCATTGCCCGACTGACCACAATCGCAGTAAACATCGAAGTCATAATGCCCAGCGCCAGCGTAATCGCAAAGCCCTTGATCGGACCAAAGCCAATCGCAAACAATACAATCGCGACCAACAATGTGGTGACGTTAGCATCGATGATGGTACTGAAAGCACCTGCATAACCTTGCTCAATTGCTTGGGCAGGACTCTTACCATCTCGCAGCTCCTCACGTATTCGCTCAAAGATAAGTACGTTGGCATCAACCGCCATACCCACCGTCAATACGATACCGGCAATACCCGGCAAGGTGAGTGTCGCACCAGACAATGACAACAAAGCAACCACCATTACCAAGTTAATTACCAGCGCAACATTAGCCACCAAGCCAAAGAAGCGGTAATAAACCAACATAAACAGCAGCACCATTGCCAAACCTAAAGCGACCGACTTTAAACCACGGTCGATGTTTTCTTGACCAAGGCTTGGGCCAACTGTACGGGTTTCAACAATATAGATAGGTGCAGACAACGCACCGGCACGCAGGAATAAAGCCAATTCATGTGCTTCTTGCGGGCTATCCAAACCGGTAATCTGGAAGCGAGACCCCAGCTGTGAGCGAATAGTCGCTACGCTGATCACTTCTTCGATCTTTTTAGGAATGCGCGTTATCGTGCCGTCTTCTGCCAGTCGGTTGAAAATCTTGTGTTCCTGATAAACCACCGCCATTGGCTTGCCGATGTTATCTCGGGTTGCACGACTAAACAGGCGACCACCACGGGAGTCCAAAGTAATACTTACCGCAGGCAAACCGTTTTCATCGGAAGTACTCTTGGCATCAATAACTCGGTCGCCGGTCAACATTACCCGTTTTTGCAGCAATACCGGACGGCCATCACGCCATTTGTAAACTTTAGATTCCGCTGGAACACGGCCATTTAAGGCGCTGTTCAAGTCGTTCTTCCAATCGGTCATGCGGAACTCAAGTGTGGCGGTTTTACCGATAATGTCCTGCGCCTGACCGGCATCCTGAACACCTGGCATTTGCACCACAATTCGGTTCGCGCCCTGACGCTGAACTAACGGCTCAGCAACACCCAACTCATTCACCCTGTTTTTCAAGGTTGAGAGGTTTTGTTGCAATGCATAGTCTTGAATTTCTTTGCGTGCTTGATCGCTTAACAATGCACGTAACTCAAACAAGCCTTCTACTTTAGACTGATTAAACGTGAAGCTAGGAAAGCGATTTGCCATAAACTCTTCTGCTTGATCTAGCGTATCTTGATCACGGAAACGAATCAGCAATGAGTTTTTGCCTGAAACCTTCACACCACGTGGACGAATTTTCTCTTCACGTAAGGTGCTGCGGAATTCAGTTTTATTTTGTTCTAGTCGGGCTGCAACTGCGGCATCAACATCCACTTCAATCAGGAAGTGAACACCACCACGCAAGTCCAGACCCAAGTTCACCGGGCTACCGCCGAGAGAAGCTAGCCATTCTGGGGTTTGTGGCACCAAATTTAGTGCGATGACATAGTCTTCGCCTAACTTCTGCTGCAGCAAATGTTTGGTTTTTAACTGGTCGCCAGCATGTTCTAGGCGAATCCGTAATTTGTTCTTTGGTAAGATTTCCAATTCACCGAAAGGAATACCTGCATCGGTTAGGGCAGAACGAATCTCCCCCGGGGTTTTATCTGTTACTTCAGCGTAGCGAGTACCGGAGACTTCAACTGCTGGAGCTGGCTCATAAAGACTTGGCAGCGCATATACAAGACCTACAACCAAGGTCAGTGCCACTAGCAGATATTTCCAGAAAGGGTATCGATTCATGCCTTTTCCCTGACGTGCTAACAAAAGAATCCAGCGACAAAAACCGGCATCAGAAAACACTGACACCGGCAATAATCACAACTAGAACAATTAGATTTTCAGGCCGTTCTCTTTCAGAGAGCCCTTTGGCAGAATCGCAGTTAATGCTGCTTTCTGTACCATCATTTCCTGGCCTTCGCTGACTTGCAGCAGCAGGAACTCGTCGGTCACCTTAGTAACGCGACCACAAATACCACCGTTAGTTAAGACTTCGTCGCCTTTAGCTACGCCACCAATCAGATTGCGATGCTCTTTCGCACGCTTGTTCTGTGGACGAATAATGAAGAAATAGAAAATGGCAGCAAAACCAGCCAGCATTACCCAACTCATCCATGGGCTACCTGCACCGGCCGCACCGTCTTGTGCATATGCACTGGAAATGAAAAAGTCCATCAAATTACTCCTGATCTATCATTGGTCCAGAGGCGGTACTGTTTCGCCCCTAGCTTCGTAGAAATCTGCCACAAAGTCCGACAATTTACCTTCTTCAATAGCCTTGCGCAATCCGGCCATTAACGTCTGGTAATAGTGGGTATTGTGAATCGTGTTTAGTCGTGCACCGGCAATTTCATTGCACTTATCTAAATGATGCAGATAGGCACGGCTGTAGTTTTTGCAGGTATAGCAAGTACAGGTTTCGTCCAAAGGACCGATGTCTGTCTTATTCACTGCGTTACGCAGTTTTACTACACCTGTGCTGGTAAACAAATGACCATTACGAGCATTTCGAGTTGGCATGACGCAATCGAACATATCAACCCCACGACGCACGCCTTCCACCAAATCTTCTGGCTTACCAACGCCCATCAAATAACGGGGTTTATCTTCAGGCAACATAGGTGCGGTAAAGCTCAAAGTCGACATCATTTCGTCTTTTGGCTCACCAACCGACAAGCCACCAATCGCATAGCCGTCGAAACCTATCTCACGCAAACCATCTGCACTGATCTGGCGTAGGTCTTTATCCATGCTGCCCTGAACAATACCAAATAGCGCATTGGGGTTTTGCTGTTCGACAAAAGCATCCTTGGAGCGCTTGGCCCAACGCAGGGATAATTCCATTGATTTTTTAGCTTCTTCCCAAGTCGCTGGATACGGTGTGCACTCGTCAAAGCACATCACAACATCTGAGTTGAGATCTTTTTGAACCTGCATTGAAATTTCAGGATTCAAAAACACTTTCGAGCCATTGACTGGCGATTGAAAGCTCACCCCTTCTTCGGTGATTTTTCGCATTTTACCAAGGCTGAACACCTGAAATCCGCCTGAATCGGTCAGAATCGGCCCAGGCCAGTTCATAAATTCGTGCAAACCACCATGCTGTTTGATGATGTCTGTGCCAGGACGTAGCCATAAGTGAAAGGTGTTGCCGAGAATAATCTTGGCTCCAGCTTCTTCCAGCTCTTCCTTTACTAAGCCTTTAACCGTGCCATAAGTGCCAACCGGCATAAATACCGGAGTTTCTACTACACCACGATCAAAAGTCAGTCGACCGCGACGGGCACCTTGGTCAGTCTTTAATAATTCAAACTTCATTAGTATTCCTGCTTTGCCAGCAACTGCCGACAATCTATCTGGTTTTGCGCCACTTCAGTGTTAATCGCTTGAGCGATCCATCGCACTGGGTGGCAAATCCGGGTTGTCACAACGATGAAGAAACATCGCATCGCCATAACTAAAAAATCTGAACTTGTCGGTCACTGCCTGCTGGTATGCTTGCATCATATTGCGGTAACCGGCAAAGGCGCTGACTAGCATCAACAGGGTAGATTCTGAAAGATGGAAATTTGTCACCATGCAATCCACTACCTGAAAACGATACCCAGGATATATGAAGATATCGGTATCCCCTTCAAAGGGTTTGAGCTCGCCAGACATTGCCGCGGTTTCTAAGCTACGAACTGCTGTGGTACCCACTGCAATCACTCGGCCACCACGTGCTTTACATGCCGCAACTTGGTCACAAACTGGTTGTTCGACTTTGATCCATTCACTGTGCATATGATGCTCAAGAATGTTGTCGACCCGCACCGGCTGAAATGTACCCGCTCCTACATGGAGGGTAACTCTGGCAATTTCAACCCCTTTACTAACCAGCCGATCAAGTAGCGATTGATCAAAATGCAGCCCTGCTGTCGGCGCAGCAACGGCACCAGCATGCTCACCGAATACCGTTTGATAACGCTCGCGGTCAGAGTTTTCATCTGGCCGATCAATATAAGGTGGCAGCGGCATGTGGCCGTGGGCGTCCAATACTTCAAGGAAGGTTTGCTCGCTCTGCACCTTTACTAGGAACAATGCATCTTCACGACCTTCAATTTCAGCATCTACCAAACCTTCCAGCCGAATCATGCTGCCGGGCTTGGGGGATTTGCTAGAACGGATATGGCATAGCGCACGTTTGTCATCTAACAAACGCTCCACTAGCACTTCCAATTTGCCGCCGCTGGCCTTTTGACCATACATACGCGCCGGAATCACTCGGGTATTGTTCAATACCAACAAGTCACCGGGCTGCAACAATGTTTCTATATCTGCAAAATGGCGTTGGGTTAATTCACCCGTGGCCCCTTGCACTTCCATTAACCGACTGGCAGTTCGATCGGCTAACGGGAATCGGGCGATTTGCTCATCTGGCAAATCAAATTGGAAATCACTCAGCTTCATCTATATCTATCTGGATTCAAAAGAAGGGATCAAATACATAACCAAACCACTTTAAAATGACTAAATCTTGAAATGGCTCGGCTGCAACGGCGGCAAGAATACTGCAAAACTGCCTTATAAACCATGCGGCTAAGCCAGACCGGCTGCACCTTTGATCAAAATAATCAAACTAGCAGTTGACCCGCGGGCCGCAAGCCGTATAATCGCCGCCTGTTCCTTGAGCACAGCGCTTAATGAACCCACAACTTTGGCGGCGTGGTGAAATTGGTATACACGACGGATTCAAAATCCGTTGCTGGTGACAGCGTGGCGGTTCGAGTCCGCCCGCCGCTACCATTCTTCTTTTAAGAAGTGTGGTGTTGTAGAGAAGTCGATTTTAGGTCGGCTTTTTTTATGCCTGTAATTTGAGTAAAACTGATTCGTTCAATCGGTTAGTTGCAATTCAAAGCAGACAAAAAAAATCTTTTATTGAAGCTACTTCACAGTAAAAATTTGATCCGCTAATTTGATTAACCCGTCACTTGCCAAGATAACTGACTGTTTGCTAGTAAAAATTCGTTTTTAGCAAAACCTGTATCCGGTCAAGACTCACCAGCACAAAGACTGGCAGCATAGCCATTGCCTACTCTTTTGGATCAGTAATGCTGAAAACCACCCTCAACTGGATACCTCTTTCGCTCTTTGTGTTGCTGATTTGCTTGAATCAGCCCAGCGATCGCTTTCAGTGGGACATGATTTTTTTGCTTTCTGGACTAGTTGCCTTGCTCACTTTACCTTTCACTACACTGGCTGGCATTCCGCAAGATCGCATCTCTCTTGGCATCAATTTGTTTTTTTCTTCTTCTACAGTAGCTTTCTTAATTGGCTTTCCAGAAATAACCCACTGGTATCAAGAGCAGAGAGTGACCGCTTTAATGCTATGGGTGGTAGGCAGTTGCATAGTGACTGGATTAATTACCAAACAAGGATGCTTCGATGTCGATGTCAACCATCGAAAGCTTAAGTCCTGTTTACTCGTTGGTGCCGCAGTTGCATCACTGACTGCATCTTGGTGGTTCAGACCGTCAGTTTTTCTTTCAGAAGTCATGCCTTTAATATCACTTTTGATCTGCCGCCAATTATTAGTTTTCTTTGATAGTTGGGCTTAACCGCTAAATTAACCCACTACTTAAATCAGTCATCGCTTGACCCTTCTGCCGCCAGCCCTGACAATCCAACCACCTGCTTCTTGTTGTTTGTTGCTGTTTTTTACTATGGAATCTCCCAGTTTGATGCGCCGTTTTGCGGCAATGCTTTACGATTCACTACTAATAATTGCCCTGTTGATGGTAACCATGATCCCGATGGTGGTCTTAAATGATGGTGAAGCAGTAGGTGATCGCTGGTGGACTTTTCCCTACATGGTGATCATTGTGTTTGGTTTCTTTTTTGGGTTTTGGCGCAAAGCCGGCCAAACACTGGGAATGCGAACCTGGCGGATCAAATTAATCGACCAAGCAACTGGCAACACTGTCAGTTTTAGCCAAGCACTTATCCGCTTTGCAGTCGCCATCCCTTCACTGGCATTTTTCGGGGTTGGATATATTTGGCTGCTATTTGATAAAGAAAAACTCAGTATGCCAGATCGTGCTTCTGGCACTCGTTTAATATTGTTAGGAAAAGTGAAGTAATTATCATTACAAATTTAAGCTGCTAGCTTGGCGTCAATAAAAGCATCGAGCTAGCAGCTACCCTTCCAAAAATAAAACCCACCCGCCTTAATCAAAACACTGCCCGCTATGTACGTTGATTCAACATCCTATTCAAACTATTGCTGGATGGCTGTTACAATAGCCACCTCAATTTGGCACGGTATATTTGCAAAATGGATTTGAATCTCCCCTGTTGGCATAAGAAGCTCCAGCAGCATAAAAAAACCGGTCATTTGATCGCTGTTCTGGCTGGTGCATCGATTACTGCTGGATTAGCCCCATTCAATGTATGGCTCTTTTTACTGCTTTCACCGGTTGCTTTCTGGCTACTGTTAGCAGGACTAACGCCAAAACAATCAGCACTTCGCAGCTTTTTCTATGGCTTTGGCTTATTCACGGCCGGAGCGTCATGGGTTTATGTCAGCATTCATGAGCATGGCAATGCCCCGATAATATTGGCCGGTGGACTGACACTTCTATTCACGTCTGCGCTGGCATTATTTCATGTTTTATTTGGTTACCTTTGGGGGAGAATTGCCCCGAATAAATATTTGGCAAACCTATTACTTTTTTCCTTTGCATGGACACTTTTAGAGGTTTTTCGCGGCTGGTTTTTAACCGGCTTCCCATGGCTTTATATCGGATATGGACTCACTGATAGCCCTTTCAGTGGACTGTTGCCACTCGCTGGTGTTCATGGCGCAGGCATCTGGATGGTATTGGCCAGTCTTTTATTGTTTTACGCCTTAAGTTGTAAAAATTTACTCACTGGCATGGCAGCTTCATTATTACTAATTAGTGGTGGCTTAAGCAGTCAAGTTGAATGGAGCGAAGTCTCCGGGCAAAAAACTGTTGGCTTAGTACAACCAGCAATTCCCCAGCAAGATAAATGGCTTCGACAAAACTTACGACCACAGCTCGACTTCCACCTCCAACAAACTAAAGATCTTTTTCAAAAGACCGACTTAGTAATTTGGCCTGAAACAGCCATCCCGGCCCTTGCATGGCAAGTAGAAAAATGGATTGCCGGCTTAGACCAACTGGCTAAAGACAACCAAGCCACGGTTATTTTTGGTATTCCAGCTAATACTGAAAATGGCGATGGATATCAGAACGTAGTATTTGCTGTTGGTGAAGGCAGTGGTCGATACAATAAAGTGCACCTGGTTCCTTTTGGCGAATACGTTCCTTTGGAATCATTTTTAAGGGGCATTATTGAATTTTTCAATCTTCCAATGTCAGGCTTTACTGCCGGCAATCAAAATCAGCCTCCGTTAACAGCGGGTGAGCAAACACTTGGGCCGATGATTTGTTACGAAGTGGCCTATCAAAATTTAGGCTGGTTGCAGGCCAAGCAATCTGATTGGCTACTGACAGTAAGCAATGACGCATGGTTTGGAACATCGCTTGGCCCTGACCAACATTTTCAAATTGTTCGCACCAGAGCGTTGGAAACTGGCAAGCCGTTTATTCGAGTGACTAACGATGGAATTACCGCCGCGATTGATCATAAAGGCCAAGTGATTCAGCGAATGGATCGTTTTGCAAAAGGTTCGATTGCTGTAGCAGTACCGCTAGTGACTGGCACAACACTATTCATGCAAATCGGCCCTTACTTGCCGATACTATTTTGTAGTTTTATTTGCTTGATTGCTGTGTTTTTCAAAGTTAAAAATCGAAATGTAAAAGCAAATTAGATAACCAAGCCACTTCAAACTGCAGGGTTCGGCTTGAGTTTGAAGTGGCTTGAGCATAAGCCGTTAGATATTATTAATTAGCGGTATTTAGTTTTAACCTTCAAAGCCAAACACCTTACTAACTTATTTATCAATTAGGTCATTAAAAACAAAACCACAAACAACTAGATCTAAATCCTTGTCTATATAACGCTTCAAGGAGTTGCTTTTGAGAACAGCTTTCGATTAATTATAAATTTTTTTTGCTCAAGGATTAATTTTATATATATCAACCTATTGCACTACTTTAAAAACCGGCCATCCTGTCATCTTTCAAGAGCACTACCTGAAGTAAACAGTTAAACCATACTGGAAAAACTATCTTCCACTATGGAATAGCAATGGCCATCAAAAAGCCTCTAATCCCCGGTCGTACGCTGTCACTAGTTCTCTTGTTATGTTTTTGCGCTTATGTCGCACTATTTTATTGGTTTCAAAGAATTGCACTTGCCGAAGCGGGCAGTCAACACTATCTCGGATTAATCTCCAGCAAGAATATGATGCTGTTTCAAAATGAAAACTCTGCTCTGCAGCGTGGTGAAGGTATTGAAGGGCTTAAAAAAATATTACACAACAACCTTGGTCGATATCAAAACCATAAGCTGATGTATTACCAAGTAAATTGGCCTTTTTCTGAAGATGCTGAGCGCGCTGACCTCGGCCCCATCGACGTTTATTATCGGGTTAATTATGAATTTGGTTCGGTTATCGAAGTACTGAATTTCCCGATCGCGATGGATTTACAAACCCAACCTGTTTTACGCACCGTTCTTATGGAGCATGGTGCAAATAGCTGGGCGATTAATTGGTAATTTATAAAAAAGGCTGCAGTAAGCAGCCTTGTAAGATTATCTATTTTCTAACTAACGGCATTAACCCACTGCAACTCGAATACCAAGCAACAACAACGCACCGCCCATCACTCGTTCGATGATATGTTCAAATGCTTTTAACTGTTTGCGCACTCGTTGGTTGGAAACCAAAAAGACGATACAAGAAAACCACACCATTCCAACACCCACTGCAGTTGCTCCATAGAGCAATTTAACACCCGCAGTAATATCTGGCGTCACCACTTGTGAAAACATCGCTAGGAAAAACACCGCCACTTGTGGGTTTAATATTGTCACCAACAAGCCGTCTCTAAATGGCGTATATCGATAGTCTTCTTCAGACTGTTCAAGATTTTTTTTGCGAAGACTATCGCGAATAGCTGAAACACCCATCCAGAACAAACAAGCTGCCCCACCCCACTTGATTAGATTAAACAACCATGGGGTTTTAGTGATCACAACGCCTAAACCAAGCAAGGTCAGTGCTACGTAAAAGGCCACACTAACACTTTGGCCACACATCGTTAGCAAGCCTGCTTTACGACCACCACCTAAAGTGTGCCGCATTACCAATGCCAAGCTGGCACCGGGCACCGCAGCGGCAACCAAACTAACAGATAGAACAACTAACCAGGCACTCATTTCACAAAGACTCTTAAGATTCTGCACGCATCTTAGGTGAATTAAGTCATGACTTGAAATGATCAATCATCATGAAGACATTCCAATTAAGACTTTACAGTCATGTAAAGGCAACTTGGTAAATCAACATTTCTTACCTGACTTAAATTAAATATCTTCACTTACTGGCAACCATCAAAAAACGTTGGACTTTCCCGTTTTCCGAATCGAAAACATGATCCAAGCAAAGGTTCAAAACCGACGTTTTCCAGTATGTTCCACTTCATTAAGTAAACGATCCTGTGATGTTTTTTCGAGGATCGCAGCAGATTCAATGTCTTCCCCCTTTTGACATTCTTATGAATCTGACTGCGCTTTACAGATTTTTATTTTTGATTACAAAGGCAGAACTATCTTATGGATACGGAAGGCAAGAGCTATAGTGAGCTCCACCGTCCGAGCAGTGAGTTTGAAACTCGCTCGGACTATTTGGACCACGAGCTGACCATCATGAAGCCCAAGCGTTGGGCATTGAACCTACCGGGTCGTGATTTCCGCTTTGAATGGGAAGATCTAGTGCCTGCAATCGCCGGTACTATCGGTATAACTGTGATGTATTCTGCGGTGATGACCTCTTGGGCTGGCGGTTTTGGCCTTGGCCAAGATTTCATTGTCGAAAACGTACGAGTGGAAATGTTGGTTTCCGCAGTACTTTTCGTCATCCTTCTGTCTGGCTTTTTTAATCCACGCGCCAACCTGGCGGGTAACCACGGCCCAATGATTCCGTTGATTCCCATCATCGCAATCTCTGGCGCCCACCCATTGGCACTCGCAATATTGCTCGGTGTTTTTGGCTTAATACTCTCAGCAACCAAAGGTGGCTCTAGGCTAGTCAAACTGACCGGGCGAGGTGTCGCAGGTGGTTTGCTGGTGTACCTAGGTGCCATGGGTAGTATTTCTCAGATTGAATCTTTAAAAAGCTGGGCAGATAGCCTAGATATTGGCCACATCGCTTTAGCAGTATTGTTTGTCAACATCATTGCTTACGCTTGGTTAGCTCGAATCGGTAAGCGCTGGTTAGCGATTCCTTTATGCTCCATTCTGGCTGTAGTTGTGGCATTAGCCATGGGTGCACCTTTTGAATTCCAGACTGCGCCTGGGCTGCCGAACCTGAACCCTGCTTACTGGTGGGCCGAAGATACTGGTTGGAAACTGGGTCTACCTGGTTTAGAGCAATTCATTGCTTCATTACCTTTCGCTATTTTAGCGGTTGCTATGTGGTCACCTGACTTCCTTGGCCACCGTATTTTCCAAGAAATGAATTACCCAGCAAAAGCCAAAAACGTCCTAATGGATGTTGATGACACCATGACGGGTTGCTCATTCCGCCAAATAATCGGTACTTTATGTGGCGGCGGTAACGTGACCTCTTCTTGGGGCACTTACATGATCCCGGCAGCAATCGCCAAACGTCCTATTCCTGGCGGTGCAATTTTACTCGGCATACTGTGTGTCATCGTTGCGGTTGGCGGTTATCCAATGGACATCGCTGTATGGCGCCCGGTGATGAGCATTGCTTTGTTGGTTGGCGTATTCCTGCCATTGCTAGAAGCAGGCATGGAAATGGTACGTGATACTAAAGACACTCAGTCTGCTGGTATCTGTATTTTTGCTTCTACTGTTGTTAACCCTGTATTTGGTTGGGCTCTGACCATGTTTTTGGATAACAACGGTCTGATCGGTGATAAAGAACGCGCCAAGTCTTTAGGCAAGATTGATCGTTGGGTTATTCCAGGCGGCGCTTTTGTTGTCAGCACCATTGCGATGGCTGCTGTAGGGATGCTTCCAGGTATTCCTGCAATGATTGGTGGCTAGGCACTCGCCTACAACTGATTAGATATATTGAACCGGAGCCTTGTGCTCCGGTTTTTTTTGCCTGCAGGAATCTACTCGACAAATGGTTCACCTGACAATTATCTACACCAGTAAGAACGGAAACAATTCAGCAGTCTTTTATTAGAGAAATAAGTTAGAAATAGCACACGCAGAGTTAAAATCGATTTGAGCTAATAGCATTAATGATTCAAGCGAAAGCGCCCAAGAGAAGATAGACAAATAGGTCAGTACAGAGGTTGAACAAGAAGCGCAACAATCAAATTAAAACAATAGCTTATCGACCAAGAAAGGGAGCTGATCAAATAAATATCTGTAGTGCTTGAAGGTGCAGGAACGCTGACTTCTCTCGCCCACCCGCACCTTCAATCTTAAGTATTTAGCGCTAGCTTTTGCTATCTGCAACCAAATAGCCGCTAGAGCGCCACACACCGTCCTTTTCTTTATAAGTCACGACCACTTCAATAACAGCTTTCTTTTCATAGCTGCTGGCAAACTTCACTACGATATATTCGCCGGGCAATGTGCCTTCTTTGAGATTTTTATACTCGGTACCTTGTAACTTGCGGCTGATGAATTTACCCAACGGTTTTCTATGATCAACCACCATGCGCCCCCAATGATCTACTGGCATTTCCTTACGGAAAAACTCACTAGAACCACCCCAAACTTTATCCCAAGCATGAACATCCATCATTTCCAGCCATTTCTGGGCTGAGATGGTCGCCATTTCTTCACGGCTAACTGAATCGGCAGCCATCGATGTGAAAGAGATCAAGCCAAGCAACAGAACGGCAGCAACGCGTTTAAACATATTTATCTCCAAGAAAAACCTTTCCACCACAGATACCAGCCTGATAACCGCTTGTCATCGACCTAACTCAAGAGAGATACAGCTAATTTCGATAAGCAAAATGGTGGCAGAAAACAAACACTCTACAACCCTTATTTTATCTGGGTTAATCAAACCCTGCCTATCTCATTGGAGATAGGCAGGGTTATTAGAGATAGGCAGCCAATTTAAAACAAATGATCTAGCTAAGCTGATGAGAATAAAGCGATGACTGTAAAACTGCAAACAGACTCCGGCGTAAAAAAATATGACCGGGATCTTCATGGAAACGTCGATGCCAAATCAAATAATAACTAACTCTTGGAGATTCGAACGGAAGGTCACGAGTCACCAGCTCAGATCCTTGAGCTGAAAATGCAGCCATATGACGCGGCATTGTCAGAATGTAACCAGCCTCCTCCAAGGTATGAGCTGCTGCAGTAATAAACGGCAAGGTTACTTCAATCCGGCGTTTTTTACCTAAACCAGCTAGCACCTCATCAATCACACCAATTTTGTCACCACCACCAGCTACTGCAATATGGTCAGCATCACACCACTGATCCAGCGACATTTCACCTGCTGCTAACGGATGGTTTTTCGACATCAAGCAAACAAAATCATCTTCACCTATCTGTTGGCCAAAAATATCTTCTGGTGGATCTTCTAAAATTGAAGTCGCTAGATGCACACTGCCATCAAATAGGGCCTCCATTCGATGTGACGCCCAGAACTGAACATCTAATCGAATAGAAGGTGCTTTTTGACGCAACTGCTCCAAAAATACTGGCAGCTGAAAATGGCAGACATAATCGGTGGCTGCCAAAACAAAACGGCGGTCGCTGGTGGCTGGGTCAAAACCTGAGCTAGAAAACAGCTTTTCTACTTCACCAAGTACACCTTCTAACTGGCGAGATAATTGACCGGCTTGCTCAGTCAATTGCATCTGATTCCCCACCCGAACTAAAAGTGGGTCATGCAGCAATTTACGTAATTGAGCGAGGTTCTTGCTCATGGCAGATTGGGTCACCCTTAGCTTTTCTGCTGCAACAGTTACGCTTCGTGTTCTTAATAACTGCTGAAGAGAAGGGAGAAGATTTAAATTAATGCGAGAAAGATCCATTGCCATTTACACTTATCTCTGGGAAGTGAATTGATACAGCGACTACCTCTTTTGGTCAACTAGTGTTGATAAAATTAGCCCAACACTCGTCAGTGCGCATGACCTTGAGCAAGATAATGCGCTATTTGCTCATAGAAAATCTGTCACAACCACTATGAATTATAATTATAACCTTACTTATATTATCGCAACCACCGCATAATAAATTTTCTATATTATCGCCTTACAACTTGTCATACCAGCGTTAAAGACTCACAATCAACCATGATTGCTGCTACCAAACTTTCTAGAAAAATAAAAAACCACTTACTATTGAAATAAGAAAATATTTACTAGACCTGCATAATAATTCATTGTAAAAATAAAAAAACTGGTGCGTTTTCTTTATTATGAATATTCAGTCATGAAAATACTAATTGCCCCTGATTCATTTAAAGGCTCTATGGACGCTTTAAATGCTGCAGAAATCATAAAAAAAGGCTGCCTGATTGCTAATCCAAACGCCCACTGTGTAATACAACCAATTGCTGATGGTGGCGAAGGTACTCTGGAGATACTATTACAACAATTGCATGGTCATGCGATTTACTTCAATGTTAATGATGCTTTGAGCTCTTCTATAAAAGCCCCGCTTGGCTGGGTAGCAGAGCAACAGCTGGCGATTATCGAAATAGCTAGCATTGTTGGGCTGTATTCATTAAACAAAACCCGGAGAAACCCTGCACTGACAAGTACTTTTGGTGTCGGTCAATTAATCAAACACGCACTAAAATTAGGTGCGAAAACCATTCTGATTACACTAGGTGGCAGCTCAACTAATGATGGTGGTGTTGGCATGCTTCAGGCACTAGGTGCCGTTTTTCTCGATCAGTCCGGAAATGATTTGCCACTTGGTGGCATTGCCATTAAACAACTGCATAAAATTGATTTAAAGCGGCTGGATTCAAGGTTGGCACAATGCAACATTATTGCGGCATGCGATGTCGACAATCCTCTTTGCGGCCCCAGAGGCGCTGATAAAAATCTGGTCAAACAATTAGACCAAGCATTAATGCAGTTAGAAAAAGTAAGCCAGCCAATTCTTGAGCAGCACAACCCTTGTAATACATTAGAAAAACCCATTGCAAAACAAGCTGGAACAGGTGCCGCTGGAGGGCTGGGTTTTACTCTAAAAGGTTTTTTAGCTGCCGAATTACAATCAGGAGCTGAATTGGTTTTGCAAACTTTAAATATTAGTAAAAACTTAAATTCAATCGATCTAGTCATTACCGGAGAAGGACAAATCGACTGGCAAACTCAATTTGGTAAAGCGCCGTGGCAATTAATGCTAGCGGCCCATCAAAAACACATTCCAGTGATTGGCCTATGTGGTCGCAAAGGCCGGGGCTGGCAGCAGTTATTATCCAATGGAGATTCTAAAGGTTTTCGGTTAATAAAAAGCATTACCCCGAACCATCAAACAATCGATCAAGCAATGGCAAACGCAGAAACCAACCTTTTCCAAGCCAGCTATCAAGTCATCAAACAATGGCAGAATTAGCAAACTAAGGTTTTTGATTTAAGAAAACCCAATGTGCTCGCTTTGATTTCATCATCCAGATGAACAGCCGATTGATCACGGCCACTACGCACAATGCCAACAGCAATCTAAACCACAACACACCAGACAGATCAGCACCCAACAGCAAGATCAGCAAAGTATCTTCGATTAAGCTATGACAAAGGCCCAATAACGTAATAGAAGAGAAAACATCAGAATCAGATAAATGCCCTGCTTTAGCTTCACGAATCAATAACCCGCCACCATAAGCCAAACCTAAAGTAACTCCGATCAAAGCCATCGAAGTTGCCTGACGCCCGATCCCCATCATTCTCAGCAACGGCCGTAACATCCAGCTAATCAATCTTTCAATATGTAGTTTTTTGAGCACTTTCAGCAATAGTAATAAGGCAGCCACTATAAGCAAAATCCAGCCAAGCCCTTGCAACTGAGCAACTGCCCATGAGGTTAAACTGCTATCTGCTATTTCTGGTTTCCAAAATAATTTTGCGGGTTGTTGTAACCAACCTCCAAATTGATAAATCTGGTTTAACAAGCCAGCTAACAATAAGCCGCCGCCAATTCTCAAAAGTAAGGTGTAACTCAATCTAACGCCTGCCAATTGAGCTATTCGACCTTCAACCGGCAAGTTATGCCCTATCAGCAGCATCAACCCCAAAACGGTTACTTGTGCAACAGACCAACTTTCAAAAGCCGATAAATTTACGAAGACCGCCATACCGCCATATATATTGGTCAACAGTGCCGTGGCCCAGATCAGGCCAGCTGAAGCGGGTAATCCTAAGAGTTCTGTTACAGGCGCTAATAGCCAACCCAGCCAATCAATTACCCCGAGCAGCTCTAGTACTTTCACAAGCAGTAACATTGGAACCATGACTTTGTATAAAGGCCAAACAACTGACCAAATTTCTCGTAAAAATCGCCCCATGTGCAACAAAACGCTCTCTAACAATGACAACTTCCTCAAAAATCATAATTTTTGTGTTCTGACACAAAAACAGCATCCAGAAACCACTATCCTAAAGCCATTACTCTTAAAAATACTACTATTCTGTTGCTACTATGAAATCTGGAAAACAAGCTGTCGAAGGATCTGGCATTGTAGAAAGCCATGCATGGGCCTTTTGTAACGTGGCCAAAGCTAATGAGTGTTTCATATTGATTCGGCCTGTCAATGCATTCTCACCAGGATTAATTAAAGAAAACTATGCAACTAAAGGCTTGCATGTAAAAGGTAAAAGCTCATCATGGGGGCCCCATGCTGGCCTTATTGCCGAAGATCAACAATATAGTAAGCTTAGAAAAAGACAGTACGAATCTTTAAATAAGCGACTGATTAATTATAATAAATTTACAAGCGAAGTTACTAATTCGTTAAGCAGCGGCGCCGCAAAAAAAATACCCTTAATTATTACAAAAAATCGATTTTTAGAATTGAAGGAAAAAAAAACAATTTCCATACACTACAAAAGAATGGATGGATCGATTGAGCTCAGGGCTGGCGATGATGAACCTGTATTTTGGTTAATTCCTTTACAATCGATGAAGAACGGAAAATTCGATAACATACCTGCAACGAAAAAAGTAATGGAAGATAATATTGAAGCTTTCTCAAAAATGAGAAGTGTAATTAAAGGGTTTGACCAAGGCTACCTAGTTCTTATTGAAAAACAGATAAATGATTCCAATCAAAAATCACAACCAAAGAACACCACGAATCGACATCCAGCCTTGCAACCTTTTTATGTATTAGCGAACAAGAAATTCATTCCACTCACTGCTGATTATGATTTATTTACAATTTGCCCAAAGATAAATTTAATTCGAGATTTTAAAACACCTATCCAAGAGTTTTTAGACATAAGGCACGGCTCTTTGACGACTAGTGGACAACTCTGGCATAGGGCAAATCGAAGAATTAGTGCAGCTCTTGAACAAGATAATATTACAATTGATCAAGACAAAGGTGAGGTATCTGTTTTCCAAAAAGAAATCATCAGAGACCTTAATTTTTCAGCCAGCAGCCTGGGTTATCAAGGTGGAGACTTGGTACATCATGGCTGTGAAACTGCAAATCCCGTCACAGAACTTGATTATCCTATTACCGTTATTTGCCCTGGAGGTTTGATTCTCGCAGCAGAAAACATTTTCGATATTCAGCAAATTGCTCGTGAAATTCAATATTACGGATATATTTTCTTAAAAAATAAACGCTGGCCGATCTCTTTTGACAGCCATTTAACAGCCATTCAATTAGAATATAAAAAGAAAACTGGAAAATTAGATACTTTCGATGATCGCTTTGATGTTGAAAATTTTAAACCTACCCAGATATCGCCAATACATGCAGTAATAAAGCGCAGATTATCCGACCCTAATTAACCAAAATTAAGCAACCACTGCTTAGGTGAAACACCTAATTGCTTACGAAATACTCTAGCGAGTGCAGATGCATTCTCATAACCTACTTCGTTTGCCACCCAACCAACTGAATAACCTTGCTTCAATAATCCTTTAGCAATACTTAACCGCCAACTAGTTTGATACTCGCCAACTGTTTGCCCTATTACCAATTTAAATTGCTCAGCAAACTTTGATCGCGACATTGCCGCAGCTGTGGCCAAATCTTGCAACAACCAGTTCTTCTGCGGCTGCTGATGTATCAGTTGTAATGCTTTATTAAGTTGGGGGTCTGCCAAGCCTGCCAACATTCCACCATTAGACTCTCCTTTTTCAATAACTTGCCTGAGCAACTGAACAATCAGGATTTCACAAAGCTTATTCATCACTACTTGCTTACCACTTTGATCAGAAAAAGCTTCTTCAAATAGCCAAATAACTGTATTAGACAAGCGTGGGTTAGCCGTTAAAGGTTGGCAAATCATTTCAGGCAAAGCTTGAGCCAACGGATTAGACGGACCAGCTCCATAACTAACCGTTGCGCAAACTACTTCAGTTTGATCAGCTTCACTGGCAATAATCCGATGTTTGATCGGCTTTGGATAAAACACCAAACTAGGTTTATCTAGAATCTCTTTCTTACCACCAGGATATTGAATTTCCAACCGACCTTTTTTTAGCAAATGAATATGGCCAACCTGTTCATTTGGACTCTCAAAACTAGAAAAACCACACAAATTTCCTGAATAAAATACGCCCGCAGTAACAGAAAAACGGCTAAGGACTTGTGATAACTGATCTGAATTAACATCCATGGCAGCAAACTTTGGTAAATAAGTGCTTCTGTGACAACACCACGGACGATTAGGTTCAATATCTGGACTAATTGCCCCCAATCATCCAAAAAAACGCCGTATCTTTACCTCACTCGCTGCTTACGCCGCAGCTAAACAATTCACCACACAGCTACCAGAAATGCACCGGATCGCTGTTGTTGGATTTTTAAAATTGTCTCTTTAATAGAAAAGGTATTGATAATGACTGCCATAAAGACATCTCTGAAAACCTTAACCGCTGCTGCGACACTCGCTTTTGCCAGTATGGGTTTTGCTGCTGATCTAGATATTAACGCGGATGAAAATGATATCGCAATGCGCGGTTATGACGCAGTAAGTTATTTTTCAATCGGCAAACCAACCAAAGGTAGCGACAAATTTCTAGCAAGCTATAAAAATGCAATCTTTAAGTTTTCATCAAAAGCTAATCGAGATGAATTTAAGGCGAATCCAGTTCGCTATACCCCTCAATATGGTGGTTACTGCGCCTTTGGAACATCCGTTGAGAAAAAATTCGATGGCGATCCAAGTGTCTGGAAAATTGTTGACAATAAGTTGTATCTAAATCTGAATAAGGATGTGCAAAAGCGTTGGTTAATTGAAACTGATGAAAAAATTCAAATCGCTGATGAAACATGGCCGGTCATTAGCCATGTAAAAGCTGAAGATTTATAGCAAAAAATTTAATATAAAAAAGTTCTGCCAGAGAAAATCTAATTTAGGTAAATATTAACTAGATAAAAAATCAATCTCTGGTAGAACTTTCTCAAAATACAGGAGTCTTTCTGGTGAGCGCTAAAGAACTAAAAAATCTTGCTGATTTTAACAGTGTAAATTTTGAATCTGACTGGGTGTTGGTTGATTTTTGGGCAACATGGTGTGGCCCTTGCCAAAGCATGCTACCAGTTTTTGATAAAATAGCCGATTCATTCAATTCACAATTATCTGCAGTTAAGGTAGATGTTGACCAGCTTCAGTCGTTTGCAGTAAGTCATGGAGTACGAGGTGTTCCAACACTGATGCTATTTCATAAAGGCAAACCGGTTGACCGCTTGGTTGGCGCACAACCAGAAGGACAGGTTTCCAAGTGGCTGTCTGGCCACCTGGCATAATCAGCTCGATTAATTAGAGTCTCTGTTTTTTATTTGAGGAAATTTATTATGAACAAAAAAGCAATTATTCTAGCAGGCTTGGTTGCAGCGGTTTCTGCTGGATCAATCACTACCGCCCATGCTGCATCTAAAGAAAAATGCTATGGCATTGCAAAAGCAGCACAAAATGACTGTGCCAACCTAGCAGGCACTCATTCATGTGCAGGACAGTCCAAGCTTGATAATGATATCGGAGAATGGAAAGCAGTTGCTAAAGGTACCTGCAAAGAACTTGGCGGACATAGCAAAGCAGAAGCGAAAAAGCTTGTAAAAGCACAAAAAAGTTAATCTTTAATTGTTAAGGCAACATCATTCAAAGATTCAAGGTAACTAACAATGAATACTTACTGGTCAAAAAACATTATGCCTGTTGGGATTGGTTTACGACACAGTCATTTCCAAGATGCCTTAAATCAACCCGCTAATCTGGATTTTATTGAGGTTCATTCAGAGAATTTTTTTGCTGATGGTGGTGCTGCGCCGGCATTACTAAAAGAAATTTCTAATTTGTACCCGGTTAGTTTGCATGGTGTTTCCTTAGGACTAGGTTCTGCGGCTGGTGTAGCCGAATCTCATATCAACGCTTTGTCTCGATTAGTAAACCATATTTCTCCTGTTATGGTTTCTGATCATGCATCTTTTAGTTGGGGACAAATCGAGAATCAGTTGCACCATGCCGGAGATTTATTACCGATCGCCTTTAACCAGCAAACTTTGGACATAATGTCTGAAAATATCATTAAAGTTCAAGATCATCTAAATCGACAAATTCTGGTTGAAAACCTGTCTTCGTATATTGAACCACAAAATAGCACATTATCTGAGCTAGAATTTTTCAAAGCATTGGTAAAGAAAACCGGTTGTCGCATGTTATTAGATATTAACAATCTTGCCGTCAATGCGACCAATGCTGGAGAGCCTGATGTATTAGCCAGCATTAATCATTGGTTAGAACAAATCCCTTCCGATCATGTTCATGAGATTCATCTTGCCGGGTGCACGCCAGTAGCCAAAGGCGAAATTATGATCGACGACCATAGCCAGCAAGTTTCTGAATTAGTTTGGCAAGCTTATGGCACCGCCATTGCTCGCTTCGGTGCGGTACCAACCACGATTGAATGGGACACCGATCTACCGCAATGGCATGTATTAATTGGTGAAGCCAATAAAGCGCGAACTATTGCCAATGCAATCCTTCAAGGCACCGATCGTTTAACTTGCGCATCAACAACACCAGCGCTTTGAAGGAATCAATCACCATGAATAATCAACCAGCGGCAATAGAAGAAACTGCTAATTATCAGAGTCAGTTAATGCGGGCAATTTTTAGCGGCCAACCTGACCAGAAGTTTAATGCCAAAGGATTAGCTGCCTACCAGAGAAATTTACAGGCGAATGCTTTTCGCGCACTGTCTGTTAGCTACCCAACCATTATTCAGTTAATTGGTGAGCAAGCTTTAAAACTTCTGGCCAATCAATTTCTAGCGGAACAACCACCATTAACTGGTGATTGGGCTCAATGGGGTGCTGATTTTCCACAATGGATTGATCAACATAAAATTAGTCAGTCTGATGCATATCTAGCAGATTGTGCTCAGTTAGATTGGTTGAAGCATCAAATAGAAGCACAAGCTGATTATTTACTAATCGCCAATTCATTTGAATTACTCGCCACCGAAGATGCAATTTCCGGACACTTTATTTGCAATCCGTCTTTAACCACGCTTCATTCTGATTTTCCGATTGTCGATATATACCAGGCACATCTCGCCAAAGAAATAACCGCTAATGATATAGCACCAGATGAAGTTTTGATCCAAAGCGCTAAAAAAAAATTAGCATCAGGAGCCAAGCAAAACATTCTGATTTGGCGCAAACAGTGGCAAGTACAAGTCGCAGAAATTGATATTGAATACCACTACTGGCTGGAATTATTACAACAGCAATTATCTTTAGGTGAGCTGCTAACTGAATTTGATAAGAAATACCCAAACCCTAAATATTTTTCTTTTCAGCAGTGGCTACCTGACGCCATCGAAAAACAAATCATTATTGGCTTTAATTGCTAATTAGACGAGGACTTAAGCATGACACAAACCACTGCCTTAGACGGCTCACTAGCAGCAAAGCTAGTCAATTTAAACGCCACATTTTCTCGACTGTTAGACTTGTTTCAACCCGTTGCATTACTGGCCGCGCGATTTTATGTTGGCTGGGCATTTTTTGCATCCGGTCTAACCAAATTGAAAGACTGGGAAACAACATTATTTCTATTTGAATTGGAATATGCGGTTCCATTGCTTTCACCAGCAGCTGCTGCTTATTTAGGAACTGCTGGAGAATTACTTTTCCCTGTTCTACTTGCAATAGGGCTATTTGGACGACTAGGCGCACTAGGATTATCTGCAGTTAATGTCGTTGCTGTTGTCAGCTTGGAAGAGATTGCTCCTGCAGCATTTAACCTGCATGTCATCTGGGGCTTGTTGTTAGCTTTAGTTGTTCTATGGGGGCCGGGCAAGGCATCAATCGATCAACTGATTGCAAGCAAATTTAAATAACCGATTTCAAACCATATTCACAATTTAACTCCCCTTTGCCAGCTATTGCATTGCACTAGCTGGTTTTTTTATTTCTGAAAAACTAACGGATAAAAATGCAAATCTACGATCACATTAGATTCATAGATACTAAGTTTTTTTAATATTGATACTGACTTTTCTTGCCATGATTCTTCGACAACATTCCATGTATCTCGCATCCATGGATCACAAATATACGAATCACTTATTCTCCATATTTCAGCAGGAATAAAACTAAAAGGAGGTTCAATCGTGACTGAAAAACAATCATAAATGAGCCGATTACACACCAACAATGCTGCATGATCAGTTAGAATTGGCTGCCCTTCACATTTAGATCTAAAGACAAAACATAGCAAAACCAAAGAAAAAGTTTTTTTTCTTTGATGAAAATATTCTTGTGCAATTTCCCAAGCTGCTACGCTAGCCATATCGGTACATACTCCATAAAAAGGAGGCAATGAAAGCAACATGTTTGATGCCATATCAGAAACAGCCAAAGTCTGTATCTTTGTTAAACAATAACCCTTTCCATCATATTTTTTAAACGAATCAAAGTGAGATGGCTTCGGTGGTAACATATTATAAGGGTAGCTTTGCCCATATTTATTTTTAATCATCTTCTTTGCGATTTTCGCATCTTCTTTAATATTTTCAGCGAGCATCTCCAGCTCATCCCTTACATGAAAGACACCCCAAGTTGCTATTTCTTTAACTTCATTTTTTGATATCATAATCAATCCTTTACTAAAGCTTGTCCCTTTGAATTTTTTATGCTGTTATATCAAACGATAACAACTGTTCAGGGATGACAATATGCGACGCGTAGTCTTTAACCAAAAAGGTGGCGTGGGGAAATCCAGCATCACTTGTAATTTGGCCGCCACTTCTGCCAGCCAAGGACTCAGAACTTTGGTGATTGACCTTGATCCCCAAGGAAATAGTAGCCGTTATTTAGCCGGTGAAGATGCTTTGGCCATGTCACCGCATCTAGGCGACTTCTTTCAACAAACGCTGTCGTTCACTTTTGGCCAAAGCACCGCAGACCAGTTTGTTCACCCAACGCCTTTTGAAAACCTATGGATTATGCCTTCGTTTTCAGCACTGGCTGAATTAGAAAGCAAGCTGGAATCTCGCCATAAAATCTACAAGTTACGTCAGGCACTTGATGAGCTAGAACACGAATTTGATCGTATTTATATTGATACGCCGCCAGCACTGAATTTCTTCAGTCGGTCGGCGCTTATCGCAGCAGATAACTGCTTAATTCCCTTTGACTGTGATGATTTCTCGCGCCAAGCATTGTATAGCTTGCTGGATAATATTGAAGAAATCAGACAAGACCATAATGAGCATTTGCAAGTAGAAGGGATTGTAGTTAACCAGTTTCAACACCGAGCCAAATTACCTCAGCGGTTAGTCGCAGAATTAAAAGAAGAACAATTGCCTGTGCTGGGGGTTTATTTATCCACTTCAATTAAGATGCGGGAATCTCACCAACAAGCTAAGCCAATGATTTTTATGCTACCAAAACACAAACTGAGCCAGGAATTTTTACAGCTATTTAACTTACTAGAACAGTCTAAAGCTGCAGACGAAGAAGCTCAGCAACAGGCATAAATGCAAAAAAAACGTATGAAATATCGATTAGATTAGCTTTTCTTGCTACACAAAAAAACCGGCTAATCAGCCGGTTTTTTGATGAACGTCTAACTGTTTATTTATGGCAAGCCGTTCCAGGTTACCCCTGATTCAACAATGCTCGTAAGTCGATAATTGCCGCATTTGCCCGTGAAATATAATTCGCCATTACCAGTGAGTAATTAGGCATAAGACCAAAACCGGTACCATTTAATACTATTGGGCTCCATACTGGCTCTTGGGTCTCTTCTAATTCGCGAATAATCTGCAACAAGCTTTGTCTGGCCTGCTTTTTTTGCAACACATCGGCAAAATCTTTATCGGCAGCATTTAAAAAATGAATCAATGCCCAGCAAGTGCCACGCGCCTCATACAATACGTTATCAATTTGCATCCAAGGTGTTTTGCTTTCAACTTCACCGCTGATGTTATCCATATCGATTCGTTTTTGGCCAACACTGGCAGATAGCCGCTGGGACAAACTACCTAAATCTTTTTCCACACCATCTAACCATGAATGAAGATTATCAGCTCGCGGATAAAAACCTGCTTCGCCTGCCACAAGACGCATCTGATAACTTTTCAGATAAGCGATGCCTTCACGATATTCACTTTCAGTCGATGGTAAAAGCCAACTATTGTTGTCGTAATTAAATTTAGGATTGGCTTTTGCTAGGTCTGAATCTTCAGTCGACTGAGATTGAGAACGTGCCATATAAATGCGCATACCGCGAGTGAGGTTACGCACCTGAGCTAACACTCCAAACTCCCAGCTGGCCATATTGTCCATCATGACACTAGGCGGCAAAACATCATTAGTCAGATATCCACCTGGCTTGTCCAACAGGGTGGTAGAAACATCAATCAAAGCACGCACGCTTGCCTGACCAGAAACTTCTGCTGGCGTATTTTTGCTTAAAGCAATCACGTCTGGCTCACTGCTCCACCAACTGGCAATGACAAGCAAAAAGACAACGAGCAATACTGTTGCCAGCGATAGCCATAGCGTCACGCCACCGGCCTGCAATTTTCTGTTCATTAGACTATCCCCAATATTTCTGTCGCTGGCTGGTTAAATTGACTTCAGCCTCTGCAAGGCAGTTTGCCACAGATATCTAGCTAAAAAACCGCTTCCGACTAAAATCTTGATAATTTATCAACAGATTGTCAGCTCTTCGGATGGCTACAATAAGAGGCAGTGGCAGTTAACAACAATTTTATGTTGCTTATTGAGAACCGTTTTCATTTGATTATCAAAAGCGATATATTAAATCATCTGTTTTTGCACCCCAGCGACACCAGCTCCACTTGCTGTGGATATGAACGTGGCTATCGACTTTTCTTCAGGATTTCTGGCAATGCACCACTACTTTGATAAGCTACTATTTTTATTACTGATATTGCCGCTATATGGCCAAGCTGAAACCCAGAACACGCAATTACTAGACACACCATTACTAGATACCCCCCTAAAAGATGCGCTGAAAATTCAACAACAAACCAGTCAGGCTGCATCACAGTCGCAACAGGTTATTGATAAACTGTCAGATCAAACGAAACAACTGTTGCAAGAATATCAAAACAGCACGCGTTATCTGCAGTCGCTCAAAGTGTTTAATGACAACCTTCAACAAACCATCAACAATCAGCAAGATTCGGTCGATTCACTACAGCAACAAATTGACAGCATTCAGCAAACGTCAATTGAAATCACACCATTAATGCTGAGGATGATCGATAGCTTGCAGCAGTTTATCGATATTGATTTACCTTTTTTAGGTCCCCTACGACAACAAAGAGTCGATCAATTAAATCAGTTGATGACTAGCCCAGATGTAACCACTTCAGAAAAGTTTCGGAAAATCCTTGAAGCCTACCAAATTGAAAGTGATTACGGCCGTAATATCGAAACCTACAAGGCCAGCCTACTTGACCAAAACCAACAAAAAAGAACCTTACAGTTTTTACGTATTGGTCGCATTGCTCTGGTTTACCAAACCTTAGATGGAAAAGAAACCGGTCATTGGAACAGCCAAAATAAAAGCTGGCAGATTCTCGATAATAGCTATCGTTACTCAGTTTCCCAAGGAATTAAAATGGCCAAGAAGCAGGCCAGCGTTGGACTGATTCGCTTACCTATCGCAACGGCGGAGGCAATCCAATGATTACTACTTTTCAATCGTTTAGCAGATTTGCCTATTTTTCAGCTCGGCTACTGATGCTAGCTTGCCTATTGGTTTCAACTAATAGCTCGGCTAATGAATTAAAAGATCTACTGCGAAAAATACAACAAAATCAAACTGCTGAAACAACCCTTAATCAACAGCGAGAACAACAATTTTCTTCCCAGAGAAATCTACAGCAGCAGTTATTAAATGATTTAAAAAAATCTATCGCTTTAGAAGAATTACGCTCCAAAAATCTCAATAAAATTTCAGATGATAACGAGAAAAAACTCGCTACGCTGGAAACGTCTCTAGACATTCGATCCGGTGAATTGAAAGAACTATTTGGTGCGGTACGCCAATTTTCTGGAGATAACCGCGGATTACTGCAAGCTTCGATGATTAGCAACCAATACCCCAAGCGACAGCAATTTCTCAATCAAATGGCCGAAAGTAAAAGCTTGCCCAATATTCAACAGCTGGAACAATTCTGGTTAGAAATTTATCGGGAAATGGTCGAATCTGGGCAGATTACTCGCTACTCAACCGATGTTGTTTTTGGCCAAGGCAGCCAGAAAGAACAGTCAATTGTCAGAATTGGCAGTTTCAACGCCGTCAGTCAACAAGGTTATCTGGATTATTCACTGCAAACCGGGCAGTTTGAATATTTAGCTCGCCAGCCCGAGTCATCGATTAAATCTTCTGCAATTGATTTTTTCAATGCCGAAGAAAATCAATACGCTGAACTTTATATCGATCCTTCTAGAGGACAAATTTTATCTCGAATGGTGCAAAACCCAGACTTTGAAGAACGCATCAGCCAGGGCGGGCCGGTCGCTTACATCATTATCACACTGGGTGCTATCGGCATTTTGCTAGCGATTACTTTATGGCTACGGCTATTTATTATTCAGCGTGGCATTAAACGCCAATCGGCTAGCGAGCAGGTGGTAAAAACCAATACCTTAGTTAATCCGCTGAGTGAAGTGATACAGGTTTTTAATGATAATCAGGGTGTAGACAGTGAGACACTAGAGCTAAAACTGGACGAAGCAATTATTCGCAATATACCCAAGATTGAATGGGGCATAGGTTTAATTAAGCTCATCGCATCGGTAGCACCACTACTAGGTTTATTAGGCACCGTTGTCGGCATGATCGCTACCTTCCAAGCAATTACTATTTTTGGTACTGGCGATCCCAAGCTAATGGCAAACGGTATTTCCGAAGCACTGGTCACCACCATGCTTGGTTTGATTGTTGCGATTCCTACTTTGTTTGCCCACTCATTAGTGAGTAGTCGTAGCCGAAGGATTATCCAACAGCTGCAACAACAAACCGCCGGTTTTATTGCCCGACAAAGAGAACGACAGCAGCAATCTCCACCCATCGAGCAACTTGGATAACTGGCTATGTTGCTACAAGAAATATGGTTAGCATTATTAGATGAGTTTTCGGCACTGGAGCGATTTTTCACTTCCGGTGGCGATGTATTGATTGCAGTTTTCTTTTTAACCCTTGCGCTATGGACGCTAATTTTAGAGCGCTACTGCTATTTCTTTTTTCTACTGCCAAAAAAAATGCAGTTTTGGGAAAACAGCTGGCTTGACCGTTCTGACAAATATTCATGGAATGCCCGGCATATTCGATTGGAATTAATTTCCAAAGCAGATTTAACCGCCAAACGACATTTGCCTTTAATTAAAACGCTGGTAGCACTTTGTCCGTTGCTTGGTTTATTGGGCACAGTTGTCGGCATGGTTGAAGTGTTTGATGCACTCGCTATTACCGGTACTGGCAGCCCCAGAGCAATGGCTGCCGGTATTTCACGGGCGACCATTCCAACAATGGCCGGTATGGTCGCTGCGTTATCTGGCATTTGGTTTAGCGCAAGATTACAAAAGCGCGCTGCATTTTTAACTGGCCGGTTTGCAGCCCGACTGCAGCATTAAAATCAGGATTAAATTAATAGCGTGAGAATATTGTGAAAAAATATTACGACAATCAAGATAACGACGATACCGGAATCGATATGACTCCGATGCTGGATATTGTCTTCATCATGCTGATTTTTTTCATTGTCACCACCTCTTTTGTAAAAGAGTCGGGTATCGATGTGCATCGGCCAACTGCAGCAACCGCAACCACGGTCGATAAAGCCAATATTATTATCGCAATTGAAGCCAATGGTGCGGTCTGGATTGATAAACGACAAATCGATATCGCATCAGTACGCGCTAATATTGAACAGCTGAAAGTAGAAAACCCAGAGGGTGCAGTAGTGATTCAAGCCGATGTCGATTCTCGATCGGGACTGGTCGTTGAAGTTATGGACCAGGTGCGTCTAGCCGGTATACAGAAAATCAGCCTGGCTGCAGATAAACCTCGATGAATCATTTAGCACTGCCCTCCTCTCACTTGGCAAAAACACTGCTGTTAGTCATCAGTGCATTTCTTTGCGCATCGCTGATTGCTATTGGTTTATTTATTTCTATGAACAAATTAGTTCATCCAAAAAATACGTTAGCACAACCAGCCGATAACTTTCGTTTGATTGATTTTATTCAAACCGACAAATCAGAAACTATTCAACAAAAAAAGCGCTTACGGCCCGAGCCTCCCAAGCCGGTCAACAATCAGCCACAACCACAAACCAAAATTAGCCAGAGTAAACCTTCCAAGCCTCAACTAGCTAATACACCACTAACAATGCCTGAGCTAGATTTACGGCTCGATCTGTCAATAGATAGCAGTTTTGTGCAGCCACAGAGCTTCAATAATAATGTGCCGATATCTAATGTTGAAGTAACAGTCATTGAAGCTGGCAACAACAGTGAAGCCATTCCGCTATCTACATTTCCTCCGGTATTTCCTAGTAAAGCGCTACGTAGAAAAATTGAAGGTTTTGTCACGCTCAGTTTTACTGTAACTAAAAGCGGCCGTATTAGTAATATAAAAATTATTGAATCGGATCCGAAACGGATATTTGACCGCGAAGCGATCAAGGCAATTCGCAAATGGAAATTCCAACCAAAAAAATTAGCCGGGCAAGCCGTTGAAAGTCAATTCACTCAAAAACTCGAATTCAAATTAGGTAATTAATCGCTGTGAACATCCGATGCTTAAATTTTTACAGTAAATTGCTATCTATTGCATTAGTTACAATATTGATATTTACACCTGCTATCTACAGTACTTCAGCAATAGCCCAACCGGCATTACAGCTCAAAGCGGCCAGTTACAAACAATTATTATCCAGCCAAAAAGCACTAGAAGCGAAGCAATACGCTAAAGCAGAGCAGTTGTTATTAACACTTATTAAAAACACTCAATCATTAAAGTATGACCAGCTAATTGGCTGGAGAAATCTTGCTGCAGTCTATCTTGATCAAGCCGCAAGTACTGGCACTGCTTCTGAAGAAAACACTCAAGAAAACACTCAAGAAAACACTCAAGAAAACACCGACCAACTTTACAATAAAGCCATTCCAGCGCTAGAAAAAGCATTAGAACTAGCGCTTGGTTTAAAACAGCAAGCGAGCATTGAGCAACAACAGCTTCGCTTGAATTTAGGACAACTATTATTACAGCAACAACACTATGCAAAGAGCGCTCAATTATTTGAAGACTATCTTTCTATCGAAGAAATAAAGTTATCCAAACCGCAAATAAGTAATACTGAAACTGAGAACAAAGTCGCCAAAACAAGTCATCCAGCCGCGCGAATTTACCTATTACTAGCTCAAGCCGAGTATCAGCAACAACACTGGCACAAGGTATTATCCCCCATCAGCAAAGCAATAGCAGCAGCAACAGAGCAGCAACTGCCTGCGCAAAAAAACTGGTATCAAATTAAATTAGCAGCGTTTTATCAGTTAAAACAGCCATCAGAAATGAAGCCTCTATTGCAGCAAATGCTCAAACTTTGGCCAAATGAACGCCAGTATTGGATGCAACTATACCAAGTTGAATTGCAACAGTCAGAGTTTAGCGGGCTACAAGCTGATGCCTTAGCTGTTTTAAAGTCTGCATGGCTGCAAGGCGTCTTCGATAGAGAGTCTGATTACCTGCAATTGGCACAATTATTGGCTTATAACAACAATACCTACCAAGCTGGCCAACTACTTGAACAATCAATCCAACAAGGGTTGGTTACAGAAACCGATAAAAACTATCAATCCCTAGCTAACTATTGGTTGGTGGCAAAAGATAATGATAAAGCCTTGTTAGCATTGAAGCTGCAATTTCAGATAACACCAAAAGCAAAGTTAGCACTCACAATTAGTCAGCTGATGTTTGCGCAACAGCAATATTCGCAGCTAATCGATTTTTCCAGCAATTATTTGAAGAGCGCTTCACTAAATAGCACTTTATTGAATAGCAGCTCAGATTCATCTCTATCTAAAACAGAATCAACAACTGATTCTGATGCTCAAATCATCTCAAAAATACAACTACTTGCAGCTCAATCTTATTGGCAGCTATCACAAGTTAGCGTTCTCTCAGAGAACAAGAAAAACCAGTTAATAAAAAATTCGATACATCTATTGAAAATAATTGAAGAGAATCTAGCGACCAAACAAACTGCAAAAAATTGGTTAAAACACATCATAAAAATTACCAACACAAAATCGTAATCAGCAAGCTCTGATTCGTGCGCTATAACTTTGCTCAAAAATCAGCTAAAAAATACACCAACCGATCAGACAAAAGCCTCTTAACTTTCCACTTACTAGCGCTATCTTTCCTTTTATCACTTTTACTAGGTAATACAGTTTACCCACAACAACGTAGGCCATTGATACTTAAAGAAAAATAAAATCACCATAATTGAATGCTAACTATAACTTCTTATTGTTTAACTACACTTCCCGTTAGGTTGACTTATATCCAGTTCAGTTGACGTTGTTATTTGGGAAGTGCATGAATGATCAAACAATCCAAAAAAAATAATTTATTACCAATATCTGGCGGAATTTTTTTAGTTGCTGGATTAATTTCAGCTTCAGATACTTTTGCTTTAACGCTAGTAAATGACACCTTTGCAATAGATGAAGATACACCAGCCATTTTTGATGTTCTAAGTAATGACCAGGTTAGCGCCGGTGAAACGATTAATGCACAATCATTAACAATTATTAGCGCGCCTCAAAATGGTCGAGCAATTATTGAAAATGGAAAAATTGTTTATCAAAGCACTCAAGATTTCAATGGTAGTGATAGCTTAAGCTACCAAATAACCGATAGTAATAATGCAGTAAAATCTGCATCGGTCGCGATTAATATTGCATCGGTAAATGATCGGCCAGTACAGACCAGCGCTGAGTTGATACATGTACAGCAAAATCAAAGCTACACCTATCAAGCTACTGCTACTGATGTAGATAACACTGTTAATTTCCAATTCGGCTGGAACAGTGGCGCAAGTTTTACTTCTTTAGGCTCTGATTCAAGCAGTATTATTTTCAGTCAGCAGCGCATTGGACTGCATTCTATTATTGCACTTCGTAGCGATCATGCTTCAAGCATAATTCGTGTTGTTAGCCACGGAAATACTGCAGATCCATCAGTTACTCAACAACTACCTGCATTGGCTGCCAATAACCAACAACAAACATTGAATTATCTGATCAGCAACGAAAACCCTTATTTTTCTCAGAATACTGAATTAAATTTTTCAGCTAAGATAATCGGTGCTTTCGCAGTTAATCAAATACCAGAAAGCTGTACTCAAAATAGCTTATCAGATGATTTAGCTGGCATTGCTATCAGCTGCGATAACTTAACGCTCGATGCAGCAGAACCATTACAACTTTCAGTACGAATCACTCCCTCTACGGCTGGCTTTATTGATAGTACAGCCACGCTATCTGCAACGACTGGCGAAGCTCGCTCGAATAACAATATCAGCAGCCAAAGACTGGCGGTATTAGCTGACACCGTAAGCGTTGCTAGCCAACAAGTTACTGCTGATGCCGCAGCTTCAATAACTGCGGTAGATGCTGAAGGTGATGGTGATATCGACCTACTAGTCGCACCCGCTGATTACGGTCAACCTATCTGGTTTCTAAATGATGGAACAGGACGTGTAGCTCAAGCTGGTACTTTATTTGGTGCCATCGACGCCATTAAAGTTCTAACGGCTGATTTAGATAATGATGGTATCAATGAAATCATATTATTAAATCGGGATGGTGCAGTTCAACAGTACTCAAGAATCAATGGCAGCTATCAATTAACCAATGCCATTTCAGAGTGGGATGACCAGATCGGTAGTGTTTTTGCCCGCGATGCTCAAGTTGCCGATTTAAATGGTGATCAATACCCTGAACTAGTAATCGCTGGAAATTATGCCACTCCAATATTCCCAAACAACAACGGCATACTTGGATCTGCAATATCGTTTAGAAATACCGGAATCAATAACCATGCAGTAGCAATTGCTGATTTTAATAACGACCAACAGGCGGATATTATTTATCCAAGTGCTCTATATTCAACCAAACGCTGGCTTAATAATGGCGATAGCGATTTAAATAATAATTTAACTCGTCAATTTTGGTCTGGATCTTATCCGTTAAGCCTCTACAAAAAAGCTTTGGCCGTTGATTTAAACAGCGATAATCACGACGACTTGGTGTTACACACTACAGGTGAAAGAAACAGCAGCAATTTATATAGAGAATTACCTGAGCTGCAAACCATTCACCAGCTACGCATTTTTAATAATGGCCAGTCAGGTTTAAGCAACAGCGTTTCAAGACACTTGGATATTCCAGAAATTGATAGCTTCAACAGCTTTGATTTTGATAACGATAGCGACCAGGATTTATTACTGGCAACCGAGCAAGGCGCAGGCATCTTACTCAACAACCAGCAAGGAAACCTAAATTTAGGTGGTTTTGCCATTCAATCTCAGCCGGGGAATCAGTTCGTGATCGCTGATTTAAACAATGATGGTTATAACGATTTGATCACTGCTTCAATTACCGATGCGGGCATTCAAAGCTACATCAATCCACTGGGTGATCCACTAGCGCCTATTACCACTGATGAAAACAACCAGAATGATCGAATCGGCTTATCTATCAGCGGAAGCGGTAGCCTGAACTGGGGATGGATTATCGCATTGTTATTGTCTGCTGGATCGGCTCGTCGCAACAAAGTGGCAAGCCGTAGTTAACTTATCAAAGTACTATTTAATAGAAACACTCTGTGAACTTTTTTTGCAAAAGCGCTAGATGTCGATGTAAATCGTCTAACTGCAGCAATGGCAACCACGACCTATTGATAAAACAAATATTATGAATGCTCTGTTTCCTAGGGGCATCTAACCTTTTCTTGCAAGGTTTGATAAGTCTTCGGCGCAGTGCAGATTCGTCTCTACTTAAAATAGAATAGATAGTTGATTCTGATGTTCACATCATCTCAAAAATCTAATTGATCATAACTCAAGCCTCTTGGCAGTTATCGAAAGATGATATTCAGTCAGGTAAAAGACAAAGCCAGTTAATAAAAAATCGATACTTCCATTACGAATAGTTGAAGATAATCCAACAATTAAACAAGCCATAGAAAACTAATTAAAATAAATCATAAAAAATTACCAACACAAATTTATAATCAACAACTCGTGATTTGCGCACCATAATTTTGATTAAAACCAATTAAAAAAACATTGATTAGCTAGACAAACCGCTTTTAACCTTCCACTTACTAGTGTTATTTTTCCTTTTATCATTTTTGTCAAACAATACAGTTTAACAGCTTTCCCTGCAAACTATTGACCTACAACAAAGATAATAAAAAACCTTTAGACATCATCACTGAATGTCAGGTACAGCCTCTTATTATTTAACTACACTTTCCGCTAGATTGACCTACATCAAGTTCGGTTGACGTTGTTGTTCGGGGAGTACGCTAATGATCAAACAATCAAAAAAAAATAACTTATTACCAATATCTGGCGGAGTTTTTTTAGTTGCTGGATTAATTTCAGCTTCAGATACTTTTGCTTTAACGCTAGTAAATGACACTTTTTCAATAGATGAAGATACACCAGCCGTTTTTGATGTTTTAAGTAATGACCAAATTGAAGCCGATGAAACGTTCAATGCACAATCATTGACGATTACCAGCGCACCTGAAAATGGCCGAGCTATTATTCGTAATGGAAAAATTGTTTATCAAAGCAATCAAAACTTCAATGGTAGCGATAGCTTAAGCTACCAAGTAATTGATAGTAATAATACTGCACAAACTGCATCAGTTGCGATTAGTATTGCATCGGTAAACGACCGACCAATATTGACCAGTGCCGAGCTAATACATGTCCAGCAAAACCAAGAATATACATATCAAACAACTGGTACCGATATAGATAGCTCAGTTTCGTTCGGCTTTGGTTCTAATAACCAAGCTGGATTCATTGGACGGCATGGCCTTAATAACCGTTTTATTTTCCGGCAGCAATATGTCGGTTTAAATGCTTTTTCAGCTATCTCTAGTAATGGTAGCTCGCATTCAATTCGGGTTGTCAGTCACGGAGATATTGCAGATCCTGCAGTTACTCAACAACTGCCTGCATTGGCTGTCAATAACCAGCAGCAAACATTGAATTATGTCATCAGCAACGAAAACCTTTATTTTACTCAAAATACTGAATTAAATTTTTCCGCTAAAATAATTGGTGCTTTCGCAGTTGATCAAATACCAGAAAGCTGTACTCAAAGTAGCTTGCCAGATGGTTTAGCCGGCGTTGCTATCAGTTGCGGTAGCCTAACCCTCGATGCAACTGAGTCATTACAACTTTCAGTGCAAATTACTCCATCTGCAGCTGGCTTTATCGATAGTACAGCCACGCTATCTGCAACGACTGGCGAAGCTCGCTCGAATAACAACAGCAGCAAACAAAGACTGGCTGTATTAGCTAACGCCGTAAGCGTTGCTAGCCAACAAGTTACTGCTGATGCCGCAGCTTCAATAACTGCGGTAGATGCTGAAGGTGATGGTGATATCGACCTACTAGTCGCACCCGCTGATTACGGTCAACCTATCTGGTTTCTAAATGATGGAACAGGACGTGTAGCTCAAGCTGGTACTTTATTTGGCGCCATCGACGCCATTAAAGTTCTAACGGCTGATTTAGATAATGATGGTATCAATGAAATCATATTATTAAATCGGGATGGTGCAGTTCAACAGTACTCAAGAATCAATGGCAGCTATCAATTAACCAATGCCATTTCAGAGTGGGATGACCAGATCAGTAGTGTTTTTGCCCGCGATGCTCAAGTTGCCGATTTAAATGGTGATCAATACCCTGAGCTGGTAATCGCCGGAAATAATAGCACTCCAATATTCCCAAACAATAATGGTGTACTTGGTTCGGCAATACAGTTTAGAAATGGCGGCATTAATAACCATGCAGTAGCAATTGCTGATTTCAATAATGATCAACAAGTAGATCTTATTTATCCAGATACGAATTCTGCAACCCGGCGCTGGACTAACAATGGAAACAGCGATTTAAATAGCAATCTTAACTTTCAGCCATGGTTTGGTGCTTCTTCAAGCTTATATAGAGAAGCATTGGCGGTTGATTTAAACAACGATAATCACGACGACTTGGTGTTACACACTGCAGGTGATAGAAACAACGATAATTTATATCAAGAACTGCCTGACCTGCAGACTATTCACCAGCTGCGCATTTTTAATAATGGCCAAGCAGGTTTAAGTAACAGCGTTACAAGCCGCCTTGATATTCCAGAAATTGATAGCCTGAGCAGTTTTGATTTTGATAACGACGGTGACCAAGACTTATTACTGGCAACCGAGCAAGGCGCAGGCATCTTACTCAGCAACCAGCAAGGAAGCCTGAATTTAAATGGCTTTGCCATTCAATCTCAACCGGGTAACCAGTTTGTAATTGCCGATTTAAACAATGATGGTTATGGCGATTTGATCACTGCTTCAATTACTGATGCAGGTATTCAAAGCTATATCAACCCACTAGGTGATCCACTGGCACCCATCATTACAGATGACAACAGCCAGAATAATCAAATCAGCGCATCAACAGGCGGAAGCGGTAGCCTAAGCTGGGGATGGATTATCGCACTGCTATTACCTGCAGGATGGATTCGCTGCAGCAGAGCGGTCAGCCGCCATTAAGATTTGCTCAAGCATGATTTAATAGAACAACTTTGTGTACCCCCATTTTAGAAGGACTTCGGTCCTTCTTTTTTTATTTCCAGGGACGGAATGTATGTCATAAGGAAGCATGGATGCTGCTGTGACGATTTCCAAGGGCGGAATGTATGTCATAAGGAAACATGGATGCTGCTGTGACGATTTCCAGAGACGGAATGTATGCCGATACTACAACAGCCAAAGACTTAACAAATTTCAATATTTTTGATTTCGTCTATGCTGAAAATACCACTCTCCACTGTGATTTCCTGAAGATGGATGCTGATAAAAACCAGCCAAGTCGCTGCATCAAACAACCGGTTGCGCAAGATATCATTCGGCAAAAAAGGCTTTTTATATTTCGTTATCGCCTGACGTTACTGCTACTACTTAGCTTTTGCTTCTTCACGCTTTTCTGGATCAGCCAGCCGACAATGCTTAGTGAACCTTCAACAACACAATCAACGAGCCAACAAGATTTGATTTATGGATTTGTCATGTTGCTGTTAGGCTTATCTCTTTTAAAAATGACATCAAGAAAACGATTAGGGAAAGTACAAAATCAGATTAAAAAAAAGACTGATAGCTATTAACCATCAGTCTTTTCAGCACGATTTGAAAGACAAGCGAAAATTAAATTCGCTCTAGCACTCGACAAGTGAAGTCGTAAGCATTTTTTTCATCTTTACTGTGCTTTTCTGCTGAAACTTCTTTCCATTCCATTGGGTTTAATGCTGGAAAGAAAGTATCGCCTTCAAATTCAGCATCAATCTGAGTCAAGTACAAGCGATCAGCATGAGGCACAAACGCCTCATAAATCTTGCCACCACCCACTACCATTAATTCCTCGACATCGCTAACTGCGGCCATCGCAACCTGCAATTTGGAAAAAACTTCAACACCTTCTGGGGCATAGCCCGGCTGACTACTAATCACCATGTTACGGCGACCAGGCAACGGCTTACCAATGGAATCAAAGGTATTACGGCCCATTAGTACCGGCTTACCTAAAGTGACTTTTTTGAAATAAGCCAGCTCTCCGGGTAAATGCCATGGCATTTTATTGTCTTTGCCCAATACACGATTTTTTGCCATTGCGGCAATTAGGGAGAGTTTCATACGGCAACCTCAGCTTTAATATGTGAATGAGCCTGGTAATTCACCAACTCAAAATCTTCAAACTTAAAATCAAACAGATCGGTTATTTGCCGGTTTAGCTTCATGGTGGGTAAAGCCATCGGTTCTCGCGACAATTGTAAATCGACCTGCTCTAAATGATTGGAATACAAATGTGCATCACCCAGAGTGTGGACAAATTCTCCAAGCTCCAGCCCAGTTACTTGCGCCAACATCATGGTCAACAATGCATAGGATGCAATGTTAAATGGCACGCCGAGAAAGATATCGGCACTGCGTTGGTAAAGCTGACAGGATAATTTTCCATCCGCCACATAGAACTGGAACAAACAATGACAAGGCGGTAAAGCCATGTTGTCAACTTCAGCAGGATTCCAGGCACTCACTAACAAACGGCGGGAGTCCGGATTATTTTTAATCTGCTCCACCAACTGACTAATCTGATCAATTGATTGTCCATTCGCCGCTGGCCAGCTTCGCCACTGGGCGCCATACACCGGGCCCAGATTGCCATTTTCATCAGCCCAGTCATCCCAAATAGAAACGCCATTATCTTTCAAATAAGCAATATTAGTATCGCCTTTTAAAAACCATAACAGCTCATGAATAATGCTGCGCAGGTGGCATTTCTTAGTGGTAATAAGTGGGAAGCCTTTACTAAGGTCAAAGCGCATTTGATAACCAAACACGCTGATAGTACCGGTACCTGTGCGGTCATCCTTGCGATTTCCGCTATCGCGAACATGACGCATCAAATCCAGATACTGTTTCATTATACTTTTCCTTTAGCCGATTTTTTTGAAGATGCCTTTTGAGCCGGTGTCTGCAATTTGGCCAGCCGATAACCCATCACCATTAACATCGCACCTACCGCAATCATCGGCAAGGACAACTGTTGGCCACGGCTCATCCAACCTAAAGCAACAAAACCTAAATGCGAATCTGGCTGACGGAAGAATTCCACCATAAAGCGGAAGAAACCATAGCCAATTAAAAATGCACCGGAAACTGCCATTTTTGGCCGTGGCTTTTTCGAGTAGAACCAAAGAATAAAGAACAATGCAAGACCTTCGCCTGCCATTTGATATAGCTGAGATGGATGACGCGGCTCTGAACCTGCGCCAGCAAACACCATTCCCCATGGTAAAGATGGATCCGCTACCCGGCCCCATAGCTCACCGTTAATAAAGTTACCTACTCGGCCACATGCCAATGCCAGTGGAGCCATCGGTGCAACAAAGTCACCCACTTCAAAAAAACTTTTACCGGTAGATCGGCCAAAATACCAAACCGCCAGCAACACACCAATTAAACCACCATGGAAAGACATCCCGCCTTCCCAAATCCGGATCATTCCCATTGGATCTTGAGCCAACCCTGCAAAATCGTAAAACAATTTATAACCGAGTCGCCCGCCAATAATCACACCAAGGAAGGCATAAAAAATCAGGTCATCGATTTGCTGCGGCTTCCATAAATTTCGCTCAGCTGCACGCTTACGACAAAGCCACCAAACTAAAGAAATACCGATTAGATAACTAAAGCCATACCAAGTAGGGCCGAGGTTCTCCATCTGAAAGCTACCGATGTTAATCGGTCCCAGATTAAAAATATAAGGATCAAATTGAGGATGTTGAAGCATGGATAGTCCTTGGCTTAGCGCCTACAAAAACAGCAATTTGCTACCAACAAGCAACAAAAAGCAGGCAAAAATTCTTTTTAAAACGGGCTGCGGCAAGCTGTGAGCAAGCTGTGCACCCACTGGCGCAGTCAACGCACTCATACAAGCAACGCCTAATAATGCAGGCAGATAAACATAACCCGCAGTCATTTCCGGCAGCAGGCTATCATTCCAGCCAGCAGTTACAAAACCCAAAGCACCAGCAAGCGCTAAAGGAAAGCCACCGGCTGCTGAAATGGCCACCGCATTTCGAATCGGTACATTACACCAGCTAAGAAATGGCACAGTCATCGAACCACCACCTATGCCCACCAAAGCAGAGATAGTACCAACCACACCGCCAGCACCCAACATGCCGGCTGACTTAGGTAACTGCCGAGCCGGTTTAGGCTTAAAACCAACCCCCATCTGCACTGCAATGGTCAGAGCAAAAATACCAAAAAAGGTTTTCAAACTATCGCCATCAAGCAAATCAGCTAACATGGCACCTAAAAAGCTTCCCAGTAAAATACCCGGTGCTAACCGAGTAAATATCGACCAATCAATTGCACCTTTTTTATGGTGCGCCCGAATTGATGACAAAGAAGTAAATACGATGGTCGCCAGCGATGTGCCAATCGCCATATGGGTCATTATCTCTGGAGACATGCCCTGAAATGAGAAAAGAAACAGCAATGCTGGAACGATCACTAATCCGCCACCAACACCAAATAATCCGGCAATCACCCCAGCGAAGGCCCCTAGAACAAAGTAGCTGATCCAAATCTCGAAACCGCTCATACAGCTAACCCCATCTGTCTTCGAGGAATATTGCCCCAGCACTTGGGCTGACCAACAAAAATCGGCATTATACGGTATCCGGCAGTGAATTTTATTGTTGGCCACAAAAAACAAATAAATCAATAAGTGAGACAGCCTGGATGTTTACCATCTCCAGGTAGATGCGGAGGGGATAAATAAGCCATGTGCCTGATTGCTTTGAGTTACCAGCAACAAAAGGGGTTTCCTTTGGTTTTGTTGGCCAATCGAGATGAGCTTCATCAGCGAGAAACTTCTCGATTAGCTTTTTGGCCAGACGCACCCGAAATTCTCGGTGGCAAAGATCTTGAAGCGGGTGGCAGTTGGCTGGCGATAAATCGTAATGGCCGATTTGCGGTATTAACCAACCTGCGCCGTCCCGGCCAAACAAAAGGTCCGCGTTCTCGTGGGTTGATCATTAAAGACTATCTCACCAGCAATCTTTCTACTGAAGCATTTGTTGAACAATTATCCAATGATAGAGCGCTCTATTCGGGATTTAATATCGTGCTCGGTGATTTCTCCACCGATTGCCAACTGTGGTATCTCTCTAGCGAGACCACACCGCGTGAATTAGCACCCGGTAACTACGCCATTAGCAATGAAGTGCTCGGTGACAATTGGCCAAAAACTGAAAAGCTTAAACAAGGAATGGTTGAATCGCTCAGCCAAGAGCTGAATGAAAAAGCACTAATGGCATTACTAGAAAACCGTCAGCAGGCAGAAAAATCTCAATTACCTAACACCGGTGTTGGTGAAGAAATGGAGCAACTACTCTCGCCAATTTTTATCGCTAATGGCATATATGGCACTCGCTGCTCTACTTACTTAGCGATTAACCATAAAGGTTTTTTGAGAATGCGCGAGCATAGCTGGGATGTACAGCAGCAACTTAGCGACAATAGAAGTGTTGAGTTTCTGATTAACGCTGAAGATGATTCGTTTTTATGCAGCGATGCACTGCAAAATAACTTAGATTGTTGCTCGATAGATTAATAAAACATTCGCTTTTTCAACCTATATTTTGGCCGCACTATTTATAGTTATGGCCTCATAGTCACACCGAAAAAATTGCCAACCCTTTTTTGAGTCAATCCTTATCAATCACTAATTCTTTTAAATCATTATCGATTAGTAATTGACGAATTTGCTGACGAACCTGATTGGCATCGGTCGCCAAAGTCGCGGGATCAACTGCTGACTGCAATTGCTGATAAGGAATGGTTTGCAAGGCCCATTTCACACGAGCCATTTGCACTGCGTTCATGCTTAAACTGTCATAACCCATGCCAGATAACAACAAGGCAGAATACGGATCGCCCGCCATTTCACCGCAAACCGATGCCGTAGCACCCGCAGCATGTGCACCATCGACAATTTGTTTCATCGCCATTAGCAAGCTAGGTGTTAAGTGGTCGCACAAGTTAGAAACGCGAGAATTATTACGATCCACCGCCATTAAATATTGGCTCAAGTCGTTACTACCAACTGAAACAAAATCAACCAAAGCTGCCATTTGATGGATTTGATAAACCGCCGCAGGCACTTCAATCATCATTCCGACTTTAGGTTTTTCTAATTCCGGTTTTTCTGATGTAGTGTTTTCTGCTGAGACTTCTGACCATGCTTGCTCAAATAATTTCAGGCAGTCTTTTAATTCCTGAAGATGGGTAATCATCGGAAACATAATCATTAAATTTTTACTATTTTGATTGGCTTTAATCATTGCCCGCAATTGGCCCAGAAAAATTTCCGGGTGATCTAAAGTAACTCTGACACCGCGCCAACCAAGAAATGGATTGTCTTCTACGATCGGGAAATACGGCAGGTTTTTATCACCGCCTATATCGAGCGTTCGCATAATGACCGGGCGACCTGAAAAGCCTTCGAGTAATTGGCGGTAAATCAGCTGTTGTTCATTTTCACTCGGAAAACGATTACGCATCATAAACGGCAATTCAGTACGATATAAACCCACACCATCGGCAGCTTGCGAAGGCGTTGAATTTTGCTCACTAGCCAAACCGGTGTTAATCAAAATTTTGGTTAAGCGACCATCGGGCGATAATGCAGGTTTTTGCAGCCGCTGATTTAACGATTCACTTAGCGCTTTATCTTGATCGAGCATCCGCCGATATTCATCAAGCATTCTACTGGGCGGATTGGGATACACTTTTCCGCGATAAGCGTCTAATGCCAGTTTTTGCCCATCCAGATGATGAAATGGTAATTCCTCCATTCCCATCAAAACTGGAATACCCAGACTTCTCGCTAAAATAGCGGTATGAGAATTAGAAGAACCTTTTACCGACACCACGCCACAGAGTTTTTCTACGGGCACTCGTGCCAACATAGCTGCAGTGACTTCGTCACCAACCAAAATCGTGTTTTTCGGATATTCTCGCTGAACGCGACTGGCTGCTTCCTGTGAAACCTGAAGTTTTGATAACACGCGACGACCTAAATCGAGCAGATCAACTGCCCGCTCACGTAAATAATCATCTTCCATAGTTTCAAAAACAGAGGCATGGCGCAGCACCACAATTTTTAATGCGCCTTGCGCCCAATTTCCCTTGCGAATGGTTTGTTCAATTTCACCATTCAAGCCCGGGTCACTTAATAAAGTGATATAGGCATCAAATAGAACTAACTCGGCTTTAGGAACCGAACCTTCCAATTGACGAGACATCTGGCGAATATCATCTTGAACCGCATTCACTGCATCGCGGAAAGCCAGAATTTCTTCCGCTGGGTTTTCACAGCCTTTTTCTGGTACCGAATCCAAATCTGCCGGTGGATAGACCACCAGTGCGCGGCCAATTGCTAAACCAGGTGAAACCACTCGACCTTTATAGCCGCGCGATAAAGCGCCTTGCTTAGCACCACCACTTAATAAACCGCTGGCTTCCGCATTACCGAGCACCGCAGAAAGCTGCGCCGACACTGTGACTAACAGCGCTTCATCTTCTTCATCGAAACGTCGCTCTTCACCCTGCTGAACCACCAATACACCCAAGTTACGGCGTTGGAAACTAATCGGCACCCCAAGAAAGGCACTGTAGGCTTCTTCACCGGTTTCGGGGAAATAACGAAAGCAGGCATGCTGTGAAGCATCATCAAGGTTAACCGGTTCGGCTTTTTGCGCCACCAAACCCACTAAGCCTTCACAGGAATCAAGAGAGATACGACCAACCGCTTGTTGTTTCAAACCGCGGCTGGCTTTAAGAATGTGGCGACCGGATTGCGGATCAGTAATATAAATGGAGCAAACATCTGTCTCCATGATTTGTTGCAGGCGTTCAACAATCAAATTCAACACTTGAGTAGTGTCGCGTTGACGGTTCACTTCCTGAACAATCTGGCGGATGTGCTGCAGCATCTATTACTGACCCTCCGGAAAGAATTAAAAAATATTGACCGGCTGACAGCAATTGCTAACCAAGGCTAACCTTCGTCTTTGCCATCCCGATCTTTTGGCCATTTTTTATTGCGCTTGTTGCTCGACGCTGTCGGAGGCGGCGGATTTGGATTGGCCCGCACGTTCGCAAACACCTTAGGTGCCAACTCCAACAGAGCGCGTCGATAAACTTCACGCTTGAAAGAAACCACATGGCGCAGCGGATACCAATAGGTCACCCAGCGCCATTCATCAAATTCCGGCTTGCTGTGTCTATCGAAACAAACATTGTCCTCAGACCCGACCAACTGAAGCATAAACCACTTCTGTTTCTGGCCAATACAACGTGGCTTGTTGTCACGAATCAAATGCCGCGGCAAACGATAACGTAACCAGCCCCGAGATTGACCGAGAATACGGACATGCTCTTTAAGCAGTCCGACTTCTTCGTACAGCTCCCTGTACATAGCTTCAATCGGCGTTTCCTGCCTGTCGATTCCCCCTTGGGGGAACTGCCACGCCTGCTGTCCTACTCGGCGGGCCCAGAACAATCTTCCTCTCTGATCGCACAGAATAATGCCGACATTGGGGCGAAACCCATCTTTGTCGATCATTCAATGATCCAATAAGCTTTTTCAACCATTGTTCCAGAGCGAAAGGCTACTGGCAATGCCCGTGTGTACTCAGTTCGCATTGATTTGATTGGCAGCGGCAGATTCGCCGCCTACAATGTTCCTTTTTCGATCATCCGAGTATGGAGTAGTAGCAAGTGAGCTTGGCAATTTTTGATTTGGATAACACATTAATAAAAGGTGATAGCGATCACAGCTGGGGCGAGTTTTTGGTTCAGAAAGGCATCGTCGACACTCAAGCATTCAAACAAGCTAACGACCTTTTCTACCAGCAATATAACGATGGTCAACTCGATATAAATGAGTACTTAAGATTCACCTTACAACCACTCACTCAATTTTCAATGCAGCAGTTAGCTGAGCTGCAAGAAGAGTTTATGCGTGAGGTAATCGAACCAATTATTTTGCCCGACGCCGAAGCACTGTTACAAAAACACCGGGACCAAGGCGATTACCTGCTAATTATTTCTGCCACCAATGAATTTGTGGTTGGCCCAATTGCAAAGCGTTTCAAAGTTGACCATGCCATAGCCTGTCAGGTAGAAATTATTGATGGTCGTTATACCGGCAAGCCCATTGGTATTCCCAGTTTTCAGGCCGGTAAAATCACTCGACTTGAAAGCTGGTTGGAAGATCACCCTCAGCATTCCATGCAAGACGCCTGGTTCTACAGCGACTCCAGAAATGACTTGCCATTGCTAGAACAAGTCGCCCGGCCAATTGCGGTTGATGCTGATGAAACGTTAACCGCCCGAGCCAAACAAGCAGGTTGGCCAATTATTAGTTTGCGCTGAGTGTTCCATAGTTCAGGCTGGCAACCGGTCAGTCTGAACTATTCATTATTTTGAGTTTTGCCCTCGCTGTCAGAAGAAAGGTTTTAAATAACAGCTAAATATTATTGCTCTATAATTTCTCTTCAGCTTTATTTTCAAAAATAAATGTTTTTACGCCAAGGACTGCCTAAATACTGCGGAGCATAAATCATGTCATCGAAAACCCGCCTTTTGCCAAGAACACTTCTGTCCATATTAGTTCTATCTGTCACAGCACTGCTATTAAGCAGCTGCGCTACCAGCAGCAGCGCTCTATCAGACCAACCGGTAGACCAAGTTGCCCGAGCGCACAATTGCCAGGTTGCCAAAACCAACTTAGATGCCTTATTGAATCACCAAATCATTACTCGATCTGATGCCAGTGGAAATGAGGTCGAATTGACTGCGAGTGAGCGCAAAAAAGCAGTGCAGCTGAATCAGCGGATGAAAGATAGTAATTGCAGTTAAAATAATGCTAGTGGAATTTTATCTAGAATGAGATGCAGCGGTATTATAAAAAAAACCAAGCAAAGCTGCTTATGTTATTTCTGCCTAAGTTTTCAATTTCAAAAAAAAGTTTCTATCTGACATAGTGTTTTTTTACACAAACAATAAACTAGGCGACTTAACCGCCAGCCAACCACAAAATTATTTCACTTGATCATCAACACTCTTTTAAACAATAATATTTTTGGTTTACCCTTACACCCTGATATTTTCGAGATATATTGCCACGAAATAAGGCCAGTGATTTATCAACCAAAGCTGCCATTAACGACTGGACAATTAAAAAAACAAAACAATTGGTTTTATTCATTAGAAATGTCAAACCCTCACATCTAATGACTTATTTGAAATCATAAAACCAATCAATACTTATGCATACCAAATAAAATCAAAGGAAATGCAAAATGAAAAAAACTTTATTAGCATTGTCATTACTAGCTGGTGCGGCACAGGCCCAAGAAGCTGACCAAGCAAGATATTCATGCGACATTGAAAACTATGCAGGTATTGATACAAGCGCTTTGATTATACCACTTGTGCAACAAGTTTATTCTGTTCAAAGAAATGTTCTGTCAAATGTTCCAACGCCATTCGCAATTGAAGATGGCCAGATCATGGGTATACGATATGTTACTTATTTTTCATATTCACAAGGTTTACTGATTGCCCCCGTTGAGTCGAATGTGACACTTAATTTTGAAGATGGTAGTGCCCGGACTGTGGCGTTAAATGAGATAAATATATCTCAACTCGAATCACCTCTCGTCAGTTACGAGATTAATGCAACATATGACATAACGCCTGCAGGCGGTGAAACCTATAGGTTTACATATACGGGTGATAATCTTGTACAAGGTATTTTAAACGAACTCCCCCTAGCAAACTGGGAGTTTTTAGAAGGTGTATCAAGAGATGTAACACCAACTATCAATTGTATTGATCATGAAGGACCAGCAATAATAGCACAGTTGGAGAAAAGATTGAGCCGTGTTGAAGCATTACATCCAGAATTAGCAATATTTGACTTACCTTTAAGTGAAGCAATTGAATCTCTACCAAGCTCGCAACGTTACTCAGCTTATAAATATCAATCAGGTGAAATAAATAGATACTGGGCAATTGAACGTATTCGGCGCACCGGTGAAAACACCAGCAAATTACGATTAGTAATGCAGTATATAAACGAAGAACGTTAATTAAAAATAGACCATCTTAGGATGGTCTTTCTCTATTAAATCATACCGAACACAGTAATGAGTAGGGTGTCGGTTTGCCTAAGGTTGTTTACTTCCTCTGTACCTCCGGTAACAAGCAAAAGTGCGATGATTAATAATCATCCCATCAAAGCTACCTACTATTTATTGTTATTATTGAATATTTTTATGGCGCCATCGCATCACGATCTTCACCTGACATATCTTAAAACTAGGTTCATATATGAGTATTCTTTGGAATCAAACAAAATTGCTCTAGGTGCCAGATATAAAGAACAAAGAAAGATTTTAACCGGCACCTACCCCAGATGAACTCAGTGATTAGCTGATATTAGCTAGCTTATACCAACTATAAAAATTGAAAACTTACAATCCTTTATAAAAAAACATTTAATTAGAACAGGTAATTATAAGAAAATCTAAAACCATAACATAAATGATTTTTCATATCATATTCATAGTTTTGAAAGACAAAAAAAACCTGCCGATCTATTGTTTTATTCGTCAATTTGTTTCTTGCCCTATCCTTCTGTAAATCAAACCTCCTAACTATGAGTTGTTGTTATGAAAACTGTAATTATATCCATACTACTACTTTATTTAACACCTTTTTCTGCACTCGCAAGTGACTGCAAGCCTGTTGTCATTGAGGGACAGCAGCTCATAGGAAACTCAAGTACAGACAATAGTTACCGCATAGAAATAAAGTTTTTCTTAAATAGCTGCGATTTTTATCAAGCGTATGCTGAAGATTCTGCGCAAGGCGCTACTACTGAACCAGGTTCAACCACTGCACATGGCGGCTCTTGGATTGTTATTTTTAAAGGCGATGGCTCTACTACCAATACCACCACTAGCATTACTCCATCTTCACAATACATATCTGCTGAAACCAGTCGTTATTATTTGACCAGAGATCAGTTTTTAAAATTTATCGAGCAATTTTAATTAGCAATCTCTTAAACGAATTAATTTTGTAATCTATGAAGAAACACTTCACGAACATAGAAAAAACTAACAAAAAATCCACAATCGAGAAGGGTGAGACTCACACCCACCCTTTCTCACAGAACCCTGTGTACAAGCTTTGCATGGGGCTCACGTAACTTTCTACCTCAACCTATTTGGAAGAACTCCACTACCTCCTTTTTTTCAAATCATTACCCTCGCCTGACACATCTTAAAACTAAGTGCATGCATGAGTACTCTTTGAGATCAAACAAAATTACTCCAAGTGCCAAGAATAAAGAATAAAGAATAAAGAAGGCTTTTAACCGGCATCTACCCCAGATGAGCTCAGTGATTAGTTGATATTAGCTAGCCTACACCAACGATAAAAATTAAATATCTACAATTAATTATAAAAATATTTTAATTAGAACCGATCGCTGCAAGAAAAACCAAAACCACAACAATCCTTCGCACTATATCCATAGTTTTGCCCCGTCAATCTATTATTTTATTCGTTGATTTGTTTCTTATTCTATATTTAGAAAGATATTTGTTCTTGCTAGATTAACATCTGTAAACAAAAAGATTGAAGCCGATACGATCAACTGGAAGTTTATTTGCTGACTTTGAGAAGACAACATTAGGTGCTGAAGCAACAAACAATATAAATAAGAATTGGGGCATATCTGCTGAATACTCCAAGCTCTTATCAGGCAAGTTATTGTTTAACGCTACAGCAGTGACTACAGGGTTGATATACAAATTTTAAAAGAGGATAGAGGTCGCCTCACAAAGATCCCACTAAATTACATTAAGAGAAAAACATGAAAAAAATAATTTTATTATTAATCTTAACATTCAGTTTTGTAGGATGTCAGAACGATCAATTTGAGTCAATAGACCTAGTAAAAGAGTCTATTGATGGAAGTGCCTGGCAAGACTCTTTAGTGGAGGTAGGCAGCAAGGAACCTAACTCAGCAAGGTATGCAACTCCAGTGCCTGTGCATGGATTAGTTACACTGGGAGACCAGAATGCTAGAGGAAACTTCAGACTTAACTGGTCACAAGACCTAACGGATATGACCATCCTTGTTGTTCTACTAGACGGAACCATATGGTTTGGAGAAGGGCATGACTCACGAAACGTGCGCAATGTTAGAGGCTCTGACGTAATTCACGGTGTGTATTTCACAGGAATAGGTGATGAAGGAATCCGTATCTCTGGAGAGGTTTTGTTACAGGGTAGACGAGACGAACTTGTGCGTAATGCTGACATCTATGCCGACTTAGGAGTAGATAACTTGGCAGATGCTGTAGGAGATGAGTTCTATATCTATTATTACGATACATCAACTTACATCAAGTTCTCTAATGGATTCGTTAGAAGCTATGTGAACTATGCTTATGATGTTCATGACAACTATGTTTATGGATGTATCGAGAATACCGCATATACTACCCGCCTAGGTGTATACCGAATCGAGTATGGCACTATCGTATGGACTCTAGATGAAGAGGATCAACCAGACATCAGTGTGTTTGAGATTGATATTCCGAATGGGTATTACCCAGGGAAATACAGAGTACCAGCTGACACGAATACTACTTACCGTCACCCAGCATTCCAATACGCTCATGAGAATGGAGTTCTATTCTTAAATGAAGCAGACTTTATTGCTAGCCCAAATACTTCGTATCACGCTCGCCGTAGAATCTGTTCTGAAGATCCCATCGCAGAGGAGCTTACCCGAAATGGTGAGTTATATGACGCTTTAGGAGTAGATTCTTTAGAGGAGCTTTTAGGAGATGAGTTCTATGCATTCTACTTCCACGGATGGACATACCTTAAATTTAAGAACGGCGTTGTTAATAGCTATGTATCTCGTGGCCATGATGCTCAGAACCCTAGTCAAGAGTTCCCTGGATGTATCAACGAGATTTCTACAGAGTCGAAGGTAGGTGAATACAGAATAGAGCATGGTCGAATCATCTGGACTTTGGACGGACAAGCTCAACCAGATATTGAAGACTTCACCATTTACGAGGAGACCGGACAGATAACAATTCCATCTAGTGCGAATCCTACTGATGCTCAACCAGCTTGGGCTGCCTCTCCCGGGATTCTGTACCCAACAGAAGAAGATCTAATCAATGATGAAGATGCTGAGTATGGTGGTGACCGTATAATCTGCACACAAGCTCAGATAGATAGCCAAGCAGGTTCTACACCTGAGTTGGCTGTTGAGACTTATGCAGACCTTATAGCTGCTATTGACTTAGGCTTCCATGACTTCTGGTATGTTAAGCACACTGAGACCGGCGCTATCGTAAGATTTACTACATTCTGTGGTGATGATGACCGAACCTTACACGTCCAAGGAGCGCCTCACGATGGATCCGAAGATTTCGCCCTTGCATTTAGTGGAGTACTAGAAGTTGACTGGTTAGGATTACCTTGTAAGACAGCGTACTCTACTGGAGAATATTCAACCTTACAGGATAAAGTGCTTGACCTTGTTACACGAGGAATTGCAACCAACTATGGTGTTGATAGGTGAGAAATATTGCACCTTTACAATAGCTTGAGTTGTATTGCGACCTCGATAATGTAGGTGGTAATATCACTGACATCGTTGGTAATGCTCAGCTTAAAGACTTCCTTCAAAACACTTCTGAAGGTAAGAGCATATATTTGGACGGAACATTAGTTGCCTATGCATCATCTAGCTCTGGTTAAGCATACTTTGCTGTATATGAAGCTGAACAAACAGGAACCCTGACCATACACAACAGAGTCCTTATACGACCATTTACTTATATTATAATGAGCCACTACTGTCCGGTCATTGAATAGCAAGCCTCAGCTCGTGCTGTAGCGAGGCTTGCACCGGAGGTTCTGTTTCCGGCGGCTTCGTGATCAAATCTATGAAACATCGAGCTGGTCAGGTTCAAACGGATAAGCTTGGCAATCCCTTGTAAAGATCTCTTGCTCGCACTTCCAATTTGAGCCAGTCGCAGTAATAAATAACCATTGCTACCAAAATCTGAATCTTTACGGCATTTTCCGAGCGATCTGCAAACTGTTTTATTTTTAGATTTTGTTTGATCCATTTAAAAAACAATTCAATTTGCCATCGTGATTTATATAGCCCAGCAATCTCTTGTGCTTCACACTTTAAATCATTGCTAATAAATGTCAGTTCCTTGCCATCTTCTTCTCGGATAATCGTTATTCGACGAAGGTTTTGTGGGCATTTTTTACCTGCAAGACCACTTAACTTAATTACTTGGTCGTGAAGAAGGTTGGGCTGATTGACTGCTTTTTCTTCAATGATTTCGTATTGAGCATTGCCTTTCATTCGCCCTACAAATCGAGTGTTTTGCTGGCAAAGCATATAGTACCAACCGTAATCATTGTACGCTCGATCAAACACATACGTCATTTCAGGTAATACCGGTAAATGCTCTAAAACCTTGCGGTCATTCACTTTTGCATGGCTGATTTCAAAGAATACTGGCACTTTTGCATGCGGGTCATATACCGTGTGGATTTTAACGCCAGCTTTAGTGCTTCTAAAATCCGCCCAGGCAAATTGTTTTAAATTTAAATCAATCGTAGAGGAATCAATTAACCGAACCATTTCACTGTGATCTTTTTTACCGAGCTGTCCTCGGATCTTCTCCAATAAATAGAAGAATGTTTCAGTAAATATGGCGACTGGACGATCACGATTAGCATCCGATAATGTCGAGCGTTTAATCGGTTGCACGCCCAAATGATAATGGTGATGCTTTTTACTATTGAAGTTTTCCACAACATCGCGCAAGGAATCACGCCCGGTAAATTGAGCAAATAGCATGGCTGAAAGCTGAGTCCAACAGTTCAATTTACTCGATTTTCGATCCCCTTGATGACGGTCAACAGCCTTCTGGAATTAATGGCGAGGTAACGGAGAGAGGAGTTGATGAAAGGTTGTGTTAGTATGCTTCAAAGCCTGTTTCCTTGGTGTGTAAGATTGCTGTTTAGACAACCGCTATCTTACCGTAACTCAAGTGGAACAGGCTTTTTTGTTAGTGCCGCTGATCGTGACCGGACAGTAGTGAGAAGAAATGTTTATGCTCAACCCTTTTCTGCTTAAGGTAACGCCATTGATGCCTGCAGTTTCCAAGTATTTATCATCTTTAATCAGTGTACTGGACAGCTATTAATCTTCTTGAAAGTTGTAGTTCGTCTTTGGCTGAGTGAATCCTCAAAACCAAAAAAAATTTGCCCACAAAAAAACCCAGACAAACTAAGTTCATCCGGGTTTTTATTCGATCATTCTTTACTCACCGCTATCTCTGGGTTACTCGACAGAAAGTGGCTTTCAAGTAATCGGTTTCTGGCACGGCGGGCAGAATCGGATGATCCGGACCTTGGCCACCAAAACCGATGATTTGCAGATTACGATCTAAATGCACTGCTGCGCCGCGCAATTGATCGGTCAACTGATCTTTCGGTAAATGCATGGAGCAAGAACAGCTGACTAACATGCCGTCTTTGCTTAACAGGCGAATCGCCAGTTCGTTTAAACGGCGGTAAGCAGATAAGCCTGCTTTAAAATCACGACGACGTGGAATTAATGCTGGCGGATCTAGAACAATCAAATCAAATCGTTCGTTCTGATTTTTCAGCTCTTTCAAGGCTTCAAATGCATCGCCTTGCAGTGCGGTTAATTTATCACCGACACCGTTTAATTCACCGTTGGCCAATAACTGGTCGAGTGCTTTTTCTGAGCTATCGATTGCCCATACTTCTGAAGCACCACCCACCGCTGCTTGCACTGCCCAGCCACCGATGTAACTGAACACGTCCAGCACACGTTTGCCTTTGGCATGTTGCATCACTGCAGCACGGTTAATTCGGTGATCATAGAACCAACCAGTTTTCTGGCCAGTTGAAATAGGTGCTTGGAACTTCACCCCATTTTCAACTAGGTCAACCAACTCTGGCGGCTCGCCAATTAATGGCTTGATGTAAGACTCCATGCCTTCAGCTTTACGTGACTTGCCGTCGTTACGCAGTAAAACTGATTCTGGCTTGAGTACTTTTTCCATCGCCTGCTTAAGTTCTTCCAGACGAATTTCCATACCAGGGTGGTTAATTTGCACCACGTAATGATCGAAATAGCGATCAATCACTAACCCTGGCAGGCCGTCGGAATCGCCATATACCAAACGGTAGCAAGGCTGATCGAAAATACTCTCACGCAGTGAAAGTGCTACTTTCAAGCGATGCACTAGCAATGACTTGTCAAGATGACGCTTTAAATCACGGCTCACTAAACGAGCGCAAATCAAATGCGTTGGGCTCATCAAAGCGTAACCGATTTTCTTACCGTCAGAGCCTTCAACCAGAACTTGTTCGCCCGGCTTAAAGCTAGAGACTGGCGTGGCTTTGCTATCTATTTCATTGGCATAGATCCAGCAATGACCAGATTGCAGCCTACGCTGCTCGTTTTTCTTCAGTTTGAGGATAGAAAAATCTTCCACAGCCAACTCCTGCTTACAGGGCCAAAATTCAAGGCGGCGAATACTACCTGATTTAAGGCCAAAAGAGCAGGCCAAGCCTATCAGCTATCAACTTTTACTGGGGTGTTTCAGCTGAAAGTCGAATGGCCACTTGCTGGGCTGTTTTCCAGTTTCCAAGATAGGCGGCAACTACTTGATCATTTTGAGTAACAAAGAAAACCGGCGGGTAAGTGAATCGCAACTGTTTTCCTGCCTGACGTAGTAATCCATCGGTGGCACCATAGCTGCCAAGAACAGGCACATCACTTGTGTAATCAATCACATTGGCTTTAACTTCAAAACCGTGTTGCTTACCATTTTTTACAACATCTGCAAGGTGATGGTTTTTAAATTTCATACATGGCGGGCAATCATAGGCACCGTAAAAATGAAACGTTACTGCATCATTAGGGCTAGTAACAGCGACTGCTGCGAAGCTTGGTAGAAGCATTAAAAAGAGTAAAATCATACGGCGCATAGCTTATTCCTCTGGCTGCTCTTTTTTAGAAAAATACAACTGACATTGTTCTTTATTTACTGCGACCCATGCTTGAGAACAAATTTGCCACCGGCCATCATCAAAAATCATATTGATACTATTAATATCGTAACTGACCTCTGTTTGGTTTTCTGTCATCTCACAGCCAACTGTGACAGACGCCATATTGGGATAACATTGCACTTCATAAAAGCAGATTTTTTCTGAAAAAGAAGTCAAAACACCGTCGATGCGTAATTGATCCATTCGTTGAATAAACTCACGCGGTGTCACGGCCATTGCAGGTCGGCGAGAAGGAAAACAAATGGCATCAGGATGAAAAGTTGAACGCACCGAATCCCAATTAGGCCGAGTATTTTGATCCCAGCGAAAGCCTTCAAATTGTTGAGTAATTACTTTGATGATCTGTTGTTTATCGTCCATAGCCAACTATTCATTAAGAAGCATACGCTGATTAAAGCGTGATCCTAGATAAAAAGCAGCTGACTTTTATTGCTCGTCAAATAGAAAAACTCACCTCAAATCAGATAGTGCTGTTTTTAACCACGATAGAAAAATCAGGATATCCTTTTTTTTCAAGTCATTTTCACGGCAATATAACTGGTAACAGCCACCGGGCAGCATAGTATCTTTATAAAATGGAACCAGTAATTTCTTTTCCAGATAATACGCAACCAGAATACTACTAACTAACACAATCCCTTTACCACTCAAGCCTGCCTGCAGCACTTGTTCTTCTTCAGAAAAACCAATAACTCGCCGATTAGCGACTCTGTCATTTGCCTGCCGGTTCCAATTTTGCCAATTAACATTCTCAAGCACACTCTGCTGCCATAAAGTATGAATAAACGGTAATTCATCGGTGCAACTAGTAAACGGCGCAAGATAAGCTGAAAAAGATTCATCCAAAAGATGGTAACGATCTAGCCCTAGAATATCTTTTCCTGAGTAACGTATCGCAAAATCCAACGATGCGTCAGATTTCAAATCACATTGGCGCGTCTCAGTTTGTATTGCAATCTCGTAATCGGGGTACTGCTGATAAAAATCCACCAGTAATGGCCCAAGAACCTGCGATGCAAAAGCCGGTGTAGTAGATAGTACTAGCCGCTTTTTGCTATCGGTGACATGCTCTATAACGCGGTAAATTTCTGAGAAAGCTTGCCGCAGTACTGGAGCAATCTGCACACCTTCAGCAGACAAAACAACGCCTTTGTTGCTACGAATAAAAAGGGAAATTCCTAGCTGTTTTTCCAAGCTACGAATCTGATGTGAAACAGCAGTGGGGGTTACTGCCAGTTTTTCAGCAGCAATTTTAAAACTTCCAGAAGATGCGGCCACTTCAAAAGCTTGTAACGCATGAAGTGATGGCAAGCGCTTACTCATACTTTCTCCAGAAAAAACTCATCCTGCAGTATTTTTTTTCATTTGATGCCATGGAACTGATCCTAAATAATCTAATTTATCAAAATATAAAACAAGCTGAAAAATGAAATACATTGTTACCTTATTGTTATTGTTGTGCTCTCTCCAACTTCAGGCAATAGAACCTCAAAAGCCTACAATACTCGCTTTTGGTGATTCTAATACTTGGGGTTGGAAATCTGTTGCCGAAAGCGAAGGCTCAAATGGGAAATTTGCAGATCATGAGCGTTGGACTGGCGTAATGGAACAAGCACTCGGTGGAAATTACAAAGTTGTTGTCAGTGGTTTGGTTGGCCGCACTACCGATTTAGACGGTCGCAATGTGGGCGCTATCTCTGCGGAATCATTTAATGGCGCAGGCGCGTTACCCATGGCAATTGCAAGACACAACCCGCTAGCACTGGTCGTTATTATGCTTGGCACAAATGATCTACAAAGTGGCTATAACAAAACACCGCGGGAAATCGCCCGATCAGCTTTTTCTTTGGCAAGAACAGTTAAAGGAATGAATAACGCACTTTATAGCCACTACCCTGCCCCGCAGGTGTTGCTTATTACGCCAGCACCACTGGGAGACACTTCTAAAACACCACTGAAAAGTCTTTTTCAGTCAGGTGAAGCACCATCAAAACAATTGTCTGCTGCATTCACGGCAGAATCTTTAGCTGATGAAAACCAAGATATTTGGTTAATGGATGCAGGAAAAATCACAACGACTGATGGTGCCGATGGTATTCATCTATCTCAGAAAAATCACAAACTTTTGGGGATGGCTATAGCAAAGTATATCAAGAGCAAATCTACAGCCCTCTAATTTAGAACCTGGTTATCTTCGGTAAATTATTCGACTCAGGCTAAAGAATTTATAGCTTGGGTCGATATAAAAACATCAGCGAGTTAACTGGATGTTTCAAATGTACTCTGCCAATCGCCAAGCCGCGAATGCCTATTCCAACACACGTAGAAACAGTGCAGCTTGTGCCGATCCGCACCAGCTGATTGTCATGCTTTATGATGGCGCAATCGCTCGCATTGCTGCTGCTAAAGGTGCTATCCAACGTAAAGATATTCCGTTGAAAGGCCAAATGATCGGCAAAGCCATTACCATTGTCGAAGGTTTGCGTGGTTGCCTAGATCATGAAAAAGGCGGTGAGATTTCCGACAATCTATCTAATTTATATGACTATATGGAACGTCGACTGCTGCAAGCCAATATGGATAGCAGCTTAGAAATGCTCGATGAAGTAGTCGATCTGATTAATGATATTCGCGGCGCTTGGGTTGAAATTGGTCCACAAGTGAAGCAAGTTAGCGGCCAAGCAACCGTTAACAGCCAAGGCGGCTTTCAGGTCACTGGATAAATGAATAATTTGCAGCAAATGGCGAATGAGTTAATCGCCATGGCACAAGCTAACCAATGGGATGAGATTCAGCCTAAGTTGGATCTATTTCAACAGCAATTGACCGAACAAGATGGTCAGTTGGATTCTGAACAGATATCTCACTTGCTTGCGATTACCGAGCGCTTAACTAGCCTCGGATTGAAGAACAAAGCAGAGATTGCAAAAAAGCTTGCCAGATTAAAGCGAGGAAAAAAGGCGACCAGCGCATACAAATCAACTTAATAACCACATTATCAACAAAGTGCTTGATCAAATTTTTGAATCGTTTATTTTTGAAATAGATTTTTGTAGCACGTCAGGCCAAAGTTTTTTCTGACCTTAAAAGCTGACAATGTATTCTTTTGTTATAGAATTTTTCTATATGCCTGCGGCTTAATCAGAAAAAAGCTTATTCAAAATAGCCAACTTTTTTAATGAAAAGCTGGCTATTTTTTTATCTAAAAATCAGTACCTATTAAGAGGTATTAAATATTACCTACTATTGAAATTCAGCATTCAATAAATGTAATCGTCGAGAAATTAATGCTCTGAAGTCTTCAGCTAAAAGAGATAACGGCCGATGCGCTGGATTGATCAATGAAATGGATAATTGAATTGATGGCGTAAAGGGCTTGAATACTATTGCAGCACGGTTTTCATGGTTATCTCGGTAGCTGGCAGCCGTGATAGGATCACAAATGCAATAACATAAGCCTTGCTCAACCAACTCCATTGCTGGCTGAAAATTTCTCAATTCGAAGCGTTGCACTAAATTAGCCTGCGCCTGAGCAAAAATCTTACTAGTGTCCAAATAAGTAGGATGATCGGTATTTAATGTGGCCATCGGAAAACCATCCAAATCAGCAGGGGTGATTGAAGGTTTCGCGGTTAATGGATCATCAATGGGCAGGGCACAAACACAATCTAAATCAAAACCTTCGGCAGTAATTGCCCGGTTCTTAGTCAACGGCGTTTCGCACAAACCAATGTCGTATTGTTGAGAAGCAACCCATTCTTCGACAATTGCCGAAGAGCGCATCATTAAAGAAGCAGATAATTTAGGTTTGTCTTTTACAAATTCTGCCAGCAATTTTGGCATGTACCATTGCGCCGTAGCGGGCATACAAGCAATTCGCAGTCGCCCTTGTTGCAGGTCTCCGATCTCTTTCATAGTTCTAGTCGATTGAGATAACCGCTCGAGAATGACTTCAGTTTCTTCGAGAAAGTAATAAGCTTCTGCTTTTGGGACGAGCCTACCTCTTTGGCGCTCAAAGAGTGATAAGCCAAGTCCATCTTCTAAGCTTGCGATCATCGCGCTGACAGCCGGTTGAGTACGGTTAAGTGTCCGTGCTGCCTCAGAAATTGAGCCTGCGCGCATCACATCGCGAAAACATTGCAACTGACGAATAGTTAAGTTCATGCAACTCTTTGTAAGCCAATTGGAAAGACCAATAGTATAAGGTAAAGCTATACCTCAATCATTATTATTGTCTTGATCTTGGACAGCTTGAAGTTGCATATTTTAGGAATAAATTAACAAAATCAGCAGTGTCAGTTGAGGAAATTCATATGAATCGAGTTGCCAGCTACCTGCTAACGGGGCTGATCTGTCTTGTTGCTGGCGGACAATTTATCCAGGTAATTACGCGTTATGTTCTAGAAATTCCCGTAATGGGGTTAGAAGAAACGCTGCTTTACCCAACGCTTTGGCTTTATGTATTAGGAGCAGTAAATGCTTCGAGGGAAAATACTCACATAAGAGCAAACGTGTTAGAGATATTTTTGAAAACCACAAAACAAGCCACTATTTTGGCGATCGTTGGCGAAGTAATAAGTATTACGGTTGGTTTATGGCTTACCTGGTGGGCCTGGGACTTTACAAAATATTCATTACGAGTATGGAAAGAAAGCCCAACCCTATACCTTCCTACCTTTTACATGGACATGGCTTTATTTGTCGGTTTGGTTTTAATGATGATTTATACCTTCACTCATTTAATCAAACACATCCGCCAACTTTCTGATCCGGAGAAACCAATCGATGATTGAAATAGCATTACTTGCTGTTGCCGTTCTTGTCATCTTATTGACTCTGGGCGTACCGCTACCTTATTGCTTCGGCGCAGGCTTGATGGTGATGTATTTCATCGGCGACGTAGTAATGAAGGGCAATATACTGTGGGGTTTTCAGCAATTAGGAAATCCGGTTTTATTAGCGATTCCTCTATTCGTGCTTGCCGGTACGATAATGAGCGTCAGTGGTATAGCCGCTAGTTTATTGCGCTTTGTAAATATTTTTGTTGGCCACTTACGCGGTGGTTTAGGTGTTGTAGCAACGATTAGCTGCGCTTTGATCGGTGCCATTTCTGGCTCAGGTTTAACCGGCGTTGCTGCAATTGGACCTTTGTTAATTCCTGAAATGGAAAAACAAGGCTACCCCCGTGAATACGCAACCGCGTTAATTGCCAACTCTTCGTTATTAGGTCTGTTAATCCCGCCTAGCGTCACCATGATTGTTTATGGCTGGGTAACGGACACTTCAATTCTGGCTTGTTTCCTGGCAACGCTCGGCCCAGGCCTGTTAATTATGTTTAATTTCTCCATGGTGAATATTCACATGGCTAAGAAATTTGCATTGAAATTGGAAGACCGTCCTCGTGGACCCGACTTTATTGCAGAAGTCAGCAAACGCGGATTTAAAGCAACACCTGCACTGTTAATGCCTGTAATTATCTTGGGCGGTATTTATGGCGGCGTAATGACGCCAACTGAAGCTGCTGCCGTTGCGGTTATTTATGCCATTCCAGTAGGTTTCTTAATCTACAAAGGTTTAAACCTAAGAACTTTCCTTGGCGCAAGTAAAGAAGCATCCACTGCTGTTGGTGCAATTATGCTGATGATTCTATTTAGCATGATCTTGTCGCAGATGTTCGTTCTGGAAGGTATTCCACAAGAGTTGGTTGAGGCAATTTTCTCGATCACTGAAGACAAAGCAATATTGCTAATACTGATTAACTTCCTGCTGTTTTTTGTTGGCATGGTAGTGAATGACGTAACAGCGATTATTTTGATTGCACCTTTATTGCTGCCATTAATGGAAGCGATCGGTGTTAGCCCAATCCAGTTTGCGGCCATTATGGGTGTTAACACTGCAATGGGTGGTGTAACGCCTCCTTATGCATCGATCCTCTATCTTGGTGCTCGAATCGGTAAAGTAAAAGTTACGAAAGTAATTCGTCCGGCAATGATCCTGATCGTAACGGGTTATTTGCCAGTGGTAATTTTGACCTCCTACTGGGACAACTTATCACTCTTCCTGCCACGCTACTTTGGCTACTAAAAACATATGTCGATATATCAGCCAAATAGAAACAAACAAATAAATAAGAGGTTTTGCTTATGAAAAAATCATTACTATTGTCTACGGTGATCGCTGGCGTACTTGCGATCAGTAGCGTCGCGGAAGCCAAGCGTTTAAAAATCAGTCACATTCGCCCACAGGGCACCACGATTGATTTAGAACTAAAAGATTTTGCCGGTGAAGTTAAAAAAGCTTCCGATGGCGATTTAAAAATGCGCATCTTTGCTGCCAGTGCATTAGGTGACTACACCACAGTACAAGAGCGCGTTTCTGTAGGCGCAGTTGATATGGCAGTTCAGCCAGCAGCGACTGCAGCATCACGTAGAATGCAAATTACCGCATTCCCATATGTAGCCGAAAACTGGAAGCAAGCTAAATCAATTTATGGTCCTGGCGGCGCAATTTATGATGCAATGAAAGGCCTTTATGCCAAGCAGGACATCACCATGCTGGCTGCTTACCCGGTTTATTTTGGCGGTGTTGCATTAAACCGTGAAGCGATTGCTCCTGGTGACCCAACAGTAGAAAAAGGGATTAAAGTTCGAGTACCTGGCATTAAAAGTTTCCAGTTAGAAGGTAGCTCTCTTGGTTATATCAGTGCACCAATCCCTTTCTCAGAAGCCTTCACTGCAGTACAGACTGGCGTTGTTGATGGTGTGATTGGTTCGGGTGCTGAAGGTTATTACGCATCATTCCGTGATGTAACTAAAACCTATATTCCTTTGAACACTCACTTTGAAGTTTGGTACATGATTGTTAACACCGAAACTTTAAATGACTTGGATAAAAAAGATCGTGCGGTATTAGTTAAAGCTGCCACTAATTTCGAAACCAAGCGCTGGACAACGGCTGAAGCTGACCAGGCCGCTAACGAAAAACGCTTGGCAGATAATGGTGCAACCATCATCAAATTGACCGATGAGCAATTGGCAGCAACTGCGAAAAAAGTTCGCGCTGAAGTATGGCCAGTCATCCTCAAGGACGTTGGTGAAGAGTGGGGCAAGAAAATCCTCAGTCAGGTAGCTCCATAAAAAGCCACAAGTCAATTAACACGAAGTAAATCCTGCTGGCGGCAGTAACCCTGCCGCCGCTCCCCACTTATTTTTCTGATTTTTTTATCAGATTTAGGGGAGCTTTGACTTTAAAAAAGGAAAGCGGGTCTTTTTTCTTGGATTTTTCATCAGATTATTAATCTGACAGGCCTTGTTATGTTTCGATCTATAGCCAAAAAATCGGTTCAGGATCAAATGGTGGAAGTATTAATTAACAATGCTTCAGTAATGGTTGCCAAAGGCAGCTCTGTCTGGACCGCAATGGCATTAGCCAACCAGACCGCCACTCGATTAGCTCCAGTCACCAGCCAGTCTCGCTCTGCTTATTGCGCGATGGGTGTTTGTTTTGAGTGCATGGTAGAAATTAACGGTATGCCCAATCAGCAAGCTTGTATGACGGAAGTTGAGTCTGGAATGCGAATTAATTTGCAACAGATTACCGTCGACTCTCAAGCTCAATTAACTGCAAATCATTTAGCCACAGAAATTTCTGATGGAGCGGCTAATGAATAAAAATTATGATATCGCAATTATCGGTGCTGGTCCTGCCGGTATGGCAGCTGCAATCACTGCTTCAAAAGAAGCATCAGTGATTGTTATTAATAATCGCCCTCAAGCAGGCGGCCAGATATACAATAAACTGGCGCAATCACCACTAGAAAAACCTCAAACACTCGGGCCAGATTATACAAAAGGCCTGCCGTTACTAGAACAATTTGAAAGCTGTAGCGCTGAAAAAATTCATGGCGCTTCAGTTTGGCATGCTGGAGATAATGGTGAAGTTCTTATCTCAGAAGATGGCCACACTAAAAAGATTTCAGCTCGGCATTTAGTCATCGCCACCGGGGCAATGGAACGACCGTTTCCTATTTCAGGCTGGCAATTAGATGGCGTAATGACTGCAGGTAGCGCCCAGGTAATGCTCAAGTCAGAAGGCTTGGTTCGTGAAAATGCAATTTTCGCCGGTACTGGCCCACTGCTTTATTTAATCGTTGCCCAATACCTACGCCTTGGCGTTAAAGTTGCTGCAATTATCGATACCACGCCGATGGTTAATTATATTCAGGCGAGCACTTCGGCAATTGGCGCAATTCGTATGCCAAAAATGATTACTAAAGGTATTGGTTTATTAGCTGAAATTGCTAAATCTGGCACACCTTTTTATCGTTTCGCAAAAGATTTACAAGTCACTGAACAAGATGGTAAAGCCAGCGGCGTGCAGTTCAAAGCCAATGGAAAAACTGTAAAGTTAGAAAGCCAAGATATTTTTTTACATCAGGGCGTGGTGCCTAATTTAAATATGGCGCGCTCGATGGATTTACCCATGCAGTGGGATGAAGTCCAATTATGTTGGAAGCCCATTTTAAATAGCTGGGGCCAAAGCAAAATCGAACATATTTCTGTTGCTGGTGATAGCTCTGGCATTGTTGGTGCTGATGGTTCAGAAATGATGGGCTATTTAGTTGGTCTTAATTTACTGCACCAATTGAAATACATTTCAAAAGAAGAGCGTGATCAAAAAGCAAAACCTTTCCGCCAAGAATTTAATAGACAATCTGCTTTTAGACCTTTCGCAGAAAAACTTTATCGTCCTATCGATAGCCATCGTTTACCAAGCGATGACTCAGTCGTTGTTTGCCGCTGTGAAGAAGTTTTACTCGGTGAATTAAAGGAAGGCTTCCGTCAAGGTGCAACTGACCCCAATCAGCTGAAAAATTTGACTCGTTGTGGCATGGGCCCATGTCAGGGGCGAATGTGCGGCCATACGGTAAGCGAACTGGTTGCTCAATGGAACCAGCAAACAGTCGCTGAAGCGGGTTATTATCGCCTGCGCTCACCAATGCAATTACTGACCTTGCAAGAGCTCAGCCTATTCACTGAAATTCGCCCTGGAGACCGCAAATGAAAACTGATGTATTAGTAATCGGTGGTGGAATTCAGGGTTGTTCTGTTGCGTATCATCTCGCCAAGCAAGGCATGGCAGTCACCGTTGTTGAAAAAGATTGTTTAGCACGGCATGCATCTGGCGTTAATGCTGGTGGTATTCGATTAATTGGCCGTCATATTTCTGAAGTTGCATTAAGTAAAGCAGCGATGGAAATGTGGCAAAACCTCGATAATGAATTAGGCCATGAAACCGGATTTCGTAGCCGTAGTTTGGTGAATATTGCGGCCGATGAGGCCGATATTGAAACATTAAAAAAACGCCAACAGTTAATGAATGATCATGGTTATTTTCATGAGAAAATGATTGATCAGCAAGAATTACGAGAACGGCTACCCCATGTATCTGACTTTTGTGTCGGCGGCGCAGTCTCTGAAACCGATGGTTATGCAATTCCTTATCAAGCAACCTTGGCTTACAAATTAGCCGCAGAAAAATTCGGCGCTAAATTTGTTTCTGGCGTTGAAGTGAAGCAAATTCGAAAGCTAGGCAATCACTGGTTAGTTAAATCAGATACTCAAGAATTCGAGTCAGAGCATTTAGTCAATTGTGCTGGTGCTTGGGCAGATCTGATCTCAGTAATGATTGGCGATAATGTACCGCTTTCATACAGCGCGCCAATGTTGATGGTAACCGCTAGAATGCCGCACTTTGCCGGGCCAGTAGTTGGCTCAGTCAGTCGGCCATTATCATTTAAACAGTTTGAAAATGGCACAGTATTAATTGGCGGTGGTGCGAAAGGTTTTGCCGACCGCGCCAACAATAAAACTCGCTTAGATTACCAATTACTGGCCAAAGGCGCGAAGAATGCGATCGATTTCTTCCCAATAATGAAAACGGCCTGCATTAACCGGATGTGGTCTGGTTTGGAAGGCTATATGCCTGATAACTTACCGGTGATTGGACCTAGTCCAAAAGCTGAAAATGCTTGGCATGCTTTCGGATTTTCGGCTCATGGTTTTCAAATGGGGCCGATTGTCGGCAAGATAATGGCAGATCTAGTTTTGACTGGTAAAACAGAGTTCTCACTAGATGCGTTCCGAGTTAATCGCTATGAGCGCAAAGTACTCTAATGACTGCAGTAGCCAAAATCTGTCGTCTAACTAACCAAATTTAAGTGCTCAAAGGAGACACAAAATGACTATCGAACGTTCCGGTTCTACTGACCGAATGAGCAAAATTGTTAAGCATAATGGTACGGTTTATCTATGTGGACAAACCGCCGGTGAAGCCGAGTGGGATATCTGCGAGCAAACTCGCCAGTGCTTGAAAAAAGTAGAAGATTTGCTGGAAGAAGCCGGTTCATCAACCGACCATATTTTATCTGTAACGATTTATGTTCGTGATATGAAAGATTTTGCAGGCATGAACCAAGTATGGGATGCCTGGGTTGCAGACAAGCCAAAGCCAGCCCGCGCTTGTGTTGAATCACGAATGGCTCGCGATTCAATTCTGGTGGAACTGTCGGTGATTGCTGCTGAAAAATAGTTGCTTGTAACAAACTGCCAACCTCATTTGGTGGTTTGTTATATCCAAACCAGCTGACAGTCCTGAAATGTGCGCTTGGAAGTTGTTTGGGTATAAGCACCTTGAAGTCGGTAGCTAACGCTATCGACTTCACACTTTAAACAATTACTTCTACAGGTTGTAACTCTGTATTTTCGCTTATCCTTCTGCGCTCGCCTCTACCCATCGTTATACCGTTTCATTTAACTATTCATTAATTTTTTTTATTTGCGATCAGGCCGTCTAATAGCTGTAGTTAACTAGTAAATAACTACTTACAGATTGCTATGTCTATTCATTCGAAATATCTATTTTCACTTCCCCTAATACTAGCCACTAGTTTTTCTAGTCATGCGTATCAGGCAGACGTTAACCAAAGAGCAACAACACAGCTGTTGAGCTATCAACAATCATTTCAGCTATTGGTTGATGTCACTAGCAGTAATGTAACCCAGAACCGACAACTAGAGCTGCAGCTGGATTTTTCAGGCCCATTGGATGTTAACCAACTGCCAGACAACTGCCAGCAAATTAATAACCAACAAGTTGATTGTTCCATTTCATTATTCCCCCATATCGCAGCTGAAACCAGCACACTAACTATTGACCTGACAACCAATCAGCACGGTCAATTAACTACTACCGCTATCCTTTCAAATAGTAATAATCAAGATGACGATTTATCCGACAATAAGAATATCTGGATAGGTTACTCCACAGAAAAATTAAACAAACCTGCACAGTTTGGAAATACTCAAGCAATCGTTGCACATAATCCTGATCAACAAAATGGGTCAGATTTAACTATTGCTTATTTACCGTCAAGTGGCCATGGATATGGACGAACTTACTTAAATAATGGCAATGGCGTTTTATCTCTCCCCAATGATAACCGGTACTTTATTAGTGCAGTGTTAGATGGCTATGCATTAACGGTCATGAATAATGATGATCCAACGAGTGCTTCTGAATTATTTTCACACAATATTGCGAGTTCATTATATTTAATGAAAGCCGGTGCTTTATTAGAAGCGTCAACCAGAACCGGCGTTGAAAATGCAAGAATACCGGCAAACACACTTTTTTATTCCAGCATAGATCCTTACCTTCAAAAAAATAGCTCATCTGGTTTAGGCAAACCAAGAAAAATAATATTTGAAGATATTGACTCTGACCAAGGTGAGAATGCCAACACTGGATATGAACACATTTATATCTCTCGAGATAATAATGGTGCTCATTTGCTTTACTATTCCTACCCAGATTTTACTACAGTCAATCGCCCGTCAATTCAGCTTACTACTGGAACAACTTACGATGGTATTTTTGCAGATCTAAACAATGACAATCGACTGGATATTGTTCTAGCTAAAAATGGCACTAACATGTTTTGGCTGGCAGAAAATGCTGCTATAGCAAGCCGCTTTCCTAATCAAGTTGGTTTAGGATCAGCCTTGCTGAGTCGTGCAATTGCTGCAATAGACGTTGATAGGGATGGCGACTCTGATCTAATTTTTGCCGATCAAGTTCAACTGAATAATCTTCCAAGTGAGCAGTTATCTATTTATCTTAACGATGGTGCAGCAAATTTCAGCAAAAGCTCACAAATAATATTAACTTCAGAAGTTGATCAATTATTAGTTGCCGATCTCTACGGTGATGGAAATGACGTACTAATTGTCTCTCAACTAGACCAGCTCTCTCTTTATAAAAGTAGTGCACAAGGGCTGGTGTATTCTCCGCTATCTATTGAGATAAAAGCACCTTTAGTGTTAGCAGATTTTGATCAAGATGGTCTTATGGATATTGCCGGAGATCGAATCTACTTAAATACTGAAATAACAGAACCATTACCTATTGTAATTTCGTCACCGCCGATCTTGGAACCTGACCCAATAATTACAACTCCATATTCGCAATCAATTGGTAGCGGATCATTTCAAGGTTATCTTGGTATCGCTAGTCTGCTTATTCTTATCACCATTGTGCTCGTTAGAGTGAAAAAATCTAATCATTCAAAAGAAGAAATAGATACCAATGAATAAAATAAATTGTTCTTCGCTATTTGTTGTAATACTTTTAATAGCTACGCATGCTTCGGCATCGCAAGTTAGTATTTCTCAAATGCAAGATCGATTCTATTTTGATCCGAGCGAGTCTTTTACTCAAACAATTCAACTAACTACATCTAATTTTAATCAATCAGTTAATTTAGCAGTCGATGTTGAATTTTCAGGTGCGGTACAAGTTAATAACGCCCCAGATAGTTGCCAGAAATCTAGCCAAAGAAAAGCATCGAAAAAAACAGCCAACGGGGATCAACTATTAGAGCTGCAGACAACAAATTTTTCTTGTATTATTTCTCTAAAAAAACACAAAGCATCAAAGAAACACAGCTTAGTTTTTGAATTAACAACTGATGGTGCGGGGATTATTACTAGCAAGACGCTATTAAAAAACCCCAATATCGGCTCAATTACTCGAGCTAACCAATGGATTGCATTATCAGCTAACACTTATCGGCAGAAACCTCGGTTTGAAAACGCATTAACAAAGCTAGCTTTGGATGTAGATAACCAAAAAGGCCCCGATTTAGTAGTGACTCGCACTGACAGCACCGGCGTTGTTTATTTGAATGATGGACAAGGTAATTTAACCCTACCTGATGACAATCGTTATATATTTGCAACGAATCAACCGGTTACTGCTTTAGCTGAAATCAATAACGATTTTGCTAAAAGTACGCCAGAGTTACTACTTGGATTTTCTAGCACGGGTTCTTATCAAATAAGCACACAAAAGCAGCTGGATGTTGACGGAAGATTGTCAGAATTTACTCCTGCAGCATTTTTACCTGCCAACACCCCTTTTTACGAATCATTTATTGTTGATGCCAACAGTGACGGTGCTGAAACTAAAAAATGGATTAGTGCTGATGTTGACCAAGACCTTGCAGAAGGGCAAAACCTGGGGCTAGAACATTTATTTATTGCTAGTGAAGGTCGGTCATCTTGGTTGTATTATTTTTCTTACCCTCAAAATGCTGCACATTCAACATCTGCGTCTTTTCTAACGCTCGGTGATACTCGAGATGGTATCTTCCATGATATTAATGGCGACAAACGACTAGATATTATTCTGGCAAAAAAGGGCCAAAACAATATCTGGCTAGCAAAAAATAGTCCTATCGCCAATCGATTTACTGATCGACAAGACATTGGTGAAGACCTGTTAAGTACTGCAATTACCGCACTAGATGTCAACCGAGATGGATATGATGATTTAATCTTTTCTAATCAACCCAATGCTGACGCAAGTGAACAAAGCACTCATCGCACACAATGGGGGAACTTAAAAATTTACTTAAATAATGGCCAAGGATTATTTAATGTCAGCCAGCAGCAATTGTTAACCGGGTATGTTGATCAGCTTTTGGCATTAGATATTGGCGGCGACGGCTACCAAGAATTGTTAGTGGCACAGCACGGTGGCATTACCGTGTATCGAACTAGTGAAAATGGCCTGCAATTAATTCCAATTGCAGCGAAGATTCAAACGCCACTATTGATTGCTGACTTGAACCGAGATGGTTTGCCAGATTTAATTGGCAATAGCATTATTCTCAATCGCAACTGGCCTTCAGCAATGCTGGAAAACAAGCAAGCGTTAAAAATACAAGCAGGCGGTGGAGGAATTACGATTTGGCTAGGTTTATTTCTTTTATTAATAGGAAGTATATTATTTGCTTTCAAAAAGTTCAAAAACAGTAGTCACTACAATTAATCTCCTTCAATCCACTGTTATAAATATCAACTTACTGATTTCCAAAGAACTACGAGCTCGCTTTCTAGTTCATGCTCTACTTCAGCGCTGATGGTTTTTCTTAATTGCTTCAACCAGCTTTTCTTTCCAACTTTCGGCACCTGCAGATTATTTGATATGCTATTTAGCTGTTGTTGAGAAAGGCTTCCTTTTCGGAACTTATGATCCAATAACAAAGCAATTGATAATCTAGAAAGCTCGAAGCTTCTATACCCTCGACTAAAACTAATTAAATTCAACCAATCCAGAGCAAGCAAGTTTTTATCCGAATCATTAATCGATGCATTAGATAATTTAATAAGTTTATTTTGTAAATCAGTATCTAATTCAACATCACCTTTTGCTATCAACTCCGGTAGCTGACGATTGAAATAGCAAGATAAGCATTGGGTCATTTCACACGCAGCAGCAGATAATGGCAATAGCATTTGTAGCGAATGATGACCGCTAGCGGCATCTTTACTAATGCCCATTCGAATCGCTTGGTATAAATTTTTATGCCAGAAATCGACTAACGCTGCACTGGCTGCAAAGCTAGTGCCTAGCCAGTCGTAGCCATCCGCTTGCACTTTTAGTTTTTGCAATAATTGGCTACCAACATTGTGCTGCTGAAATTGTGGCAATACTGCAATACGACTAACTCTTAAACCTTTTTGCAATGGCGCGTCTTTATAACCGGCGTGAGCTGCAAGAGATTGAGCTAATAAATGCCCCCTTGGCCGTCGTTTCCCGAGCCAGATATCTTGAGCTAGTAATACAGGAAAGCCCCCTTCTTCAATTGCCAATAATACGCCGACGACCAAATGATCATATTCAGTCGCTCTTGCTAGTAGAATGGTTATTTTTGGATTGCCTAGCATCAATCGCAAATCACTTGGCTGGGTTTGGTAATGTGCCTGAACCAATAGCCCATAAGTTTGCTGCAACAGTTTTTCATCATTCACCAGCGCTTCAGCTGAAATTGCATTAATTTCAACTGCGCACTTGTCGGCAAGCTGTTTTTTAGCGGGAAAATTTAAGCTCGATGGTTCAGCATCCATTAATAACAGTTGGCTAATAAATTGCTCGGTTGGATCACCTTCCCCCCAGCGAATCGGCGCAAACATTTCTAATGTTTGCCAACCAGCACTGCTGCTAGCTGCTAGTGCAGAAAATTTGAGTGAAAATCCTCGACCGCTGCCTTCATAACCGTGAGTGGTACTGGCAAAAACAATACTTGGCCAGTGCGCCAGCATTTGCAATAACATGGGCAAAGGAATTGCAGCAGCTTCATCAACTAGCAATAAATCTGCCTTGGGTTTTTCTTGTAGCAATAAATCAGGCGCAATAAATTTCAGATTACTTTCAAGGTCTGGAGCAATTTTCGCTAGTTCTTGTTCAGCATGAAAAAAAACCTCATCTGCGGCTACGGTTCTTGGGCCAGTAACCAATACTGACTTGCCTTCAGCCAAATAACTAGCAGCAGAAATTCCCATGGCACTGGATTTCCCTCGCCCCCTGTCAGCAGTTAACATTAAGCTGCTAGTTTTTTTTTGTAGCGCTTTAATAATTGAAATAGCCGACTGCTGATCTGCAGTGGTCAGTGTTTTTCGATTCGCGCTATATTTTTTCAATCGATAAAGTTCTGCAGATAATTCAGAAATGAATGTTTTATCTGTATCAATTTTCATATCAGCTTGTCGAATATTAATCACTGATTGCTGCTGGTATTTTTTTTGAAAAAGCGCACTCACTCGTGAAAGGTATAAATCAGAAGTGGTTAATTGTTCGTCGGGCCATGAGAGTAATTTTTTACAATAGGGGTCATTAAAATTCGACCACTCTGCAAGCTTGGGCACAATAAATAACAAAACGCCGCCAGCAACCAATGTTCCAGATAAAGCGCCAATCGCATCGGGATCAAAGCCACTAAAACAATCCACCACTAACCAATGCGTTTCACGCCCTAGCCATTGATCGGTCCTTCCCTTGGCAGGAACATTTGCCAACTCAGGCGCTGAGTCAGACAACCAGACTGAGTTGTCGCTGGCTTGGCTTAATTCAGTTGCCAGCGCTCTACCCCAATCATCATCACCCTCTAGCACAATCATCAATCGATGTTGCCTACGCAAGGTGTCAGCAATGACTTGCCGCCAATTGCTCGGTGAATGTCCATCAGCACTTTCCATGGTACTTCCCAAGATATTTCCTACCAAACCCTTCACTGACTACTACGCCTTTTGCCAGAACGACTGGCATCAAAAAAATCGTCGCCATTTTAAACCGGCAACTGTCAAATAGCATCAAACTTGGCAAGTGTTTATTAGAATAATCAGAGTAGAAAGCACTTGAACACAGAATTCGCATGGAGCAATCAACGCTAAAGCATCGCTAATTATACGCGAAGCAATTTTGTATGCTGGCAATTAGAAAATAAGCGGGGTATTGAAGTGGTTTAAGTGTGCGTTCTACTGTGTAACAGCAACATTGATCATCCAAGGGATTTCGAATTGGTCATGAACCAGTGCAAAACCTTCCGACCAATCACTTTGTTCAAAAGGAATTTTAACTTCACCACCTGCTGCCAGCGCATTGAAGACCTTCCTACCTTGAGACATATCTTTTAAAGAAATCGTCAACGCAAAACCATGGTGCCCCTTATGATGCACTTCAGGATCATCCGACAGCATGATTCTACTATCTCCAATCATCAGACTTGCATGCATAATTTGTCGCTCTGCTCCTTTCGGATAACAGCTTTGATCTGGGCTATCTTCAAAGCGAACCATAAATTCTAGTCTTGCATCTAATGCTTGCTGATAAAAGGTCAATGCCTGCTCGCATTCACCACAAAATATTAAATAAGCCATTACCTGCATAAAAACTCCTAATGGCATAACATTGAATTGAGTACTAATTGCACTTGTGTTGTAACTCTAGCTGAAAATCATATCAGCATTACCTGTTCAAACATCAAATATCAAAATTGCCGACTAGTTCTTTAAGAGAACAAAAACAACTAATTGCAATAACTTACTTTGCATAAGGCTTCTGGAGCTTGCACAACTTCGAGATGTAATTTCAAGACATATTTGCGCTACCCAATTCGGAAACGCTGAGTGCAATCTACTCAAATTTATTAAATAGACCCATAAAAATAATTTTGGAAAATAACTAAACCAGTAAACCGTATTCACTAGGCTAGGCGCATTCTCACTTTAAGATAAATTCTATTTTGTGAAATTGGATATTGTTGACTATTAGTTATCCCCATCAGCAAACAACGAAATAAAAAAATGCTGATTACAGCTGGTTTCTGGTTTTCAAGATATCTCACCAAAACCTATCAACCAATCACATGCCTGCACCTGAAAAGGGCTCTTTAAATAACCATAAAGAGAATGCAGGTTATGAACGGGTATTTTATGCAACGCATTGTTCACGTTTTTATCGGACTACTGTGTATCTTTCCCTCCTTACTGCTAGCTGAATATCAGCTAGATCTTAAGCCGGGAGTAACGCCAGTCAGTCAGCAGATTTATTCTTTACACTCCACCATTTTCATTATTTGTTGTCTTATTGGCATAGTGGTTTTTGGTGTGATGTTTTATTCAATATTCCGTTATCGAAAATCTGCTGGTGCTAAAGCGGCCCATTTCCATGAAAATACGACAGTTGAAGTCATATGGACACTGGTTCCTTTAGCAATATTAATTGGAATGGCGATTCCTGCGACTAAAACACTGCTGTATATGGAAGATGCCAGCGCTTCTGACATCGATATTCAAATCACCGGCTACCAATGGAAATGGAAATATCATTACCTTGATTCCGACATCAGCTTCTTTTCTAACCTCTCAACGCCCCAAGATCAAATTAATAATAAAGCCGAAAAACAAGAGAACTATCTATTAGAAGTTGATAACCCGCTAGTCATTCCTGTTGGCAAAAAGATCCGCTTTCTATTTACTGCAGCAGATGTCATTCACTCTTGGTGGGTTCCTGCATTAGGCGTTAAAAAAGATGCCATTCCCGGTTTTATCAACGAAGCATGGGCAACCATTGAGCAGCCTGGCATTTATCGCGGCCAATGTACTGAGCTTTGCGGTGTTAACCACGGTTTTATGCCCGTTGTAATTGATGCAAGAAGTGAATCTGATTACCAAGAATGGATCGGCCAACAATTATCAGCAAAATCTGCCAGTGCCGATTCCGGTAAAAAGACTTGGACCATGGCCGATTTGATGAAACAAGGCCAACAAGTTTATGCCACCAATTGCCAAGCTTGCCACCAACCAACGGGCCAGGGCATTCCCGGGGCATTTCCAGGACTTGTCGATACACCACTGATTAAAGGCCCCATCGAGAAACATCTTGATATTGTTTACAACGGCAAAGCAGGTACCGCAATGCAAGCCTTTGGCGCTCAATTATCCGATGTCGATATTGCCGCAGTGATTACCTATGAAAGAAATGCATGGGGTAACGATACCGGAGAGATAGTACAACCTTCCGATGTTGCTCAATTTAAAGCCGCTAACACTAAGTGAGGTCGACGATGGACACTACCGCCACCGACGATAGTCATCACCATAAAATGACTGGCTTTAAACGCTGGTTGCTCACCACTAACCATAAAGATATTGGCAGCATGTATTTATGGTTCAGTTTTGCCATGTTAATAATCGGCGGCGTGCTCGCTTTGTTTATTCGTGCAGAATTGTTCCAGCCCGGTTTGCAAATAGTTCAACCAGAGTTTTTCAACCAGTTAACCACCATGCACGGGCTGATTATGGTCTTCGGTGCAGTTATGCCTGCATTTGTCGGATTAGCTAACTGGTTAATTCCAATGATGGTTGGTGCGCCTGACATGGCCTTACCAAGAATGAATAACTGGAGTTTTTGGTTATTGGTTTGCGCTTTCACCATATTGCTCAGCACCCTGGTGCTTCCAGGCCCTGCGCCTAACTTTGGTTGGACTTTTTACGCGCCGCTTTCAACTAAATATGGCCCAGCCAGTACGGATTTCTTTGTTGTATCAGTTCACTTAATGGGGATTAGTTCGATCATGGGCGCCATCAACGTGATTGCGACTATTTTGAATTTACGTGCACCTGGCATGACTATGATGAAAATGCCAATTTTTGTCTGGACCTGGTTAATTACCGCTTTCTTGTTAATTGCCGTAATGCCAGTTTTAGCTGGTGCCGTCACCATGATATTAACCGACCGACATTTTGGGACAGCATTTTTTGATGCAGCAGGCGGCGGCGACCCGGTAATGTTCCAACATATTTTCTGGTTCTTCGGCCACCCGGAAGTTTACATTATGATCTTGCCAGCATTTGGTATTGTATCTGAGATAATTCCGACTTTTAGCCGTAAAAAACTGTTTGGGTATAGCTCGATGGTTTATGCCACCAGTTCAATCGCATTATTATCATTTGTTGTCTGGGCGCACCATATGTTCACCACCGGCATGCCGGTATTTGGCGAACTATTTTTTATGTACTGCACCATGCTGATTGCAGTGCCGACCGGGGTGAAGGTTTTCAATTGGATCACCACCATGTTCCGCGGTTCACTGACCTTTGAAACGCCTATGTTGTTTGCGATTGCCTTTGTATTCTTATTTACCATTGGTGGTTTTTCAGGATTAATGTTAGCTATCGTCCCGGCTGATTTTCAATATCACGATACCTATTTCGTAGTTGCGCATTTCCATTATGTATTAGTGCCCGGTGCGGTTTTCTCGATTATGGCCGCAGTCTATTACTGGTATCCGAAATGGACTGGGCGAATGTATAACGAATTCCTTGGAAAACTTCATTTTTGGGTTTCAGCTATCGCGGTTAACGTCACTTTCTTTCCAATGCACTTTCTTGGTTTAGCTGGCATGCCCAGAAGAATTCCAGATTATGCATTGCAGTTCGCTGACTTTAATCAGATCGCCAGTATCGGTGCATTTTTCTTCGGCGGTGCCCAGTTAATATTATTGGTCAATGTATTAATCAGCATGCGCAACGGCAAAAAAGCAACCGACAAGGTTTGGGAACAACCTGAAGGCTTGGAGTGGACGATTGCATCTCCTGCGCCCTATCACAGCTTTACCACACCACCAGAAATCAAGTAGACCAGATGCGGAAACATTTACAAAATGCCACGGCCAACTGATATTTCTAACCCAATAGATTCACCACCACAGGGCAGCTTGCGGAATAAAAACCGCAAGCTGATTCTGCAGCTATTAGCATTTACCTTAGGTATGTTTGGTTTTGGCTTTGCACTAGTGCCTTTGTACGATGTGTTTTGCGATATCACTGGTATTAACGGTAAAAATTACTCGCTCGCCAGTAGCGATATAAGAGAAATAAATAAAAGCCGCCAAGTTTCGGTGCAATTCATTACCAGCCTTAATGAAGGGATGATCATTGATTTTGCACCTGACACCCGGCAAATATCAGTCTGGCCAGGTCAAGAATATCGAGTCAATTTTACTGCCATTAATAACAGCGATAAAGATATTCGATTACAGGCCGTCCCCAGTATATCTCCCGGATTAAGCGCTAGCTATTTACATAAAATTGAATGCTTCTGCTTCGAACAACAAACAATAGCGGCAGGAGAAACAGTCTCTATGCCGCTATTTTTCTTTGTCGATCCACAAATTCCAACTGATTATCATACCCTAACACTTTCATACACATTGTTTAATTTGCCGCTGCTAGATGATGAAACTAAACCATCTATTCCAGAGCAAACATTAAACAAAGAGATTTAACAAGGAATATAACTGATGAGCGATACACCTCCCAGCTATTACGTTCCCCCCCATAGCTATTGGCCGCTGGTGGGCTGTATAGGCCTAACCACATTGGCTCTTGGCGTCGTACTGTCACTGCGCGGTGGTAGCTCACTCATGCTACTAGCAGGCATCGGCATTACAATCTTTATGTTGTTTGGTTGGTTCCGTGACGTGATTCGAGAGTCCATGTCAGGCCTTTATTCTGACCAGATGGATCGCTCGTTTCGCTGGGGCATGGCATGGTTTATTTTTTCTGAAGTGATGTTTTTTGCTGCATTTTTTGGTGTGCTATTTTATGTCAGAATTTTTGCACTGCCATGGCTAGATGGTGCAAGTAATAATGTAATGACAGCAGAACTACTCTGGCCAGACTTTCAAAATATGTGGCCATTACTTACCAACCCTGACAACAGTGCTTTTAATGGCCCACAGCAGGCAATGGGCGCGTGGGGTTTACCTGCATTAAACACTGGTATTCTTCTTATATCTGGGGTGACGCTTACTGTTGCTCACTGGGGATTGATTAAAAATAATCGAACGCAACTTATTTCAGGATTATTAGCTACGGTACTACTCGGCATTGCGTTTGTTTTTTTTCAAATTCTTGAATATGGGCATGCATGGAATGATTTGGGATTAACAATAAGCTCCGGTATTTATGGTTCAACTTTTTATCTGTTGACTGGCTTTCATGGCCTGCATGTCTCTATCGGCACCATTATGTTACTAATTATTTTAATTCGTTGCATGAAGGGGCATTTTAGTAAAGAACAGCACTTTGGCTTTGAAGCAGTTGCTTGGTATTGGCACTTCGTTGACGTGGTCTGGCTACTATTATTTGTATTTGTCTATTGGATTTAAATCGATCTGAATGCTTTAGATTCTATTGGTTAGAACCACTCGCGCCATTCGACATTTTGCACTCAGCAAAAGTTTTTCTCTGATGGCGTCTGTTTTATCAAATAAGGCTTTCTAACTTACAAAATAAAGCTTCATCAATACCAGCATTAAGAACAGGCAAACAGACAAGCCAATTCTCCAGCTCAGTGCTTTAACGGTCGCTCCAGAAGCACTTTTACCGGCAACCATAATAAAAAGCGCTCGAAAAAGGCTAAACAAAATAATTAGCAGCAGCGCAACAGTCAGTATTTTAAAAAGGATATTCATGTCAAAACAGATAGCTCTGATAGATCATTTACGCAAGCCACTTTTTTGCTTGCCGCTATCTGGCTGGCAGTTACGTCCATCTGTTGGAGCAACACTTGCCGTGATTATTTTTCTGCCTTTACTGGTATTTCTTGGCAGCTGGCAGTTTGAAAAAGGCATGCTTAAAAAAGAAAGCCAAAGCAATATAGATTTTGCAAAACAAGCAGTGCCCGCCTCTTTGGAGCAGGCGCTACATAGCCCACCACCTGCAAGAATTTTATCCAAAGGTCAGTTTCTAAAAAGTTTTTTTCTGTTAGACAACCGAACCCGCGATGGCAGAGTTGGCTATGAAGTTCTAGCTATTTGGCAGGCAGAAGACGGCCCACAAGCAACCAGCTTCATTGGTAAAAAATGGCTGGTCAATATGGGCTGGATCGAAAAACCGCCGTACACCGGCAATAAGAATTCAACTTCGGCTACTGCAATTCATCAAGCAATTAAGCCCAGCATTGAATTACCAAAAAACAACCAGCTACTAGAAGCTTACACCAGAGAGTGGCCTAAAAGTTTCTTTCAACTTGGCCCTGAAACACCAGACGAAACTTGGCCTAGAATCATTCAAAATCCAAAACGCGAGTTAATCGAGCAACTCAGTGGCAACCAATTTTCTCCGATGATTTTAATGCTATCGCCCGACGCAGATTTTGGATGGCGCCGTGATTGGCAAAGAGATCAGCTGCCACCAGAACGGCATTTTGGCTATGCCGTTCAATGGTTTCTATTAGCGCTGACGCTAGTGCTACTTTGGCTTGGTACCGCCTTGAAACCAGAAAATGATGACAACCAAAATACACCTAACAGCAATCAAAATGGCAGCCATTGAGGTTTAGTTTAAGATGAATAAAAAAATACAGCTTTTATCATTAGCCTTGTTATTTTTTCTACCTTTTATTGTTGCGAGCATTTTATTTTATAGCAACATTACACCGGTTAGCGATACCAGAAACCATGGGGTTTTATTATCTCCACCACTGGCAACCGCTACTTTAATTGAAAAGCATGACCGCCAATGGAAACTGGCATTACTGCAAACAGACCTGTGCCAGCAAGCCTGTCAGCAACAGTTATTTTTGCTAAGACAAATACAAACTTCCCTCGGCAAGCATCAAGACCGGTTAGATTATCTACTGCTGTCTTCTACTGATTTAGTCACTGATAAACAAGTACTAGCGCTGCACCCAAAGTTACAACAACTTAAATTAACAGCTGTTCAAATGGCACAACTGATCGTCGATATTAACCCTGTCGAAAGCTCAATCAACTTACCTTCTCAAATGACCAATCAACAAACCGCTTATATGGTATTGATTGATCCACTGGGTAACTTGTTAATCAAATGGCCAATTTCTAACCAAGAACTACCCAAGGCTGGCGACCAAATCAATACGCCGACTCAGAAAAAAGCTAAAGGCATTCTTTCAGATATAAAGCACCTGCTTAAATTGTCGAGGATCGGCTGATGTTAGCAAACCAAACGAAGCTTTTACCCGTAAAGCTTGCGCTAAAAAAACGCAGTATTAAATCTCAACCAACTAAAACGCGACCGATACAGTTAAAAATATTACTACTGACCATATTCTTAACTTTTTGTTTAGTCATGCTCGGTGCTTACACCAGACTTTCTGATTCGGGATTAGGCTGCCCCGATTGGCCTGGCTGCTATGGAAAGCTTGTGGTACCCCACATTAATGACCTTCATTCACAAAGCCTTTATCCAGAGCAACCCATCGAACCTGCAAAGGCATGGATTGAAATGGTCCATCGTTATTTAGCTTCTTTGGTAGGGTTTTTAATTTTATTGCTAGCGATATTGACGATTAAAAAACCTACCGCAAATAAAAAATTCCCATTTGGCTTGCTGGGGTTAGTAATTTTCCAAGGATTATTAGGTATGTGGACAGTAACCCTTGGCTTGCTGCCCATCATTGTTACGGCACACCTTTTTGGCGGCTTTGCTACCTTAACTTTGTTATGGCTGTATTACCGAGATCAATACGTCACGCTAGGCATTTCAGATTTCCCCCCCGCTTTATCTCGCTTGGCAAAAATCAGTTTATTGCTGGTGATTGGGCAGATTTTCCTTGGCGGCTGGACCAGCACTAATTATGCAGCATTAATTTGTCCTGACCTGCCGATGTGTCGCGGCCAATGGTTGCCGAACACTGACTTTATTAACGGCTTTGATTTGTTTGGTGACCCGAGTAAAAATTGGCTTGGCGGTTTGCTGGACGAACCTTCTCGTACAGCGATTCATTTAAGCCATCGTTTAGGTGCCTGTATCGTCGGTGTTTGTTTGTTAACTCTTTGCTGGCAACTATTAAAATTAAAACAGCATCAATATGCGATCGCTATTTTTAGTTTTTTATTACTTCAAATCAGCCTAGGCGTTAGCAATATTTTATTTCTGCTACCGCTACCGATAGCGGTTGCTCACAATGGCATTGCCGCCTTGCTATTAATTAGCGTCGCCGATTTATATTGGTTTAGTCGCCAATTCCAATCTGTCTCTCAACTGAAAACCTTACCGATCAGCCGTCAGCTTTCATTGAATTAAAGGTGAACTCATGAGTCAAGAACTGCTTTCAGCTCAATCAACCGCCGGTGATCAGAGCGCTGCAACCGATATACCGATCAAAACTATTTCCGAACAATCCGTGCAAACAGCCAGTTGGAAAGACTACCTGGAACTATGTAAACCCAAGGTCGTGTTGCTGATGCTGATTACTCAATGGGTAGGCATTTTATTGGCTCCCGTTTCGGCCAGCTTTATGCTGATTAGCTGCTCACTATTGGGGGTTGGTTTATCTGCCGGTGCAGCTGCGGCATTTAATCATTTAGCTGATTATCGAATTGACGCCAAAATGAATCGCACTAAAAAAAGACCTTTGGTAAAAAAATCTCTGGCGGCACATCAGGTTTTAATTTTTGCCAGTCTACTAGGTTTCACTGGCTTAACTTTACTATGGCTGACAGTTAATCCTTTAACTTCCATATTAACTTTTTTCAGCTTGATTGGTTACGCACTGGTTTACACATTGTATTTAAAAAGAGCAACGCCGCAAAACATTGTCATTGGTGGCTTGGCTGGTGCAGCACCACCGCTACTAGGCTGGAGCTCGGTGACCAATAGTATTGATGGCGGTGCGCTTTTATTAGTACTGATTATTTTTACTTGGACACCGCCCCATTTTTGGGCACTGGCGATTTATCGAAAAGATGAATATGCCAAAGCCGGCATACCCATGTTACCTGTAACGCATGGCGTGCCTTACACCAAACTTATGCTGTTACTTTATACCTTGCTCTTAGTGCCTATTAGTTTGTTGCCATGGCTTAGCGGAATGTCTGGCTTACTATATCTTTCAGGTGCGGTTCCATTAGTTATGCATTATTTATATTCCAGTTGGAAATTATTTAAAGAAGCCGACCCACTAGAAGAAAGAAAACAGGCAATTAAATCATTTCGCTATTCGATTATTTGGCTATTTGCCATATTCATTTTGCTGATTGGAGATCGCATGTTATGAAAAAAATAAAAATATCACTGTTATCCGTTGCAAGTTTATCCATCGCCATGCTGATGGGCTGTGAACCGGGACAACATGCGCAAACTGACCACGGCGAGCACAGCACGACTACATCGAGCAAACCGATGGATCATAGCAAGCATAATATGACCGGCAACAATACCGCACCAGATGCCATGCTCAGCTATGCCCGGCCAACGCCAGATTTCAGCTTGACCGACCAAAGCGGCCAGCTACAAAATCAATCGATGTTAAAAGGCCAATGGCAAATACTATTTTTTGGATTTACCAGTTGCCCAGCTGTTTGCCCAGAAACCCTAGCAACCCTACAAGCTGCTAATCATAAAATGGCAGGGGAACTACCCAAAGTAGTTTTGATTAGTGTTGATCCTGAAACCGATACGCCTGCGCAGCTCAAAGCTTATCTTTCAAACTATCAAATTCAGTCAACTGGGTTAACTGGTCCTATTGAGCAAATTCGTCAGTTTTCCCACGCTTTATTTTTGCCTTTATCTAAACAAGCCAACCCACAGCACGGTGGATTGGATCATTCGGGCAAAGTCGTGGTAGTCAATCCAAATGCAGAAGTGGTCGCTTATTTGGAAGGAAGACAACCAGTAGATCAGTTTGCCGATAAGCTAGGGAAAATACTGGCTCAACATACTGGCAAAGCCCACAAAAAAATCTAGAGTTAAATAAAGATTGCCCTCCGTATTCAATCAAACTGAGGGCTTCTTTACTGACATAACAGTCATTTTATCGAACCACCACAGGCTGGCTTTTATCAGTTTCACCCGCCTGACTCGCCAAACAAATGGATTTGTTGATTCATTTTTTAATTAGCACCTCAAAAAGTTGGGGGCTAAATCGGTAAGGAAATTAACCATGGGTAAAACAGCCGATATGCCACAAAGCAAGCAATCTTCAATTGAAGCTTCGCCGCAGTCTACTTCTAGCCGACTTCCCGATCCGGCAGACATTACACTCGATGCCCCTTGGCATTGGTTAGCAATGGGTTGGCAAGATTTCCGTAAAGCCGGCTACGCCAGTTTTGCTTACGGCGTGATGATGGTTTGCATTAGCTGGTTAGTCACACTAGTTGCTATTCGTTTAGAACAGGTACATTTGATCTTGCCAATGGCCGCAGGTTTTTTCTTGATGGCCCCATTACTCGGTGGTGTGGCTTATGACATTAGTCGTCAGCTAGAAACTCGCGACAAAGTATCACTACCTAGTGCCATCGGCTCTTGGAAAAGAAATCCAATCCATGTTGCAGCAATAGGCTTAATCATGATGCTGTTTATGATGGCCTGGATGCGAATTGCCATGGTGATGTTTGCTTTGTCATTCACCTTTGAGCATGTCACTTTCGAAACCTTTTTTGATGTGTTGCTTACCTCAAAGAACAGTATTCCTTTCTTATTAATTGGTAGCGGTTTAGGTGCAGTACTAGCCTTATTAGTTTTTGCACTCACTGCCATTTCAATTCCGATGTTATTAGATAGAGAAACCGATGCATTTTCTGCCATCATCACCAGCTTTAAAGTGGTCGGTAATAACTTCGCCGCTATGATGTTATGGGCAGGATTAATTGTGTTTTTATTGGCCATCGGCATTATGACCTTTTACATCGGCCTTGCAGTTATTCTGCCATGGCTGGGCCATGCAACTTGGCATGCTTATCGGCAAACTGTGCCTAAAACCGAATAGGCAGTTTTATATGAAATCCCCAGTGCGTACTGGGGATTTTTTTGTTGGTAGATTCTCAAAACCTGCTAGGCATAATTTTTTTTCGAGAATGGAAAAAACGCATTAACCGCTGCTATTAATTGCTTGCCCGCGTAGGTTGCACGGAGCGCTATGCGCGACCTGCAACTTTCGAGGCTTTCGGTGAACCCCCAGCAAGCAATATATCGGGTTATCAATAGATACATCAACCAGGTCTAAAATCTGCAGTCTAAAATCTGCCAGGCATAATTTTCTTTATAAAGCACAAAAAAAACCATCTGAATTTATAAGTTCCGGTCTAAAATCTGCGGTCTAAAATCTGCCAGGCATAATTCTCTTTACCAGGCATAATTTTCTTTATAAAGCACAAAAAAAACCATCTGAATTTATAAGTTCAGATGGTTAGTTTTTACTTAACAAATAATGGGGAGCTGTTATTTAAATCCAATAATCCAGGTTATAACCATTTAAGGTGATATCTTCTGATGCTAAGTCTGTCCAAATAGTGACAAACTTCTCGCCTTTACAGAAAACAAAGCTATTCAGACCATCTGCACTATCCAGCCCCATTGCTGAAAGCTCTTCAGTTCCTAGTTCAGTTTTATTAGCTTGCTGGTTTGAAGCAACGCCCCAACGGCCACCGGTAAGGTTCAAAGCATCGTGGTCATCATTACCTAGTAGCGCAACGAAGGCGTCAAAGTCAGTTTGATCACCTTGGGCCGATGCGTCTGATTCATCATAGATTTCATTTAATTTAACCGTTATCTGCTGATCAGAACCAACTGCGCCTTTTACTGCTTCAACTCCAGTCATTGCATTACCGGTCATATCAATTGAGGCATCACTATTAGCAACTAATACATCAAAATCAGCACCGCCAGCATAGACATTATCTGCTTGCAGAGCCTCAAACATCCAACCATAATCAGCCCAGCCCTCCCATTCACTCCAGTCTTCCCAGCCTGAATCATCACTACTTTGTTGGTTTTCAAAATCAACCGAGTCATAAACCAGCGTATCGTTACCAGAACCACCGCTTAGCGTATCGGCACCATTACCACCGGCCAGTAGATCATTACCGCTGCCGCCTTGTAATTGGTCTTGGCCATTGCCACCAAACAGCCGGTCATTACCTTCGCCACCCATCAGCATGTCTGCGCCGTCACCGCCGTCTAACAAATCATCACCGGCACCGCCGTCTAGCATTTCACTGTAACCAGATACTTCAATGTCGATAATCACGTCATTGAAGTCGTTATCACCACCGCCAAATAAATCTTCCCAAGCGCCATCTCGCATATGGTTAATGCCATCAGCATTCATAGAAGCATCTGAATAGAAAATACTAGTGCCATATTGGCCGCATATTGCATTGCCGTTAGCGTCATTGACGACATAATTACCCTGTTCATTTTGTGATATCGAAACAGATTCACCATCACAAACACCGCTTCGGCCGCCGTTAGGTACTAAGAAAAATCCTAATTGACCGCCTTCAGGGACTTCATCAATTGAAATGTCGAGTGTTTCACCCCAATGGTTTTTTACATTACCCCAAACAACTTCACCCTGCATATTGCCGTCAGAATCTTTAACGAAATAACCAATACTATTGTTATACCAAGCAGAGGTGTAATCCATCGACACTGATAGCTGTAAACCTTTTACACCGCCAATGTCATATAAACCATCGTTATTGCTATCGGTAATATTAAAATCACTCGATGCACCACCAAACAATTTATCATTACCTTCACCGCCAGATAATTGATCATTACCCTCACCGGCAAAGCCTGCCACTTCAACTGAAGTTACAAAATAATCGCTATTATCACCGACCGCTTGATTATCAACGGCACTCATTACCAAGGTATCAAATGCCTGAAAACCAGTGTTTCCAGCATTAATCGCTAAATAACTTGAGCCATCAGCATTCTGCTGTAAATCATTGGAGGTAAAACTACCATTAGCAATTAATACGCCGTCATTCCAAGCTTCCCAAGCACCCATTTCATTGGCGCCAGCTTCATCATTAAATAAATTTGAAATGCCCACTTTGGCTGCTAATGCATCACCCTGTAGATCTATCTGCATTTTTTCACTGACGCCCGAATTCATATCTATGCCAATTTGGGCATCGACTAGCGATGGCGCACCTTCAACACCATATGCTTGCGAACCATCTGGCTGAGTGATGCTGGTAATATTGGATGGCTGTAAATCACCATTGGCATCTGGAGAAAAACCAGTTAATGCAGAAGATAAATCAACTGATTCAAATGCAAAGCCAAAATCATCACCAAAAATCAAGTCATTGCCCTGCTGGCCATCGACCACATCATCTCCATTACCAGCAAAAATATTATCATTAAAACCGCTACCGCCAGCTGCCTGATTCACCGCAACATTATCAATAATCGCACCATAGCCATCTTCTTCACCGATCGCTCTAAAGCTAATCTCGTGGCTACCTACCCCCAGCTCAACCTCTAACTGGTAACTTTGCCAATCAGAAGAATCGGGTGTTCCGGTAAATACCACTTCACCGTCAACCAACACTTCATAACCGGCTGTTGTGTAATCAGCTGAATCACCGGTTCTGGCCGATGCTTCAAAAGTAACTCTTACCATTCCGGCATTAGTAACATTGAATACTTGCGCCACTGTTGAGTTGGTAGGGAAAATTGGCTCATGCAGTGAATCTAATTCGAGTACGCTATTGCCAGTGGCATTATCAATTCCCGTCACTTCACCTTGGTGAATTTCCATTACTGGATCGGCATTCCAACCCGCTAGGTTGGTAAAAATACCACTACCATCTTCTTCTAAGCCATTATCTTCAAAATCACCGTTAATTAGCAGGTTATCGGTGCTATAACCGCCACCTTGGCTCCCATCACCCAGAATTTGGTCATCACCATCACCTGATTTAATAAAATCACTACCGGCATAACCGGTTATTTGGTCATCACCATCGCTGCCATTAATGACATCATTGCCATCCGTGCCGTCAATTACATTTATGTCTGTCATAACTCCATCCTCTGGATTTTTGTTGTTCCCTGTTTTCCCTAACGATCAGCATTTCCCTATCAATAAATGCTTACGCCACCGCAACCTGGCAATACCAGCGTCTAATTAAATTTTAGTTATTAAATAGCTATCTAAATACGAACAAAGATGAGCTGAGTCTCGGCTCCCCGGACATAAAGACCAACTAACACAGTGGGATATTGCAAGAGGATTATTATTAAAGCCTGACAGAGCGGTATTGGCAGAATTTGTAACTCGATAAAATGATTTGGAAGATCCAAAGGCCAATCAATCAGTGGTGCGCATGATAAAAAATATCAGCGGCAGTTTATTGACTAGCGGTAACTGCACAATAAAAAAGTAAAAATTTAATGTGCGTTGGATCACATTAAACTTTCAATTATTGCCAGGCATAAATTGATTTATAAAAACCACCAGCCATAAAAAAAGCGCAGCCATTGCTGCGCTTTTTAGATTCATTACAGTTCTTAAACTGCAAAATATTTTATGCGAAGAAAACTTTAAGCGCTTTCACCATGCTCACAACATCTTCAACGGCACAGGTTTCACGCACCGAGTGCATAGCAAACTGAGGCATGCCAACATCTAGCACCGGCAAACCTAGCTCGCCTTCAGTTAACGGGCCAATCGTACTGCCACAACCCATGTCGGTTCTTGCAACAAAAGTTTGCACCGGCACTTGTGCTTTTTCACACAGCTGTCGGAACTGAGCACTGGTAATGCTGGTGGTTGCATAGCGGTGGTTGGCATTAATCTTAATTACCGGGCCACCGCCCATGGTAGGCAAGTGATTGCCATCATGCTTGCTGGCGAAATTAGGGTGTACCGCATGGGCATTATCAGCTGAGATTAACAGTGAATCTGGCAAGCAGCGTTCTAACATTTCACGCCCACCAACAATGCGCTCCAGCACACTACGCAAAAATGGCCCCTGAGCACCGCAAGCACTTTGGCTGCCAATTTCTTCATGGTCATTACACACTAACATCACCGGCTGAGACCCATCAGATTCCAGCAATGCCGTTAAGCCTGCATGACAACTTAATAAGTTATCCAATCTGGCAGATGCTAAAAATTCTTGGTTGAAACCCACCAATGCCGGCGGCTGAACATCATAGGCACAGATTTCAAAATCGAGCACCTTTTCAGCCTGGTCACCTTGTGCCAAAAGTAAATCTTTCAACATACTTCTAAAGTCAGGCTTGTCGCTAGCTGTCATTAGAATTGGTGGTATATCGGTTTGCGGATTAATCGTACGGTTTTTATTGGCTTCCCGGTCGAGGTGAATCGCCAATGATGGAATCATTGCAACCGGCTTTTTAAAATCAACCAAAGAGTGCTGCAGCTGCCCTTGGTTATCTTGCCAGCTCACCCGACCTGCCAATGATAAATCCCGGTCAAACCATGGATTTAACAAAGCACCGCCGTAAACTTCAACCCCTAACTGGAAGTAGCCATTTTTCAGCAGTTCCGGTTCTGGCTTCACCTTCAGGCAAGGGCTATCGGTATGGGCACCGACTAACTTCCAAGGCGTAGGCCAGCTGTTATTACCGGTTTTAAAGGCAATAATTGAAGAGTCATTGCGAGTGATATAACAAGCATCGCCAGGCTTTAGTGCCCATTCATCACGCTCATTCAACGGGCGAAAGCCTGCCGCGTCTAGGCGCTTGGTCAACTCGAGCGTTGCATGAAATGGCGTTGGGGAGCTTTCGAGGTAAGTAAGCAAGTCTTGCACTGCAGCTTGTGAATTCATTCAGCTAATGTCCTTTTAAAATTACCTGCCAATGATACCTTTCAATAGGGATCTTTCAAAACTGGTGCTTTGAAGCTCTTTCAAAATCTGCCAGGCATAATTTTATTTATGTGAGAAAGCCATCTAGCAAAAATTTAATTACTCCAAAGCACAATATATTTTTTTAAGATATTTTCTCTAAACTGCTCTGGTATTCTTTGCCACGCTAGAACTTGAACAATAATCGGAATATTGGAATCACTTAACGCTTCAGTAAAATCCGTTAAGGCACTGTTATTCAATACGTCACTCTTTGGGCTATTAGCATCAGGTAAATGCACCACTAAATCTAAGTCACTGGTATTATGAGAAGTACCCTTCACTCGACTGCCATAAACCCATATTTGACTGCCTGTGGGCAGCGCTTCATTAGCTAACCTGCAAATTGCCTGGCGGTCCATATCTCGTAAATCCAACGCCATTATTCAGATACTCGCTGTTGATCAACTGCGACAGCTAAAGCACGTGCATCAATAATAAAGTCGGCTAGTAGCTCTAAAGTGGTTTCTGCGAACTTTTTACCGCTATCACTTTCAAAACCATGCGCCGTATTATTGCGATTATCTTGATAAAGCAACCATCGCTCCGCTTGCTCTAATGTCAGAAAATCATGATGTGCTGCATAACGAAAAACTTCCTTGGATACCAATCGATCGACTGCCTTTGGACTGTGCATATAATCTTTCAAACACTTAGGCAGCAATTTACCCGACTGCTCAAGAATAATCTCAAACTCTTTCACACAGGCCGAGCGGTACATTTCATATTCAATGCTTTCAGTAGTAGCACCTTGCAACATACCATACGCTTTATCTAGCGTATCAATGCAACGATTCAAAAAATGGGTATCAATAGCCAGAGCGACTCACAAGTGACAACAAACCTAACCAATGGGCTCAATTGTAACTGCTTATAGCAAAGAGTTCACTGCGCTCAAATATGACCGGAATGTTTGCCTATGGATTCTTAAACAATCGATCTGAACCCGAACCGCCCACCCAAAATTGTTTCAACTGAACCGCATGCTTTCTTAGCGATGCCAAACAACCTACTGCCCGGTGGAACTTATTACCGCCTTGGCCCATGGTTTGAATCCAAACGGCTTGGTCAATATTCAACCGTTCAATAATCGACGGCAAAGAAGCATCCATTGCAGCTTTTCCTGAACGAATAATTCGTGCAGTTTGATCAACTAGTATTAAATAATCTTGATAAGAGAAAGGAATATTTTCTTGCAGCGGGTCTTTGCTTTTAAATGGCTTTAATTTAGGTTTAATAGCTAAATTAGCTTTGGAAGTTTCACTTGATATTACTTCAATATCGGCATCAGTCGGTTTTTTCCCAACCTTAGTATTGCGAAGAATTCGTTGTTGGATTGAAGTATAATCTGACTGCTCTGGCGTTTTCGCTATACCTGCGCGCAGCGGGTTTAAATCAACATAAGCCATACAAGTTAAAATGGCTTGTTCGTCTAACAAAGCCTGGGCTTTAAAGCGCCCTTCCCAAAAATGCCCTGTGCATTTATCTTCTTTATTCGCCATTCTGGCTAATGGTTCATTCAGGCTGCGCATAAACCAACTTAAATCGACCAACCGCTGGCGATATTCATCAACAAAACTTTCAACATATTGCAATTCTAACGGCATTAAATTGTCACCATCTAAATAGCGGCGAACCATTTCAGGGCCTTGGTACACCTTGCACCAACGGCGCAAAACCTCATCACTACTCCAGCTGTTAGCTTTTTCTAAATTAACGCACAGCACTAAATGGTAATGGTTACTCATTACGGCATAACTAGCAATTTCAATAGAAAAGGCATCTGCCAGTAGTGCCAAACGCTTAACAATCCAGTCTCGGCGGTGCTCAAAGCTTTCACCGGTATCTGGGTCAACACCGCACAGCCACGCCTTGCGACATACCCTACTCACGCAGTGGAACCAATGGCAAAACTGAGGATTCATTCCCACCCGACGCGGCCCAACCTTGGCAATCTCAACCGTGTCGGTATAACGACGGCCAAAATCAAACGGGCTATCAGAAAGAGGTTGAACAGAATTAAAATGGTGACCTGTCATAGCACCGCATACCTACGCTATTGAAGTTTAGGTAGCATATAAAACAAAAACCCCGCTGTGAAATTAAAAGAATTAATTCGCAGTGGGGTTTCATCAATCAATTTATGCCTGGCAGGTTTTGTTTTGAGTAGTGCCAAACGCTTAACAATCCAATCTCGGCGGTGCTCAAAGCTTTCACCGGTATCTGGGTCAACACCACACAGCCACGCCTTGCGACATACCCTACTCATGCAGTGGAACCAATGGCAAAACTGAGGATTCATTCCCACCCGACGTGGCCCAACCTTGGCAATTTCAACCGTATCGGTATAGCGACGGCCAAAATCAAAGGTCTGATCAGAATGAGGTTTAGCAGAATTAAAATGGTGACCTGTCATAGCACTGCAAACCTACGCTATTGAAGTTTAGGTAGCATATAAAACAAAAACCCCGCTGTGAAATTAAAATAATTAATTCGCAGCAGGGCTTTATAAATCAATTTATGCCTGGCAGGTTTTGTTGAAATATGACCGGAATGTTTGCCTATGGATTCTTAAACAATCGATCTGAACCCGAACCGCCCACCCAAAATTGTTTCAACTGAACCGCATGCTTTCTTAGCGATGCCAAACATCCTACTGCCCGGTGGAACTTATTACCGCCTTGGCCCATGGTTTGGATCCAAACGGTTTGGTCAATATTCAACCGTTCAATAATCGGCGGTAAAGTATTATCCATTGCAGCCTTTCCTGAACGAATAATTCGTGCAGTTTGATCAACTAGTATTAAATAATCTTGATAAGAGAAAGGAATATTTTCTTGCAGCGGGTCTTTGCTTTTAAATGGCTTTAATTTAGGTTTAATAGCTAAGTTAGCTTTGGAAGTTTCATTTGATATTACTTCAATATCGGCATCAGCTGGTTTTTTCCCAACCTTAGTATTGCGAAGAATTCGTTGTTGGATTGAAGTATAATCTGACTGCTCTGGCGTTTTCGCCATACCTGCGCGCAGCGGGTTTAAATCAACATAAGCCATACAAGTTAAAATGGCTTGTTCGTCTAACAAAGCCTGGGCTTTAAAGCGCCCTTCCCAAAAATGCCCAGTGCATTTATCTTCTTTATTCGCCATTCTTGCTAGTGGTTCATTCAGGCTGCGCATAAACCAACTTAAATCGACCAACCGCTGGCGATATTCATCAACAAAACTTTCAACATATTGCAATTCTAACGGCATTAAATTGTCACCCTCTAAATAGCGGCGAACCATTTCAGGGCCTTGGTACACCTTGCACCAACGGCGCAAAACCTCATCACTACTCCAGCTGTTAGCTTTTTCTAAATTAACGCACAGCACTAAATGGTAATGGTTACTCATTACGGCATAACTGGCAATTTCAATAGAAAAAGCATCTGCCAGCAATGCCAAACGCTTAACAATCCAGTCTCGGCGGTGCTCAAAGCTTTCACCGGTATCTGGGTCAACACCGCACAGCCACGCCTTGCGACATACCCTACTCACGCAGTGGAACCAATGGCAAAACTGAGGATTCATTCCAACACGACGTGGCCCAACCTTGGCAATTTCAACCGTGTCGGTATAACGACGGCCAAAATCAAACGGGCTATCAGAAAGAGGTTGAACAGAATTAAAATGGTGACCTGTCATAGCACTGCATACCTACGCTATTGAAGTTTAGGTAGCATATAAAACAAAAAACCCGCTGTGAAATTAAAAGAATTAATTCGCAGCGGGGCTTTATAAATCAATTTATGCCTGGCAGGTTTTGTTTATTCGCAGCGGAGCTTTATAAATCAATTTATGCCTGGCAGGTTTTGTTTTCTCGGTATAACGACGACCAAAATCAAAGGTCTGATCAGAATGAGGTTTAGCAGAATTAAAATGGTGACCTGTCATAGCACTGCAAACCTACGCTATTGAAGTTTAGGTAGCATATAAAACAAAAACCCTGCTGTGAAATTAAAATAATTAATTCGCAGCAGGGCTTTATAAATCAATTTATGCCTGGCAGGTTTTAATCATGCATATAAAAGAAAAACCCCGCTGTGAAATTAAAAGAATTAATTCGCAGCGGGGTTTCATCAATTAATTTATGCCTGGCAGGTTTTGTGTTGTTAAAACATCATCAACCAGATCAATTAACCATTCTAAGAATCAAATAATTTATGGCTGGCAGATATTGTTTATTTATGGCTGGCAGATATTGTTTTTGCTTACAAAGTTTTCGGCGCTAGTTTTAAACTAACATAACCACTTGTTCCAAGCTTTGTAGCATCAACTGAAAAAGATATGCCACCAGCTGTACCGATAGTAGCTAAAACATCTAATTTCAAGCCAGCTAAATCTGATGGTACACCGTTGGCTGCTGTATCGAAAGTGGTTGTAATGACTGCATTAGCGTCTCCAGCAGTATAACCATAAGCAACAGATGCTATTTTTCCCAGTTTATTGTCTGTAGCTGTTGCACTAATACCATATTTTACTAGGTCCGCAGGCAACGGTAACTTAGCAAAAGTTGAGGCGTATTCAGCGACCGCCAACTGTGCAGGTCTAATAGCGTTCAAAGCTTGAGTATTAACTGTCGCTCTCTGTGTATAGGTCTTATATTGCGGCACAGCCACTGCCGCCAAAATACCGATAATCGCAATAACGATCATTAATTCAATCAGGGTAAAACCCTTAGAGATAGATGCTTTCATATTGTTATTCTCCAGTTTTTATTTTTGGTTTTTTTACGCTTTTATTATTGTTGTTAGCCAATAACATTGGCGTGGTTTAACTGCTTAATTCAGCACAAGGCTGAATTAAATGATATTTTGCTTTGCCGATTGCACATTCCAATAACCGCAAAGCAAACGATCAAATTAGTACCTGTTCTCGCTTGTAAAGTTGCATGCTGTTTGAGTGATTGTTGGTGGCTTTTGCGGTGATTTTTGTTACGACCTTTGTTATAAGGTCGGCAAAAACACCCTTCCAAACCACTGGTCAGCAAAATCATACAACCCACCACCGAACAAACTTGATTTAATACCATTCAACTTGTGTGCCAGCTATTCAACAATAAACAGAAACCGAATACAAGCAGATTTTAACCACTTGTCAAACATGAAGTTAACTCAGGTTGTTAAAGTGGCCGGGTTAGCGGGCTGGAGGTGACTAAATGCCGCTTTGTGACCATAAATGTCATTTATGGGTGACAAAGTTTGTCACATGACAGTTTTTGGTGGGGTTGGGGTAAAAGTTCGAGGGGTTTATTGTTTGGTTTCTACAGGTTTGGTACTCGCGGCTTTTACCATCCATGGCACTGGGTCCCCGCCAATCCCTGGCGGGAATGACCGCACCCAGTAGCAAGCACCGAGCACTCTGCTTGGTGCATAACAAGTTAGCTTGGAGGTGTTGCTAAATGTACGTGCTTGCAAGTTGGTTCGTACATCGCAACTACGGAGTTAATTGTTGGGATTGCAGCACTTATGAAGTTAATTGCTGGGTGCGGTCATCCCGAGCAGGAAGTGCATGGATGTACGGATTAGGGCGACGCAGGCAGCAAATGTTCCAGACATTTGCTCTGCATTTCCCCCATCCATAGAGGTCATGCCAAAGCCGTGATGCCGGGGCAGAAAATTGCGTCCCTGCATTTTCTGCATTTCTCACATCCTTGTGAGTCACCCAGTTGCCATGGACGGTAATGGTTAAAGCAAGTGCGGTGTTTGAAGGTAAAAAAACGGACTCGCAGATTGGTTCGTACCATTGCAACTGTGAAGTTAATTGTTTGGCAACAAGTGCAGAGCTTTGATCACCAAATACAACAAAGCCCAACAGGCAGAACCTATTGGGCTTTGAGAACCATCAATCTAGCTGATCAAACCAAAACAGAATCAATCAATTTATGGCTGGCAGGTTTTGACTATGCAACCTACGGAGAAACTCTTAAACAGCAGATACAACAAAGCCCAACAGGCAGAACCTATTGGGCTTTGAGAACCATCAATCTTGCTGATCAAACCAAGACAGAATCAATCAGATTATGCCTGGCAGGTTTTGATCCCGTGGCAGGTTTTAGTCCCGGCAGGTTTTAGTCCCGCAGGTTTAGATCCAGGTTTAGCCTTTACCAAACTTAGGCGTAATCTCTGCAGGAAGAGTTCCAGAAAGAGAGTTTGGCGAACCAAATGCAACTTTTCCGTTAGAAGATGAAACTTTCAAAATTATAGTTTTAGCTGACAACGCTGCTGGCACAGAGTCATTTGCAGAAGTATTCGCAAATGTAATTGTTGCCAATATAGATTTAGCCAATGGATCTGCGTTTGCACCAGTAGTAGGGTCACCACCTTCAGCGAATTCGATTTTTTCAACAATACCTAGCGCATAGTCCGCCGCTGCAGCATATCCGCCATATTGAGATAAATCAGCCAGTGCATCTGGTGTAGTACCTTCTACAGCAACATATTCAGCAATAGACAACTGCAAAGGCCTAAAGGCTGACAGCGCCTCAGTTGCTGCTGAACGGTTAGTGTAATTCTGATAAGCAGGCAGTGCCACAGACGCCAAAATACCGATGATCGCGATTACGATCATTAATTCGATCAGAGTAAAACCCTTTTGCATTTGTGCTTTCATCTTTCTCTCCGGTTATTTAATAGAAAGCCCATCAGAAAAATGACAAGCCAACTGTTGTGCAATTCATTAATTGATTGCATGGCAACCGGTGTGCCAACGAAAGCTGATGATCAATCTTTTTATATAGTTATCAATAGCAGAATGCGACGAGTGGTGGTGTTTGTGATTTTTGGTTGTATCGCCCACTTGAAATGTTTGATTTAAGTCAGGTTTTTAATATTAGATAACGCCTTGGGTGGCGTAATTGGTCAGCTAATAGTGAGTAAAAGTGTGATTTGTCGCACTTCAAAAAGCCAGTGGCTTTCTTTTAAGGTTGAGTGGTTGGCGGTGAATTGATAAGGTCGCTTGGTAGGTGAGTAGCGAGGTAGTGGGGAGTTTCCGGGTAAATAGGTGCGCGGCAGATGTGATTGCGTTTGTTGGGTAGTCCCCTCCTATATAGCGGTGTTGTGAAAGCCTTAGTATTTAATGGCGATCGCAATGTTGGGTGTGCCGACAGGCTTAGCCAACCTACATAAAATAAAAATAAAAAAAGAGAAGCATTATGAAGTTGCTTAACACTCGTTTGGCCGGTGTCTTATCGGCTGGCTCATTATTGATTAAATCTGATCGCCTTCATTTATCTAAACAACGCACTTTTTTTAAACACTACAGTTTATCTAATAAACGCTGGTTAAAAACAATATTATTATTAAGCGGATTGTTTGCTGGTAGCTTTCACTTGGCTGAATTTTATTTTAGCCAACAGGGTGTCAAATTAATTAAGGGTGATTTAGCGGCTGGGCAATACCAAATAATCAATTCTGGACAAGGCGATTTTTTAACTGAAGTGAGCAAAGGCGATTATCAATTAGGTTTTGATGATAACTTTGGCAAGGCGGTGATTTATGAAAAAAACTATATTACTTTGCTTGATTTTGAAGCTGACAACTTAATTGATTTTTTTACAGTAGAAATGAATTTTCGGGTGTTGTATCAGTCGGGTGATACTTTATTACAGCAGGTTAGGTTTCAGCCGTTTGCTAATGAAACTATTGAGAAACAAGTGATTGCTTATACTCGATGGCCAGAGCGGGTTGGGATTGAGTGGTGAAATGCTGAAGGGCTTTTAGCAGACAAACAAAACCCGGCGAGTTGGCCGGGTTTTGTTGAACATCATCAGCCAGATTAATTGACTATTGAAAGAATTGAGTAATTAGTGGCTGGTAGATGTTGATTCAGCCGTCTGCCAGTGCTGCGGTAGAAACGCAAGTGACTGCTTATACCCAGTGGCCCGAGCGGGTTGGGACTGAGTGGTGAAATACAGAATTTTTTGAGTAGACAAACAAAGCTCAGCTTTGAGCTGAGCTTTGTTGAAACACTACCAACCAAATCAATTAACTATTGAAAGAATCAAATAATTTATGGCTGGCAGATGTTGTTAGCATTAAATAATTTATGGTTGGCAGGTGTTGTTAGAAAATAACCTAATGCTTTTTAAGGCTAATTCTTGGTGGATAGAATTTTGCTTGCAACTCTGGATTTTCATAATAATCCAGTTGCGCAACGATCCACCCTAGAAGGTAATCAACCATTACCTTTCGCTGAGCCGGAGTTGGCTCTATAGAACCTTTTAAAATTTCAAAAAAATAATCATCAATGTTTTTGTCGTAGACCAGTTTCCAGTTTTTATAAATAACAGAGTATTGATGCGCCGCAGGTGCTTGTGCCAATTGAAATAGCGGCTTATTTTCATCACGAGAAAATATAGAATCCCCTTGAAAGCCTGGGTGCTGGGCCCAGCCAAGCAAGTCTAAAATCGTAGGCAACAAGTCAACATGCTCTATCTGCTTATCAATAATTTCAGCTTTAGATCTTATGCTCTCTGGCAATTTCATCATTAGTGGCACTTGTACAACATCCTGAACCACTGGCCCTGCATTACCGAACCCGCCAGATAAGCGGACTCCCGTATCTGCTGTGACAACCACTAACGTATTTTTTAACTTGCTTGTCTTCTTCAGATATTCAAACAATCGACTCAATTGCTTATCCATATAGTACAGCGTATCGAAATAAGCTTGGGTGAGCGCCTTCTCCGGAACGCCATAAATGTAGCCATTCTGTATTAAAGCAGCCCATTTTTCATCTTCTGAAAAAGGTCTGGGCTCACTATCTGGTACTTTAAAAGGCATATGGCTCGATTGCAGGTTGCTATATATATAAAATGGTTTGCTACTATCTGTATTAGCAATCCAATCGACAATTAAATCAACTGTATTTGCATCATCTATCTTACCTGCGCGATCATTTTTACTGAGCATATTCGAAGTTGATTTTAAGAGGATACCCTGCTCGTTACCAGAAACATCCGTAGCTTGAAATGTTTCATCATTCAGAATACCCCTGTAATTTTCTGCATGAATGAAGCGATCAAGTCCATTTGTATTAAGATAGTTAAACATCCCTCCCCACCGTTCATTCTGCGATGAAATAATTGCAGTTTGATAATCCATAGCTGAGAAAATATCATGAGCAACAAGTCTAGGATAGGCTGGTGATTCAGGATAGTAATGACTTACCCAATCACGAAGAGGATACATAGATGATAGGGGGGGGATGTCAGCATAGTTCGAATGCGTAGCTTGAGAGTAAGCATCTGAAAAAACGATACTTTTATTGCCAAATAGTTGTTCCGTCGCCGGCATAACTATTTGAGCACCACCATATAATGAAAATACATCTTTTCGCAAAGATTCTATCAAAATAATAATTACGTTGGGCTTTTCAATGTGACCATCTGTTATTTTTTCGTCTTGAAGATTTTTAAAATCTCCCAAACTTATTATTTCTTGGTAAGACACTTGAATATCTTCAGGTACTATCGCAGGTCTCGGGCTAATTAATTGAATTAAATAGGAATGAATGTGACTAAACAAGCCGCTTCTCTGGTTTTTGACATGCTCCAGAAAGCTTTCCTTTGTATATGCCTGCCCATTTTTTAATACAATTCGCTGGTTAGGCTGCAAAGCCCACATTTGGGGCAATACCCATTGAATAACAAAAACCATTGCAATGATAAATATCGAGAAATACTGCAATCCTGGCCAGCTCATCAACCTTGATTTTGAAAAAGCAATACTCATTGGTATTGCAATTAGCAATAGCAGAGTCATGCCTAGCAGCAGAGTCCATCCCAAAAAGTCTATGACATGCAAAAATAGCTGCACACCATTTTCAAGAAGTATGCTCAAGGAACTAGGATCAAGGTGTGCATCTAAAACTCTGTAGCTTCCCCAGCTGGCTAATGTTAAAAACAACAATATCCAAAACAAAAACACTACTAACCAAGACTTTTTTATGGCTACTTTGCTGTGATCTGTTCGTAATTTTCTGCTAAGTGAAGCAGTGCTAGAAAAAAGTAAAAAAATCAATAAAAAAAACAGTGATTGATACTTTAGCTCTGTGAAATATCCGTAGAAGAAAACAATGGAAGATATTTGATATAACTGCCCATTTGCTAATAGGAATGCAGCGGCCAAAATACTTGAGAAACAGAACCACTGGCTAATGAAATACTTTCTCACGAACAACCTTTGCCCAATTAGAATATTGACAGCCACCCAATCGAATGGCTGCCATATACAAGTTAGATTCCTTTACAGAAACTCAGTGCACCACTACCTGTAGAAGTACAAGTGCCAGCAAAGGAAAATGTTACATTTTCATTAGACACCATAGGAGTAACAATTAAAGTTGCGCCGTCTACTGCTGCAGCGCCAGTTAAAGTTAAAACACCAGCAGAAATTGTAGCTGTCGAGACATTTGCATCAACGGTTAAGTTGGAAGCGCTAGGGAGGCCATTACTGCCTAAAGCCAACGCTGATGCAGTGAGTACTTCACCAGTTTGAACTGCAACATCAACCGCACTTCTGAAAGCATCAGCGGCAGTCACTAATGAGGCGGCGCGCGCAGACTTTTGGTAGTTACTATATGCAGGCACTGCAATCGATGCCAAAATACCGATGATCGCAATCACGATCATTAATTCGATTAGGGTAAAACCCTTAGCGTTTTTCAGTTGATTCATTTTCATGTGTTGATGCTCCAGGTGCAAAATTTATATAGAGACGTATAAAGGTAATTTTTTATTGCGTTTCAAATTATTGGCAAACAAAACTAACGATATGTTTTTTACATATTTGGCCAGTGGCTAGAGTGGTTATTTAATTGAAGGTTTTTAATTTAAGAGGGGCTTGTTTAGACGCCCTTAAATAAACACGATTCAAAATTTAAACTTCCTGACCCACCTTTATTAAAAATAACTCCCTGTAATTTTAATGCGGGCTTGTGTGCTGAAATTGATAGGGCATGAGTTGTGCCAATTGTTAAAGCTGACTATTAACTGATAAATCAAGATCATGTTGCCATTAGTTTTATTAGGCAAAGAAAATTTTATGTCAGATTAGGTCGTATAAAAAAAGCGTATGAGCGGTAACGAGTGGCAGATTTTTAATTCATTGGATGGTGGGAAGGTGACGCTTTTGGTCGATAGGAAACGTTATAGATGATCAGGTGCGGGGTTAATTGTTTGCCCGCGTAGGTTGCACGGAGCGCTATGCGCGACCTGCAACTTTCGGGGTTGGCCATAAACGCCCGACAAACATTATGTCGAAATCGTTTTGCGGTCATTGGTGAATAGATTAACCGTTGGAATTAATTGCGCCATGGTCATTGGTGGATGCATCAACCGTTGGAATTAATTGCGCCATGGTCATTGGGGGATGCATCAACCGTTGGCGTTTGTTGCGCCATGGTCATTGATGGATACATCAACCGTTGGCGTTTGTTGCGCCATGGTCACGTTGCAGGTCACGCCTACGGCTGTTCCGTGCAACCTACGGGGATGGCGGTCACAGGAAATGTTCCCGACATTTCTCTGCATTTCCACCATCCATGGCGGTCACAGGAAATAATCCCTTCATTTCTCTGCATTTCCACCATCCATGGCGATCACACGCCTACGGCTGTTCCGTGCAACCTTGGGATGGCCATAAACGCCCGGTGAATATTATGTCGGACATTTACCCAAACCCCAGCACACATTCCTGATCGACAAACCGTTTATGTTTTAACATTAATAGAATTAAATAATCATCGGCATATTTACAGTTAGTATGAGTAATTACCGGCTGGTTTTGTTTGGCTGCTTGCTCAGGCACATGGCCATCACCCTGTTCCAGCATTTGTGCCATTGGCTGATAACCCGGTTGCCAAGCGTCGATATGGTGAAAGCTTTTTTGTAGGCCAGATAATATCGACATGCCAGCCCAGTCGAGGTCGCCCCAGTACCACACGGGTAATTTATTTGATGGCTGCTGTATTTGTGTTTGTTGGTGATTGCCGCTGGCGAACCAAGCTTGCTCAAATGATTGATGATTGGAGCGAGAATTTTCGGAATAATAAAAATGCAGTGCTTGCCGGTTTAATGCACGGTCACTGTTGCTACGAAAGCCGCCGCTGTTTACCAGTGCTAGCTGGTTAATGATGGGATGGTCTAATTGTTGTAGATATAAAAAGGTGTCTTGATTTTCTACGATTAAAATGCCGTTAAATGTTTTTGGTAAATGTACTTGTAAAATGAGTTTTCGGGGTGCATAGCTAATTAAACCGGGTAATTTATGCAGCGCTTGTTCACGGGTTTCTAGCCATTTACTGTCGCCAAAAAAATATTTGGCGCTTAACTGGCGCAGGGTTAAATTAGACGGTAAATGAATGGCTAGCTGTCGCCAGCGGGCGACTACTTCGGCTTCTTGCTGGCCGGCGACTGAATCTACGTTACGCCGCCACCATTCAATTTGTTTACCGAATGCATCTTTTTGCAAATTAACCGCCAGTTGCCAAGCCATTTCTTCGGCGGTTTGTTGTGGCCGGTTTAACCAGATTCTGACTCGATCTTCGGCTTCGGGCAGAAATTCCAGCGATGCATTGTTCCATGGATCGCTCCCTACACCTACCTCCACACCGACATGGCGGCGCATTTTTTGTAGCTCAACAACCCCTGCCAGCGCCATGTCTTCTATTGATTCCCATAGGCTGTCCATTTCATCTGAATCACCATTGCCAAATAAGGTTGGGAAGTTACGCTCACGGATTTTTTCAGCAAGGCGGTTGGTTCGCTCTTCAATTGGCTGCCGGTCAAGGCGGTCGAGTTGGCGCGACAGGTATTTTTCTATCTCGGCACACCACCAGCGTGGTGGGTTAATTGCGTTGGTCATGGGAACATTCATCCGGTAGCGATGTGAATATTATTAACCGCTGGAGGTGATTGTGCCAAGGGGGAGTTATTGGTGGATAGATCAACCGTTGGTGTTTAATTGATTGCCCGCGCAAGGTTGCACGGAGCGCTATGCGCGACCTGCAACGTTCGGGGATGGCGGTGACCAGAAATGATCCCTTCATTTCTTGGCATTTCCACCATCCATGGCGGTCATGCCCGGCAGGCAATGGGTCGGGGGTTTATTGATGTAAGTGAATACATCAACCGTTGGAATTAATTGCACCATGGTCACCGAAAATGTTCCCGACATTTTTTCGGCATTTCCGCACAACCTACAGAATTCAACCGATGCTTTATTGATTGCCCGCGGTAGGTTGCACGGAGCGCTATGCGCGACCTGCAACGTTCGGGGATTGCGGTGAATGCCCGGCAGGCAATGGGTCGGGGGTTTAATTGCTTTAGCCTATGATAAGCATCGGAAAAGAGTATTGGCCGATTTTATGGCGACTCCCTAGAATGGATTGCATACACCACAGCGATCCAAAATTAACACGGAGTCATCACCATGAAAAAGTTATTTGTTTTTGTCGTAGCCTTAGTCGCAGCCAGCATTGCCTCTGTATCTGTTGCAGCAAATTCTTCAGAGCAGGTTGCTAAGCGCGATATTTATAATCAATCACGCACTCAATATAACTTTGATTATAAATCTCATCCGGTTCAGGCCAGTTTTTTAAAAGGAAAAACGGTTCAAGGTGCCAAGCTTCATTCTGCCAAAGTAATTTCAACTAAAAGCCAATTTAGATTAGATACTGGACACCAAAATGCTGCACAACAATCAGCAAACAACCCAACAAAAACGATTGGTGTGTGGAATTCACCTGCCATTCAAAGCAATACGTTGGTTGCTGATTGTTATGTTGCTCCGGTGAGTGAATTCACTTGTTAGGAATATTATCGGCATATTGTTGGTTGGGTATACGCCGCTATTCTCAAATCGACATATTGTTTGTCGGGTATTTATTACAAGCCCCGAAAGTTGCAGGTCGCGCATAGCGCTCCGTGCAACCTACGCAGGCAATAATCGTCGAATAAATACCGCCCCTAACAAAGCTAACCAGCCCCAATGAAGACTTCCACCACCGGTAGTTACCTTACCTGGCACCACTAGCGGGGTATGTTCGCCACAAATATAACCTTCGCTCCAGCGTAATGAAAAGTTTTCAAGTACGCCTTTATCTGCAGCTGCTCGGTCAGCAATTTCTAATGTCCAAGTGCCATTCATTGGTTCACCATAAAATGCTGAAAAGCTGTCAACTGGGGTAAAATCTGCTGGATAACTACCGCGTAAATCGTCCTGATTATCTGCGCTCCGATTTTTTAACCTGACTCGTGTACCGGCAGGGCTAACCAATTCCATTTGTATATCACCAATGTAACTGTGGCGAATGTTGACCGCTAGCTGGAAATATTCGTCCACCACCGACGCAGCATCTGCAGCAATGTTAATAGTTAATGCTTCAACCTGGGATCGATTATCCGGAATGGTGAAATTTAAACTACGAGAAGTGGTTTCATAAGCAGGCTCGCCCAATAAAATTGGAATAATTAAATCTACCGGCAAATTTTCACCACCAATTTGATAATTACCCTGGAGGCGTATTTGGTCTTGCATACCACAGGCCATGGTTTCAGAAACCTGTACTTGTAGCTCCATATCAGCGCTGGTATAGCTGGCCAATTCTGGTATTTGTAATTGATTTTGTACTTGTAATACAGATGCAGAAACGGCCAACGAACTGGCGGGCAATGAGTCTAAATATTGGTTGCGTAACCGTACTGTCATGGTCAGCAAATCGCCCGGGTCGGCATAGCCATCGTTGCCACTATCTCGGGTGGCTAATAATTCCAACGCTAGCCCTTGTTCATCGGATAAAATTTCATGGTGAATAAATTGCTGCTGAAAAACTGCTGCATGTGGCCCAGCTGGATATAAACGCCGAGCAGTTAATACAATCGATTCGGCCATTTGACGCATGGTTAAATTGGCACCTAAACCAAATTGCGCTTCAAGAATTATTTTATCCACTTCTTGGCGTGTTTGGCCTTGGTCAATTAATTCCACTAATGCTTGGAATAATGGCGTGGACCATAACTCATCAGAAACAAACCCATTCTGGCGACTATGGGCGGTGTAGCTTACTGCCGGATTATAACGAGCGCTGGTTTTATCTAACCGCCGACCTGCCCAACAGCCATCTGCTGCATCCCAAGTAAAAACTTTAAAGGGTTGGTAACTTGCACCATTAGGTGTGCTGTAGCTATAGCTGGCAGCCCAATAGTCGCCGAAGCCTTCACCCATGGCACCGGTATCGCCACCCTGCCATTGACTGTTTATGTTGTGATTTATTGCATGGCCATATTCATGCAAAATAACATCGGCATCTTCATTATCATCCACGCAGCCATGGCCAAAAGATAATCGATTATAGCTGCCAGAAAAATATGAATTATCTGCGCCGTCTGCACCATTACTATCGGCTGCAATCGCGCCTTGTTGAATACCATTGCTACCAGAAAAACCCAAGCTTTGAATATAACGCTGGTTTTTATCTAAATGAAAATAAGTCATCGCATCATTAAAACCGAGCTGACCACGTTGGAAATTCCAGCTACCACTATTGCTAGTAGTCGGTGTGGTATGTGGGGGGTCAAAATCAGTAACATTAACCCACGGGCCGCTTAAGTGGTAAACACTGCCGCTATAGCTAACATCAGGCAAACTGACATTTTGATAGGCACCGGTAAAAGCGCCGGCCGAAGAAGTGTCGGTTAACGCATTGCTATTTAGAGTTGTTCTTGGGTCTGGGTCAAATACTTGGGCAGAACCAGCAACCTGAACTTGGTCTACCGAAAGCGCTACATTCTGCGAGTGCTTAACTTGCTCTATTTTTTGTTTTTTTGAGAATTTTTCTAATGCATTAGACAAGCTTACCTGTGGCTTATTTCTATCACTTTTAGCTAAACCAATGTGTGAAATTTCACGGCGCATGACTTTAAGTGTTTGGCCGTTATTCGCATCGATAAACCAGCTCCAATGGCCAAACGGCTGGTACACATCTAACTGAACTAACCAAGCAAGTTTAAGTTTTTTAGCCCGCGATAACCAAACCAGTGTTTGCTGCGGTTTTCCGTATAAATCACCGGTTACCTTACGGCGCTGCCAAGCTAATTGCAGTGCTTGCTCAGCAGTAATCTTAGCGACTATTGAATTGTCTTCAGGCTGGTTCTGCAGATTTTCGAATACCTTAACTAATTGCTGGTTATCTTTTTGATAACTAATAGTTAACTGCTGGCCAAACACTGGCACGCCATTTATTTTTCTTTGGAACAATATATGTTGGTCTTGCAAGCTCTGCTGGCTTTTAGCCCAAAACAATTGGTCAATAAAACCTTGGGCATATTGAGCTATTTCTGGTCGAGTTAATAACTGCTTGGGAGATATTTGTTCTTTAGCAGATAATTTTTTATAAGCGCTTTCTTTCGATTTATTTTTATCCTGCTGATTATTCAATGCGCTTGACTTAACTACCGGTGGTTGCAACCAGTGTATTTCTGCTTTTACTTCAGATGAAAACAGCAATGAAAATAATGAAATAAATAACAGGGCGCAACTCAGCAATAATGCCGGTAGCAACCGTTGCGTTAATAAAAAGTTAATTTTTCTATTGGCATTTTTAAAAACAATCGTTTCAAAAAAATTGTCGCGCTGGGTTTTGTTCATTCCTGGCAATCCTTGCCCGGTTGGCGGGCACTAAACAAGTTAGTGCTTTTCAAATGCAAAAGCAGATGGCGCAAGCCTAGGATGGTTTACCAGCCGGTATACCAGGATTGTTTAGGGTTGATTTGAATCTGTGAGCGAAGTTATAAAATGTGCTTGAGCTAGCGCACGTTTTAGGGAATTGAGTGGGGGGAATTGAGGGATTAATTGCAAATTGTTGGCCCGCGTTTGTTGCACGGAGCGCTATGCGCGACCTGCAACTTTCGGAGATTGCGGTGAACACTCGGAAAACAATATATCGATTCGGAGATTTCGACAAACACCTAACAAATAATATATCTATAATTCTGTGAAATAGATTTATCGAGAAAACAATGAAATATCGTAGATTTTATATCGGCGGCGGATATTATTTCTTTACCGTAGTGACTCAAAATCGCAGACCCATTTTGATTGAAAACATTGAATTGTTACGCGAAAGTTTTCGACACGTAATGGTAACCTACCCTTTTAAAATTGAAGCAGCGGTTATTCTTTCCGATCATTTACATATGATTTGGAAGTTACCTGAACATGACTCTAAATATTCAATTCGTTGGCGACTAATTAAAAGTAATTTCTCACAAAACATTGGCTTGTCTGAATGGATACTACCTTCTAGAAAAAAAAGAAATCGAAGAGGTGTCTGGTAAAATCGATTCTTGGAACATTGTATCCGTGATGAATCCGATTATTTATCCCATATTGAATATATCCACAACAATCCGGTAAAGCATGGACTTGTTGAGAAACCATCTGATTGGGAATATTCGAGTGTTCATAAATATCTAGCGAAATAGCCTCAATCTGTACATTGGTGTTTAATTGTTTGCCCGCGTAGGTTGCACGGAGCGCTATGCGCGACCTGCAACTTTCGGAGATTGCGGTGAATGCCCTGCACAAATTATGTCGGAATCGTTTTATGGTTTTTGGTGGATATATCAACCGTTGGAATGAATTGTGCCATGGTCAAGTTGACAGGAAATGTTCCCGACATTTCTCTGCATTTCCACCATCCATGGCGGTCACAGGAAATGTTCCCGACATTTCTCTGCATTTCCACCATCCATGGCGGTCACACGCTTACGGCTGCTCCGTGCAACCTACGGAGATGGCGGTAAACGCCCGGCAAATATTATGTCGGGCATCACACGGTAAATATCTTTAAAAATCAAACCGCATAAATCAAATCAAGGTAATTAGCTACACCATGATCTTGATTGCTTTCAATTACTTGAAAATCTGCCAACTTCTGTTTCAACATCGGATCAGCATTGCCCATCACCAAACCTTTACCTGCAGATTGCAACATTTCAAAATCGTTCATGCCATCACCAAAGGCAACCGCATCGGCCATGCTGAAACCTTTTAAGCGCAACACTTCTTCCAGCGCTGAGGCTTTGCTAATGCCCGATGCCATAATTTCTAGGCAATTGGCCAATGAAAAAGTAATATTTAATTGGTCACCAAAATGTTCTTGAAGTTCACGCTCAAGTGGAATCAGTGCGTCTCGGTCGCCGGTTTTCGACAGATAAAAAATCTTTGAAATATTATTAGTTGGCAAACTAGATAAGTCAGCAATTTGAACTTTAAAATCTTGGGGCTCACTGAATTCCATTATCACTTGGTGCGGATAATCAGCATACCAGTGATCGCCTTGGTAAATGCTAGAGACGACTTCTTGATCTCGATACTTACGGCCCAGTTCAATTAATTTCGGCATCAATTGCTCAGGCAAATTGTGCTGAATAATCGCTTTGCCATCTGGGTCATGCACCACGGCACCATTAGATGTTATTAGGTACATTTGCATACCTAACCTTTGCCGCAAGCTTGCAACATCAACATGATGCCGTCCGGTAGCCAGTACAAATTTAACGCCTCGGTCACTCAGCTTTTCTATTACTTGCAAGGTGCGTGGCGAGAGCTGGTGCTGGCGATTTAATAGCGTGCCATCAAGATCGGAAACTACGACTGGGTACATTGAGGAATTCCATCGAAATCGAGAAAACTGGGAGGGTGGCAGTTGTTGGCATTGACTTTACCATGGCCAACGGTGACCAAATTAACCGCTGGGATTAATTGCACCACGCCTACGGCTGTTCCGTACAACTTTCGGGGATATCAACAAATACCCGGTTAACAACACGTTGCTTGCGGGTGTTCCGTAAATACAGGATCACTTACCTTCAGCAGTAAACTCAAAACTGTCACCCAAGTAATGGGCGCGAGTGTATTCAATTGGCGTGCCATCCGCCAGATAACCTCGACGTTCGACAAACAAAACCGGCGTTCCCGGTTCTATATCCAAATGCTCTGCATGTTTTTCATCCAACGAAACTGCTCGCAGTTTTTGCACGGTTTTTTCTGGGCGAACATTGCGTTCAGCCAGTGCTTCGTACAAAGAACCGCTTAATTCGAAAGGGTTATCGAGATATTTTCGGGGAACCACTGCGAGTTCTAAAGCAACTGGCGTGTCATCGGCAATGCGAATTCGGTACATCCGAACGACTTCTTCATCGCTTTGTAGATTTAACTTTTGTTGTTCTTCACGGGTTGCCAAACCTATGCCGCGCTCGATCCAACGCGAGTCGGGGTTGCGATCAACCGCATGCAAAATTTCTGAAAAGCTGCTGGGTTTATCTAGATGGTGCACCAATCGACTGGCAACAAAAGTACCAGCACCCTGGCGTTTAGATAACAAACCCTCGTTAACTAGTTCGTCAATAGCGCGTTTGACTGTGACACGAGAGACACCGACGGTTTCAACAATTTCACGCTCAGATGGCAATGCATCGCCGGCTTTTAAAACGCCTAATTCGATGGCTTGCTGAATCTTGCTACTTAACTGCAAGTACAGTGGGCTAGCGCTATCTCTTAACTGGTCTGGCTCATCAAAGATTCGTTGTATAAGTGAATCAGGCTGGTTCATCATTGGCCTGCAAAAAAATTAACATATCTAAAAAAATGGTATTTAGCTGGCGTTGTATTATGCGCTCAGTTATACCGCTAAATGTTTCGATTCTAATTAACTGCTATTTAGTGTCAGTATAAAACTGGTCTGCTCGCCAGAACACTAAATCTGTAGCTTGATCATAATACTGCCGACGCTTGACTACAAATGGTATTAGCCTGCACTGGCCGCTTTTATCGCCCGTTTACCTGTAAGACCAACATCAAAGGAACCACAAAAAAAGAAACAAAATAATACAATTAAAAACCAGCAAATTGATCAGACCATTTTGGTTGTATTAATCGTTGGCGTTTAATGTATAGCCCGCGGTTGCACGGAGCGCTATGCGCGACCTGCAACTTTCGGGGATTGCGGTGAATGCCCTGCACAAATTATGTCGGAATCGTTTTATGGTTTTTGGTAGATACATCAACCGTTGGAATTAAATGCACCATGGTCATTGGTTGATACATCAACCGTTGGAATGAATTGTGCCATGGTCAAGTTGACAGGAAATGTTCCCGACATTTCTCTGCATTTCCACCATCCATGGCGGTCACACGCCTACGGCTGTTCCGTACAACCTACAGAATTAAACGGATGCTTTATTGTTTACCCGCGTAGGTTGCACGGAGCGCTATGCGCGACCTGCAACTTTCGGGGATTGCGGTGAATGCCCTGCACAAATTATGTCGAAATCGTTTTATGGTTTTTGGTGGATACATCAACCGTTGGAATTAAATGCACCATGGTCATTGGTTGATACATCAACCGTTGGAATGAATTGTGCCATGGTCAAGTTGACAGGAAATGTTCCCGACATTTCTCTGCATTTCCACCATCCATGGCGGTCACACGCCTACGGCTGTTCCGTACAACCTACGGAATTAAACGGATGCTTTATTATTTACCCGCGTAGGTTGCACGGAGCGCTATGCGCGACCTGCAACTTTCGGGGATATTCATAATCACCCGGCCAACAATATGTCGCTGTGCAATAAATTCTAGGCAAAAAAAAGCCCAGCTTAAAAAGCCGGGCATGGGCACAGGATAAATTTAGCAAAGGGCTCTAAGATTGTTACCTAACATTAATAACATCAGCATTCCTGCCCATCCTTTGATTAACTGGCGTTGCAGAATCAGCCAAAGGGAACTGACACACAGTTTAAACCTAACCAACCATCAAGCACATTCAAACACACATTCCAAAAGCAACCCCGAAGGGTATCTAGCAAATAAAATGTCTCTAATAATGACATTTTATTTTCTTCAAATTGACAATTTACAATAACGTCAATCTGAATAAATACGTTGGCCTCTTAAACTAATGCTAACCTGAAAGAGGCCATATTCACTGCGCTAAAAATACTGCTCGCAGTTCTAACTAAAATTAAATCTAAAATATGGCATTAATGCCAATCTAATATTGCTTTCTAAAATTACATCTAATATTGATCGAACACTGCAGACTGGTACAACCCTCTAATATTTGGGTGGCCCATTTCCTGCATCATTAACATTCATCCAAACCAGCTATTAAAATAACCTAGCCCTAACATTCACTAGCCTGGTGTGAGCATAACCACTTCAGTCTAAAATTCTGAAGATAGGTTGCAGACCTTTGTTTGATTCGCTTATCAAGAATCAAAAAGCGCTCTGCTCTCAACGGGGATAGATAATACAATTGGTATTAAATAAAAAACACGACCTAGCTCAATAAAGTACCTTTCTGGGTGTTTTTTCGATACCAGTGGAAGACCTTTGTTGTAGCGCGGCAATACCACTTGGTGCATTGGTATTGCTTGGTTGATAAGGCCAGTCCAATCACAAAGGTCTTATCGCAGAAAATCACTAACAGGAGTAGAATAAAGTTGAACCGATTCAATGGATTTACCAATCCAGAGCAAGCGATTCAACCAAATACATAACTAAAAAAACAGATCTCAAGAACCACAGAAGGTTGCCAGATCATTCCTCAAGAATGAATAACTAGAGAAGCAGCCATGAAAACGAAATATTTATGGATCATCTTTTTTATCTGCATTGCGCTGGTGTTTGGCGTAAAAATGCTCTTTTCACCTATCAGACCTGGCCATCAACTGGCTAGCTTTGACCAGGTAGTTAAAGCACTTCCAGGCTCAGGGCCGTATAGATATGGCGTTACGACACCAGGTTTTCGCCATTATCAAATTTACCACCGTAAAAAACCGGCCAACCAACCCCGTAACATTGCTGCACTAAGATCTAATGCGATCAACGATGGTTATTACTCCCATCCGTGAATTGAGGATCACTTAACCGTTGCAATGAATTGAAATATGATCGAGTTGCTTGCCCGCGTAGGCACAGAGCGCTATGCGTAACCTACAACGTTCAGGGAATTGCGGCGAATACTCGATTTTAATTACTTGCCTTCAACCAGCGCATCGCTTGTTGTAATGCTAGGGCGACGTGCTGCTGCTGACGAGCACTCCTGTTGCAATTTAAGGCAGGCAAGCAAATATCCATTACATGACCAGCGCCTTGAATTAGATAAACTGCCCCCCGGCCACAAGCTTGCAAATGATTTAATTGTTGTTCTGCCGCCAGCATGCCAGGTACACCATTAGAATTGATGCCGATCGGAGTTAATTGTCCTAATTGTGCAGCACACAATGACAGCGCTTGGTCAACCGGTACTAACCGGTCATTGGTACCTAGAATGGCAAAAAAAGCCGGCGTAGTTTGCTGGGCTATAACCCGCAGGTTAATCAAATGTGCTAATGAATTTTGCTGTATTAGATCTGACTGTACAGACAGCTGGCTCAACGGCTTGCTCTGTTGTAAATATCGCTCTAATGCTTTTGAAGCTACCTTTGCACTCGCTTTTGAACTGCCGTCTAATCTTGCTGCTTTCTCTTGAACCGCAAAGCGCTGAAAATCTATTGGGGCATATAATAGTACGGCTTTTTTGATCTCCTTTGGATGCGCCAAAGACAACCTAGCAGCAAGATGCCCTCCGGCTGATGCTCCCCAAACAACTAGTGATCCTTCGGTAGAATAATTAGATGCGTTGGTTTTCACCCATTGATATGCCGCCTCAATATCGGATAACTGTTGTTGCGCTGTCACGCCATCACAGGCTGCTATATCTTCAAACCTTTTAAGACCGTCAAATCTTTTCAATCCAATTGCCGGCGCTTTACCCACTAACCGGTATCTCGGCGTAAATACTACAAAGCCATTGGCTGTCATTTGAGCAATTTGGCTCTGTAGCATCACCAGCCCTTTTTTTCGGTAACGCCAGCTACCACCGTGAATTGCCAGCATTGGCGTTAAAATAGAATCTTTTTTTAACTCTGTTTGCTGCTGGCCAGGAAATGGATTCGGATGATAGATATCGAGCGTTAGCTGGCATGAGCCTTTGCTGCTTTTAATCTCTCGGTAAACTTTACGCACCATTAATGGATGCCGCTTGGCTAATGGCAAAACCGAGCTGTCAGCCAAGGTTGCCGGCGAAAGCCGCCAATCATTAAACGGCAAGCTATCAAAACTGGCATTTCGTGTTACTAATGTTTTGCACCATTGGCTTATATCTAGAGGATTTAAAGTAATTGGCTGCTGACACTGAGTATCAGAAAACAATGCAGCCGTTTGCGGCAATTGCAGCGGATCAATGCTGGCAGGTGAGCAGTTTTTTTCAGTTAACTGCCATAGCGGCAAGTTAATGCTTAAAGGGTAGCTGGCGATACAACTGTTATAAGCCTTAGTCTCTCCAGTAAAACTACGCCAACCAGCAGAACAGCTTGTTATAAAAGCAAACAACAACAAGCTAACGCTCACCAGTAGTAACTTAAAGACAGATCGGAAACGCAACAAAACACCACCACTTCAACAAATTAGCGCTAAATCTACAAAGATCTGCGCCTTTATTCTTATTTTAAGAACCAGTGAACTGGCTCAATCGCCGCCGATTACAGCACGCTCGATTCAGCTTTGAAACCTATTAGAGAATTTAGATGCTGCTTAGTGGTAAAAAAACGATACCGAATAGCCTAAAACCAGCTCATTGCCGAGCCAACTTCCATGTTATGTGGTAAACCATAAAGGTGGATTGATAAACAATGAGTTTGACCAGTTATGGATATGACAGAAAAAAATGCCAAGCAATTGGCGTACGCGGGCATGGTTCCATTCGTAATTTTGGCGCTAGGTTGTTGGAACGACCAGTTCTCACTATACGCAGGACGTTGGCTGGCAGGCTATGCCGCAGTGGTATTGTCATTTGTTGGCGCAGTGCATTGGGGGATTGCTTTGGTTCGGCCCCAGGAAGAGCGCCGTTTGTTATTTTCTATTTTACCGGCACTGAGTGGTTGGCTGGTTTTGATGGTCAGTATTCGACTGGCGCTTCCCGCACTGGCGATTGCTTTTGTAATGGTCTGGCAAACCGAGCGAGAACAATATTTTAGCTGGTTGCCCGACTGGTATTTACAGTTAAGAAGTCGACTCACTGTCGCCGTTGCCGCTTGCCTGATTATTGGTTGGGCTGGGTATTTGACTTAAGCAGATTGCTTTATCAGATAACCAATCTGCCAACCGGGGATCAGTATCAACAAAGTGTTTTGCTTTCAGGCAGCAATCAAACCATTCATGTAAAGATGGTCCATGTTGCTGCCAGCTAATATCTGGTCGGCGGAAATTGATAAAATCCAGCGCACAAACCAAGGCGACATCAGCCACGGTCATTTGATCACCCACTAGCCAAAAACTATCTTGTAACTGATGATCTAGCCACTCAATGGTTTTAATTATTTTTTGTTGCTGCCAGTCGAACCATTTTTCAGATGCAAATTCACTATCAACTCTCATTGCCATCACCATGGCCGCTGTTGCATCTGCAATACCATCCGCCATGGCTTCTATAGATAACACCTGAAAGCGCATTGCGTTTTCTTCGGGAATTAATAGCGAGTGGTCTGAAGGCTGCTGGTCAAGATATTGAGTAATTACTCGAGAATCTACTAGCAATTGCGCAGCTTCAGGTAATTGAGGATTTTCTTGCAGCAGGTAAGGGATTTTTCCTAGTGGATTATCTAATTTATCACCCTGCCATGGATTGACGAGCACTTCGGTAACTTGCAACTGCTTTTGACGAATCAGTACCCTGAGTTTTCTCGCATAGGGACTTGTTGGTGTAAAAAATAGCTTCATATCAGCCTCACCAAATATTCAGTGTTTTTATAAGATAGTAAAAAATTATAGTGCCTATTATTTTTAACAAACTTATTAAAAGCTTTTTTATGAAGTTTTGCGAAGTGGTTGGCATTTCTGACAAGGCATGCTCGCAGATTGATTATTTTTATATTCATCAATAACACTAAAAATGAAACATCAACATCAAGATAGTTTGTTATTTTCGACAGATTTCATACTCCAACGTACACTGAGTATTCACTTATTTAATTTGCTATGGAAATTATGGCTTTGTGTCAGCATTAAGCTCTATATCTAAAACTCGCCCTTTTATCATAGAAGCAAATTATTGCTTATTCGACGTCTTATGATTCGTTATAGAGTGGTACGACTCAGTAAGCATCATTTTTATATATTTTCCAAAATCAGGAATAACACGATGAATCACTCCTATTTTTTTTCTTTAAAGAAAAAAGATTCCAATAAAATAAAACGAAACGTTATATCACTAACTCTTGCTGTTAGCACTTTGCTACTCGTCGCATGCAACCAAAACTCAAATAATGCTAAAACACCTGTAAAAGAACTAGAAAGTATCGCTAGCATCAATAAATTGGTTATATTTGGTGATAGCTTGTCAGATAACGGTACGTTACGCCAATTAACTTCGACTCAACCACAACCTGCGCCTGAGTTTTTTTCAAACGGCCCAGTTTGGCCCAATTATTTAAGCGATAAGCTAGGAGTGCCACAAGTTAATTTGGCAGTTGCAGGTGCAAGATCCGTTGGGCATGATTCCGCGCCACTTCAGACAGCCGCGCAGTCGGGTGCTTTTTCAGCTTTAGGCTATACCACCGGCTTGGGCTTAAGAGGTCAGGTAGATAATTATATAAATAACAACACAGCGGTAGACCAACAAAATGTATTACACACCATTCTAATTGGCGGCAATGATATTCTTGCTTATTTAAATGGTTTGGTTGCAGGATCTGAAGCGATTCCTAGCAGTGTCGATGTTAGTAATGCCATAGCTGACACCGTTACAGAATCGGTTGGCCGACTCGTTGCTAATGGTGCAAAGAATATTGTTGTTTTTACTCTGCCTGAGTTATCTGACGTGCCTCGATTGGATGTCAGCGGATTTTCAGATTATCAAACAGAAATAACATCGTTAATACAAACACTTAATAATAAGCTGGTTTCAGATTTGAATACACAGCGAGTTGCAGCGTCATCTCCTTATAATATCATTACATTTAATACCTATCGCGCAACAAATAATGCAAGAGATAGCGGTGATTTTACCAATGTGGACGACAGCTGGTTGGTAGTGGATAACAACCTTCAACCAACCGGTGCAACTAATGGACCTGTTGAAGAGTTTCTGTTTTGGGATACGATTCATCCCACTACTGCAGCGCATAAAATGCTAGCAGAGCAGCTATTCCAAACACTAAAATTGCAAGAGCATTGTTTAGGCAATGACAATTGCCGTGTTAGCTCAGGGCTAGGAATGGAGTAATTTTATCTCTAGGCGACTTCAAGGTGCAGAAAGGTTGTGCCTTGAAGTGGTCTGATTTGATTTGATTTGATTTGATTTGATTTGATAGTCAAGACACCTGTTTGCCGGAAGCGCTTTAAGCTTGTCCAAGCAACAGAAACCCAATTGTTTTTTAAACAAGCATCGATATTCAATAAAAACTGAAGCAATTTGTAAATGGAGTGGGCGGAGCGAAACCCAACAGTTTGAGATGGATTCCTTGCTGCACCATCTTCTGCGAATTTTTACGCAACGATTAATAGCAAACAAGCCTAACAACATCTCACCACTTATCTTTCCGCTCAGTTATATCTGATATTTTCTGGTAAGATCGCTAGATATAATAAAAATAACAAACTGGTTGCTGCACTATGACCATGAAAACGACCCCTAAGCCTTCTATGTCGATACCTTCTGTATCAATTGCTTGCGATGATCAACAGCAGAAAACCGAGCCGGGCTCTAGCACGCTAGCTGGCGATAAACCGAGCACTAACAACGGTTCAAAACCAATCGTCCCTCCAAGCAACACCATAAATAACCTATCAATGAACGCTTCAATCTTTTCACGCCTTATGGCATGGTCAAAAGAGCGCTTTCCTTTTGTAAACATGCTATTGACTGCCAGTCTATATTTGCTTGCTGCACCTTTAGCACGCCAGGCATCGCATGGCGATCCATCGCTACAGTGGTTTGATATTTTGGGATTATTTAGCGCGATTGCATTATTTCTATTATTAAGAATTCTTGATGAACATAAAGATTACGCGCTAGATATAGTGAATCATCCGCAGCGAGTATTGCAGCGAGGGTTAATCACTCTCAGGCATCTAAAAATACTTGGTGCAATCTGCATTCTAGTAATGCTGGCAGGCAACCTTTTTGTTGACTGGCAGACTATGCAAATCGCCACTTCTACCTCATCCTCAATCGGTATTTTTCCTATAGCGGTTAGTTTGAGCTGGCTAGCAATGATGCTGTGGTTAGTGCTAATGACGGTCGAATTTTTCTGCCCGCAATGGCTTAACCGTCATCTGGTCATTTATGCCTTGTCACATATGTTGATCATGCCGTTAATTGCAGTGTGGATGGCAACAATGGCCACTGGCACTTTGCAGTTCACAACACCGGTATTGCTATTGGCCTGTTTGTTTTTCTTTAGCGGTTTGTGTTTTGAAATTACTCGAAAAACCCGTGGCCCAGAAGAAGATAGGCCAGAAGTTGAATCTTATTCGTTAATCTTCGGCGCCAAAGGTTCTGCCTTAATCGTTATCGCACTTTTAACTTGCATGAGCAGCTTACAGCTGGCCACCTTGTATCAAGTAACGCCCAATGCATTTGTATATATAGCGCCCGCCATGGTTTGTTGTTTTTTACTGGGGTTAAAGCAGCTGATTAAATTCATTAAAGCGCCTTCACTGGCGGGCCGTGAAAGTAATGAAAAAGCGGTCGGTTTAGCAATGCTGATTGGCTATTGGAGTTTAACCGGCGGCCTGTTAATTGCAGGCTAGCTTAAAAATAGCCGTTGCGAGATAAGCCAATCGCAGCGGCTATTCGTTACGCGATTGAACCATAAAAATAAAAACAATCAGTTGCAGGGCCGTCATGGATCAGATGTACAAACAAAAGCCATTGCGAGTTCAACAGAAAACTCAAAATGAGCAAACTGATAAACCACAAACACCAGCAGATAGCTGCCTGAAAGATAGCCTACCTGCTAGCGCCAGCTGTGCCGATGTTAATTCAAATGAAATCGATTCAATTGCAGCTATAGCGACAAATACAACGACAACCAGCACTGCAAAAGCCAAAAAATTCGCTCGAGCAATTCCCAGCCGTGGTCAATATTCAGAAGCAGCCAGACAAAAACGCCTAGCTTTTATTCGCAAGCAAACTCACCGCCCGTTACCCGGCATCGGCATTACCCAATATAAAGCCGAGTCTTTAAGCAATAATATCGAAGCATTAATCGGTTCGGTCGAAGTGCCCTTAGGCTTAGCTGGGCCGCTTAAATTTACCGGTGAAAAAGCTAGCGGGACCTATTACGCACCACTTGCTACTTCTGAAGGTGCTTTGATTGCATCGGTTACCCGCGGTGCTCTGGCGCTGACTCGAGCTGGCGGTGTTACCACCCATGTAATGGAACAACGGATGACTCGAGTGCCGGTTTTCCATTTTCATAATATGGCTGATGCCCGTCGTTTTTGTCATTGGTTGCCATTACAGCGAGAGCAACTGCAACAGGTGATTGGCAAAAAATCTGCTTATGCCAAATTAATTGAAATTGACCCTCAATTAAGTGGCCGCACGGTTCATGCTCACTTTGTATTCGCCACTGGTGATGCATCGGGGCAAAATATGACCACCAGTTGCAGTTGGCAGGCATGCTTGTGGATATCTCGACAGTGTCAGCAATCTAGCGATATGATTCTCAATGATTTTCATATTGATGGTAATATGTCGAGTGATAAGAAAGTCTCTTGGCAGTCTTATATCAAAGGCCGGGGTTGTCGGGTTCAAGCAGAAGCTTTTATTCCTGAATCCGTTTTAAAATCGATTTTAAAAATATCTGCTGCAGAACTGGTTCGCGGCTACGGTATTGCTGTATCTGGCGCATTAAGAACCGGTATGGTCGGCATGAATATTAATGTCGCCAATGTTATCGGTGCCATGTTCAGCTCACTAGGACAAGACATTGCCTGCACCCATGAATCATCGCTAGCTCATTTACATATCGAGCCACAACAAATTACTAATAATGATGGCAAGCTGGTTGACGGTGTTTACGTCAGCATGCAATTACCTTCGTTGGTGATAGGTACCGTTGGCGGCGGAACATCTCTGCCACAGCAGCAAGAGTGTTTGCAAATACTCGACTGTTCCGGGCCAGGAAAAACCGCCCGCTTGGCTGAAATTATTGCTGGTTATTGTTTGGCGCTGGACTTATCAACACTCTCGGCAATGACGGTTGGCCATTTTGCTGATGCCCATGAACGGCTTGGCCGAAATAAACCGGTCAATCATTTAAAATCTTGCGAATTAAATCAGTCATTTTTTCAGGCGATGTTTAATCATGCAGCAATCGCTTCAAAAACATCATTAGAAAAAATAACCCAACTGAAAAGTTTCAATATTATTGAACAAAGCCAAGCTTCCGATTCAATTGTTTGTGAGTTCACTGCGCATAAACAAAACAAATTACTGGGTTTGATTCCGGTTGATTTAACTATTTTTAATAACATTAATAACGTCAGTAACAATGCTTCGCAGCAGGATAATGTTTCTAAGCAGACTGTTGCAGCAATGCTCAAATTAAAACCATCAACTCGCGATGCGCTAGATACCTTGCATACCGTTGCTTTGTGTTCAGACCCACAATTGGCAAAGCTGATTGATAAATACGAAGAATATAGTTTCTTTCAACGCTGTGACGATCGAGAAATTGCACTGTACCAACTGCAACATAAAGAATTCACCTCGATCAGCCCAAAGCTTTATGGCTTGTGGCAAGACAACAGTCGCCAAGGCTGTGCAGTATTAATGGAAAGGCTGCAAGGGCTAGATCTGTTTAATGCAGTGGATCGACCACAAGATTGGCATGATCTACATATCCAAACGGCGATTGATGGCATTACTCCATTTCACGGCCGCTACCTTTCAAATAATAATGACAAAAAACATTCTGAGCTGGCCAAGTTGTGTTTGCAAAATTCCGACAGAAATTCGATGCACGCACAAAAAGAGTTATTTATTGCATTACAACAATTAATTTCTGATGAATTTCCACACTGGTTTGATCACCAGCAAACCGCTTGGCTGACTCAATGCATTGAACGGTTGTCAGATTGGTGGCCGAAGCTTGAACAGTTGCCGCACACTTTAATTCACGGTGATTTCAACCCGAGAAATATTGCTTTTCGAAATAACTTAAAAACCGATAATTCTATAGGATTATGTTGCTGGGACTGGGAGTTAAGCTGCTGGCACCTGCCACAAAGAGACTTGGTAGAACTGTTGCTTTATTGCATGGAAAGCAAAAAAATCACCCAACAAAGCCTCGAGTATTGGAGCGAATACCAACGGCAAACACTATCAGTAGCCAGCAACCAACAGTTGGATAAACAAAGTTGGAATGCCGGTTTTTATTACGCCATTTTCGACTTTGCAATTAACCGTTTCGCCTTTTCTGCCTTAGCTCATAATTTACGCGATTATCCGTTTATGGAGCGGCTGGCAGACAACTTATCTAAAGTGATTGTTTTACTGCAACAGCAGTCATTGCTGGAGGAATTATCATGACCTATAAAAACACCGATGCTTCAGCGATTGATCAGCCAAACATTGTCACCAGTCAGCAAGCTGCATCACTAAACCCACTGCAATTAGGCGGCAAGGCCGATAACCTAGCATGGTTAGATCGAAATGGTTTTATGGTGCCTGATTTTAGAATCATCACTTGCGATGCATTGGCTGAATTATTTGTACTGTCTGGTGAAATAAAACATCAGTTGAATCAATTAAAAAATCTTTCGTTAATGGATAAGCGACAACAAGCTCAGCAGGTTGAAACCGTTTCAAAGCAGGTGAATCAGCTGATTATGCAAAGTGCTTTTGATCCGGAAATTGAACAACAACTCGCAGAGCAAATAGATGAATTATTACAAGCCAGTGAACATGGCTTGTCGGTGCGATCATCTGCTGTCGGTGAAGACAGCGCCAGTGCTTCGTTTGCTGGTCAGTTGGAATCGTTGCTATTTCAGAAAACTGCGCCACAAGTTTTTGATGCAATTCGCCAAGTATATTTGAGCGCTTTTGCACCTAGAGCACTTTTGTATCGACTGCAACATAAGCTACCGCTGAATGAAGCCAGAGCGGCAATCATTCTACAAACCATGATTGACTCTGAATCGGCCGGAGTAATTTTTACTGCGAATCCCGCCAATGGAAATCGCAAACAAATGCTGATTTCCGCTACTTTTGGTCAGGGTGAAGGTGTGGTTTCGGGTGAAGGTGATTGTGATGAATTTACGATTGGTCATAGTGCCCAGACTAATGATAAAAATAATCTTGAAGAAGTTATTTCACATCGCATCGAAAACAAACAATTCAGTATTGGTAAAGTCAGCACTGGCGAAAGCAGTCATGGTAAAGATCAGGGCGGTACTGAAACTCGAGCGCTTGATCCATTATTAACCGATAAAAGCTGCCTCGATGACCAACAAATTATTCAGCTACGCGATCAAGCATTAAAAATTGCTCAATTAAAGCAATCACCACAAGATATCGAATGGTGTTTTGCTAACCAGCAATTATATATTTTGCAAACACGGCCCGTCACTTCTTTGCCTGCCCATAGCGAAGAACAAGCCAATCCGATTGTTTGGGATAACTCTAATATTCAAGAGTCATACTGTGGGGTAACAACGCCACTAACCTACAGCTTTGCCCTGCGAGGCTACTCCACGGTTTATCAGCAGACTTATCGTTTGCTTGGACTGTCAGAAAAAAATATCTCGAAAATGCGACCCGCATTAACTAGCTTGCTGGGGTTAATTCACGGCCGAATTTATTACAACATTAATAATTGGTATCGTGCGCTACTCATATTACCTGGCTTTGAAGTGAATAAAGCCGATATGGAACGCATGATGGGCTTGCAAGATCCGGTCGATCTGGTTGAAGAAAACCAGCAATCTCTGGCTAAAAAACTAGCTAATTTACCCAGGAAAATCTGGTGCCTTGGTCGCTTACTTTATGGTTTTAAAACCATCGACAGCCGCGTTGCTAAATTCCGCGATCATTTTGAATCGGTCTACGCCACGGTTGATCGCAATGCCTTGCACACCATGAGTATTAGCGAGCTGATGGCATTAATTGATCACTTGCAGAGTGAATTGATGGACCGCTGGCAAACACCGATCATTAACGACTTTAACGTAATGATGATGAATGGAAAGGTGCATCGCTGGCTTGGCAAGTTGGATTTGGAAAATCCTGAATTGATACAGAATAATTTAATGTCAGGTGAAGAGGGCATTGAAAGTACCGAACCTACCAAGTTCCTGTTGCGATTATGCGACCAAGTGCGGCAAAATCCAGCAACCCGAAAGTTAATTGAAACCACAGACAAACACCGCCTGCTTGATTGCTTACAAATTGCTGACCCTGAGGTTTATCTACAATGTCAGGAATATATCGAGCGCTATGGTGATCGCTGCATGGGTGAACTGAAGCTTGAATCAATTACCTTGCGCCAAGATGCGTCATTTATTTTTTCAGTCATGAAGAACTTCTTATCTCGTGATGATCTGACGTTAGACAATCTCAGCCAGCGTGAACAACAGTTTAGAACTCAAACTGAAAAAGAAATAAAACTCAATATGAATGCCAAGCTCGGCACGGCACAATGGGGAAAGTTTTATTCTGACCTAGTGAAGCTACGTGCTGCGGTTAAAAACCGTGAAAACATGCGCTTAGCCAGAACAAGAGCCTTTGGCTTGATGCGTGATATTTATGCAGAAATTGGCCAACAATTGGCGCTGTATAAGGTGTTAGATGACCAAAGAGATGTATTTTATTTAACCGTCGATGAGTTAGATAGCTGTATGGAAGGAAAATCTGTTTCTAGCGACTGGAAAGCATTAACTTCTGCCCGTAAGCAAGAATACCAAGCTTATCAGCAGCAGGAAATTCCTCATCATTTCCATACCAACGGCCCAGTATATTTTAATAACCAATATTTATATCCATTTGAACAGCCAGCCAACCAAGACGACCTCCATTCACTATCAACTCAGCAATTGTCTGGTATCGGCTGCTACCCTGGCAAGGTTCAAGCTCAAGTTCGCAAAATATTCTCACCCGACGACGAGTTAAATCTCAATGGGAAAATTTTGTGTACCGTGAGAACCGACCCAGGTTGGGCACCATTATTTCCTACCTGTTCTGGCTTATTGGTAGAGCGCGGATCAACTCTTTCTCATTCTGCTGTGGTGGCCCGGGAATTGGGCATACCTGCGATTGTTAATATACCGGGGTTAACGCAAAAAATTGCCGATGGCGAGCAAGTGATTATGGATGGTGCCAGTGGAATCATCGACCGATTGGATGTGCCGCAAGAAAAAGCGAGCGCTTAAAGATTACCTGCCCAGCATGGTAAGGCTTAACTCACATTGTTGGGTGCGCCTACAGGCTTACCCAACCTACTTCTGGTTTAGAGTGAATTAAAAACCCGAGGTCAATTTAATGGGTTGGCTTGGTGTTAATTAAAAATTTGATATTGATTTAATGAAAACCAAATGGTTTTCGTAGCCTGGGTAAGCCTACGGCGCACCCGGGAACCAAGGGTTCGGACTGGATAAATATTTGTAGGCACAGCCGAACTCATATGTTTTGTTTCAGCTGATTAATGTAACACCAGACGCAACGGTTAACACCAAGATTAAGAGAGCCAAGATGGACGTAGCGAACAAACCACAGCATCTAGTAAAACAGAAAACAAAGCCCGTAGCAGAATTGCTGCAGGTTTATCATGACTGGCAGCCAGAATATGGATTGCCTGAAGGTTTTATGGGTGAAGATGATTCTGCCGATCAGTTGCGCTGGTTATTTTCTTCAGACAATCCGTGGTTTAAACTGGGAAAATGCACTATTTTATTGTCTGATTCTGACGGGGGTGGAGATGAGGATAGCGATCAAACGTTAGATAATAAACCGACTGAAACATTTCGGTTGGTGATATTTATTCATCCTCAGGTTAGATTTTTTCGCCCTAATACTGCCTATTTTGGATTTTGGCGAACCACCAATAATCCATCGCTCAACCGGCAAGCATTTCTGCTGGCTAGCCAGTGGTTAAAACATCAAAAACAACAGCAATTAGTCGGCCCGATCAATTTCAATAGTTTTGGCAGTTACCGGTTGCAGCTAGATGATTTTAACGGCAATAACTTTGCTGGCGAACCCAGTAATCCCGCCTATTATGCGCAACTATTAATCAATGCGAAATTTGATAGTAAACCGTGTAATTTATATCAAAGCCAATTTGTTAAACTTGGCGGAAAGCCACCGCAAGCATCGATTGAAAAATTACAGCAATTGGATAAATCATTAGGCAATGATTTTTTGTTAGAACAATTAACTGAACCCGTTTGGTTAGAGCAATCGGTCGAATTTCATCAAATAACTGAGATGGTTTTTTCTAACAACCCGGCATATCAGCACATTGACAGTAATAGCTTCTTTCAAATGGTCAGCAAGCCATTAGCTAAGCGCTTTTGTCAGCACTGTTCTTTGATTGTTCGAGATAAAAAAGATCAGTTAATAGTCGCTGCCTATTTAGTATTTCCTGATTGGAGTCAATTAACAACGAGTAATCCAAGCGCTGAAAGCATCAGGAAGCCACTTGAAGATATCGATTTCCAGCGTGATTTTAAATACTTAAAGTCACCTACAGCGATTATAAAAACTGCTGGTACGCTTGTTCAATTCCAAGGTAAAGGCTTAATGAGCTGGATGAACTTATCAGCATCTATCAACATGCATCGCTATTATCATCAGCTAATCGGCGCACTGGCTAGCGCAGATAATCCTTCATTAAAACTAGTGCCACGACTAACTAATAGTGAAAAAACAGGCAATATAATCAGGGAGCGGCAATATGGTCTATTCAGTAAACAGCTCTAACTCTGATAAAACTGTCGCAGATAACTATCTCGACAAGCGTGATAAGAAAAATAATTCGTCGGCACCAAGCAGCTATAAAAACGTCGATAAGTTAGCACAACAAGCGAACCGTCAAGCAAATCGACGGCAACAAAAGCAGCAGTTAGAGAATTCTGATCCCGGTAAAGCACCAGGCAAACAGATAAAATCAGCATCCATTAGTGCCGAAAATAATGTGGCACGCTTATTAGTCGAACAGGCAATGCGTCAGCCTGAGTCACCGGCGATGATTTTACCCGGCCAAGCACCGATTAAATTTGGTCATTTATTAGCACATGCTGCGATGTGGCAAAAAGAGCTATTACTGAGTTATAAGCCTGGCGACCGGATTGTTTTATTAGTGTTACCCGGCATTGAACTATACAGTTTGCTATTGGCAATTCTTGCCAGTGGTATGAGCGTTGTTTTTATTGATCCGTCAATGGGCAAACTTAAAATGCTGCGGGCAATTAAACGCAGTAAAGCCAAGGCAATCATCAGTTATCAGCGGCTACTTAAATACAAAATATTTGTACCTGATTTATGGATGATTGATTGCATTTCGATCGACCAGTCGCCTTGGTCAAAATTAACGCCCGCTGATGACAAACAACAACCAGCCATTGTTCCGGTTGCCAGAGAATTCTCTGCATTAATTAGCTGGACCTCAGGAACCACTGGAAATCCCAAAGGCGCTATTCGCCAGCATTTACATTTACAAGCACAACACATGGCATTACATAACCACTGGCATGAACACCCCGGTGAAGTGGTTCTCAGTGGCATGCCGGTTATGGCGCTGCATTTTATGGTTTGCGGCTGCTGTACCTTACCACCCGATATTGATTTATCTAATCCACAAGCCGATGCAGAAAAAGTAGTACGACAAATTCGCGAGCATCGAGTCCGTCGAATTATTAGTTTTCCCGCATTATTAGAACGATTAGCCAAAACTCTGGAAGCACAAAATACCGTAATTCCCGGTGTTGCCTATATCGGCATTGGCGGTTCGCCTGTGTCACAAAAGCTGTGCATGCGACTGGAAAAAGTATTTCCTCTAGCCAGAGTTGAAGTGGTTTATGGCTCAACCGAAGCCGAGCCCATCGCCTTTGTTACCGCTAGCGATTGGCTTTCTGAATTCCCATCCCAAGGCTATTTAGTTGGCCGCCCAGTTTCAGAAACCCTGCTGGCAATTGTACCGACAGAAACCCAATTAAAATCTGGTGAGCAGGTATTGCAAGCCAGTTTAGGCACTAATCAGTTAGGTGAAATATTGGTATGCGGCCGCCATGTGTTAAATGGTTATCTCAATGATGTTAAAGCAACCGCTGAAAATAAATTATTTTGTGATAATGGTTTTTGCTGGCATAAAACCGGTGACACGGGTTACCTCGACGCGCGAGGCAGGCTCTGGCTAACTGGACGAGAAAAGCAGCGAGTATTTAGTGATGGTCGAATGGTTGATGTTTACCCAATTGAGTCTGAAGCAGAAAATTTACCCGGAATTGCCCGCGCTATTTTGGTACAACAGTCGGCGCGAAAATACCCATTAATGGTGCTCGAATCAGAAAACAAGAATATTCCCCAGGCAAGCATATCTCTATTGGAACAATTATTAATTCGAACCGGTTTTGCCGATGCTCGAGTATTGGTACATCCGTCTATTCCAATGGATAGCCGCCACCACAGTAAAGTAGACAGAAAGGCAATTTTACAATGGAGCAAAACCCATCCCAAACGGTAATTGAACAGCAAAAAAAACCTTCGCTGTTCATTATCAAACTCAACCCGGTTGATTGGCTAACCCTTTCTGGGTTGGCAATTAATAGCCTTGCTGCCGTGTTATTATTTGAACAACAATTCTCACTTGCGCTTAGTCTCATGCTACTGGCAATGCTTGCCGATGCTTTTGATGGGATTTTAGCCAGAAAATATCAACTTGAACGAGATTTTGGCCGTTATCTTGATGGCTTTGTCGATGTTTTTACTTATCTCGTTTTGCCCGCATTATTTCTTTGGCAGTGGTGTTTTAACCATGGCGGGTACCCTTTATTGCTAGTGGTTTTTATGGGTTGCGGCGTGATTCGATTGTCGGTATTTAACCAAGTTGGCAATGTTAGAAATGAGCAAAATGAATCGTCTTATCTTGGCATGCCAGTTTTTTGGAGTTTGTTATTTCTCGCGCCTGCTTGGCTTGCTAGTTGGTTTTTACCCCCAGCTTGGGTAACTTCACTATTGGCTCCAGCATTGGCTGTCGTTTTTAGTGCATTCTCATTAGCAATGCTGCTCAATCGGCGCTTTTATAAATTCAAAAATCCTAAACATATTCTGTTTACTATTATTGCTTTTAGCAGTGTGTTCGCTCTGGATGGCTTGTTTGTTTTAGATAGCAGCACCCTGATTAAATTGTTAATTACACCGCTAATTTTAATCGCACCACTAGTGATTGCCGGTAGCGTTCACATGCGAATGGTTTCAAACAACTGGCTGCCGTGGTTGGCAATTCCAATCCATAGGCATTGGTTTGGCAGCAATAAAACCCTGCGGGGGCTTTTAGCCATGCCGCTACTGGCACTGGTTTCTGCCGGATTATTCACCCCTTTGTGGTTCACAAGCTTTTTTGAAAGGCTATTAAATAATCCAAATGTTTTAATTCCAGAAATCTATGAATATTGGCTGATCAGCCTAGTACTTGGGTTAGCTTATGTATTGGCAGAACTGCCGAACTCTTTTATCAAGCGTCGCTTGGGTGTTGCACCGGGCGCTAGGCCTGAGCAACACAACACTTTATTTTTGATTGCCGATCAATTGGATTCAGCCATAGGCGTTATTTTGGTAACAGGGCTGCTGTTCGATTTTGAACTGATTACTTTACTCGCCATGTTAGTGATGGGGCCAGTAATTGCATTACTGGTGAAAAGAGTTTTATTCGCGATTGGCTGGAAAAGTACCGCGAGTTGATATTGAAGAACCGGAGGGTTTTGATTTGCGCATAGTCAAACCCTCCGGTTATTTAAATTCATCGCAATGTCTAAAGGCTATAAAGTAAACGAACACCTAAACTGCTAGCACCCATCTTATCATCTGGTGCTGCATCTCCAGTGGTAGATTTATCCACTTTATAATCAACTAACGTTGCCTTCAGAGCGAAATTGAAATGCTCAGTCAACCAATAATCCGCTTGCAGTATTGCAGCTACAGTTGATTTAAAATCAATATCAGTGGTAGCACCACTATCTAATTCCAAATTATAGTTCGGCTTGTAATGATAAGATGCACCACCACCCAAGCGCAGTTTTCCGTTGCGCCAAAATGCTAAGCCTTCAACAAACATCCGGTCAACTCTCGCCTTACCCGTTTGGTGGTCATTTACCGTAGGTTCAACATAATCAAAAATGTCACCTACAGTTAATTGAAACTCAACTGGCAAATCAAAGCTATGCAATCTTGCTCCGGCTTCAATGACATAAAAACCACCTAACTTAATACTTTCTATACGATCGCCACTATCAGCATCAACCACAAAAACAAGATCCTGACCACCCTTCTGCAAGCCAACCGCAGCCACTGGCGACCAATCAAATGCAGCAGCATTGCCTGCAGCCAAAACCAGTGGGATACAAGTTAGAAAATTTTTCATTGAGAACTGCCTGTTATGTTTTGCGCCACATACTAACTAATATTTCAAAGACTTTACATCTTAATAAGATAATTTAACCGTCTTTGTCGATGCAAATTTAAGACATTCCGTATTGTTTAATACATCGCGTCCAAAGCTTGGAGTTTCTATCGATTGATTAGAAAAAGATGCAGGCCAAAGATATCACCGGTTAGAGTGTTACACTGAATAAGCACTAATCCACGCCTGACCGCTGACTAAGAGTAGCGGCGACTGCAACCTTGAAAACTTGTACAGAGTTCCATGAGCAATACACACACTAACCAGCACTCGTATCAACATTCTCTTCAGCACAGTAGCTCGACAATGTCTGAGCGAAAACTGACCGACCAGGAAATTCAAGATATTAGCTATCGCCAAACCTGGCAGCCGCTACTATTGCTGAATACTTTCCGCCTGCTGCTAGTGATCTTGCTGGCAATGCTATTTGTTATTTCTAGAATCCCCATTAATGCCGACTGGCTACCAGAGATAGTCAATAACATTGGCTCAAAAGTCGGCTCATCAAGCGTGCAACTTTTCCTTGCTAGCATCAGTAGTTACTTTTTGGTATCGGCAATTGAATTTGTCACCATTGCGCGAAATTGGCCGACATTTAGAGCGCAAACAGTTTGCCAGATTATTTTAGATATCTTACTGCTGACACTATTAATGCACTCCAGTGGCGGTGTGCAAAGCGGCTTAGGAATGCTGTTGATTATTTCTATTTCCGCCGGCGCAGTATTATTACGTGGTCAGGTATCTTTATTTCTCGCCAGTATTGCCTGCTTGGCAGTTATGTTTGAACACTATGTTTCCAGCCAAGCCAACCCGGCAATCAACTTCGATCAACCCGCTTTATTGTGTGCTGCTTTTCTTGGTGTAGCCATGCTAGGAACCAGCTTGTCACGGCGGGTGGCCGAAAGTGAACGACTAGCTTATGCCCGTGGCCAAGACTTGCAACGACTGCAACAACTGAACCAAATGATTATTCAAAACTCAACTACAGGCATGTTGGTGGTTGATGAAAAACGCATTTTACAAACCATGAATGAATCAGCTTGGCTGTTGCTAAACATGCCATCTGGCCCAATCAACCGGCAGTTGTCTACCTTGTCGGTTGAACTGGATAAACGCCTAACAGCTTGGCTAGCTGGCCAGCCAATTCATACCAGCTTTAGAGTGCAGAATGATGGTGCTGATTTGGTGGCAGACTTTAAAAAAGTCGTCAAAGAATTACGCCCTAGTTTTTTGGTATTCATTAACGATATTACGATGCAAAAACAATCTGCTCAGGAGCAATCACTCGCATCTTTAGGGCAGTTAACTGCTGGCATTGCCCATGAAATTCGCAACCCATTAGCTGCAATCAGCCATGCGGCACAGCTGTTGGCTGAGTCTCCTGATTTGCTCGATGAAGATAAACATTTTACTGATATTATTCAGCGTCATAGCCAGCGAGTGAATCGAATTATTGAAAATGTCATGCAGTTATCCCGTCGCAGTGAACCAAAAAAAGAATGGCTCAAACTCGATGAATGGTTACAGGCGTTTTGTGATGATTTGCCTGCCAGTACCGCAGAAAAACTTAAAGTCACAGCAACTGATGTGATTATCGATTTACAAGTCGAACCTAAAGATACCCGCCTGTTAGCCGATCCTGTGCAACTGGTGCAGATTTTAACTAACTTGTGCGAGAATGGCTTGCGCCATAGCTTGCAAGGCCAAGGAATCTGCAAGATTTCGATCATGGCGGGCATCAGGCTGGATGAAAAAGGTGTGGTAATCGATGTAATCGACCACGGCTCTGGGATTGCAGCCGACAGTGCTGAAAAAATATTTGATCCTTTTTACACCAGTGAAAGCACTGGTACTGGGCTTGGACTGTATATCGCTCGTAAGCTCAGTCAAGTAAATGGCGCCAGCTTGAGCTATCGCCCAATTACTGCCGGTGGCAGCTGTTTTAGAATCCGCTTTCGTGAATGACAGGAATTATTTGTTAAATGACTCAACCACTGGCACTGATTGTTGATGACGAACCCGATATCCGAGAACTATTGGAAATCACTTTAGGCCGAATGGGATTACAAACCCGCGGCGCTGGAACCGTTTCTGATGCTCGGCAATTGTTGCGCAGTCATAATTTCCAGATCTGCCTAACCGATATGAAATTGCCCGATGGCAATGGACTGGAACTGGTTGAGTTAATTCAAAATAACCATCCACAATTGCCAGTGGCAGTTATTACTGCTCATGGCAATATGGAAACTGCTATTCGCGGCCTCAAAGCAGGCGCGTTTGATTTTGTTTCCAAGCCGGTTGATTTAAAAGTGCTGCGTGAATTGGTGCAAGCTGCACTGAAACTGCCCAGCGGACAAACCGCCAGCAAACAAGCCAGCGATATTGAACGCACCATGCTTGGCCAATCTCCAGCAATGCAGCTATTACGGGCGACGATTCGTAAACTATCCCGCAGTCAGGCACCGGTTTTTATCAGCGGTGCTTCGGGTACCGGTAAAGAAATGGCGGCACGAATGATTCATGCGCTGGGGCCAAGAGCTGAAAAACCTTTTGTACCGGTCAACTGTGGCGCAATTCCCAGCGAGCTAATGGAAAGTGAATTTTTTGGCCATAAAAAAGGCAGCTTTACCGGTGCCCATCAAGATAAACAAGGTCTATTTCAATCAGCCAATGGCGGCACTTTATTTTTAGATGAAGTGGCAGACTTACCTTTGGCAATGCAAGTAAAACTGTTGCGAGCCATTCAAGAAAAAGCAGTTCGCCCAGTCGGTTCTGAGCGAGAAATTCCAGTCGATGTTCGCCTGCTGTCGGCAACCCATAAAGATTTACACAAGCTGATTAGCCAGAGTGCCTTCCGGGAAGATTTATTTTACCGGATTAACGTTATTCAATTGAGCATGCCTTCATTAAGTGAGCGGCCGCAAGACATTGAACAATTAGCGCTGCATTTCCTACAAAAACTAGCGAGACGCAATCAGCAACAAACACCTTCGCTGCTTCCCGATGCTTTAAATGCACTGAAAAATTATCACTACCAGGGAAATGTGCGTGAATTGGAAAACATTCTAGAACGTGCGTTAGCACTTTGTGAAAATGACACCATTAACACCTTCGACCTGCAACTGACAGTGAAAGGGCCTTCTGGGCAAACCGCTCGCCCTGCCGGACGTGGCAACCAGCCTTTAGAAGAATATATCGATCAAGTAGAACGTCAGGCTATTAATGAAGCTTTAGTGAGCACCGGTGGTAATCGAACTAAAGCAGCCGAATTACTGGGCATTTCATTTAGAGCTTTACGTTACCGATTGAAGAAATTAGGCATGGATCCAGGAAGAGATTGATTGTTTTTTTGTGCTCCGGATTTCATTAATCCGCAAAATTTAAAGTGCATCATGGTCGCTGGTAGATATATCAACCATTGAAGTTAATTGCACCATGGTCAAGTCGTTTTTCGCTCCACTCGAAACAACCTACGGTGCAAAATTATTGGCCCGCGTAGGTTGTACGAAGCAGCCATAAACGCGACCTACAACTTTCGGGGATAGCGACGAATAGCCGACAAACAATATGTCGGCTCAATCGATAAATTTAAATAACTCATGGTATTTATTAGTAAAAATCAACCCAAAGCTTTGGGCTTAATTCAAACGAACGATCCGCGTCTGACAAAAACAAACTGCCTTCACTAATGCTGAGCGTTAAATCCATCTGACGAGAATACATCGCCACAGTTTGCTCAATTTCTGCTGGATCAAAACGCCAAAAAGTAACTTTTTTCGCTTTAGTGAAATTAACCTGGTTTTTTTGCCACCAAACATCGGCTGAGTTGGCATAGCTAAACACTGACACTTTTTGACTACGGCCCGATGCTTTTTTAACTCGATCAGCATCTGGGTTGCCTAGATCGATCCAATGTTCAATCTCATCGGAAAAGCTCTTTTTCCATACTTCAGGCTCATCATCTTCAGACAGACCCTTGGTAAATTCCAACCGCTCTTCATAACAAATGCAGTAGGCCAACAAGCGTGTCATCAGACGTAGTTCGGTCTCTGATGGATGCTGAGCTAGAGTTAAACTCAAGGTTTCATAGACATGGCGATCCATATCAGATAACTGAACTCTGGCCCGAATAACGGTCGATTTAAGCGCCACGAATTTTACTCCGAAAAAAAATAACTTATTAATTAATCAGATAGCGCTGGAAAAACTCAATCGCTACCTGTTGATAAACTTGGCGGTTTTCCTTACGGCGGAAACCATGCCCTTCATTGCGCGCCAGCATATACCAAACCACTTGGCCATTGGCATTTAATCGATCAACTAGTTGTTGAGATTCTGACTCAGGCACACGCGGGTCATTTTTTCCTTGTACCACCAACATTGGAATCTTGATTTTTTCAACTTGGTTCAGCGGACTGATTGATTGTAAAAAAGCACGCATTTTGCTGTTTCTTTCATCACCATACTCCACTCGTCGTAAATCTCGACGATAACCGCGAGTATTTTGTAAAAAAGTCACAAAATTACTGATGCCCACCACATCAACTGCCGCTTTTAAACGGTCGCTATAGCGAACCGCGCTCGCCAAAACCATATAACCGCCATAGCTACCGCCATAGACTGCTACACGCGAAGCATCCAGGTTAGGCTGTTGTTCAATCCAGTCGAGTAATGCGCCAATATCCTTTACTGAATCTTCTCGCTTCAGGTCGTTATCCAATGCTAGCCAACGCTTACCATAGCCACGAGAACCCCGCACATTCGGTGTAATAACGACGGCATTGAGTGATTTCGCCCACATTTGAAAACTGGAGCGAAAGCCCGGACGGGTTTGCGACTCTGGGCCGCCGTGAATATAAATAATCACTGGTAATTTTTGTTTTTCTGTATTTTTCTCAGCAATTGGGCTGAACACTAACGCCGGGATTTTTCGACCGTCAAAGCTCGGATAACTGATTAACTGAGGCACGATCATATCGGCTCCACTCAACTGCCCAAGGTTTGGCTGAGTCCAATATTCAGATTGCTTTGCTTTCAATGCTAACGGGGCAACCTTCAAACTAATCACCCGTGATGGCGTTCGATCACTAATCAAGCTAAAAGCCAGTTGTTGATTATCGCCAGAGAAAGCTATTCCTGAGCCAAAGCGACCCCATTTAGTGCCAGCAATTCTTCCTTGTTCAGCTAGCGGTAATTCCTGAAAATTACTCGTGAGTAAGTCCATCAGATACAGCCTGGAATAACCATTCTGGTTAACCACAATCGCTGCCAGCTTTTTATCGGCAGACAAACTGACATTTTCAATATCCCAGTCAAGCTGTGGCCCCTGCTCAAACCGCTTACCCGTTTTCAAATCGAGTCGATAAAACCTTAAAAAATCTTGCCCGGCATCACTGACTAGCCAGGCTGATTGACCATCTTCTGAAAAGCCAATTGGAAAACTGCGCTGCTCGCTGCTGCTTGATATATCAGACGATTTTTTTGATGGTAATAATCTTCGATACTGCCCGTTTTGAATATTTAACAACCAGATTTCAGACTCAACACTGGAAATATAATGGCTCAGCAACATTTGCTTACCATCTGTAGAAACGTCAACCGCACGCCACAAATAATTATCTGGCGCTCTAAAAATCAATTCACTTTCTTTGGCTTTTTTCCCAGCTTGCGTCGATAGATTGATACGGCGAATATCATTAAATTTCTTATCTCGTAAATTACTGGTGAAATAAAGTTGCTGATTTGAAAAAAGTAAGTCGGTATTTCTCGCCTGACTGGTTAGCTGACTAAACTGTTTTTTTTCTGCACCATACAACCAGATTTGGCTATCTTCATTACCGCCACGATCTCGAGTGATCGCCAACAGCCCCTGACCATTACTCACTACCGAACGGATTGGGTCATCAAACTGGCTAACGGTTTCAGCTTGGGCATTTGGCTTGCGCTGAAAGAATAACTGTGGGGTCTGACTGTTGTGCCGTGAGGTAAAATACAACCCAGCGCTGGCAACTGCCTGACTGTGCTGCGCCCATTGCGCAAAACTGGATCCACTCAGGTTTTGCCACGGTTTTAGTGCATTAACGGTTTTCTGCTGAGGCTTGCTAATATTGTGTAATTCAAGCTGGTGATTGTTTAGCAGTTGCATTTTTCCATCTGCAGCCAGCAGACTTGAACTATTGATGCAGCCCAAAAAAATCAAGGCATAGGCCTTTAAATATTTCACACTAATATCTCCACCCAAATCTGGTTCATTACGTTTATTTATAAATTGAATTAAAAATTGCTTCCGTCATTTGTTTTTTGTCCAGCAAATTTGGCTGTAACACTTGTTGCTGCTGCACCGTGACTTTTCCTCGCAGCACCAAACATAAAAAAACACTGCCGGGAGCTTTCACGCCATCCAGATAAAGTGGATAAACCGGTGCTTCGGCTTGAAATGCCAAACGGGTTGCACCGGCTTTAATTGGCTTGGTGGTCTCATTCGGACGAACGATTCTTCCCGATGGAAAAATTCCTACAACATCACCCTGCTCCAGCGCTTTTAATGCTTCTCTGTAGGCAATGTGTGGCTTTCCGGTTCGGTCTACCGGGATACAACCCGCCCGGTCAAATAACCAACGCAGCCACCAGCGATCATATTCTTCCCGGGCAATAATAAAGCGCACCGGCCGATTGCAGCAGGCAATCATCAGCAACGGATCCATACCGGAAATATGATTGCCAACCACCAGTGCTGCGCCTTCAGGTAAAATGACCGGTTTGGCTTTCAACCTGTGCCAGCGAATAAAAAACCAACGTAAAAAACCATCAATCAAATTAATTGATCGACTACCCCAATCGGCACCATTATATCGGTTGCCAATTTTATAAAAAACCATACCTAGCCAGAAGAAACAGGCGACTACAATAATTACCCAATCGTACATTTGAACCATACCATCCGTTGCAAGCAGCCATACTGTCATTGCAAATAAAGCTATTCTAAAAGCTATTTAATAAACTGGCTAACTGATGATTGCTGATCGAATACATCAGCTACTAAAGGTGTGATGTCGTGCTGACCATCAGTGAACAAGACTACTTTTTTTGCGGGTGTTAAGCGCTGCTTAACATCTCCTTCGGGCGATGCGTTAATGACTAGGCTATATCTCTCTTGCTTAGCAACTGCTTTAATTATTTTTTCTACTGCTAAATTAATTTGACTCCGACTATCTTGAATCAGAATTCTCGCATTGTTTTTAAACTTACTGCTTTCTTTACTAAGACTATCTTGCAATTGCTCAAGTTTTTTTCTTCTTTTTTTCAATCCTGAGCTACTGTAGTCATTACTGTTAGTTAATTCTTCCCGTAGCTGCTCTATTTTTTCGTTTTTCTCCATCAGCGACATGCGTGCTTGCTTTAATTGGTCTGATATTTTCGTTTGCACATCTTTGATTATTTTTGAGTGCTCATAAAATTGATCAAAGTTAAAGTAAACAACATCTCCTTCATTGGCATTAGCAACTGAAGTTATTAACAATAAAAAAGAACACACTGTTACAGTCAACTTCGATACTCGATTGATCATAAAAACCACCAATAGTTAAATCTGAAAAATTAAATAAACATTCTAAAGCTAGAAACTCGGAATTTAATAGATATTCCAAGTTAAGCTCTTTTGAAAATCATGTCGGGTGCGCCTACAGGCTTACCCGAGCTTGTTGTAAGCTGAGCAAACTTCAAGCACACCCAGGTTTTCGGGAGGCGTTATATTTCCAAAGCCCTAACTGACGGTTCGATCCAGATTAAGCTGGCCATTCGACCGGTAAATTGCCCATCTCTTCGATAAGAGAAAAAACAGGTTGGATTGCTATAGGTACAAAAATCGCCACCATAAATATCTTCAATGCCGATATGAGCCAATCGGCGTCTGGCCAAGGTGTAAATATCGGCCATCCACCTTCCTTCATTTTCAGAAGGAATAAATGCGCAAGCACAGCCGGTTTCCTTTTCCAAAAAATATTCTCTAACTTCAGAACCCACTTCAAAAGCACTTTGGCTAATTGCTGGGCCGAGCCAGGCCATCCATTGACTATCAGGAGACTGAACTCGCAGCTTTTCAACCGTCGCTTCAATAATGCCATCGGCCAATCCACGCCAACCGGCATGAATCGCAGCTACCACAGAGCCCTGTTGATTGGTCAACAACACTGGCAGACAATCTGCGGTCATTACCGCACAAACCTGGGCCTTGTCAGTGGAGAATGACGCATCCGCATTAACACCCGCAGCGACAGTTGCAGCATCAACTACCACCGTAGAATGCGTCTGCTGTAACCAAACAGGTGCCGCTGGAAGCTGAGCAACTTGCGCCAGCAATTGACGGTTCTTCGCTACATTTTGTGGATTATCAGCAACATGATCGCCCAAATTCAAGCTGTCGTAAGGCGCTGAACTACAACCGCCAATGCGAGTGCTGCAGCAAGCTTTGATATGGGCAGGCGCAGGCCAGTCTGGTTGGATTAAAAGTGGATTATTCATAGCACGCTCCTGCAAATTTCAGGTCAACTTGACACGTATAACCATGCTACCACTAACTCTGTTGAAGATTTTTAATGAATCTTTAACTTGATTGACAAGGCCCAATTTGACCGCGACAATGCCGCACGATTACAGGTGCCCTGCAAAGGGATAATCGGGAATCAGGTTAAATACCTGAGCTGCCCCCGCAACGGTAATTGACGAAGACTGAAAATAACCACTGTGATTTCATGGGAAGGTTCAGTTGTGGGAATTCCCCCGTCAAGAGCCCGGAGACCGGCCTAAATCCAGCTCCTTTTAGTGCAAAACTAATTGGGCATAGTCACAGTTGCGGCGGGCGACTTGTTCAGACTGGTATTTTGGCCTCATAGCCATTTGCAGTTTGCTCCCTCGTAACTGAAATTTTTTTCGGTAAACGCGGTGAATTGTGAAATCTATTATTTGCTCAGTTGCTCTTCTCGCAGTCTATAACACTGCATATGCAGAAGATGAGCGTCAAAAACTCCCTACAGTTGAAGTTATTGGTCAGCAAACATCTGTGTTTGAGACAGATCCTGACAACAGCCTTCAATCAGTTACCGTTATCAACCGGGATCAATTTCTCGGAAAGATCACATCTATTCCCGAACTGTTAAAACAGCAAACGGGCATCCAGATTCGAACTCTTGGCGGGCATGGTAGTTATTCCAGTTACTCCGTTCGCGGGGCTTCTGGCGCTCAAATAGGCATTTATCTCAATGGCTCTTTATTAAACGATGCTGCAGGAGCTAGCCTAGATCTTTCGCTGATCAACCTGTCATCTGTCGAAAGAATCGAAATTTATAAAAATTATACCCCTGCTATTTTTGCCCGCTCTAATATTGGCGGTGCAATTAACATTGTCACGCTTAAAGCCAAGCCACAAACAGATATTTCTCTCGGCCTAGGTAGTTTTTCTACTAAAAATTTGGCCATTCATCACGGAGAAACCAACAGTAGCTTCGCCCTTAGCGGCATTACAAGTGACAATGATTATTCATTTTATAATAGCACTGGAAACTTTATTGATAATAAAAATCAAAAAAGATACAACAATGAGTTAAGCCAATATCAAGGTTATGCGTATTATCGACAGACAATCTCAGATCAGAAGTTTATTGATTACTCTTTATTATTGTCTGACAAAAACAAAAACCAGCCTACATTACAAAATGTCATTACAAATGATGCTTATCTAAAAACTAAACTAGCCATTGCTAACATGCTTTACAGCCAGCCGTTGTTTAATGGCGATCTGAGCGTCAAGGCTTCAATTTATAATCGCTCAGAACACTTCGGAGATCCCTCGATGAACATTGGGATTTCTAAAATTAAAAATCAGCTAGACCGAAACAATCGTTTTGAAGTAACTGCTGGGTACAACGAATATATTGAAGATATTTCGTTAACTTGGGTGAATCGTGCATCTATCGAGAAATACAACAGCCATAACATAGCAGACGCCCAAAGATCTCAATGGGAAAGAACTGAGTTGGCTAGTGCATTTAGTGGCCAGATCGAAATAAATCCACAATGGCAATCTGAAGCAACACTTGCCATGGAATATTATAAAGATCAGCAAGCTCAAGGTATGGCGCAACCAACAAAGAGTGACATGCTTTATAGCGGTCACTTTTCTTTAAAGTTCCAGCCGAATTATTCGCACCAAATTATTGCCAACATCAGTAAGAGTCACAGACTCCCTGGGCAAAGAGAACTCTTTGGCAATCTTGGCTATTCCATTGCTAACTCTGATCTTGAGCCTGAAGTTGCTATTAACAGTGAACTCGCTTGGCAATATGATGCAGACAATATTGGCATTTCTACTTCTTTATTTTCCAGGAAAATATCTAATTTAATTGCAACAATTTATGATAGTCGTGGCATTGGTCGCAGTGAAAATATCGCTAGAGCAGACATCAATGGACTGGAACTAAACTTAAATTACCAATGGGGAAACCTGATCCTAGCTTCTGCAAACACCTGGCAAAAATCTCGACAAAAAAGTCCATTTCTTTCTTTTGATAACAAACGATTACCTGGACTGTTTGAATTCAAACAAACAATTTCTGCTCAATATGCTCAAGGCAACTGGGCTGCAGGTATAGACTACGACCTCAGTGATAATTTATTCCACAACCGTGCTGAAATCGCTGAACCAACCACAAACATAGAGTTATGGAACGCTTTTGCTAGTTTAAAAATTGGCAGACATTCTTTTGATGCTTCATTACTCAATTTACTGGACAAGGAATATATTTTGTTTAATCGATATATCGCTCCAGGACTAGAAGCTCGTATTTCATGGCGCTATCAACTTTAATTCACTCGGATTGATATAATGAAAAAAAACATATTTTCTCTTACCTTACTATCTGTTGCTTTAGCTCTAACAGGCTGTGGTTCTTCGAACAATGACAATAAAGGCGCTGTAGATCTAGTAACCCCTGTAGATCCAGTTGATCCAGTTGATCCAGTCGACCCAGTTGATCCAATCGATCCAGTCGATCCAGTCGACCCAGTCGATCCAGTCGATCCAGTCGACCCAGTTGATCCGATCAATTTTGCTTTAATTCAAACTGTCACTCCGGATTTTTCTGCAAGTCAGTTAAAAACCATTTCACTTGATAATTTAACTATTTCGACTGCTGTTAGTAACTCTGCATCTGATTATGCAGTAAACACCTTTAACGATCATTTTTACCATATCGGTCGACTCAGCATTGATCGCATTAAAAAATATCATTTAGATGATCAAAGCAATATAATTTGGAGTTTCGGCGCTAATGCTTCATCTTCAGAAGTAGATGTTTCGTCATCCAATCCACACCAACTTGTTTTCGTAAATGATAAAAAAGCGTATTTAATTCGTAACAACAGCCCTAAAGTTTGGATCGTTAATCCGTCTGCAACCACAGAAAGTGATTATCGAATCGGTACTATCGATTTATCTCATTATATTTCTAAAGCAGATACTGACGGAAGGCCTGAAGCACATTCTGGTGTTATTTATAACGGAAAATTATTTATAACTATGCAGCGCTTAATTAGTTTCGCTCCGAGTCAAAGTAGTTATGTTGCAGTATTTGATACTCTGACAGATATAGAAATCGATACTAACCCAACAGATGATCCCGCTGCTCTTAAAGGCATTGAATTAGATACAGTAAACCCATGGTCAAATGGCATTCAAGAATTTGCAGGAAAACTGTATATTTCTAGCATTGGTAGCTTTGCCTCAAACACTTTTATTGGTGGCATTGAGACTATTGACCCAAGTAATTACCAAACCAATTTATTGGTTGATGACGATGATCTTGGCGCTAAGGTAAGCGGTATCGCGCTAGTTGATAGCAATACTGGATATATTCTGGCGTATAACGCATATCAAGATGTGTCTCTAGTTAAATTTAACCCTAGCACCGGTGATATCCTGACCAACCCAGTACAAGGCTATATTAATCAAGACCTTCGTTATATCGAGACATCGCCTAACCTGAATTTATGGCTAGGCATTGCACATCCTTCTGATGCAGGTATAGATCGAATCGATCCAGCTACAGATATCCAGATTGGTTCAAGAATTAGTACCGAGGGTTTATATCCTTCACAGATCATTTTTACCGATCGGTAAAATATTTTTTGGAGGTTGCCATGCAGCCTCCAAAGCTCCCCTATTCAAATACAATTATCCTACCAATAAATAACATTTGTCCTTCCGCACATCTTTTCACTATCCTTTTTCGCCCGACTACCGCAAAGTCATAGATTTAATCCTACCTGAAAGTATCTTCGTTGCTACGGAGGATACCCTACTATTTTAACGAATAAAAATTGAATTACTGATTGTTAATTCGACCAATCCAACGTGTCTTCTTCAACAACAAACTTACCTACATATTGCCAATTATTATTTGCATCTGACTTAATTTGAGAATGGATTTTTTTAGGTGAAACGATTCGAGTATCGACATTAAAAAGCAAATCTTGTTCTTCATATAAACAAGCAAGATTATAAGATTCAGTCACTAAATTTGAACAGTAAAATCCGCGGTCTATGGTTGGATCTTGTTTTAACGATTCAAGATGCATTTGCGCCTTAGTTGACATAAAAGAAAGACGAAAGACACTTGAAATTGATTTTTTCTTGGCAAAACGGCCGAAACCTTGGTCAACTAATAAATCTGGATTGGCAGCTCTTCGTTGACATAACTGGGCGGCAATATCTGCAGCCATTTCACAGGTCGCTTGGTAAGATTCGCCAATTAGTCGAAATACTTTATATTTTAAACCGGCCTTGCTGGCTAAACTAGCTATTCGTAAACCGGCCTGTCCCGATGCCTCAATGATGCCACCTTGACCATCATATATTCCTACATGCGTCAGCTTACTGCTACCTCGATTATGAGTCATCAACGCCTGGCCAAAGGCGATTGCAAAGTGGTTAAACGTACTAGAAGCATCACTCATCAGAAGAATATCGCCTCGCTGTAAACGAGCAAGAGAACTGGGATTCATACTGCAGAGCCTGTCTTTATTTTAGATAAATTGAATTTTCAAATAATTTGAAAATTCCGATACCAAATATCAAACAGAGTTAGAGCTACAATTAATACAAATTGTTAATATTTTAGTCAGAAGCAAGTATTAGCCCGACCAAAGGAGCTCTACCGAATTTTTTAATATAACGAAAAAAGCATATAAACAATTTCATCTTAAAATGTCTCATTTCAAATGCGTCACCACTAAAACATTAATTTAGTTAAAACATCTTGCCATTGACTATTATTTGTTTGAAATAAACCGTCATCTAGACAAACTATCATTCTACCTAACAAAAAAAACCCCAACCATTTCTGATTGGGGCTTTGCTCTTGCATGCTCTCCGGTGGCCGCTATTTAAATTAAATGCGGCCTACCTTTTTTTGTTTGCGCTACGGACATTGTTTAAACAATATTCCGTGGTGCAAACGAGAAGCTACGGAATTCATGCTTGTAGCGTGATTCACCCAGCTTTTTGATCTTGGCAACACCCATTTTAAAGTTGTAGTTACCAGAAATCTGGTCAACAACACGGGTGGTTAACGAGTTGGAAGGCTGACGCATATCGATCATATTGGCGTAAAGCACACCTTTTTTGACTGCTGGAGTGACGATGGCAACACCGGTTACTGCAGCTGTGTCCAACTTGATATGGCCCTTCTTCATCAAGGTTGAGAACTGGAATTCGTCGCTATCAACACCAAGGATTGTATCCTTGAAGTTAGCCACTCGATTCGAGTACATCATCACCTGATCGCCCGATTCAATACCACGCGCCTTGGCATCATCCGGGTGAATTTCCACCCAGTTTTCTGGCCAACGTTGAATGGTATAGGCTCGGCGTTCAACATCATCAAAACCTGACTGCCAGATTTCGTTAATACGACCATTACTGAAACGCAGCTCATCATCTTCAGGCTTCAACCACTCATAGAAATCACTGAACAGATTCCATGGGTGTTTCTGCATGTTAATTTTGCCGGTCTGGGAGTTGAAGTGAGTCATCTTCTTACCCAGCACGTTGGCACCAACCGGACCATTCTCTAGGCCCATTTTGGTTAACTGAGCCGTGTCATTCGCCAGTTCGGTGTCATGCAAACGCTTACTACCCACCAACTCGCCGGTTTTGTAGTTGTAGAAGGTTGGCCCCTGAATACCTTCGGTACCCATTTCACGCATCTTTTGATGCAAGGTTTTACCTTCTTTATGCGCCGCAATTTTCACCATATGGAATGCCTTGCGGCCACCACGGCTAAAACGTGAAGCTTCTTCTGCCACTTCGTTAGAGTTTTTCCAGTCAAAACCTTCAAAGCCCATACGACGTGCTAGTTGGGAAATAATCCACCAATCTGGCTTGGCATTACCCGGTGCGTCATTGAATTTTTGATACAAACGCAAACGACGTTCACCGTTGGCACGCATGAAGTCTTCTTCGCCCCAACTTGCCGCCGGGAAAACGATATCAGCAAAGCGAGCACCGATTGGATCACGCAGGTAGATGTCCTGGTTGATCACCACCATGCCGCCAGAATCTGCACGCCTTTTTAAGGTGTTGATGATTTCTTGCTTATCACCGCTGTAAACCTGGTGCGGATTTGCTGTGGTCAGTTCCCAGAATTTCTTCTGCAAGCCTTGGCTACCACACATCGCCTGAATCCAAGTGGTGCCGATAACATGGGCAAAACGGGTATGACCTGAATACATCCAGCGATCGGTATCCAATGAACGTCTACGCCTTCCTGGTACTTTCTCAGGAGACTTGTTTCTTGGATATTTACCGCCCGACTGGCCACCACGCTGGTGACCACCTAAACGTCCTACCACACGACCTGGACGGCCACCGGCACCAACAATGGTCGACAGGGTAGAAATCGCATTGGTGTTTGCGGTGTTGTTTGACCAGTAAAAGCCTTTTTCGATACCGACTGAGGTTTTCACCCGGGTGCCATCTGGCTTAGGCTTGGCCAGCATTTCTGCTGCCTTGTAGATTTTCTCTAGATCGATGCCGGCAACTTCAGCCGCATATTTCGGATCAAATTCGTCCTGCTCGTAGTTCCACTTACGGTAGTCATCAAAGCCGTTAGTTTGGAACTTGCCCCAAGTGGTGCGCCACTGCCAAGGCGTGTTTCGGGTACCCTGACCAAAGCCGGAATTGGATTCCCACTTGCTGTTAACCCAGTCTTTGATCCACTGCTCATCTTGCCAACCATTTTCCATGATCACACGAGCAATCGCGCCTAACACAAGGTTATCTGTGCCGGGATAAAGGTCGATGTGCAAACCGCCATGTTTCTTCAGCCATGCAATACCGGCGGTTTCACGTGGGTTCAGCATCACGACCTTCATGCCACCTTGCACTGCCGGCATAATGTACTGGGTGAAGATAATGGTTTTAGTTTCATACGGGTCGGTACCGCACAACATCAAGGTTTCAGCACTACCCCAATCTTCATAGCTAGGGCCGAAGTTATCAAAACCTGCATCACGGAAGCCCGGGGTCGACGTTACGTCAGACGGGGTATCGTGGAAGGTAAAGTTAGCGGTGTTGATGTGACGCAATGCGTACTTGGTAATCGCATAGGTGTTTTCAATGTACTGGTAAGAGTATGTTTTAACACCGTATGCATTATCACCATGGGTTTCACGCACGTAGTTACCGACTTCTGCGGCAATATCCAGTGCGAAATCCCATGGAACTGGCTGCAAAGTGCCGCCAATCCGAACCAGTGGCTGAGTTAAACGGTCACGGGTTTCTGAACCCGGGTTGTAACACTTCTGCGCTAACAAACCGCCACGCATTGAAGAGTCACCAAACTTGTTTACTGAGGTGGCATCTTTATCTGGCACGATCACCACGTTATGTGGTTTGCCTCCGTGCATCACTACATTGTGCTGTGCAGGTGCAACCCATGCTTGCAATGCATAGCTTGGGAAATCGACACCAAAAGCGTTGTCTTTAGCGGCTGGGCCACCATTAGCCGCTTCCAACGGCCAGCGATAGACTTTATAACCACAAGCCACCACACAGTAATCACAGGCAGTGGTTAACACTTCTGCATTGGCCGGTGGTAACAGGGCCGAGTCTTCCGGGATATAAAAGTTAGTTGTCATGAGTTTTGCTCCCGGCCTAGGCCATCACGTTTTCGTTACGGCCAAACAACAGCCCCATGATGCCGACGGCGTAAACGTCATCACCCTCAACTTCCAACAAAATTTGCGGAAGACTTTCATAGGCCTGACCGGAAACAATAATGCCGTGGCGACGCACATCAAACAGCGATAAGTGGAAAGGACAAGGACCGAGCACCCGGTGCTCACTGACTGCCTTATACTGGCCATTTAAAGGTCCGCCCTGATGAGTACACAACTGGCTGAACGCAACCACATCACGCTTGGAACCGACACCACCACCGCATTCAACACCGGTTCTGACGACCATACAGCTGGAACCGTTGTGGTCATCTGGATAGTTGAAATCTAGTGGTTGGTTTTCCTTTAAGTCGCTCAACTGAGCAACCTTGATTCGTGGATAAGGCTGCACGCGTGCTCGAACATTTTGCGCAGCTGCAGTACCCGGGAATAAGGAAACCGTCACCGTGCTCGCTGCTGCGGCACCGGCGCCTGAGTATTTCAGGAACTGCCGACGGCTAATCTGGCAGCTATGTTCTTCATTTTTCTTGTCTGTCATTTGGTCGCCTCCAGCACTTCCTGATCAGTAAACAATGGCTCGTAAGGTGGAAGGTCTGGATAGGCCATATCCAGTTTTTCACCGGTGAAGGCATCAAGGAATGCCAATAAATCGGCTTTCTCTTGTTCGGTTAAACCTAACGGTTGAATCAATTTAGATTTACTTTCTGGGAAGTCGGTCGTTCTGCCATCAGCAGCGACGCCACCCCGATCATAAAAATCCACCACATCGGCTAAAGTAGCCAATGAACCATTGTGCATATAAGGCGGAGTGAACTTGGTATAGCGCAGAGTCGCAGTACGGAACTTACCCTTCATAGACTTGATCTTGCCGGTGAAATAAGCACCTGGATCTGCCTTGGTATGGCGATACATTTTCTCGGTGGAGCCTTTGGCATAAAGCTCGTAACGGAAAGTGATTTGCGCCAAGGAATCATCTTCCCAACGCTTCACTGGTGGAACACCGATGTTGTAATACTGCTGATCGGTTGCAAATGCACCATTATGACAAGCAAGACAATTCGCCTTACCTTCAAACAGTTCTTTGCCACGCAGTTGAGCCACACTCAGCGCATTACTATCACCAAGGAAATACTGATCGATTGGCGCATCGCGTTGAACCAGCGTTCGCTGAAATGCAGCAAGTGCTCGCCAAGCGTTATTAATTTTTGGCCAAGTGTCTCCGAAAGCGGCATTGAATCCCTGAACATATTCTGGAATCAATGCTAATCGTGCTTCCATGATGTCGTCTTCACCATTACCAGCAACGGCACCTTTACCTGCTGATTTTGCTTCGGCTTCGAGGCTACGAGAAGATCCATCCCAAAACAGCTTGTTGTAATAACCTGTGTTAACAACAGTTGTAGAGTTTCTCCAGTGAATAGTACCTGGGTAGCCTAATGAAATGTCCTGTGGAAAATCCCAACCAAGACTTGGCAAGTGACATGCAACGCACGGAGTCGATGTATCGCCACCTAAACGGCCATCAAAGAACAGCTTTTTACCTAGCTCAATCTTTTCAGGTGATTGCGGGTTGTCAGCTGGAATGGGAACGGGTCCCAATGCAGCTAGCGGTGGAACCGAATAGCTTTCTGCTGCGACTGTAATTGTTACTGGCTCTACCGCAGGTGCTTGCGCAATTGTTGCGGCGGGCACTTGAACGTTTTGTGCAACTGGCGCGACCTGATCTGCAGTTTGGACACAAGCGATCAGGCCAGTAGCCATCAGCAACGCCAGAGATGTTTTGTACTGGTTCATGTTGCCTCCTATTAATTCCGGCTTTCACGCCAGTTGGCGATTAGCTTGTAGTCATAGTCATCGCGCTTCCAGACATACTTAGCGCTGGTTAGCGGATCACCCGACAGAGATTTAAGGAAGCTCACCAGGTCTTTTTGTTCTTTATCATTCAAAAACAAAGGACGCATCTTGGCAGACTTATTCGAATCAGCTCCACCGGCGCGGTTATAGAAAGCAACCACTTCTTCCAGAGAACCAATGGTACCGTTGTGCATGTAAGGTGCGGTGTAGTTCAGTTCACGCAAGGTCGGTGTCATGAACTTACCCATGTCACTGCCGTCAGCCTTATGGCTCTGTACGTGAGCACCCACATCACGTTTCAAATTCATGTAATTTTCATTACCCATGAACATATTGAAAGCGATGAAGGCCTGATGGTTCATAGGGTCACGGAAGATATCTAGATTCTCAGCAACACCGGTGTTATGCGGTTTGTTATCGGAGAAGGTTGGGCCTGAGTGGCATGATGCACACCCTGCTTTACCTTTGAAGATTTCAAAACCACGTTTGGCAGAAGCTGACATTTGTCCCTTGTCGAAAGGTGCATTTTTAGAAGTCAGCGTCTTCAGGTATTCCGGTATCGCTTTACGAACTGAACCATTCGATGGCTCGCCATAACCGGCTTTTTTAAACATAGCGACATAGATTGGGTCTTGTTTGATGCGCTCCTGCATCAGACGCATATCCATGTTCATAATGTAATCTTCGGTGATCATTTCCCGAGTCACATCATTGAGATTGGTACCCAATCGCCCGTCATGGAACCAAACCTTTTTATAGGCGGTGTTAATCAGCGTTGGGCTGTTACGGAAATGTCCGTTACCCGGATAACCAGGAGACAATTCTGTATTGGTTGAATAGCCATATTCAGGGTTGTGGCAACTGGCACAAGAAAGTGCAGTGTTTCCAGATAAGCGCGCATCGAAAAATAGTCGCTTGCCTAGTTCAGCTTTTGCTTGATTGATTTTCAAATCAGGCAGTGGACCGAAATTATCCGCAGCTTGCGACGTTTGACACAGACCCAGTGCCATAACGCCAGCTAACGGAATCAGTCGGTAGAAAGGTAGGGTACCCATCCGCCGCTCCTTCAAGATTATTGGTTAAATGTTTGAATGCAATTTTTATAGAGCACAGTTCATACCAGACTTATTTGGTTGGTTTTTATATTTAGCAAAGCTCGCCCCACCAATGGTTTAGCAGTAATTTTTTTTGTGTGAATTATTTTTAGATATTACCCCGTGAACATTTCGTTCAAACGGTTTAACGAGACGCGCCAAATGTCGGTTCAAAATTGGCACTGGCACAGGTATTTGATCAAATCGTTAAATCTTGCAAACTACTGTTCTATCTTCCTTGTTCAAATCTTCTGTTATTTAACTTTTCGCTTTAGTTAATTCCGGCACGGATTCTGTATATAGCCAAGGCACCTCAAGGTGAGGTACTCAACTGACATTTTAAAGTGGCTTGGGTATAACCTTGTGCAACGCACATTTTTGATTTCACCAACCAGAGATTCCTATGAGCAATTCTTCAGCAGCGGTCACCGTTTCCGAGCAGATGCAACAGCAATGGTTGGCTTTATGCTCCAGCGACGATGTCACTGATCGATTGGCGGCAATTAGAGCCCTATCCAGCAAAATGTTTGGTCAACTGACACCAGAAATAGCCGAAGCATTAATTCAACGGTTGGGGGATGAAGACGAGCAAATCACTCTAGAAGCGCTGCAAATTCTGCAAAGCCATGCTCAATCAGGAAAAGGGCCGTTACAAACTGAATGGCTAGTGCGTTGTGCTCACGAGCACCCACTGCCAAGAATTCGTCTAGAAGCCATTCGTGGTCTGGCGGGTAATGCTGCTGAAGAAGCGTTGGCCTGCCTGCAAGATATCGCCTGCAATCGTCCTGATATTGAACAAGACGAAGATTGGGATGATTGGTGGGACATGCAATTGGCGGCGATTAAAGCATTGGGAGAAACCGGTGCCAAAGCCGCTGCAGATACATTACAGCAGTTATGGCGTAGCGAAGAGGGCCATTCGATTGAAGCAGAAATTTTTGCAGCACTGGCCCACATTCAGCCAGCTGGCACGGACTTGTTAGCTGGCATTGCACTAAAAGAAATGCCAACAGTTAGACGCCGTGCTCTTAATGCATTAGCGGTGAGTAATGATCAATTAGCTAGCACCGTTTTAGAAAAAGCACTTTCAGATAAAGAGCCGCAAGTACGCGTTGCTGCCATTGAAGGTTTGGCACAATTAAGCGATAGCTTGCGACCGAAAAATGCTTTGGCGATGATTCTGCAATTACTGGAAGATGCCAATAGCGATGTTCGTGCTGCGGCACTAAAAGCCGCCGCCGCATTATCTCCCGGACAACAACTGGCATTAGATTCCAGAAAAATGCTGCATTTGTTAAGCCAACCAGATGACGCTTGTGCCGCCACGATTCAATTATTATCGGCTTCTAGCCAACCATTAAGTGGCGATGTAAAACAGCGAATTCTCAGCCTATTGGCACAAAACCCAATGACCTTGAGCCAATCTTTAGGTCAATTTCTGCAAGCACAGAAAAATGCCGAGCCTGAGCAACAAGCAATCTGGTATAAAGCGCTGCAACAACAATTGCAGCATTACAAAGCCCCCGCCTTTTGCTTGCGGCCGTTGATTGTTGCTTGGGGTGATTTATCAGATAACTGCCAACAAGACATTCAATCGGTTTCGAAATTGTTAACTAGCTCCGATCCGGCAATTCGTCAGATTGTGATTGAAGAGCTGATCAATATTTCGCAAAAACCAGTGGTGCTCGATCCCCAGCAACCTGATTCCACCGACAACCTGGCGCTGGCGTTGTTAGATCGCTGCTTATCTGGCGAAGCTTTTGCTAGCGCCAGCGAGCAAGACGCCGCACAAGCCGAGCAAATTGCACAAGCTGACCTGCCAGAAATTATCGAGCTCAAAGAGTCCACCGGTGATATTCCCGTGCAAATGCTGGAAACCCCAGACACCGATCCCAAGCCAAAGAAAATTCCAACCGTTGAAGAAATGATGGCAAGCATGCCAGATTACACCGAATCATTGGTGGAAGAAGCGGGTGCTGAATCAACCCTTAATTCAATCAACATGTCGGCACAAGAAGCCATCTTGCGTGAGCACGAACCAGAATTATCACAAGATGATCGGTTGCGCAGAATGCTCGATCACCTCGATGAAGAGCTAGAGCCATATCGCGATGTAGTTGAAGGTCATTTGCAGGCGGCAGATAAAGTACTTTCTAGCCCACACCGCGTGGCACCGATGCCAGGTGGCGATAACCAGGCTTTGGCAATTCGTGCATTACCCGGCTTGCCGCTAGAACAAGCACTGCAAAAAATCGCTCAGCAATTAACCGCATCTCGCCCCCAAGCAAAAGAAGCTTTGGTCGCATTGTATCGTTTGCTAAATGCTCAAGATCAATTGCCCGTGCTGGCTGACGATACTTTATCGGCACTCGATGTAATTATTGAATCTGCTGATCCCGATCTGCGCCAGTTAAGTTTGCGAGTGATTGGATTGGTTGCACCGGAACATCCTCGTATTTTGCTCAGCTTGGAAGATCCTGACTCACTGGTGATTTTAGAAGCGCTGCATTTGATTCAAGCTAACAGCCAATTAAAAACTGCCGCCAATTCTGAGCTGATAAAACCGCTACTGCGCCATAAAGAAATGGGCGTTCAACAATTAGCATTGCAAGTGTTGGCCGCCTGTGACCCGCAAGCTATCGAAGCAGTATTGGCTGCATCAATGGAATCGCATGGTGAAATGTTAATGGCTGGGCGAAAAGCAATTGCACTTTTAGACAGCAGCTTGGTTATGCAATGGCTGGATCGCGCTTTGACGTTATCAGAAAAACCAAACCAACGTTTGTTAGTGGCTGAACTGATGGCCGCAGTTAATTACGGTTAAATCAATTTCAAAATACAGCTAAAGTACGTTGTTGGGTGCGCCTCAAGGCTCACCCAGCCTACTTTTAGTTTGGTATTTAATTGAAATTTCGGCATTTATTCAATGAAAACCTATTGGTTCTCGTCGCCTGGGTAAGCCTGTGGGCGCACCCGGGTTTATATGCGCGATACCTGTTAAACAGCAACGACTAACGCGCTTTTAAAGAAGGAATTTTAATGAGCCAAGCTAAAGGCTGGGGCATTCGAGTCATCTATCCACTGCTGGGGCTAACCATTCTGGCGGTGATATTTATTGTCCATTTTCAGCTGACGCTGGCGGTTCAAGTCCAGTCGCATATTCAGCAACAACGATTAATTGCCGAGCAAGGCAAGCAACTAATTGAAACTGATTTAAGCGAGTTGGTTTCTGACTTGCAGGTTTTAGCTACTCTGGCGCCGGTTAATACACTTGCACAGAAAGGCTCGTTGCAAATAATGGCGCAACAGTTTCTAGCAGTGGCTAAAAATAAAAACCATTATGACCAAATTCGAGTGCTAAACCCTTTTGGCAAAGAACTGATTCGAGTCGACCGTCGTCTCGGGCCGGGGTTAACGCCAGCTCATTTATTACAAGATAAATCTGGCCGTTACTATGTAAACGATATGCAAAAGCTCACCGAGAGTGAGGTCTATTTATCACCGCTAGATTTTAATATTGAATTTGGAGTCGTCGAAACGCCGCACCGCTTAGTACTTCGTATGGGGCGCGCTTTATACAACGACAACGGTGAAAAAGTTGCTTTATTATTGGTTAATTATGATGGCGATCGACTAAAGCGACACTTGCAACAAATTGAGTCAACCTGGCCAGGTGGCCGACTTATGCTGTCCGATGACGTTGCTCGCTTGCTGCCTAGTCAACCCGATCCGCTACCCTCTCCACTGATTCAGGCAATGGCCAACCAGCAACGAGGGCTGATTCAACACAATGATTTCAGCTGGAATTTTATTGGCATTCGGTTACCCAATAAAATTCGTGGTCAAACTAACTGGACCGTTATTTCAGCATTACCGCCCAGTTTCCGTAATCAATTACGTTCTAATTTCTGGCGCGAGCAAGGCGGGTTTTACACATTACTCGGATTGTTGGTGGTATTAAGCAGCATTGGCATTAGCCAGCTAGTCATTCGCAACAGCACGATTAAGCAGTTGCATGACAGAGAAAAAAGCTTTCGCAAAATCTTAGAGCGACTACCTTTAGCAGCGGTCGTTCTTGATCGAGACTTTCAATTGACCTTTGTTAACCATGCCATTTTAGGCTTATTTAATTTACCAAGAGATGGTGAATTACCAGAAAATGATTTCGCTGCTTTGGTTGATATTGAAGAATGTCCACTGGTAGAAAAGCGAGTCAACTTGGCATTTGATAAAGGTATCGCACCACCGGCATTTAAAGCGCACTTACAAGTCTCTGGCGAGCGGCGCTTAATTAACTGGCATGCCAGTTTAATTGATACCAGCGATGGTCCACGGCTGGCATTAATCGGTGAAGATTTAACCGAACATGAAACCCAACAAGCACAATTACATCGCCTGAGCCGAGCTATTGAACAAAGCCCATCGATGGTGATTATTACCAACATCGACGGTATTGTTGAGTATGTAAACCCAAGCTTTGGTTTAATCACTGGTTATTCAATGCGTGAAATTATCGGGCAAACGATTCGTGTTTTAAAATCTGGCCGAGTTTTAAGCGAAGTTTATCGGCAAATGTGGCAAACCCTACAAGATGGTCGCGAATGGGTAGGTGAATTAGAAAATCTCACCAAAGCAGGCAATCCTTTATGGGTTCGAGTTTCTATTGCGCCGGTAATCAATGATCACGGTGAAACCACTCATTATGTCGCAGTAGAGCAAGACATTACTGCAGAAAAAGCACTACAAGCATCGATTGCTGAAGAACAAGCGATGCGCCAAAGAAACGACCAAATGGCAGCCGTCGGTCGAGCAGCAAATATGATTGCCCATGATTTACGCAACCCGCTCAGCTCGGTAAAAATGTCACTGCAAATGGGTCGAAAAAGGTTAAATGCAACCGACCCAGATACCGCAGAGATTTTTGGTATTGCACTGGATCAAGTGACTTACATGGAAGATATATTATCCGATTTGTTAAGCTACTCCCGCCCCAATCAATTACAACCAGAGTGGATTGCAATCAATCCATTGCTTGAGTCACAAATTTTATCTCTGCAAGGGCAAATCGAACAAAACAATTTAACCATGAACCAATCGTTGGCACTGGGGCTGCCAACTATTTATGCCGACCCGACCAAGCTACGCCAACTATTACAAAACCTGTTAGAAAATGCAGTACAAGCAGCGTCAGAAGTCGATAATGGCTGGGTTAATGTCAAATCTGAATTACGTTTTACACCCAAGGGACAAAAACTGATTATTTCAGTTGAAAATAATGGCCAGCCGGTTGATCGTGAAACAGCCGATCGAATGTTTGAGCCTTTTTTCACCACTCGAGCTAAAGGCACTGGCCTTGGTTTGGCGATTGTTCGGCGTATACTGGATCAGCATCGCGCGCAGTGCCGGGTTCAAGCATTAGCATCTGGTGGTTTATTATTGGAAATTGAGTTTTCTCTTGCGGCTGGATAAAAGTAGCATCGATTCAATGTTAATTTTTAACTTAATTTATAATTCATATTCTTTTGAAAAATGGAGCTTCAATGTCTGAATGCATATTGATTGTTGATGATGATCAGGCGATTTGTCGTACGCTGGAGCTCCACTTCAAACAAAGTGGTTTCCGCGTCGCATTAGCACATACCGCCGAGCAAGGATTGCAAAAAGCCGCGCATGTTGATCCGGCAATTATTATTCTAGATATTCGTATGCCGGGGCGCAGCGGCCTAGAAACTATTGCTGAAATTAAACAAATAGCTAACAGCGCTCGAGTGATTATGATTACTGCCCATCATGATATGGACAGTACCATCAGCGCTATGAAAGAAGGTGCCGATGAATATATCCACAAACCCATTGACTTGGATGAATTAGACGAAGCGATTGATCGTGCTTTAAATTATCGACAGGCTGAAAATAAAGAAGTTTTTAGTAGTAATAACTGCGAACCGGGGCAACCATGCTCAATTATGGTCGGTTCTTCTAAGGCGATGCAGAAAGTATTTAAAATGATTGGCCGCTTAGCTTCTACTAGCGCTAACGTTTTAATCACTGGTGAATCAGGAACTGGTAAAGAACTGGTGGCTAAAGCAATTCACAGCTCTGGCCCAACATCTGATGGGCCATTTGTTGCAGTCAACTGTGCGGCATTAGTAGATACTTTGCTCGAATCAGAAATGTTCGGTCACAAAAAAGGATCATTTTCTGGTGCGGTACAAGACCAAACCGGCAAGTTCGGTTTAGCGGATGGCGGCACTTTATTTCTCGATGAAGTCGGTGAATTATCACTGACAATTCAAGCGAAATTATTACGCGTATTACAAGAGCAAGAATATTTTCAGCTGGGTGGCAGCAAACCTATGAAAAGTACTGCTAGGGTAATTGCAGCAACCAATGTCGATCTAGCACAAGCCGTTCAAGAAAAAAACTTTCGAGAAGATCTGTTTTACCGCTTGCAGGTAGTCAATATTCATTTGCCTCCAATGCGAGAAAGGATGTCAGATTTACTACCGTTAGCTGAAACATTATTAAAAAGAATTAATCGAAATATGGAAAGGCGAGTCACTCATTTAACCGATGCTGCAACCAATATATTAATGGGCCACCAATGGCCGGGCAATGTCCGTGAACTAGAAAATGCGCTCACTAAAGCTGTTGCGCTATGTCCAGGCGATGTGATTATGCCAGAGCATTTATCACTTCAGTCCAATAACAATCCATCCGTTGGTAGCAGTGAGCAACGACCGCTCACTGAACTTAGCCTGAAAGATATCGAAAAAGAACATGTAGCACGTATTCTAGCAAGCACTCGCTGGCATAAAGGTAAAGCCTGTGAAGTTCTAGGTGTTTCTCGGCCAAGGCTGCAAAGGTTAATTGTTCAGCATGATTTAGAAAATCCGTATGGCCAATGAAATAGCCTCATTTAAAAAATAACTTAGCTTTATAAAAAAATTAAAACGGTCAAGCCCCTTATCAGAACTTGACCGTTAATTATCTAGTCAACCTGCTCTATCGACCAACGAGCTTCTTTATCACCTCGGCCATATTCATCGGTAACATATGGCGATTTACTGCGTTTGTTCAACCACATGTGATCTTGCCAATAATCATTGAGCAAGTAAGCTGCATCACCTAAATACTGCGTAGTAAAACTGGCTTCCTTAGGCGAGTTTTCAAGTTTAACCGCACCAGTAGCTTCACGGTAACTTAAGAATAAATCGGCATTATCTCTGGCACGGAAATAATAACTATTTGGATTTAATCCATTAGGTACTTGAGTGAAAACAACCGGCGAGCCTGATTGATTATAAATCCAATTGTTATCAGATAATCCGTCTGGAGCAGTTATAGCGTGGCCATTGTATTGACTACGGATCGTCACATCACGACCACTATTGGCAACCGGCTGTGGCAGCTGAAAACCTTCTGGCGCATCTTGCCAGCTAGAATATTTCCAACGCCAGTTCAGCGGAATTCCCATATAAGGGTCGTAAAGATCTTCGTATCCAGGTTCAGCTTCAATGTTATACAAGCAGGTTTCACGACCTTGCTCAAACTGCTCAATCTTTTCCTGCTGATTACCTGATTCAACTCCAAGGCCAACCATACATTGCTGCTGATTAGCGCCTTGGCTAACTGATTCCATCGCCATTAATACATAACTATCATCTCGATTGGAAAGGTTGCCATACCAACCCAACATTTCTGCCTTGTTAAATGACAGCCAGTTATTCACTAATGATTGTGCTTCTTGCATTGCAACTGCTTCACGCTGTGCCTTTGGCACACTAGTGGTTCTTAAAAAAGCCGCCCATAAATCTTTACTGGCTTCAGTCGCTGTTAAAGCAACTGCTTTCATGTTTCCTGGATTATAACTATCCCAACCAGTTTGAACACGAGTGCCTTCATTCCAGATCACATCGCCTGACTCATAAGTCAGCTGATCTTTGATTGCATGGCTATGTTGTTCGGAGCCTTCAGCACATAAGTAGCTTTTTACTTGGCGAACCATTTCATAATTATCAACTGGTAAGCGAACAGTATGCTCAGGGCTAAATGAATCTTGGAATATATGTACTGCACGGCCAAAGAGGAAGTAGCGATAGTCAACGCTGACTTTTTTCGAATAGCCACCACCATCCCATACTTTGATTTGCTGTTGTGACGCCATGGCTGCATTTATGAAATGATCGATAAATCTTTGTTGTCCACGAGTCGCTGCATTAATCGCACCTTGGCCACCGATATCATCATATCGACGCATGAAATGGTCTTGTTGTAATTCGGCTGGTTCTTGTGCCACCAGGTCAAAACAATCATATTTTCCGATCAGACCTTTGGCAACACTAAAGCCGCCAATATCAACCCAACGCTGGCCGATAATCGCCGATCGAATAAATTCATACTTCGAGTCATAACGATTTTCATCAACAATTTGTTGCTTTAACCGGTTTAGTTCTGCCTGAGCTGCAATATGTAAGTTGGGCTTTTTAGCTAAACCTTTCTGCCAACTACGTCTCGGGTCATCAGAAATATACTGACCTTCATATGATTGGCCGATGGTTTCAAAAGCTGACATTTTAGTCAGCCATTCATGGCCCATTGGCGTTCCATTTCCAACAATAGCTGCACCAGCACCGCTCTGAGTAAAAGCATGCGAAACAGAAAAAGACTGCAACCCAAGCAACACCACCGCCAATGAAGTTTTTGATAATTTAAACACAACATACCTCTATACTTTTTTATATCATCGATTTTACTAACGAGGAAAACATATAAATCTCAAAGATAAAGTCACTATTTGCATAGTCATTCAACCCTTGCTTTTGTATGTTTTTTAAATACACCGATTTCATGCCTGACGTAGCATTTTAACAAGATGAAAATATAATGTGACATTAAATCATGAAAATTTGTTGCTATAGAATAAATAAAAACATACAAAAAATATTGAAAGTGTCAGCTTTTTTTGAAAAGAGCTTCTATAGCTTTCAACCGGCACTATTTGCTAACCTGCTTACAAATAAAAAAGAAAATTCTGGATAGCATGACTATCTAGCACAGAGGCAACTATGCAGCTTAGGGACAAGACTGTACTGATTACTGGAGCGTCTTCGGGAATTGGCCGTGCAATAGCGATCAAGCTGGCACAACAAAACAATCAAATCATCATTACTGCCCGGCGTAGCGACTTACTACAACAGGTGCAGCAAATTATCGAAGCCGATGGCGGCCAATGCTTAGCTATTACCGCTGATGCTTTGGATCAGAATGCAGCAAGCGCAATTGTTAAATCCGCGGCAGCCAGATTTGGCAATATAGATGCTGCGTTGCTCAACATCGGAGATGGGCCATCAATGAACATGGCTACGATTAGCGCCGATGAAGTCAAACAGAACATGCGGATCAACTACGACACTATGGTCAATTATTTGATTCCGCTAATTGAACAAATGAAATCGCAAAAACATGGATTGATTGCTCAAACCAATTCATTAGCCGGTTTCGTCGGCTTACCCATGCAAGGCCCATACTCTGCTGCTAAATCTGCCGGTCGAATATTGTTTGATTCTTGCAGAATTGAATTAAAGCCATGGAACATCAAGATGGTGTCATTACACCCAGGGTTCGTTGCGACGGAGCGAGTCGCTTCTGATGGTATTCCTGCACCATTTGAAATAACTGAGCAACAAGCAGTCAATTACATTATTCGTGGTATGCAAAAACAAAAGAATGACTTCTTGTTTCCCTTTACACTTCGTTGGCTTATCCGGTTGGCGCGAGTATTACCGAAATCATTAATTGGAAAGATTACTCAATCATCTGTACCTGAAAACTACTGAGTATTTTTTTGCCATATAAAAAACGCCATCCCAGATAGCTGGAATGGCGTTTTATTTTTGCCCACGCTATTTAAAGCTCTTCGGCGGTGTAAACCCGAAGTTTGTGCAGCTTGATATAGTCTTTGGCTAAAGGGGTAATGATCGCCCCTGTGCATAATTGAACCTGACTATGCCCTTGCTCGTGGAGCCTGCGAAGTTGCTTTTCTTGAATCAGCTTGCCATCTAATATGGCTTTGGCAGAAATCAAGAGCTCTGGTTGATTAATTGAACAAACCTTATCCTTACAGGAAAGTTTTTTAACATCAACCTCTTGCATTTTTCCCGAGTCAATTCGGGGCGCATTGTTGCCAGATTGTGCTTCGATTTCTGTGATTTGGCGCACGTACTTACTAACACCAAAAGCAAAAATTGACTCAAGTCGTTTTTCTAACAATGAGAATACAACCGGGTTAGCCGTTTGCTGACATTGTAAAAAAGAAACGCCTGGTTCATATATCCAAACATCTACACCATTAAGTAGTGCATTTAAAATGGCTTCAACTCGAGCGTCTTCTGCTTTGGCTTCAGCCAGCAGGCTTAAGAAAGGCAAATCCATTTCACTAATTAGAATCGGCTGCTGATCTTCGCCACCACCTTGTGAAAATGGCTGCAGTTCATAGCAATCAAAATCAGATAAATCTTCTGGAATAGCACCTAAAACGCGCAATGCCTGCTTTGGTTGCAGTGCCTGTAACACACTATTATCTGACAAAGCCGCCATCACGGTACGCGTAATCTGATCTATTAATTGCTCATTAATCATGATTAAACACGGCCTCCAGCTGCCTGATTTTTCAACTGCATTGCATCCATAGCACTAATTGCAATACCTAGCGGTGTAATTAAAAATGGATTAACTGGTTTATGAGTTGCTACACCTGTTTGCTTTTCAATAATATTTTCAAAATCAGGTAAGCAACAAGTACCACCGGCTAAGTACAAGTTATGAACTTCGTGGCCCACTAGATGGTTTTTTACCAAAGTGCCCATTTTTTCAATTACTGGCCGCACGATACCAACAATTTCTCTATGGCGAGAACTGTCTTTTTTTAATGTTTCGGCTTCATCAAATGGAATACGGAAATTACCCGCTAATACCAGAGATAAATGGGTACCACCGGTTGGCTCGTCCATGGTGTAAATGACTTTGCCATCTTTAAATATCGATAAACCGGTAGTGCCACCACCAATATCAATCACGCCGCCATTCTGAATTTCCAACACACGGTTTGCTGCGGTCGGTTCATCCAGCATATTGATAATTTCTAAGCCACAAGCTTCAACCACATACTTATGGGCTTTACATTCTGCTTCTGCGGTATTGGAAGGCATGGCAATTGCGGCATATTGCAATTCAAAACTAGTTCTGCCAGTTTTTTCACAAATACGCTGTTCAAGCTTTTCTTTAAGTTGGCGAACAATTCTTTGGGCGCCCATAAAGTCGACCACTAGGCCATCTTTAAGTACCTGGGCAAACTGCATCTCAGTTGCGACAGCTTGCCCATTTTCGTTTAGCACCACTAAAACAATATATGCGGTACCTAAATCGACACCAACAACCAGTTTGGATGGATCAGTAATTTCACCCACTTCTTCAAGGCTTTTTTCGACAGCCTCAATTCGGCGTTTTACCTTTTCGCAATCAAAATTGCTAGCCAATTGAAATACTCCTAATAAAGCAGCTGTCTAACGCAGAAACTACGCTAGCCACATACGCTTTATCAAACTTTCAAAAAAGCCAGCGATTTCAAATAAAACACTGGCCTAATTAAAATAAAATTTATTTAAAACGAACCGACTAGCAGGATCTCGCGATCACTTCACCAACAGTGTTCGGCATGAGATCGACCGCATTCGCTTCATCAAAATCGATGTGCATGGATAATGAAAAACGAGAATTAACTCGAACCAATACATCATTAAACGTAATGCCGCGGCCACATTGTACTTTCACGTCAACTTCATCCTTATCCTTAACACCTAAACGTTCGGCATCTTCTGGCGTCATATGAATATGGTTGCGTGCAACAATGACACCTTCGTTTAAGGTGACAAAATTAGTACCGGCAGTCATTACTAAACCTGGCGAACCTTTCACATTACCTGATTCCCTGATTGGGGCATCTACACCAACAATTCGAGCATCGGTACGTGATAATTCAGCTTGGGTTTCTGGGCGAGCTGGGCCTAACACAGCAACGTTTTGCAACATGCCTTTAGGGCCAATAAGATTGACTCGTTCCTGACACAGGTATTGACCTGGCTGGGATAATTCTCTTTTTGGCGTTAGCTGATGGCCACGACCAAATAAAATATCTACATCCTTCTGGCAAAGATGGACATGCCGACCTGATGCTTCAACAGGAATAGTGTTTTTTCCCTGAAATTCGGCAATCACCTTGTCGATAATCTGAACGATTTGCTGCTGATTCATTTCTTTGCCTGTACTGCAATTAATTCCTATAAGAAACCAACTGCGTGCTATTCAACTGAGTCCAAAACTATTGACCTGAACCTTTTCAGATTAAAACTAAAGATTCAGATTAAAGTCTCTTTTTGCGCTTTGTAGTATTTTCTATGATTTGTTTGTGCCTTACAGCACTAGCTGCCATTCAATTACTTCAATTAGATAGCTGCTGGAAAAAACCAACAGCTACCCAATAAGCGCTGCAACTTAAAAAACATCAAGCTGCAGCACTTTCCTGGCAGGTGTTCTTTTTAATCGAAATTTTAAGCACACAGCGCTTCATGCATAAAATATCGATTTAAAAAATTACTTAACCTGAGTTTGAGGCAGGATAATTTCTACTTCGTTATGTGGACGTGGGATAACGTGTACAGAGATCAGCTCTCCAACACGCTCAGCTGCTGCTGCGCCTGCGTCAGTTGCTGCTTTAACCGCGCCAACATCACCGCGAACCATTACAGTTACCAGACCACCGCCAACCATCTCTTTACCAACCAGAGTTACGTTAGCTGCTTTAACCATTGCGTCAGCAGCTTCTACAGCGCCAACCAGACCTTTGGTTTCGATCATTCCCAGTGCGTTAGTAATTGACATAATAATTTTCTCCTGTCAGGTATAAATTAGATATTTTGTAAACGTTGCATAATCAATTTGGTCAACTGGTCGACATCGACTTCAGCTGCCTGATTACAAGATTCAGCAGTGCTTGAGCATACTGGCGCTGCAGCCAATTCTTCTGGCTCACAAATGCCATAAGCGACATACCGAATATTCAACAAATTAAGCGGAGTTACATTGTCCGAGGTCGCGGAACCACCAACACTGCCACAACCAAGTGTGAATGCTGGTGAAATTCCGGTCGTTGCGCCAACACCACCATGGGTAGATGGCGTATTTACAACTAAACGGGACACTGGTTTCTTCAACGCGAATTCGCGGACTAAGGCGTCATCTTTAGTATGAAGGGCTAAAGTGTGGCCTGCACCCATATAGGTCAATAATTCGATGCAGTGATTACAAGCTTGGTGGCTATCTTCAACGACATAGAAACCTAAAGTTGGGCATAATTTTTCCCAGCTAAATGGATATTTTTTACCCACATTTTCCACCGGCTGCTCGGCAACTAATACTCGAGTACCTTCAGGAACGGTAATGCCAGCCATTTCAGCCAGAACCATTGCACTTTTACCAACCACCTTGGCATTTAATCCGCCGCGAGCATTGGTCAGTAATTTTTCCATTGCTGCAATTTCCCAATGATTCAGGAAATAACAATCTTCATTTACTAATGCCTGCTTCACTTTTTCTGCAATGCAAGATTCAGTAACAACATGCTGCTCAGATGCGCAAACCGTGCCGTAATCAAAAGTCTTGGAAAGCACAATATGACGTGCTGCTTTTTCGATATCAGCAGACCGTTCAATAAATGCAGGAACATTACCCGGCCCAACACCCAGCGCAGGATTACCTGAGCTATAGGCTGCGTGAACCATTGCAGAACCACCAGTTGCCAGAATAATTCCGGTACCTGAATTGCTCATTAATTCTTTGGTGCCTTCTTGCGTAGGCGTTAGCATCAAGCCGATCATATCTTCAGAAACACCGCAGCGATGCAGTACTTCTTTTAAAATACGAACCGTTTCACTAATAGATTTTAATGCACCAGGATGCGGGCTCATGATGACCGCGTTACCAGCTTTCAAGCTGATAATAGCTTTATAAATGGTGGTTGAGGTTGGGTTAGTCGACGGAATTAATGCCGCTACAACGCCAAAAGGAACACCCACTTTAATCAGCTTCTTTTCTGGAACTTCTTCGATAATTCCAATGGTCCGCATATCCTTGATGGATTCCAGCAAAATGCGGGATGCCAACAAGTTTTTGGTGGTTTTATCTTCCACCTTACCGAATCCAGTTTCTGCAACTGCCATTTCTGCCAGACGTACCGCATCACGCTCACCAGCTAAAGCCAGTTCACGACAAATGCTATCAACCTTTTGTTGGTCGAAATCTGCAAAAACTTGCTGGGCTTTAGTCGCCCGGCGAATCAAGTTGCGGACTTCCTGAACCGACAGTAAATCTCTGTCCAGTCCTTCCATATCAGCTCACCTACTATTTAGAATTACCGTTGCTTAAATGCGCCAAAATGGCTTCGATTAACTGATTTTTCTTAGCGAACTTAATTTCATTTCGGCTCATTGAAAAATCTTCGAAGTTTCTGGCTAATTGCCGCAACTTAATTGTTTTCTGCAATCTCAAAGTTTCATCAGTCACTGGTTGCTCTTGCTCGGCATCCATTACTGTTGTCTCTGAAATTACATTAGAATTTTCTACTGGCTCAGGCTTTACCTGCTCAGATTGTTTTTCAACAACTTGCGCAGTTTCAATATCAGGGGTATTAACAATGACTACTTGTTTAGCCTTTGTTCTTTGAACCTCTGCATCTTGAAGGTCTGTTTCCTGCGTCAGCACATTACTTGAAACACTGGATGCGGATTGATTGGCAATGGAACCTGGCGTCCATAAAATACCGCAAAGCTCTTCTGATGGACGTGGAATCACATGGGTGGAAACCACCGTACCCACTCTTGCCGCCGCTTCACTGCCTGCTGCCACAGCAGCTTGTACCGCTGCAACATCACCACGAACAATTACTGTCACCAAACCAGCTTTTGCCAGCTCAATACTTTCCACGGTGACCCAAGCTGATTTAACAGCTGCGTCTGCCGCTTCAATGGCCGGGGGATATCCCAAGGTTTCAATTAAACCTGCTGCTTGACTCATGAATTAATTCCGTCTGGTTCAGGCATTGATTAAAAAAGTTTTGGTTCGTCAGCGATCGCGATAACGGCATCAGCAAATGCTTCACAAGCTGCTTTACAAGCAGACTGCGAACCTGTCAGCAAACCACCACCGAAGTTGGTTTCTGAAGGCGGTTCAAATAAAGTCGCCAACTGAACATCAGCCGCTTTTAATGCAGCATCAATACCGACCATAGATTCCAATGGAGGGGCAATTAAATAAGCTAGCGCGCCACCTTCTTCGGTTTCCGCCATGTCCGCTAAAAAAGCGCCGGTGCGAGATACGGTCTGTGCGTAATAACAAATGCTGTCTTCATCGTTTGCGCTATAAAACGCAAATTCATTTTCAATACAGTCAATTGCTCTATTTAATCCACTTCGAATTTCATCTGGATTTGGCCCAGCTAAAATACCGATAACTTCACCCGCTAATGCGGTATTCGCATTGGCAGCGCCACCGTAGAATGACTTACCCAGCACCACTTTTACTTCTGCATGCTTGGTTGCTTCATCTAGTGCGCAATAAGTCACATCATCGCAATCTGAAGTAATCAAACCGATTGAGCGCCAGCCCTGGGGCAGTTTTAACTGCTTGGCCATAGCTTCATCAACATTTGGGATCATTTTTACACTAAGTACCGATGCACCGAGACGATCGCCTTTCATGTTTTTATCCTCAATTTTTTAATGCTAGAGCTTGAGCTCAACGCCACTCATTTTCTGGTCAGCAATTTTTCTCACAATATTCGCCACATGGGCACCTGCTTCTGCAGACGGTGTTCCACGCTTATGAATATTGGAAACTACGGTACGGTTTGCTTCAGGCATTCCGCGCGTTCCGCGCCAGGTCAAATAAGCGCCCATAGACTCACCGGTTGCCAAGCCAGGGCGCTCTCCTACCAGACAAACAGTGACATCGGCATTAGTAACTTCGGTAACATGATCCATTGCACCGACACGGCCGTATTTAACAAATATCGGCTTGCCGACTTTTAACCCGTAACCTTCCAGACCCTGCTTTAATGCAGGCAGGATGTTTTCCAGATTGGCAGTAATCGCTGTTGAAGAAAGACCATCACACACAACAATTTGCACCTGGGCTTCATTGAATCGTGCATCGCGACTCATTTCTGCTTTCAGCTTTTCAATACTGGCATCGTTAAGAATTCTTCCGAGGTCTGGACGTGTGACATACATGTCTTTGTCATCGACTCGGGTTTGCAAAGAAACCAGCTGATTTCTTTCGATAAATTCGTCAGGTACATCATTAAAAACCGCATCAATTGCTACCGCATGGTCAGCGCGAAAACGCAACATAGTCAGTGTTTTATAACGTGGCCCTGCGTGGCCAATACCCAAGCGAGCAGGCGTTTTAGCCTTCAGCTTCATGTATTCTTCACGGTTTTCTGGATTATCAATCGCCATATATTCCGAAGTATCTATCTCGGTAATATCGACTAATTGATCATCTGCTACATCATCAATTATCGTTGCACTTTCATTAGTGCTTTTAACGACACTTGCAGTAGCAGCTTCTATTTGGGACTGAAGCAGTTCTGGCTTGAGTTCATCCGGGTTAATTTCCGAAAGCACTTTGCCGATCAGACTTTTCAGTTCTTGTTCTGAAATCATCAAGTATTACTCCTCGGCAGTTACTTCAGGAAAATAGAAGCGTCACCGGACTTTTTGGTCAGGCGGCCGTTTTCCATAAAGCCCATTTTTTCGCACCACAACTCAAACTCACGAATAGGTCTTTTGCCGAATAATTCGCGCATCGTTGCAACATCGTGATAACCAGTAGTCTGATACATCAACATAATGTCATCGCCAGCAGGAATGCCCATTAAATAGGTACACCCAGCAGCGGTCAGTAATACCGCTAACGACTCGTTATCGTTCTGGTCTGTTTTCATATGGTTGGTGTAGCAAACGTCCACGCCCATTGGCAGGCCGTGCATTTTGCCGCAGAAATGATCTTCCAAACCGGCACGAATAACCTGTTTGCCGTCATACAAATATTCCGGTCCAATAAAACCAACAACGGTATTTACTAGGAAAGGATTATAATGACGAGCCAAGCCATAACAGCGAGATTCCATGGTTTGCTGGTCAGCACCAAAATGCGCTTCAGAAGAAAGTTCCGCGCCTTGTCCTGTTTCGAAATACATAACATTCGGACCAGTACAAGTACCTTGACTTAGCATTAATTGTTCAGCATCGCTCAAGTTCTGAAGGTTAAAGCCAAAAGCTTCATTACCTTTTTGCGAACCGGCAATCGACTGGAAAATCATATCGGCTGGAGCACCGCGCTGTACCGCTTCCATCTGGGTAGTCACGTGGGCTAATACACAATTCTGAGTTGGGATCTCCCAGCGCTGTTTGATTTCTTCAAATTGATGCAGGCAGCGATAAACACTATCAGCACTATCATCAACCGGATTCAAACCAATAACGGCATCACCAATACCGTAACTCAAACCTTCCAGAGTTGAGATGCGAATGCCATCAACATCATCGGTAGTGTGATTTGGCTGCAAACGCGCTGAAAGTGTGCCGCGTTTACCAATCGTAGTATTACAAGTCGCCAACACTTCAATCTTGTTTGCTGAGTAAATTAAATCGGCATTAGTCATTAATTTACATACGGCAGCAATCACTTCTGAAGTTAAGCCGCGACTGGCACGTAATAACATCTCGCCAGTAGTGTCGAAATCAAGAATCCACTCCCGAAGTTCGGAAACAGACCAGTTTTTCATCCCCGCATAGATTCTCTCGTTGATGTCATCCTGAATAATTCGGGTTACATCATCTATTTCGTAAGGAACTACAGGGTTGTTTCGAAGATCTGCTACGGTCATGCGAGAGAGCACTTCCTTAGCGGCCACCATTTCGGTAATGGATTCTGCTGCTACACCGGCAAGAATATCACCAGAGCGAATCTCATTGGCCTTTGCGAGAACCTCTTTGATGCTAGCAAATTGGTATACCTTGCCAAACAATCTAGTTTTGAGTTGCATGTTTCGGCCTTCGTGATAGGAGTCTAAATTCAACATCTGCCTATACCCAAACCACCTTAAATTCAGATTTTGAAGTAGTTTGGGTATAGGCCGATATAACAGGAGAAATTAGAGCACTATCGACTTAGACCTCTTGACTCAAGTCAGCCGACAAACTCTCACGAATTGCCGTAAATCAACAAATTTAATGGGTATTTATTCTTCACTTTTTAATTTTAAAACGATGCAAATGCAACCTATTGCTTTTAAAAACTTTAATTAACAATCAGAAAAAAATAAAATTTATACGCAATTAAACATGAATGTTATGTGTATTTTTTACAACAATAAAACAAAGTTTACACCGACGAACTGGTAAGACCAGTTTGATAGTCAGAAAAATCCACTTGCGACAACAACAAAACGAAAGCTTCATTTGTTATGAACGAATTAAGCGCTAGTCAGGCATAAAAAAACGCCATACTTTTGTTTTAACAAAAAATATGGCGCTGGCAACTCTAAGCTTTAATTCAAAAGCAACCAAATCTGGTTAACTGCTTTGCAAGCAGATCACTACCGATGCGCTATAAGACTTCCAGCTTATAGGTATAACGTATGAGCGTGTGTTTTGCGGCAAGTGAATTGCTGAAGGGTAACCTTCGACCACGACTGGAACGGATATCATAAACTCTTGACCAAACTCTCGCCGGGCATTGCCTGAAATGGTATTGGCAACTTCTCCAACAATATCAATAATATTGCCTTCAGATGTATCATTTTCACCAATACTCAACAGCAAGTGCTTCAGCAAAACTTTAGGCGCAGTAAAATAAACGCAGCCCTTGCTCGGGCCTGATACACCGATAATTCCAGTATAATCAAGCGCTGCTGGCTTAGTATTATCAATTAAGTACGGTGTCCCAACGTTTACTTCTTTATCGGAGGTATGTTCGAAATACCGAATAACACCATCAATAAAAACCTGTAACACTGCTTCAGACATCTAAATGCTCCGTCAATTCGATTAATGCTTCACTAAGCTGTTGCTCAGTAAATGGTTTAATTAGAAAACCTTGAGCGCCTTTTTCTAGTGCCTCAATCCCCGTCGCTTTGTCTGACAAAGCAGAAACCACCAGAATAGAAACATTTGGGTTGATTGCCATTAAGTGCTGGATACAAGCGATGCCATCCATTTCTGGCATGGTGATATCCATGGTCACCACATCAGGCTGATGCACCTTGAACAAACTGACTGCTTCTTTGCCATTGCAAGCAGAAGCAACCATAGAAAACCTGCCAGAATCAAAAGCTCGCTGAATTTTATTTCGGATGATATTGGAATCATCGACCGTCATTAATTTAAGCATTTACAGCAATCTCTCCAATATTCCCCGTCATTTCAATCTCATCAACTATTTCAATGCCTGCAAGTTGTGGTGGAATCGAAATCGAGAAGGTACTACCAACGCCTTTTCTAAAACCAACTGTCATTTTTCCGGCCAACTCATTGACCATGTCTTTAACTGCAACCATTCCTACGCCGCGGCCTGAATCACTATCAACCTGACCTTGAGTAGACAGATCTGGCTCGAAGATCATCGAGATAAGCTGCTTGTGATCCATTCTTGCTGCTTGTGCTTCGTCAGCAATTCCTGCCTCAATAGCACGCGCTCGAATTGCTTCTAAATTGAAACCAGCACCGTCATCCTGGAATACATATTCATACGAACCATCATTACGCTTGGCAAAACGAACTAATATTTTTCCAACCGGTTTCTTACTTGCCTGAATACGCTGATCTGGTAGTTCAATACCATGGCTGATTGCATTGCGAATAAATTGAATGGTGATCGAATTAAGCTTTTGCAGTAAATCCTGTTCTAGAACATGATCATTCAATCCTGCATGAATCAGTTCGACTTGTTTTCCTTGTCTCGCTGCTACTGAAGCAGTTAACTCATGTAAGTGATCCCAATTATGGCGATCTGACATGGCCACTTTTTGATTACAATCTTCAGTAGATTTATCTGCCACCAGCCTCAATTTATCGACCAGCTTTTCAGTTGCTTCGGTCTGATCCATCATTCGATCAAGCATTACGGTTAGCTTAAGGAAGTCATTACCAGTCAAGTCAGCTTTGCCTTTCAAGGCTGCAATCTGATCTTCAAAGTCATGGGCAAGCGACACAAACTGATCAAGGCTTAATGCCGATGATTCACCTTTAAAACCATGAACCAAAGCGCCAATCGCATTGGCTTTGTCTTGCAGTTGTGAACGTGACTTAGAGCTTTCTCGTAAAACCTCATTTATTTGTTCAAAGGTTTTATAAGAGTTATCGATAAACATCAGTAACATATCAAAATCAGCATGAATAATAGAAGTCAGCATTTCCATTTGCTGCTCACCTTGCTGTTTGGCTGACTCCAACTCTTTAGCTAGCTGAACTTGGCGCGTGATATCACTAACGGTAACTAATATGTTCAAGCTGGAATCTTCAGAATGAACCCGCGAAAAAGAAAACTTGATAAATTTACTTTCATACACGCCTTCATCATTAGAAATATGAATTTCAACTTCATTTAATGGATTCAAGTCACCAATCAGGCTTGCCTTAACATTAGGCCGGAACAGTAGCTTGATAAAACTATGTGCCGTTGATAGATCTTTTTCAGAAACCACATTTTTTAACAACGAATCAAACGATTGACCTGGAAAATCATCTCGCCCAAAAATGGTCTTCAATTCTCGCGAATGCTGCTCACCAATAATCAAATCGTTATCCAGCAGAAATAAACCTTCGTTTACCGTATCAAGAATTTCCTGCGTTTCACCCCGCGCCGCATCAACTCGCTCGTCCGACTCTCTTAACTGCCGAACAAAGTGAAACATGATGATGAAGAAGTTGATGATTGCCAGCGAGATACCAATAGTCTGGATAATTCGCAAACGAGTGGCTTTGGAACTGGCGACTTGCTCCAAATCAGTGGTTAAGGTGTTCATCAGTTTCAATAAAACCAGGTTTTTTTGGCTGCCATATTCAATGGCTTCTTCCAGCCGCTCACTAAAAAAACCTAGGTTTTCTATCGGATTAACCGACAGTAAGTCATCAACCTTTTCCAAATAAGGCTGCCAGATTTGCCCAGCATCAATTACCGCCAGCCGACCTTCTTCAGAGTCCACTCGATTGATTTCAACCTGACTACCCGCAGTACCTAGAGTATTTCCACCAGTTCGAAAGGCTTCTAACGTGGTATCAAATAAAACCGTGGTATTGCGTAGTTCATTGATTGCTTCTACTACCGACTCATCGGCATCTTGCGATACTTTAATATCCAACAATGACTTCATCATCCGCTGGGAAAGCATCCGCTGACGACCCGCAACGTTTACACCCACCGCATCATCGGCAATTTCAAATGAAATATAGAAATTCAGCAGCAAAACCGATGCATCTAGTAAAAGAAATAAGGCAACTGAGACAATTATTCCTTTATATTTTCCGTAATCAGATATCCGCATAACAACCCCACGTTACTAACATTAATTTGCTCCTGTTACTTGTTTTTTAAGCAGAAACCAACTGAACCTGAATTCGCATTACTGATAGTTTTTTTCAGCCAGCAAAAAAATAAACAACTCTATAAGATGAGTTTTATTTACCTGTTTTATTGTTGGTCAATCAGATAACTCAAAAGCAACCTCCATTAAGAGACTTATGGGCTTTCCTTTTGAGCGGCTGCGAATATTCACCAAAATAGGTCGTCTGCCATGGATGCGGATCAAGGGAGAATTAAAGCTTACCGAGCAATATTGAAAAATGAGCTCTAGCTAACAGTTTTACTAACACAAGTTGACTTGAGCTTGATTTCGTTTTTCTCTTTTTCATAAAAAAGCCCCGGCAAACCGAGGCTTATGCAACAAAAAGATGACTAAGCGTTATTTTATTTCAGGTTGGTAAGCTTCTATTTTGGTGACATCAATTGAATAGAGCGCTTCCGCATATTCTGTCTGCTTGCTGGATGCGCTCAGCACACCATAGACCCAAAAGGGCTCCCAACCTTTGTCAGAATACGCCTTCCCTTCGGCATACTTCATGTAAACCATTTGGTTGGCTGGCGGTGGTGGTGTGTGAATGCAAGCGCCCACTGTTGGCACCAAAAGGAATTCAGTTGCTTTCCCAGCATCACCGGCAGCTAACGGCACTAGGTAACCTGGAATACGAACCAGTTGCCCATTCAATTCTGGCAGCACCTTGAGCCCGAGCTCTTGGAGATAGTCTCGCAGTTCTATCGGTGTAATTTTTTGCTCATCAAAACGTTTTTTGATTTCTTCTGAAACCGGTGGCCGCATTTGATCCCAGTAAAGGGTTTTAACCTTAATTGCATCATCTGCCGCAAATAACGAAAAAGACGAAAATAGCGGCAACAGCAGCAAACTTAATAAAATAGCTCTCACAATCAACCTCTCACTCTTGAATTCATTTAATCCACTTAATCCCGCGACTTAACAACGCAGGCTTGTCATCACCAGCCGTTAATAATGCAAACTTAAACCATCTGAAAGTGCGTTTCGGTAGGCGCGCCAAGCAGGAATAAAACCAACTAAAGCAGCACCGGCCAGCACACCAGACAACATGAGCCATTCACTCTGACGAGGCCAGTCAAAGCCGACGGTAATACCGTATTGGCTTTGTAATAGCGGCCCGAGCAACCCCAGCAACAAATATAAACTGGCTAGCCCTGCCAAGCAGCCAATCAATCCGTAAAAAAGTGCTTCTAATTCCAGCAGTATGAAAATATGTAGCGGCCTAGCGCCAACTGCTCGCAAAATCGCCATTTCTCTACGCCGTTCATTCAGGGAGGTTAAAATTGCCGTTAGCATGCCCGACAACCCAGCTACCACCACCAACAGTGAAATCGCCAACAGTATTTTTTCCACCACACTAATCAATTGCCATAACTGCTGTAGCGTAACACCGGGTAAAACAGCCATTAATGGCTCACCCGAATATTCATTAATCCAACGCTGTACCGAAAATGCCGCAATTCGAGACTTCAAACCAACAAAAGCCGCAGTAACGGCTTTCGGTTGCAGATCCATTTGTTTAACTCGATCTGCTGAAATCGAAAAGCCTGGTATTGCTGGCGCACCATCTAGCCAATCAATGTGTAGCGCTTCTATTCCTTGTAGCGATACCAAAATAGCCCGATCAAGCGGCGTACCTGTTCGCTGTAAAATGCCTGAAACAGAAAACGGTTTGTCCTGATGCTGTTGCAGAGAATTTTTCTCAACACCATGGCTGAGTACAATTTTTTGATCAATTTGATAGTTCAGCTGGCTGGCAACATCAGCACCTAAAACTGCTTGAAACACCCCATCGAATGTTTGCCCCTGAGCAAAAGTTAGCGATTGCTTATTACCAAATTTATAGCGTTTAAAAATATTCTTTTCGGTGCCGACAACCCTAAAACCCTGGTGCGAATCACCAAGCGACAAAGGCACCACCCAGTCAACTTTTTTTTGCTTGCGAATCGCTTCAATTGAAGACCAGCGCATATTGTTAGTGGCATCTCCTATGTGAAACACCGAGTACAGCAACAACTGAATGCCACCTGAGCGAGCGCCCACTAACAAATCAGTGCCCGCGATGGTACGAGTAAAGTTATCTCTCGCCTCATAACGCATTCGTTCGACACCTAACAATAAAACCACGCTAATGGTGATTGAAAAAATGGTTAGAGCGGCGGTCAATCGTCGGTTCCACAGGCTTTGCAATGCAAGTTTAAACATCAAATAATCTCCCGTTGTGGCTGGAAGCTCTTATTGATGTCCCCTAAAGAAATGCATCGATCAAAGCCTTTCTCCAAACTCGGATCATGACTGACAAACATCAGCGCACAATCGCTGCGCTGGCATTGTTCAAATAACAAATCCATAAAGGCATTTCGGCTGGAATGATCTAAAGCGGAAGTGGGCTCATCGGCAATTAACAAACCCGGATTGCCGATTAATGCTCTGGCAACTGCAACGCGTTGCTGCTGGCCAATACTCAATTGCTGTACCGGTCGATCATGCAAGTTTTCAGACAAGCCAAGCCCGGTTAAAAGTACCGAAGCGGCTTGAGATATCGAACCATGTTCAGCAATTGCTGCTTTTTTTCGACGAGCAGAAAACTGGCAACTCAGCAAAACATTGTCACGCATGGTTAGCCAAGGCATTAGATTAAATTGCTGAAAAACGAACCCGATATGATCCGCACGAAATTTATCTTTTGCCGAAGGGCTTAAATCAGCCAATGGTTGGCCAAACAAAGATAATTCGCCTTGATAGCCTTGTAGTATTCCACCAATCAAACTCAATAAAGTTGTTTTGCCACTTCCACTTGGCCCGCGTAAGAATAATTTCTCACCACGCGCCAATGATAGATGCGGAATATCCAGCAAATAGAGTGACGCAGCTAACTCAGGGTTAACTGCTGATTTTGAATCAGCTGCTTTGCCCGAATTCCAAGCAAAGCGCAGCTGATTAATTTCCAATACAGATGATGTCATTTTCAAAAGTTGAACTGGTTATTTTTAGCCGTTAACTGACCTAGTTTTTGCCCTGCTGGCAACAAGATGCGTAGCTTCAATTGCTGACTGCCCGGAAAGCGCTCAAACAGCTTACTGGTCAGACTGTTGATTTGCTCAGGCTGCTGACATTGATACAACCAGCTGGCATGAAATTCTATATGACCAGCTTCTTCGTGATCGACATGGTCTTTGTGTTCGTCATGATCTTTGTGTTCTTCATGATCTTCGTGATCGACATGGTCTTTGTGTTCGTCATGATCTTTGTGTTCGTCATGGTCTTTGTGTTCTTCATGCCCATGATCATCTTCACCTTCCGTTTCAATTTCAGCCTCGGCCTCAACTAGCTGGCAATTGGCTTGCGCGTTGAAACTGAACCATTGCTGCTTTAATAGTGCAACCGCCTGATGCGCTTTAGATTTCTGTTGATCTGTTTTAAGTTGTTCAAAACCGAGTAAGTCTTGACCAGGAACCCGCAGCTCCATTAAAACGCTGTTGCCTTCCACGGCTACATCTAGACTGCCAGCACCATGTTGGTGGGCAGAAAGATTGTCGGCGGCATAAGCAACCGATGCAGTGGTCATTAAAACAACAGCCGCTACCAACTTAAAACAGGCTTTCATCAACAAGACTCCAAATCATCAACATAGACTAATTGTTATAATATAACGTTGCGAAACCATCATGACCAGACCATTCGGACAAACTGCTCACAAGCAGATTTTAACCTTACCCCATCTGCCTGCGACTCAGTCACTGTATTAGATGCAGAAAAAGCCAAAACACTTTAACCCGTGTCTTAATTTAAGCACCTATTATTTCTAGGTAAGTTAAATAGCTTAATCTAACCCAAGGCCTACCTCTTAAAATCAAAGCAGCAAAAACCACTATTAAGATGCAACTGACAGGAATCTAATGCGGCCAGCCCATCATTTATATACACAAGAAATCAATACAGCAATCACAGCATCGTATTTCACCGCTACAACCAATTAAGTTATTCTGCATTACTTAAAATGCATAACAAATGAATCTTTCGTTTGTAATTTCTTTTTCTCTAAATCTTTAAAAATCACTTTTCAGCTATCGCTTTTATCGATAAATCATGGTTCTGTAACATAATTGCTAGAAACAAACTCAAGCATATGAATGAAAAAGATAAAGTTACAAAGCGTTACATTAAAACATTAGGCCCTCTACTTTTAAGCAAAAAATATTAACGATTTCTAGCTATAAGTTTCCATAATCATTGAGTCATGTCAGATTTTGAAAATTTAGCATTGTTAATCTCAGCGTTGGTCTCGTTGTTCTTTCCGGCCAACAAGAATTTTAAACAAATGTTCTCAAATGAAAGTATGCGAAATATTTATTTAAACTCTTGGATGTCAAAATCATTTAATGCAAGCGCCTTTAATTCATCGCACTTTCATCATTTGCTTTAAAAGTTCAATCGGGAAATAAATGCTAGTGAAATCAGGATGATTTTACTTTAGTGCGGTAATCCTTCTCAAAGCATGGGGTTATAAGGGTATGTCTGATACGGGTTATGATTCAGTTGACCAGAACTATCTGGAACAACGTAAATTAAAGAAAGGCGCTGCCGGATGGATGCTTCTGGCGAGCTTGGGTGTTGCATACGTAATTTCCGGTGACTTCTCAGGTTGGAACCTGGGTATGGGCGTCGGCGGTTTTGGCGGTATGTTTATTGGCATGATTCTAATGGGAATTATGTATTTATTCATGGTGCTTTCAATTGCTGAGCTTTCTGCTTCTCTGCCTACTGCAGGTGGCGGTTATAGTTTTGCTCGTCGTGCATTAGGTCGCTGGGGCGGCTATATGACAGGAACAGCAATTCTACTTGAATATATGATTGCTCCAGCAGCAATCGTAATTTTCATCGGTGGTTATGTTGAAGCATTAACAGGCTTAAACGGACCATTTGTTTATGCTGCATTTTATGCGTTATTCGTAGGCATTCATTTATTTGGTGCCGGTGAAGCATTAAAAATAATGATGGTTATTACCGCATTAGCAGTGTCTGCTTTGTTGGTTTTTGTTATTGGCATGATTCCTCACTTCGATGCTGCGAATTTATTTAATGTTCCAGTAAATGAAGCAGCTATCGGTGCAAGCGCATTTTTGCCTAATGGCTATATGGGTGTTTGGAGTTGTATTCCTTTCGCTATCTGGTTATTCCTGGCAGTTGAAGGCGTGCCTCTGGCAGCAGAAGAAGCAGACGATCCAGCGAAAGATATGCCTAAAGGTATTATCACTGCGATGATCTTCCTGTTGATCTCCGGTACCTTGGTATTATTCTTAGCTCCAGGTGGTGCAGGTGCAGCAGCTATGGGCGTTTCTGGCGCACCATTAGTAGAAGCATTGCAAGCCGTTTATGGCCAAGATTCTTTTGCCGCTAAATACGTTAACGTAGTGGGCTTAGCCGGTCTTATCGCCAGCTTCTTCTCTATTATTTACGGTTATAGCCGCCAAGTATTTGCACTGTCGCGTGCAGGTTATATTCCTCGCTGGTTATCAGTCACTACCAAAAAGCATGTACCAGCGCGCGCGCTGATCGTACCTGGTGTCATTGGTTTTGTACTGTCACTGACTGAGCAAGGCGATTTGATGATCACCATGGCAGTTTTCGGTGCCACTATTTCTTATGCATTAATGACCCTGTCTCACATGGTTTTACGTGTTAAAGAACCAGATCTGGAGCGTCCTTATAGAACTCCAGGTGGTATGGTGACTTCCGGTATCGCATTTGTATTGTCGATTCTGGCGTTCATTTCTACCTTCTTCGTAAGCTGGCAAGCAGCTCTGTGGAGTGGTGCATTCTACGCAGTCATGATTGCGTACTTTGCCTTCTACAGCAGCAAGCACTTGGTTGCTCAAGCACCTGAAGAAGAGTTCGCAGCCATTGCAGCAGCACAAGCTGAATTGAGCTAATTCAGCTCAGCTTTAACTGTTAAAAAGCGCGAAAAAATGCCGACCTCCATGGTCGGCATTTTATTTACAGGGATGTAATGTATGTCATAAAGAGCCAGGATGGCGGTATGACGACTTACAGGGATGTAATGTATGTCATAAAGAGCCAGGATGGCGGTATGACGATTTACAGGGATGTAATGTATGTCATAAAGAGCCAGGATGGCGGTTCAATGATTTAGAGCGATGGTATTACGCCCATCAATAGATACCGTAAAAAAACCGCTATCGCTCAAATCAAACTCTTGACCACAAATCCCAACATTATTGATATAAGACCGCTAATCATTCTCAATCCAGCGCGATAATTCTGCTTATAATTTCTTCGCGGCATATCTGACTCAATCCTTATGAAACAGAAAATTCTTAGCGCCGGCATCGACATTGGCACCTCGACCACTCAATTAGTATTCACAGAGATGTCTTTAGAAAACGTTTCTCCCGGGGCGATGATCCCCAAGGTTGAAATTGTCGGGCGTGAAGTATTGTTCCGCAGCCAAGTACATTTCACTCCGCTCATTTCCCATCACCAGATAGATGCGATAAAAGTCGCCGCGCTAATTGGCAATGAATTTGAAAAAGCCGGCATTCACCCCGATGACATTGATACCGGCGCAGTGATTATTACCGGCGAAACAGCCCGCAAAGAAAACGCCCGTGAAGTTGCAGATATGTTGTCTAACTTTGCTGGAGATTTTGTAGTGGCGACCGCCGGGCCAGACCTAGAAAGTATTATTGCCGGCAAAGGCGCTGGCGCAGCCAAATATTCTGATGACCAAAACTGCCTAGTCGCCAACCTCGACATTGGTGGTGGTACTACCAATATTGCGGTGTTTGACCATGGCAATGTGCTCGATACTACTTGCCTTGATATTGGCGGGCGACTGATGCGCTTTGAACCAAGCAATAGCACCCACCATAAAACCATTGCTTATATCTCAGACAAATTACAACAACTGGCCAGCAGCATCGGTTTGAATTTAAATGCGGGCGATCTAATTTCTCGCACTGAAATCGACAAAGTAGTTCAGCGCATGACCGGCATTCTCGAAGAAGTGATGGGCTTTAAAACAGAATCGCCACAACTGTCATTAATGCTTAGTCGAACTTCTGACCTCAATCGAGATTGGAAATTAGATTATCTTTCTGCCTCTGGCGGTGTTGCGGTTCATATTTACGATCAACCCGATCAAACCCAAGAAGTGGTCGCCACCGACGAGTTTGCTTATCACGATATCGGCATTTTACTCGGCCAGTCGATTAAAAAATCACTGCTCCTAAGCCAGGTAAAATCTTTTTGTCCGGCAGAAACCTTACGGGCAACGGTGATCGGCGCGGGTTCTCACGCCACGGATATTTCTGGTAGTACCATCAGTTTTTCCCGTGATGTGTTCCCGCTGATTAATGTACCGGTACTTCGATTAACCGACGAAGATGAACAATTATCGCTACCAGAAATGGCTCGGGTAATTGAAAAGAAACTCAGCTGGTTTAATTTGGCAGATGTTTCAGACCAACAAGCCGCTAACCAAAAAAACGGTACACAGAAAACCAGTGCGCAACATGTTGCACTGGCATTTAAAGGGCCAAAAAATCCGTCATTCCCATTTATCCAACAATTGGCTGATACCATCATCGATGGCATGCAACAAATGATTAAGCTGCCACAGCCTTTAATTGTCATTCTGGAAAATGACTTCGGCAAAGTGCTGGGGCAAACTCTGGAGGCCAAATTGGGTTATGGCACTAAAGACGTTATCTGCCTCGATTGTATCGACGTCAGTGATGGTGGCTATATCGATATCGGCAAACCATTGGCTGATGACAAGGTGCTGCCAGTGATTGTTAAGACGTTGGTGTTTGGGTATTAATCTCATCAGGATAGATTTCATCAGGATAGATTTCATCATAAATATCCAACGCCCACTTCTTGGTTTTGCTGACAAGCACCAACAAGGTAGTTTCTATGGCGAGAAAAACAAACGCTAGCCAAGGTGCGTTACCATCCTGAGCAAAGTTAAAGCTAATAGACCCATTAAATATCATGGAAGCGATAGAGGTTAAAGGTACCACCAGAACTACCAGCAAAAATGCGATTAACAATGATGTACTGATTTTCAGCAATTGCTCTGCATGAGCTTCCTTTGCTCGAAGGCTTCTTTTTTTGTTCTTCATTTTTCTTCTCAAAATCTTAAAGATACACTGCAGCTCTTGTGGCTAACTACCACAAGATCCTACAGAGATTACTTTTACACTTCTCTCAAAGCAAATACTTCTCTTACACCATTCAACACCCATATCATTTTGTTGTATCTGCTCAATTTTCACCGCTTTCGCTGTTTTTACCATTATCAATGTTGGTTCAGCCAAGGCAATTAACAAATTCGGCGCTATATTAGATGGCAAACTATAACAATAAGCCGTCAGGAGCTGCATATGCGATTTCCACTAGCGATCACTGCGAGCATGATCGCACTCTCAATATCCATCCCCGGTATTAGTTACGCTGCCGTAGACACCAGTACTCTGCCAGAACATGTTTGGCTGAAATCCTATACCGAGTCATTCAACCGCATGTGGTACTCAGCTGCGCGAGATGGCCAGATATTTATCAAACCTAATTACTGGCAAAGCGGCTTAATGGGAAACTGGCAGCAACTGGAATTGCCAAAAGATTTAGCCGGTGATGTTCAGGAAATCTCCTCAGATGACGAATACATCGTGGCGATAGATAGCGAGCAACGTATCTGGACCATGAAAAAAGGCTTAAAAGATGATCCATCTAAATTTACCTGGACCAAGCGCTGGGGCCCTCCCTTCTGGCTAGGTAGCGGTATGAAAATGCCTGAAAAATATCTGGACTGGGATGTTAGCTATCTGACCCCTTCAGAGGATAAGCATCACGTCGATACCGCAGGCAATCCACAATGGATCGGTACCGGCGTTACCAGTATTTATGCTGTTTATGATGACCAACAAAGAATCAGCCTGCTCGACCCTTGGCTGCCCAGCGACTACAGCTATGAAGTGTGCGGGCCGCTAAGAGGCAAGTTCAAAATGACCAGCCTTTCTACCAGTGGCTCGGGCATTATGGTGATGAATAAATATGGTGATATTTTCAGCCGGATTTATGATTTTGATATTGCCGGTTCTGATTGGGTATTCTTTCGCTACAGCTGGGAAGATCAACGCGGTGTGAAAAATCCTGCCCGGCAACTACCCGCTCCTGACTGGATTCATCAGCCCAAAATTAATGGCACCATTACCGATGAAATCACCATTCACAAAGTCGGTATTGGCGCGGTTTATCGCACCATGCGCATTGAAGGACAAGATGAGCTGGGCAATAGCGGTTTTTGGGAAAAAGATATTAACCTGATGGCTGCTACCGACTGGACTTTTAAAGTCACTGGCCAGCCCTTGAAAGGAAAGATTATCGACAACCGTCCGGGTGATACCACTGAATTAACACTGGGCGATAACGAAGATCTGGATTACTTCAAAAACAGCGGTACGTTAAAAGCCCGCATGGCTGGCATTAACTGGACAGCCGAGCTTTCAGGCTTTAACGCTTTTTGTTCTCCGGCAGATATGACCATTACCCTGAAAGACAAATCAGGCAATGAAGAAATTCTGCCTTTAATTCTGCACAGCACCGACGGTATGCGTCAGTTTAAAAAAGAACGCGGCATTACCGATAAAACCTGGAGCCAGATGGGTGCAATCGAAGTACCGCAGCATGTACTGGACAATTTGGAAGACACCCCATTAACCAGTAAATTTTTGTCGATGTATTTAATGAAAAAGCGCTTTACTAAAATACAATTAAAGCTAAAAACTGGTCAGGTACGAGTAGAGCGACTGGGTAGCGGTTTAAATTGGGTGTTTAAGCAGTAAAATACAAATGGCTGAAACTTCTGTTTCAGCCATTTTTCTGGCAAGAATCACTAAATATGAAATTTAAGATGAAAAAACTGCAGCCAATTAGAAACAACTCCTGAAATATAACCGAGGAAACAGCCTGAGCATTTAGTTTTTATTTTACCATTAAATGCTTTACCTAAAAACCTTCTAACAAACACAAGATATGGAGTAAAAATCAATGGAATGGGAAGTTTGGAGCAATTGGATGGTTGCCGTCTTCGAAGCGCTTACTAATGCCGGATGGAGTGCTATTTCTGCTATTTCAACCTTTTTGGCTGTCTTGGTTGCACTGTTTGGGCCTGCGTATTACAAACGAAGAAATGAAAAAATCCTTAAGCAGCGGTTCTACTCCGAACTTCAGCATTCAATATGTGAATACAAACATTGGATTGAAGATGTCGCCAATGCTTCTGCCAATATTCGAATGCTACCAAAATCAACATTGCTAATATCTGAAACCAAGACGTTAATCCACAATGAAGCTAGCCTGTGGCCATTGTTTGGCAGCGATGAAATTTTGGCCATGAAGGCATATGAAAAAATGCAAAAACGAATCATACTTTTGGGTGAGAAGTTAATGAGTCAAATCAATGATGAAAGGCATGAAGAAGATCTTTATCATAGCGTTGGCTACGGTGATGAAATACTTCAGCCGCTGATTAATAACATTCATCTTAGCATGAGAATGATTAAGCTAATTGACGCCATTGTTCACAAAAGAAGTAAGCTCGAGCTCAAAAAAATTGATACTCACATCACCGGTAACGAGCTTAAAAGCCACCTATCATCAAATAAAATCCTTCACGCCTTTTTAATTAGAGAAGACGAAATAACTCATGACAAAATAAAATACAAAAATCTTCTTAACGACGAGCATTTTCAAACCATCATAAGGCAACGAGAAGAAGAAATCAGAGTTTAAATACTTTGCCAATAACATCAAAGAAAGCACCTTAAAACTTGGCTGATGAAACTATCCTTTGCTGACCCGCCCCAGCAAGCCTTTATATTCCTACTGGAGCTTTTTATACTTAATAATTATTTTGCTTTAGGCCGGAATGGTTTAATAACTGATGCATCACACTCCAGATACGGCCCGTCCATTAAATCAATACAATAAGGAATCGCAGGGAATACCGCATCCAGACACTCACGAATGGATTTAGGCTTGCCAGGTAAATTGACAATTAAAGAACTGCCACGCAACCCTGCAGTTTGACGAGATAAAATGGCGGTCGGCACAAACTTTAAAGACTCAGTTCGCATCAATTCACCAAACCCGGGCATCATACGATCACAAACCGCTTCAGTCGCTTCAGGCGTCACATCACGCTTGGCCGGGCCAGTTCCTCCGGTGGTTACCACCAAACAGCAGTTATCTTCATCTACCATTTTCTTTAGCATAGCTTCGATCTGATCCTGTTCATCAGGAATCACCTGATACACCGGCTGCCACTCAGAAGTTAAGTAATCATTGAGGGTATTGATGATCGCCTGACCCGAAATATCCTCATATTCACCACGGCTTGCACGATCACTCACCGTCACAATACCAATTTTTGCTGCAGACATTATTATCAAACTCCAAATAAAGAAGATACTCACAGGGCTGTAAGTTACCCTTTCGATCTTTAACCACTCTTAACCAAGATCATTTATCAGAATTAATTACATCAGCCAACATACCCACAGAGATCGCGTAAAAGTTCGAACGATTCCAGCGCAGAATTACCTGGTAATTATCAAACGTCAGAAAATATCGTGCACCTTCGCGCTCTGACTCTATTAATAACAGCTGAGCCATTTGCGATAAATCGGCTTGCATAGTGCCTGGAATAATTACTCCAAGCTCCTGCCACTGAGATAAAGCTTTCCTCTGATCAAGGTACTGCGCTAACAATTCATCAGATAATTTAATCTGATTTTTATCTAATTCAAAACCCCAGCTGTTATAGGCACCATGAACTAACGATGGATTTTTCCAACCAATCTGTCGTAAATAATTGGCAGACGATACCAGCGCATCAATTTCACTATTCCATAAATCAATGGTGCCGTCGCCATCACCATCTATTGCATATTGGTTGTAAGCCGATGGTAAAAACTGGGTTTGGCCTATTGCACCCGCCCACGAACCGAGCATTTTATCTTTGGAATAACCAAAGCTTTCCATCATCTGCAGCCCTTGAAACAATTCAGCGGTAAAAAACGCTGACCGTCTTGGGTCACATGCCAAAGTCGCTAGACTATCGAGAATTTTAAAATTACCCAGATAACTGCCGAAGTTAGTTTCCAGTCCCCAAAAAGCAATTAAGTACTCACCCGGAATGCCATATTTTGCTTCTAACTCAGCCAACAGGCTTTGGTGTTTTTTATGCAGGGCTTTAGCTTTATTGATTCGCCACTGGCTCAGCCGGGGTTTGAGATATTGCTCGAAGGTCAAGGTAAATTCCGGCTGCGCCCGATCCAGTTCCAGCACCTTGGAGATAAACTTCAATTGGGCAATTTGCTGGCGGGTTTCAGGGGTCAGAACTTGTGCTGGTGGCGACTGCTCCAGCTGTTTTAAACAAACAGGAAATGCTTGCCGAGCTTGATGGATAGAAGGCAGCTCAGTCGGATTGTTTTGCTGTGCTTGCGCTACTGGCAAGCTTTGCATCGCAACGACAACTGCAACAGCTAATCCAAAGATGCGCATTAACCAGCCTGACTTGCTGCAACCCATTCTGTGCTCCTTGCTTTGTTCAATAATACCCATACTAATGGTTTAACCGCGTAGCTTGACATAGAGCCTACGGCGAAATGCAACTTTCGGGGATCGCGATAAATGCCCTGCAAACAATATGTCGCTGTTGTCGTTCACAACAAACACTGGATTTTATTGTGCCATGGTCATGTTGGTTTTCGCCTGTGGCTCTAATCAACCTACAGTTTCATTGGCCAATAGCTAATCCGAGCTAATCGCTATAAATCAGACCGCAAGCGATTACCCTCACCTGCTTTTCTCGATAGCCATGTCTCACAGGGTAAATCATCGGTTTGATTCAAATGACCAAATCCTCATAAATCAGACCGCAAGCTATTACCCTCACCTGCTTTTCTCGATAGAATGCCGGGTTTGATTCTTCACGGTGAACGGCGGGTAATTTTGGCCCGGTTGTACGCCCGACTTACCTAATTCGGCGATAAAATCATGGATAAGACCTACAACCCCAGCGCGATTGAGCGCAAATGGTACGACAACTGGGAACAAGCGAAGCATTTTGCACCTTCCGGTGAAGGCAAACCTTACAGCATCATGATCCCGCCACCGAATGTCACCGGCAGCCTGCACATGGGTCACGCCTTCCAGCAAACCATTATGGATGCCTTGATCCGTCATAAGCGTATGGATGGTCATAACACTTTATGGCAAGTCGGTACCGACCACGCTGGCATCGCAACTCAAATGGTTGTTGAACGCAAGCTAGCCGCGGAAGAACAAAAAACTCGCCATGACCTGGGCCGTGAAAAATTCCTCGAAAAAGTTTGGGACTGGAAAGACCAGTCTGGCGGTACGATTACCGGCCAAATGCGTCGCTTGGGCGCTTCTGTTGATTGGGACACCGAACGTTTCACTATGGACGACGGTTTTTATAAAGCAGTTCAAGAAGTATTTGTTCGTCTGTATGAAGATGATCTGATTTATCGCGGCAAGCGCTTGGTCAACTGGGATCCGAAATTGCACACCGCAATTTCTGACCTAGAAGTAGAAAATACCGAAGAAAAAGGTTTCTTCTGGCACCTGCGTTATCCGCTGGCTGACGGTGAGAAAACAGCGGAAGGTAAAGATTACCTGATTGTTGCCACTACCCGTCCTGAGACCATGTTGGGTGATACTGCGGTTGCGGTGAATAGCAAAGATCCTCGCTATCAAAGCCTGATCGGTAAATTTATTGAATTGCCATTAGTTGGCCGTCGCATTCCGATTATTGCTGACGAACATGCCGATATGGAAAAAGGCTCCGGTTGCGTAAAAATCACCCCTGCACATGACTTTAATGACTATATGGTTGGCCGTCGCAATAAACTGCCAATGATTAATATCATGACAGTCGATGCAGCGATTCGTGCCGAAGCTGAAATTTTCGATTTTGAAGGCAAAGAATCTGAAGCCTACCCAGCCGTAATGCCTGAAGCTTACGCCGGCATGGACCGTTTCGATGCCCGTAAGGCAATTGTTGCTGATTTCGACAAACTCGGCCTGCTGGAAAAAGTTGAAGACCACGTATTAATGGCACCACGCGGTGACCGTTCCGGTTTGATTATTGAACCACTGCTGACAGACCAATGGTTTGTTGATGCGAAAACCCTCGCCAAACCAGCTGTTGAAGCGGTTGAAAACGGCGATATTAAATTTGTACCACAGCAGTACGAAAATATGTACAACAGCTGGATGAATGATATCCAAGACTGGTGCATTTCTCGTCAGTTGTGGTGGGGTCATCGGATTCCTGCTTGGTATGACAATGAAGGCAATATTTATGTTGGCCGTAACGAAGACGAAGTTCGCGCCAAACATAATATCGACGCTGGCGTTGAATTAAATCAAGACCCAGACGTTCTAGATACCTGGTTCAGTTCTGCATTATGGACCTTCGGTACTCAGGGCTGGCCAGAAATGAACGAGCGTGTGAAGCAATTTGCCGCTTCTGACGTATTGGTTACCGGCTTTGACATCATTTTCTTCTGGGTTGCCCGAATGATTATGATGACCATGCATTTTATGAAGGACGAAGACGGCAAGCCGCAAGTTCCTTTTAAAACGGTTTATGTCACTGGTTTGATCCGCGATGAGCAGGGTCAGAAAATGTCCAAGTCCAAGGGCAACGTACTTGACCCATTGGATATGATTGATGGCATCGACCTAGATACATTGCTGGAAAAACGCACCGGCAATATGATGCAGCCACAATTAGCGAAGAAAATTGCCGACAGCACAAACCGTCAGTTCCCTGATGGTATTGAGCCACACGGCACTGATGCATTGCGCTTTACCTTAGCTGCGCTGGCATCTACCGGTCGTGATATCAACTGGGATATGAAACGCCTAGAAGGCTATCGCAACTTTACCAACAAGCTATGGAATGCCGCCCGTTATGTATTAACCAACACTGAAGGTCAGGATTGCGGCCAAAACGGCGAAACGGTTGAATTAACCGCTGCAGATAAGTGGATTATTTCACGCCTGCAACAGGTTGAAGCAGAAGTATCTCGTCATTATGAACAGTACCGTTTCGATTTAATGGCGCAAGAGCTGTATGACTTTGTCTGGAACGAATACTGCAGCTGGTACCTGGAACTGTCCAAGCCGGTATTCTGGGACGAAAACGCGCCGGCAGAACTAGTTCGTGGCACTCGCCGCACTCTGGTTCGTGTTCTGGAAGCAACCCTGCGTTTGCTGCACCCCATCATGCCTTTCATTACCGAAGAGATCTGGCAAACCGTAGCACCTTTAGCTGGCAAGCAGCTGGCAGAAGGTGACACCATTATGCTGCAAGCCTTCCCTCAAGCAGATGAAAGCAAAATTGATGCGCAAGCTACTGCTGATATTCAATGGTGCCAGCAGGTCATCACATCTATTCGTAACATTCGCGGTGAAATGAATATTTCCCCAGCGAAGAAAGTGCCGCTGATTTTAAAAGCGGGTAGCGATGAAGACCGACGTCGCGTTGAAGCTTGTGCAATTTACTTAAAGAGCCAAGCCAAGCTGGTATCGATTGAATGGTTAGAAGGTGAAGCGCCTGCCGCTGCAACTGCGGTTGTTGGTGAGTTAGAGCTGCTATTACCTATGGCTGGTTTAATCGACGTAGATGCTGAATTAAAGCGTCTGGACAAGGAACTGGAAAAGCTAGGTAAGAACATCGCCAAGCTGGAAGGTAAATTGAACAACCAGGGCTTTATTGCCAAGGCACCTGAAGCGGTGGTTGAAAAAGAACGCAACACATTAGCTGAGCAGAAATCCACTTTGGAAACCCTGCAACAGCAGCGTGAGACTATTGCGGCGTTGTAAAAACAATCATGCGATAGCGCTTTAGTAAATCGTAACGATTTATTAAAAGCCCCGCTACTTAATTGTGGCGGGGCTTTTTTTATAAACCAAATAGGCACATTCAATTAACTTAAGCGATAAAGATGATTTGATTCCTACCTCTATCATTGGAACAAGATTCATCTTTCTCTCTTTAGAAGTTTCCCGCCTCCCTGGCACGACTAACTTCAAATAGGCTTCAGGCTTTATCACCAAAAGAGCCATACTATCATGACGTAAAATATCCAGAGGATTACACCTTCCCGGCAACCATTCTGGACAATCATCAATTTTTCTATAATCAAAAAAAGAAATACAACCTTTGTTTCTGAAATAGCCATTTGTGTTGCCAAACCATGACGAGCGGTTTTCTGATAAGTTATTAAGAAAACAACCGCTTTTTTTTATTTCCAAGAGAGATTCCATCGAAGTGACATGAAATACCTTTCCTTTCATTGCTTCCTTCAACTGCGAGAATGAGTCGATTTCCACGATAACTTCTTCCACAATTCCATCTAGTTTTAAACTCAGAGTAAAAAAGATTAGCAACTCATCATGAAGAACGCCCTAGCAATGTCACTATATCGTCATTCTTGCCTGCATGTATGTTCCGTTGTGTCGATACTTTAATAGATATTTTCTTGTTCTGTGATTACAGCTTCGTTTGGTGTTCCCTTCCATGGTGCTTGGGTTCCGGCATTCATGCTCGAGATGGCGCAAGGGCTAGCAATTAGCTTCGTAACGCACGCCTTCCACCACACCGTCATTATTTCCAGGGAGTACATAAATGTACGAGTCAGAGCTCTGGTTAAACAGTTTTCTTCAAGCTGTCATTCCGGATAGGGAAGCCGGAATCCATAAACCAAGGAGGATAAAGAATTAAGTTGCGTAAGAGCTTACCAGTTTAACTTCCCTGCTCATGGGTTCCCGCACTTCGGCTTTGGCATCCTGCGTCGCCCTACCTTCTAAATCCATTTAGTCGTCCATGGCGAGGATGACGCACGGGCCCACAATTAACCACATCACATCTTAGGATCAGAACGCACAGGCAAAGCGAAAAAATAATTACAGCACAAAACAATTCTTATCTATTTTACACAATTAATTATTGGCTAGCGTGACCATTGATGGTCAGACAACTTTGATTAAACTTTCTTGAAATGCTTCTATTTAAATTCATCTTAAAGCTATTGAACTACCTCTATTTTTCCAACTTCTATCGACTCCATTAAACTGTGCTACCTACTATTTAGGTAAATCAAGTACCACAAAACAAGTCATACTACCGATCATCGACCTAAAGCCATCTGATGTCGCACTTCGGTTTATCCAACTAGCCTTTGCCGATGATAATCGCTCCGTCTGATGGCAACAGATCAGCTGCTTCGCAAGCTATCAAAATAATACGTGTTAATTGCCGTTATAGCAGTGCATGTTTGATAGCAGGGCTCCCAGGATGGTAGATAACTCCAGCCTCTCTCTGGATTAATTTACGATCTGGCAAAGCCGCTAGCTGCCATCACAATTAATTTAATTTTGTGGAGTCAGAATATGGAAGCTTGTTTAGTAGGATCAACTTGTTGCCGTCACAACATTGTTAAAGAATCTTTTGAAGACCATGAGAAAATGCCTCCGCTGTGGGCATGGACTGCGCTAACAATTTCATTGTCTGCAATTACTTGGGCAATTCTAGCTGCTTAGAACTAAAGCTTTCATCGCTTGATAAAACCCACCCTTGGGCTTCTCTCTTAAGGGTGGGTTTTATCAAACTTTAATTTATTTAGCAAAAAGTTACCAGCTACGCATAGAAAAACAATAATTACATCACGAATTATTAAATAAATTTTTATTTAATAATTTATCAACCTAATAAATTCTATTGCGATACTTTATTTTTCTAAATGCGCCTATTGCTCTTAGTGTTATGCCATATGTTTTCAAATTTATTTGAAAATGCAGTATGTATCAGTGCATTCCTACCTGGTTTTGACCGGAAAAAAAACAAAGCACACTACCATGGCCACTGGTGGCAGATAAGACAGAAGCCCATTTAACGATATCGCAAAGCATGACTCGTTTGTAACCATTCAGCATGTCACACCAACCGATCCAATTTCTTCTGAATAAAGTCCGGCCATTTACCCGCAAATAATAACGACAAAGCCTCCCCAACACCGACCCCATGTTTTTGGCAGGTCGATATATAGCTCCGGATTCTGCAATACGCTTTCACGCCATCCCATGAGCGGAAGCAGCCTGATATCTTCTGCTGAACCTTGCTCATACGGAAGTCCCGTTCACCCTGATTATTGGTAAACGGTGCTCGGGTATTACTCATAAACCGCAGCACGTCTGCTTCAAAATCCCGCAGCCGTTCTAATAAATTTCTCGATTTACTTCGTGCTAATTTCCCTCGTTTTAATTGACCTTTTTTATCCGCTTTTTTTGGCTCAGGTGCCGGACATTCCCGATCACCTGCTTTTAATATTTTTCGATATCGCTTCACCCATTTTTGACACTGCTTTTCATCCAACTCACCCCCCGCCTCATTGACTGCTGTATTCATTTCATAAAGCAGATCTTCCATTGCCTTGGCCCACTGCTGGCCATCTTGCTCATGGGCTCGCGCCAATTCACGTACATGATGGGCGTTACACAATACATGCAAGCACAGCACAAATCGGTAGTAGCTTTTCCAGTGATCGTGTACCAATAAACCGGTAAATTTAGGCAAGATGTCGATCGCTTCCATTGCCTCGATACCTCTTGATTCATGCGCTTCAATCCACGTCCAGCGGTCATTGCTCGCGACATGTAGCCACTTTCGTTTACCATTGATATTGACGCCGGTTTCATCGGCATGAATCAAATCTCCAGCACGCAAAATAGCCGGTACTAACTGAGCAAATGGCCTCAGTCGATGAAAAGCTTCCTGATTAAAATTGGCAAGGCTACCGGTGCTGATTGGCGCATCCAATATCTCAGCGAAGTGCTTTTGAGTCCGTTCATAAGGAATCAGCTGGTAGCTCGACATATAAACCGCGTTGGCTTTAAACTCATTGCCATATTTTATTTGCCGAGTGACCCCTTGCGGAAACTCCGCAACAAACTGGTTATCCTTCTCGTCTTGTAGAATCTGCGCCCGATATTCGGTGACATATCGGGTAATACGAACATCAACTACTTGGCGGCTTTCACTGCCAACAACACGGTATTTTCCTTTCGGCAATTGGCTACGATCAATCGTAATATCCAGCACTTCATCTGGGTCTTTCACCGGTGATAAATTACTGCCTTTATGGCCAGGCTGCCCGCCTGGGTTTTTATTGCTTTTGGCGCGCGATTTCTTTTCTCGATTAGGATCTGCCGATGGCGGAATGCTGGAGTTTTTGCTGTTTAGCCCTTTGCTATCAAGCAATATCTTAACGACGAGCATCAGCATACGAACCATCGCCACCAGTTCGGGCGGTAAGCGTTTGCTTTTGGCTAACAATCGCTCGGTTTCAGCGATGGTTTTATTAATTTCGATTGAGTCCATGCGGTTATTATCGCACAGGTTTTCAGGGTGGTTTTTTTGTCTCTGAGGCTTACTGTGGCGACTTTTTAGAAGCGGAATGCTGATGCGCTATTCTGAGCAAAAAACATTGATAATCAGGTGTGTTAATAGCAGTTTAATGCGGCGTTTAAGTGGTATTCTGAAAGAGGTGCTTAAATTCGGGAAAATATCAAAAAAACCTGTCAAGCGATTTTTATATTAAATTGTGCTGAATGGTTACACTCGTTTAAGCCTAACCGGAGAAGAAATCAGAGATCTAAACCATGACTGTTCCAGTCTCGAAAATCTCATAAGGTTCAACATTGCTTAGTGAGCTACTAAGTATCCCACGGTTAAGCAGCGCACTTCCTTCAGTGCCATAGAACCAAATTTGCATTCTTTGTGGAACAATAAAGTAATCATGCTCACATCCACCGTGGCAATGTATCACTACTTGAGCAGCTGGAAAATCAGCATTCTGATGAATAGCCCATTCGGGATAATCTTATTCGATAATTGCCATTAAACTTTCCAGACAATTCATAAAACAAGATAAATACAATTACTTATACCCAACCCATCAAGCACCATCGAATCCATTTTAGACAGCAAATATGGCACCGAAAGTATAATATTTAGCTTTTGTTAATTTTCAAATATATTCTGCAAATCCACCTCTATTAACTCTAAATCCCGCACCAGAGCACACATAAGGGCTACGGAATTAAATAATGGACCGGTTGCTAATTATTCAGCTTTACCTGTGAAGATGTGGGAAAATTTTAGAATTTTGCTCTCCCTGTTTATGGATACCCGCTTTCCATGGCGAGCATGACGGAGTGGCTAATGAAGCGCTGTAGTTTACAACATACTCCGAGCTGTCATTCCGGACGAGAGTGCGTGGATGCACGGATTAGGGCGACGCAGGATACCAAAGCCGAGAAGCCGGAATCTATATCCTAGGGATGGTAGCTCCGTTCCAGAAAAATCATTTCAAAAACTGAAACCGTTTAGAGCAATTTAAAATTTCTTCGACCCTAAGATCTGCAATAAATCTGCCTGATATTATTTAATTGATTGGCCCGAATAGAAAACAAACGTAGAAAATTAACCCCAACTTTGAGAATCTTTTTTGAATGGACTCTATAAAACATTAATTTATTTCCTCAATTAAACTTCTAAAATATATCATATGAAAAATAACGACCACACTTTTAATTATGGATAATAATGTTATCTTCAGAATTTCTATTAAACATATAGCTCGGCGGCTCACCTATTCTGTTCCTTGAAGTACGACAAAAAGAACATAATATCGCACTGTAATATCGATCACAAAATAAAGGGTTACTTTGCTGCAATTCAATGCGACGAACTACTTCTTCAAGCGTCAAAACAATTTTTCTTGGTTGAGATTGAAAAATAGACAGAAAACCTGAAAGCCTATTATCTTGTATTGTCAGAATATCTACAGGCCGAAATTCACCTAAAGATGATACTTCGTTGCCCAGTCCATTGTTCGTCATTACAGTCCACAGCTCAAACAGTCGTGCAGCGCCCTCAATAGAGCTTTTAGTATCTTCAAAGTAAGTCAAATAATAATTTGGACACATAGCTCCACCCTTATATATTTCATAAGGATGCGAATCTAGCCTACTAAAATCAATAACGCTATAACTACTTAGCTCATGATCATCTGGACAATAAAACCAGATATCAATTCCTCTCGGTAATTTAAAATATTTTGATGCCTTATGGAAAGACAAATCCTTGTCACATTTGCTTCCGTGAGAAGAAACAATCAGCTGAGCGGCAGGTAGATGCTCATTAAAATTAATGTCAAACCCTTCTGTATAAGACTTCTTTTTAATATTCGCCATAAATGTTTTCACAAAGAAAAAAACTTACGGAATCATATCATAAAACCACCACTTATTTCTTCGTTCTTTTCCATTTTTAAAGTAATACTATATATTCTCATGCTTATTTAATATACTAGAATCATACGATGGAGAATCATGATCCACTGCTCGGCAAAAGCAACAGAAAACATCGCCATAGCCATCAAACATTCCGAAAGAATCATTCCTACGGATAATATCTTCCAGAGTAGTAATTTCGGGGGGGGGCTTAAAACTATACCAAGGTACAGCAGGGATTGGTTCAACAGTTACAATAGCGTCGGGGCTCGTTTCTACCCTTTGATCCATCTTATTCAATATCACTTCAGTTTTAGCGTCCAGCGCAAAACCTGTTGCCTTAATATCATTTCTGACTTTAGTGACAAGCACTCTATCGTCCATCCGTCCACAACCTGCCAATGCTGACGGGCTGCTGATAGTATCTCTTTTGCTGATAACTAATTACTACTGCAGATATAATAATGTGTTTCGTAGGATGTTTTATCATCTGCTGTTCGAATTCTATCTATTCGGACAATGCTATTTAGCGATGCCCATTCTGATCGATCCAGCACTAACTGACTTGCACAGCACCAAACATTCATCATGTGCATTGCGCTCTTGCTATTGCTTCTGTCGTGGCTTCTTCGAGCTGTTTTTCCATCGAATGCGATGACTGATAATTTTTCTTCATCAACATCATTATGTTGTTCTATAAAGCTTTGAACCCATTCAATAAAGCATTGAGTGAATTGCTTTGGTCGTATTCTTGAGAATACTCTCCCAAGAGTATCGTAACTGGGAACGCCATCGCTCATATCAACAAACCGACCAAGCCATTCTTATTTATTTTCAGCAAATGTTTCAATGATTTCCCAGTCATCTGCACCGCAGAGTCTGATCAAAAGAACTTTATCTAAGGACCTTAGCTTTTTAGCGAAGATCTTCGATATCTAAAAAGTAATCAAGAACAGTGGGTGACATGGCTAAACACTAAGATTAAAAACATCTGTACTCTAACATTTTTTCATGCGCTTACCTTGAACTCCTCCTCTAAAAAGCAGCTTAATTATTCAATAGCGACACTAAGTTTATTATTTATTTCTTTGCTCTTTTCCATTCTTAGAAACATACCATATATTCTCAAATTTATTCATTTTAATAGCATTATACGTTACAGAACTCCCATCTACTGCTCGGCAAAAAGAACACAAAATATCACCATAACCATCGAACATTCCTAAAGAATCATTCCAACGCACAATATCTTGCAGAGTAGTAATTTTAGGGCTCGCAAAACTATACCAAGGCACTGCAGGGGCTGGCTCAACAGTTACAATAGCAACTGGTCTCGTTTCCACCCCTTTATCCATCCTATTTAATGTCGCTTCCGTCTGAGCGTCTAGTACAACACCGCTTGCCTTACTATCGGCTCTTATCTCACGGGTAAGCGCTTTATCTTCCATCCATTCCTTAAAGCGTATTATCGATTCGTCAATGAGACGATCCCGCTCATAATACTGTAATAGGTAGTCAGGGCATATGGTACCTTCTTCATATACCTCGTATGGTTGCGTATTGACATTAATAAAATTAATTATTCCAGAGTCACTCAACGAGTGACTATCGGGACAAAAGAACCAAATTCTAGTTTTCTTTGGCACAACAAACACGCTGTTATTTTTCATGCCATGAGAACTGATTAATAACTGAGCAGCTGGAAAGTCCAAATTATATCGCCACAACCATTTATCCATTACTTTTCTAGATACAACCTTAGCCATTAAACCACATCCTGCAATACAAAAATAAATACAAAACCATAAACTGAAATACAATTATATATCCAGAAAGATATTTAATTGTATTACAGTTATATCACGACATAGAAGTCTAGACCAACATAGTGCCGAAACATTTAAATAACATTTATTCACAAAGCCAGAAAAGCCCTGTCGATACAGCTCAGCATTGCTTTATGATGTAAAGCATCAGCAAAAGCACCGGGCCTGGACTTTTATAAACTAAATATTATAAATATAAATAGCGCACAGATAACAACAACCTCAAACTATATAGCCCATTGGGTTATTGACCAATCAATTATTTAAACAATCGATCTTTTAATCTATCTAGAGCCGAACTCTTTTCTGCCGATATTTAATTGATTTTTAGTTATTACAACCATTCAGCATAGATCATACGACTTACGTTAGTTTACTATTTTGTTTCTGTGGCTTACTCGACATTATAAATACAGCATTTTTATTTTTTTATTGCAAGATAGCGATTTTCAATTTTACAGTGCTGGCACCTCATTTTGACTATCGATAAGATTAACATCACACAGACTCTAGATGACGAAAGGCAGGCGCTAAAGCAAGATCAGTTGATCTCAGCGTCGACCTGCGCCGTCTTTCAAATCATGTTGTTGGTGGTTGAGTTGATAGCAAATAAATTAGGATTTAATAGTCGCAATAGCAGCCCCCCTCTCAAGATATCCATCGCAAAAAGCCCGCTACAAACAAACGCGCAGTCACCGGTAAAAAACCAGGCGGACAACCCAGCCATATTGGAAGCACGCTGAAGCCGGTTGATCATCTTGATGAAGTCGTCACACTGCCGTTAGACAAGCGCAGCTTGCCTAACGGCAGTGCTGGGAATCGGTGGGTTCAAGTAATCGAGCTCCATATCCAGCGTAAGGTGGTTGAGTATCAAGCCCAGATTGTGAGAAATCAGCGGGGTCAACAACGCACAGCGAGCTTTCCTGCTGATGCAAAGCGACCGATTCAATATGGGCATTCAGTCATTGCACTAGCGGCTATCGTTTGGGCTGTGATATAGCCACCTAGAAAAAACGACTAAAGGTCACGCTAAACCTTGACCTTCCAGTTAGGGTAAAGGTTAGAGTTCTGCTAAATTAGTCCTTCAGGAAGTAGTCGATGGGATGTTGTGGCGGCAATTTGAACCACGATGCATTAAATAAAGATCGGCAAGACAAGCAACCACCAAGCAAATGGGGGTGGCTGGCGTTCATATTGCTAATTATCTTAGCAAGTTGGGCTTTTCAGCCTTGAGCTATGCCTGAGCCGCCTAAGCTAGTAAGCGCTGGACAACACCTACGATTTAATCAATAGAGGTGTTATACCCAAAGTAATCGGAGGTGCTAGTTGGCGGCAAGTGAGCGAAGCAGCCAACGCCTGAGCATTTTCAAGTACGATGGGTATAGAGACAGTTAGCTGTATTTAATAACAGTTCGTCGTAAAAATTGACCTTTCTATTCGTAAGGCAGTCTCATCGGTGAACTTATTAATTTAATCAGCTATCAGGATTCTCAGCATGGAATGTTCAGGTGAACAGAAAGATCTCAGCGACGGATCATTGCCAACTAAAAAAGCATGGTTAGCATTGATTGTTGCAATTTCAGTTATTGTTTGGGCTGTTAAGTTTTAACTGCTTCAGCGCCAAACCTCAGTAGCTATTGTACATAAGCAATAGCTACTGAGTTTATCGCGTTGCAGGAAAACGATGAGTGTTCAACTAAAGATTGATAGTATTAATTGCGCAAGCTGCGTAAACAAAATTGAAAAAACACTAAATGCATTGGCTGACGTTTCTAATGCACAAGTGAATCTGATTGATAAAACAGCAATCGTCACTGGCAATGTAGCAACCGAAGTCTTACTAGATGCACTTGCCGATATTGGAAAGCCAGCAACAATCATCGAAATAGAACCCACTGCAACCGAGCCGACTTCTCTACCTTTCTTATTAGATCTTTCGATACCCGGAATAAGTTGCGCCGGCTGCGTTAAAAAAATTGAAACAACTCTGTCTAAACTTCCCGGTGTTATCTCTGCTCAAGTTAACCTTGCCGATAAAACTGCTCAAATTTCAGGCAGCATTAACCGAAAATCAGTGTTAATTGCTTTAGATGATATCGGCAAACCAGCCACTATTATTCAATCATCAGCGCCCTATGCAGAATTTGACCTATCAATTGCAGGCTTAAGTTGCGCTGGCTGCGTTCGAAAAGTTGAAAAAACCTTAACTGCGATTCCGGGTATTGACCAAGTCAATGTTAATTTAGCTGATAAAACTGCTCAAATCAGCGGCAACATTGAGCTTTCATCTATTCTCGATGCTCTGAGCGCTGCAGGAAAGCCCGCTGAACTATTAGCCTGCGCGAATAGCAATCAAGCCAGCACCTTACATTTACATATTCCTAAAATTACTTGTGCAGGCTGCGTAAGAAATGTCGAACACGCATTACTTGCTGTTGATGGTGTTAAATCAGCCGAAGTTAATTTAGCTGATAAAACAGCATCAGTTAAAGGGCAACTCGATTTAGCAGCACTACTTAATGCATTAGAAAAAATTAATAAGCCTGGCACTTTAGTTAACCCTGCCGCTGAAGCACGGGCCAAACAACAGAAAGAACAACAAAAGCACGTAAATAAAATGTTCCGCCAAAGCTGGCTGGCTTTATTAGTCGGCATCCCTTTAATGCTATGGGGCGTTATTACCGGCGATATGATGGTAAATAGCGTTAGCGAGCAAATCAGTTGGGGCACTGTCGGCTTAATAACACTTTTTGTTATGTTTTTTTCAGGCAGTCATTTTTACGCCAACGCTTGGCAATCTTTCAAACATCAAGATGCAACCATGGACACATTGGTGGCGCTGGGCACCGGCAGCGCTTGGTTATATTCAATGCTGGTAGTGCTTTTTCCTGATGTATTACCAGAACAATCTCGCCATCTATATTTTGAAGCCAGCGCAATGATTGTTGGCTTGGTTAATCTTGGCCACGCCATGGAACAACGCGCACGCGGTAAAACAGGCGAGGCAGTCGAGCGACTATTTAAGCTGCAAGCAAAAACTGCTCGTGTTGTGGAATCACTCGACAGCAACAGCGCCAGCAGAGAAATGCCAATTGAACAGGTTGCTCAAGGTCAGCTAATTTCAGTTCGCCCTGGAGAAAGCATTGCGGTTGACGGACAAGTGATCGATGGCAAAACCTGGATTAATGAATCGATGCTGACTGGCGAGCCGATGCAGATTCATAAGCAAGCTGGCGACAAAGTCTCTGCAGGTACTTTAAACGGCCAGGGCAGTTTAATTTTCCGCGCCGAAAAAGTCGGTAACGAAACTGCTTTGGCTCAAATTATTGAAATGGTCCGCAAAGCGCAAAATAGCAAACTACCGATTGCTCGTATGGCCGATACCATTGCCGGTTACTTTGTCCCAACAGTTATGATTGTGGCAATTATTGCTGCGCTAGCTTGGTACAACTTCGGCCCACAACCACAACTATCTTACATGCTGACTGCCGCGGTAACGGTGCTAATTATTGCCTGCCCGTGTGCTTTAGGGCTGGCAACACCTATGTCAATAATCGTTGGCGTCGGAAAAGCAGCCGAGCTAGGAATGCTGGTTCGTAATGGTGAAGCTTTGCAAGGTGCCAGTAAAATCAGTCATGTTTTATTAGATAAAACCGGCACTATCACCTTAGGAAAACCATCGCTTAACCAAATCATCAGCTGCAATAGTTTTGAGCAATCTGATATTTTGCAAATGGCAGCTTCGTTAGAAAAAGATTCTGAGCACCCATTAGCACAAGCAATACTAAATAAAGCAAAAGCCCAACAACTTACCTTGCAAAAAATCGAACAATTTCATGCTCACAGCGGACTAGGCGTATCGGGTATTCTATTAGCAGATAATAATCCGTCTTTGTCGCTATTTATGGGCAGTGAAAAATTACTCGCGCAGCATGACATTGAAATTCCACTAGCCATCATCGAAAAAGCCAACCAATTAGCACAGGCGGGTGAAACGCCAGTTTATTTTGCTATTAACAATCAATTAGCTGGGCTATTTGGTATTTCTGATCCGGTTCGTGATGACTCAATTGAAGCGATTCGGCGTTTGCATAATGCTGGTTTGAAAGTAGTGATGGTCACAGGCGATGCAAAAGAAACTGCCAATGCAGTGGCCAAGCTTGCAGGGGTCGATCAAGTTTATGCGCGCCAGCTGCCACAAGATAAAGCCGATGTCATTAAAAGCTTGCAGAAAAAAGGACACAAAGTAGCCATGTGCGGTGATGGTATTAATGACGCACCAGCACTTGCACAAGCTGATGTCAGCTTTGCTATAGGTACTGGCACCGATGTAGCAATGGAAGCTGCCGATATCACTTTAATGCGCGACTCACTACACAGCCTTGCAGATGCAATAGAGTTATCAAAAGCCACCATCAACAATATCAAACAAAACCTTTTAGGTGCTTTTGCCTACAATAGCTTAGGCATTCCAGTGGCTGCCGGGGCGCTCTATCCCGTTTGGGGAATATTACTGAATCCGGTGATTGCAGGCACTGCCATGGCATTTTCATCATTCACTGTGGTGTCTAATGCTCGCCGCTTAAAATCATTCAAACCTTCATCTAGCCGCAAAACCAACTTGGACAATTAATATGAGCATTGCAATCAACCTAGTTGGCCTATTGATGATCGCTGCGATTATTTGGTGGTTTTGGCTAAAATAGCTAAAACCATTTGATTACAAATATTGTCAAATAATTCAATAACTTTAAGCCAAAGAGCAACTATGAATATTTCATCTGCAGCTAAAGCAACTGGGCTCACCAGCAAGGCCATTCGCTACTATGAAGAGATCGGCCTTCTTTCTCCTGCCAAACGCCGAGACAACGGCTATCGAGAATACTCCCAAGCACATCTAACAGAATTAGGCTTTATTCAGCACTCACGGGAACTGGGTTTTACCCTAGAAGAATGCAAAAGCCTGCTTGAACTGTGGCAGAACAAAGACCGAAAAAGTGCAGATGTAAAGCAAATGGCCGAAGAAAAGATCCTAGATATGAATAAAAAAATCCAACAGCTAACGCAAATGCGTGACAGTTTAAAATCTTTAACTCAATGCTGTAAGGGAAATGATCGACCAGACTGCCCGATTATTGAAGGTCTAGCTAAAGCTGATTAAACAACACTATTTAATTTGACCTTTTGGTCTGACTAATTAATTTTAGATAAAAAAATAGCAGTTGAACCAAAAAAATCTTAAACAATAAATAATATCATTTGCAATTATCTTATTTATTAACTATCGCACGCCGTACTATTTCTTTTTAAACAAATAGATAACAAAAACACAATGAACACTTCTATTATTTCGCAACACATCATCAACTAATCTTTATTGACCTACCTCATTATTTGGTTCTAATATGCCGGTCTACCGCATCTAACCCTATACAAAACCAATAAATAATAAAACATATTCGGGGAAGAATGCTGATCAAACCTAATTTTTGAGAGCATTATGAAACAAAACATTTTTTCACCTTTAAAAATTGCCACCGCTTTGTCTATTATATTATCTGGTCAGTCAGCATTCGCAGTAACTGAAACTCAAATAAACAATGCATTCACTGGCGCAACAGCGACAGGAGAAAACATACCATCTGGCGGTTGTAGAACGGTCCGAGCTGCCTCTGCAGCAGATGGACGACAGGTTTTTGAGAATGCTGCAACATGTGTCAGTCAAATTGAAAATGAACTAAAAAGCGACCTTAGAGTTGTTGGCACTGCAGTTATTGAAAATCAGCGAGCACTCTCTGCATTGCAAGATCAAGTTTCAATAAGTTCTGTAGCTACCGCCGGCATCGATACTAATACCGATAGCATCGGCGCTAATACCGATAGCATCGGCGATAATACCGCCAGCATCGGCGCTAATTCCGCCAGCATCGGCGATAATACCGCCAGCATCAGCGATAATACCGCCAGCATCGGTGCTAATACCGCCAGCATCGATATTAATACCGCCAGCATCGGCGCTAATACCGACAGCATCGGCGCTAATACCGCCAGCATCGGTGCTAATACCGCCAGCATCGGTAATAATGCTAATGATATTCAAAGCAATGGTCAGAATATTGCATCCAACCTTTTACAGATCCAAAGCAACGACAGAGACATTAAAGAGTTACAAACTGACTTGGCGGCGACTAAACAATTAGTCCTTGACGGCATTGCAATTGCTAATGCGTTCGCAGGTATTCCACAGGCAGTTAATGGTAAAAGTACAATTGGCTTTGGTGTAGGCAACTATCAAAGCGCAAACGCTATTGCAGTAGGCATTTCAAATAACTTTGGCGATAGCAACCAACACACCATAAAAATCAACTTCGGTTCAGCATTCGAGCGTGAAAATACCGCTGGTTCTGTGGGCTATGGCTATAGCTGGTAAACGCTAAACCAACTATCGAATTCTATTTATTATATTGAGATTTTTATGAAAATATTTTACTTATCGACTATTGCCGCTGCCGTTCTTTCTATTACATCTACTGTTCAAGCTGATGCTAATTCTTCTTTTGTTACTGATTCAACATTAGATGCAACATTTAAAACTGTTTATTTCTTCAGAGATTTCTCAGAAACCACCCCAGAAGCAACCAAAGTAGAACAATTTGTACAGGGTGGTCGCTTAGATTTTCAATCAGGCTATATCGCAGACTGGATTGGTTTCGATGCATCATTATACTCTGCCGTTCGCTTAAATGATTCTGATGGCAATAGCCGTTCTGAAGTTGTAGAACTTGGCGACGACAACAAGTTAAAAAGTGGCTATAGCAAGCTTGGCCAGGCATTAATTAAAGTGAAATTTGGCGATGAGTACGTTAATGGTAGTGCCAAATATGGTCGCCAAGTAGTCGACAATATTTTGTTAAATGGCTTTCCTTCCAGAGCGAATCCTTCCGCTTACTCAGGCATTACTGGCCAATTAAATATTGGACCGCTTGAATTAAATGCGAATCGGATTACTCAAACCTCTACTCGCTACTCCAATGGTTTTAGCGATTTTGTAACAGTTAATACCAATCAAAAAATCGAGAATCTTCGAACGCTGCGCGCTACTTATCATGCAACGTCAGATCTAGAATTCGAAATTGGTATTGGAGAGTCAAAAGACTATTTACGCCAACGAGTTGCTAGGGCGACTTGGCAGTTAGAGCCAAAAGATGGTTATCAAGTGACATTAGATGCTCGTGCGTTTAGAGCAGAACCTGCCGGAAACTTAGCTTTAGCGAGTGGCAGTATTTTTGAGAAATTATCACAAACAGGAAATGCCGAAGACTATAAAAGTACTTGGTATAACCTGACCGCAGGCGTTGATGTTGGAAATTGGAGCAGCAAACTGACTTATGGTCGAGTTGATGGCGATACTTACAATTTCTTGTGGGCAGGTAATTCTGATTACTCACCAACCAATAGCTTCCAAGATTTAAATACTAATTTCCTAGCCGATCAAAATGGCCGCTCATTATTGGGCCACTTGTTCTACAGCTTTGACGAAGGTGTTGCAAAAGGCCTGACTGCTGGCATTATTTATGGACAGGGTGAATTTGATGATGGGCAAGACAAAGGCTTAGAAGCCTGGGAAAGATTATTAGTTGTTAGCTACGATGTTCCAGCAGTTGAAGGCTTAAACTTCACTTGGGTTGGCACTCAAGCGCGCAACGATGGTGACGGAGCCTTTGGTTTAAATTCTGGTGATGCTACAGACCAGCGTGTTTATATGAATTACAGCGTTAATATCTTCTAACCTTATATCTTTTATATAAAAAGCCTAGCTAACTAAATCCAATAGTTGCTGGGCTTTTTTTTGCTGCACGACATATATTTGGCGCAATAGAATAATGACATTCTAAAAAGTAAGCATACAAAATTTAATTTAATAGAATTAAAACCATTCTGATTACTCCCACAGCAACCATCGCAAGCTTTTGTCACAAACGTTAAGCCTACCAACAGCTATATTATGTTTCTTTGATGTCTTTGTGGAATCTTGAACTAGCTCAATTCGAAATGACTTAATTAAGTTAGTCATTTCAAATATTCAATAATTATATAACAATATTCCAATGAAGTTGTTTGCTCGTACTGCCATTCCGGCAGTCATATTGTCACTGCTTGCACCTGCCTTTTCTGAAAACACTACTTCTGATTTGATCTCAGGAGCCAGCCTAGACGGATTTTTAGAGCACTATATTTTTTCTGTGATTATCCGGAAAACAATAGCGGAAAAAAAGTCGATGCTTCGGCGCAAGCACTCAAGTTAGATTTCGAATCTGGTTACTTCAACAATGTGATTGGTTTTGATGCACCACTATTCTCAGCGATTCGCTTAAATAGTGTCGCCGATAACAACCGTAGTGAAGTATTCCAGATTGGTAATGATGGCAAGCTAGAAGATGGTTACAGCAAATTGAGCCAAGCGCTAGTCAAATTAAAACTGGAACAAAATGGCGTAGCATTGAACGCTAAAATCGGTCTCCAGGTTATCGATAACCCGCTGCTAAATGGTTTGTCATCTCGTGCTACCCCATCTTCCTATGAAGGTATCGATACCAGCTTAAGATTTGCTGACTTTGGTCTGCACTATAATTGGGTAGAAAAATCATCACAGCGTTTTTCCAGTAGCTTTGATGATTTAAAAACCTTCTCAGGCGCTAAAATCGATAACCTGCAAATTGTCCGTGCAACTTATGACCCTACCGAGAACCTTGGTTTTGAACTAGGTCGTGGTGAGTCCAAAGATTATCTACAACAGAGTTTCGCCCGGGCTACTTGGAAGCTAGAGCCGCGCGAAGGTTATAAAGTCACTGTTGATGGCCGCGTTTTCAAGGCTGAATCTGCCGGTACTTTGGGCAATAATAATAGTGATTTGTTAGGTAGCCTGTCACGAACTGGCAATGCCGCTGATTACTAGAGCACTTGGTACAACCTTGCAGCCGGCGTCAATGTTAGCAATTGGAGCAGCAAGCTGACCTATGGCCGAGTCGTTGGCGATGCTTATAACTTCTTGTACGCCAAAAATGTTGATTACTCACCCACCAACAGCTTTCAGGATCTGAACACTAACTTCCTGTCGGATCAAAACGGCAAAGCCTTACTGGGCCATCTGTTCTATAGCTTTGATCAAGGTATTGCTGAAGGTCTGACCGCTGGTATTATTTATGGCAAAGGTAAATTTGATGCCGGTATCGATAAAGATCTAGAAGCGTGGGAGCGTTTGTTAATACTGAGTTACAACGTACCAGCAGTTGATGGTTTAAACCTGACCTGGGTAGGAACTCAAGAACGTAATGATGGAGATCGCGCATTTGGCCTCAACTCTGGCGATGCAACTGACCAACGTGTCTATATCAATTACAGCACCAGCATCTTCTAAAACAGAGTTTGCTTAGTAACTACGGTATTTGAAATACCGTAGTTGATAAAAGCATTAAATGCTGATGTGAACCAAATAGATAAAAAAATTAATTTTCTATCTATTTGGGAACTGATCTTTTGAAGCACTGTCTTAATCAGTACTTCAGGAATGCGCAACATTCTGAAGATCCGAAGGCTCCATGACATCTCTCTGACATGGGGCTTTTTTATTGCTCAACTTTATGCTCTATTTTAACAACAATGGCTTAGTTTTTATGTAAGGAAGCCCAACTCTTGGCTGCTTAAAAATAAAACCTGTAATTTTTCCATCTTCTTTCCGGGGAACAATCGTGACTTTTGCCGATTTGAATTGCAGCGTTCCATCAGACATTGGCTCTACAGGGAATGCTTCCTGACCAACAAAATCAAAAATCAATTGATTGTTTTCCAGTCGAACCTGCAAGGTTTTTATCTGCTCAGCCAACTCAACACTCAATTGCGACTTAACAATCTCCAGCACCTTGGCTTCCATCAGATAATCGCCTGGCAGTTGAGTTCGGTACTCATCAGATAGCACTATCGTTTCTTTTTTTGCTAATGCTTTTGGTGCAACTCCGCTCTGACAAGCGTTCAGTAGTGTTTTTTGCACACGGTACAAATCAAAAGCCTTGCTGGGCGTTTGAAAAATTACCAGCGCACAGCGATTAATATCATCAAATACAAAATGGCTGCTAGACGTCGGCGTTGAACCACCATGACCCATGTAACGAATCTTCTGATCTTTAATACTCGCATTTTCTAGCATTACTCCCAGACCATAATCAGATCCGGGGGCTACTTCCTGACTCATCAGCTTACGAGATGATGAACTCAACAATTGATCAGAAGTAAATGCCTTATAAAAAGCCATCAAGTCCTGTGGCGATGCCGTCAAAGCACCCGCACTAAACGCCAAAGAAGCATTCACTGGATCACCAGCAATCAACTTATCCTGCTCAAGATAATATAAAGGCGCCGTCGCGGGTTTGGTTGAAATATGCAGCATGCCGGAAGGCTGAAAAACATTCTGTTTTAAATACTGCTGCCATGTCAGTCCAGACAGTTTTTCAATAATCAAACCCAGCAGTAAATAATTGGTATTGGAATACTCATGTTCGAGTCCAGCCGGCATTGTTTTCTGTTGATCAGAAATAATCTGGCGAATCTCTTGACGGCTGAAAGCTGAGCCACGCTTTAGCAATTCAGAGGTAACATACTCGCTAATTCCAGAACTATGCGATAGCAAATGGATAATCGTGACATCCGGATACTGCTCTGCAAATCGTGGCAATAGCGAACCGACACTTTGGGTTAACGAGAGCTTGCCTTGTTCAACAAGCTGCATAATCGCTGTCGCAACCATCAGCTTGGTGGTAGAGCCAATCTCATAAGTCGCCTGTTTTACGCCAGAATCATCATATTCAAATATAGCTTTGCCATCTCGGGTTAACAAAACTGCACCATGAAACGGCTCATTAGACCATGATGCACCCGGAAGGCTATCCAGATAGATTTGAGTAGAAGCAGCAAAATTTGCCTCTTCAGCGGTATTTGCAATGGCTGTTTTTGTTGTGGTTATAGTAGTAACGGCAGCAACAGCGCAGACAAAAAGCATGGGTAGAAGTGTGTGTTTTATTTGGTTCAACTTCATATAACACTCTATTTTTATTAGAAACATCGAGCCGCACGATAACAACCTAGCAGCTCAGAGACATATTGTGCCGAATAATGATGACAAGGCCGTATAAAAAAAGCCAGCGGTAACTGCTGGCTTTTATACAATGGCTGTCAAAAAGTTACTCAGCTATGCCATCACAATTCATATCCATAATAGTATTGTCATCAAATTCGTAACCATTTTCAGTCGAACTAAACATACAAAATGATTTACCTTGGCTAGAGAATTTTGCCATGAGTGGCGATCCTTTCTGACTAACTTTACTTGCTTCAGAACGAGCAATCAGTTCCAAGTCAAAGGCACCTACAGTAGTCACGTTAGACGAATTAGTATAACGAGACTTAACCTGTGCCGAAAAGCCAATATCCCACCCAGGATTTAAGTAGGCATATTCGAATGGTTCGCGAGATCGAGTAAGATTTTCACCAGAGAAATCAACCAAATCCATTGATAATTGAATATCTGCGCTGAATTGATTTTTATCAGCGTTTTCTAACCACTGTTTACCAGCGCTAATATTTAAAGAAGCACTACCAGCATTATTATGGTAATGGGTCACACTGCTTTTTAGATAATCAGTAACGCTCAGTCCTGTTGTTTTTTGGCGGAAATCAATTGAAAAATGGCTTTGATTAATAGGAGACTCTTGAGTTTCAATAAGCAACCCATAATTATCATTAACACACTTTACAATAGTGAAATTCTCTAGTGCATCTTTTTGACAACCTCCTAGCGGTGGTTCAACAAATGTAGCCGATAGCCAGTTATGATTGATCATTCTTTGCCAATCAATAAATGCTGAACGAAACGTTTGAACGGCTGAAGCTTTCAAAAATTCAGGATCCACTGAATCCAGATCAACCGCAGAGGCTGGAAATATTTCTGCCTTAGCTAAACTAAATTCTACGACTTCTGTAATACCATCACAATCAGGGTCAATTGCTAAATTATCACTCAGCGTTAATCCAAGTTGATCATCCAGAAATAAACATACTTCTTTTTCTTGAGAAGTAATCTTATACATATATTTAGAACCAGTTTGTGCTCGCTGCGCAGCATCAGACCGCACTATCGCTTCAAAATCGAATGCACCAGAAAAGCTTACGCCTGCATAGTCGCCATTTTTTAATTTAATAGTGCCTGTTGCGGAAAATTCGTAATCATATGCCGATAAATAATTTTTTTCAAATCGGCCATGTGAAAAAACATTATACCCCTCTGTAAACAGAGATTTCTTATCGATAGAGATTACTATATTAGTATGTTTTTTCATAGACAATTCTTGACCAGAACGCCTGCCAAAATAATTGCTCTCATTAATTTCAATTAAATCTGAAAAAACATACTGGCTTTTGGAATTCGATATATAACTCACATTATCAGCCATATAAAAATCCCTACTATCCTTAGAAAACCCATTACTTATTTTATAGTCCGACTCTTCAAAATGAAACAACCCTACATTTTGATCATTTAAGGTACATTCTATTTTTGTAAAACCCCAAAGACCACCAGTTTGAGTGCAGGTGTCTGATAATTCAACAGACACATCAAATTCGAGATATTCTTTTTCCGAAAAATCAGCCCAGTCAATATATATATTTCCAAACTCATTATCTAAAACTTTCGCTACCAAGTTTAAATCAATTGAATCAAGGTCAATATACTCAGCTTCAAGTTCAGGTAATTCAGCAATCGTAAAGTTTGGATCACGACCATCACTGACACCATCACAGTTAGAATCAACCAGCAAGTTTTCTGGTTCAAATGCTATATCTATGTCATCCACTTTAGAAAAAAGACAAACGTTTTTTCCCTGAGACGTTATTTCATACATCACCGATGAACCAAGCTCAGCAATTTTAGCCTGCTCACTTCTCAATACTGATTTAAAATCGAATGCGCCGTTGAAGGAAACATTGTCAACAGAAAATGTTTTCACATAAACAGTCGAATCAATCGTAAATTCATATTTATTAGCACTAAGTGCATTGTTATTAAACTGATACACCCCAAGCTGATAGCCTTGATCAAAAATACCATCCAGCATTATAGAAACTTTTGTATCACTATAAACTTGCTGATTTATATTGAAATCAAGCGTAAATCTTTTAGATAATTTGACGTGCAAATCAATATTATCTTTGACTGAATATTGCTCATTAACCGTCCACGTATCTTTATCACCCAGGTTTTCACCATTCCATTCAAACCTCAGTTCTCTTGAATACCCACTACTTTCTTTTCGATCCAGAAATTCAGTTTCGTCATCATTACAGGTTTGGACATTGAACGTCCAATCACTACCCTGCTGATGGCACTCTTCTTGCATTTGACGTTCAATAGGCTCATCAATTAACCCTTTTTTAGATAATTCAGGCCAATCAATATAAACAGATGCTATTTGCTCATGTAGAATGTTGGCTATGTCTTCAGGTTTAACTAAGTCAAGGTCGATATAGGCAGCTTGGTATTCTGGCAAAGATTCAATGGTAAAGTTCGAATCCATGTTATCAACTACGCCGTTACAGTTTTTATCTAACTGAACATTCAATTCACCCTCTAAATAAAACTGATTATTTTCATTTTCAGTAAACAAACAGAGTGAACTTCCAGCAGAAGCAATACGGAACATTAATGGCGATGCTGGCTGAATTTTTTGTGCTTCTTCAGAACGAGCAATACGTTCAAAAGTGTAGCTATATGAAATATCTTTTTGTGCTGTAGCTACCCGACCTGAAATCGATTGGTAGACACTTGAGTTTAAAAGGTAATTTTGATCTACCCGATGATCTTCCTGACTGATTGCTTGCCCGGTAAAGCTTTTGGTCAGTATTCTCAGATCTACTGAGGCAGTTGATGCGTCGATCGGCGTCGAGATATCGTCAACTGTTTTTATCGAGCGTTTTTCATTTATCTGAACTGCTTCAGGACTATGCAATTTATAATCAGCTGCAACTGAAACCGTTGTAAAATACCCGTTATCTGAAGGGCGCTCTTCTCTCACCAGTTGAGAAAAACCTTTCTTATCATTGCTTTGTTTTATCTCAATTCGCGTACTACCGCAATCAGTCACTTCTAGCGCTAAAACATCTCCTTCACGCGTGCAGCTGGCACTTAACTGTTTTTCTGAAGATAGATTTAATAATTTATTTTTTCCCAGCGCATTCCAGTCAATAGAAACTTTCGAAAGCGTGTTATGAATGCTGATTGCCAGCAAATTACTATCGAATACTTTTAGATCTACTGCTTCTGCCTTAGTCTCTGCTACGGCTTCTATCGAAAATTCGGGAGCGCTAATATTGCCGCTTTCACTACTGCCTCCACCACCGCATGCTGAAAGTAAAACCACTAGTGGTAATATCTGGTATATCTTTTTATTCATAACCTACATCTCTCAATATCATGCGCCGACCTCCCATCAAGGCCAGCGATGCAACAATACCAAATTACAAAGATTTAGGCGCAAAAAAAAATGCCAACCCGAAGGTTGGCATTTTTTAAAATAACTAATAATTACTCTGCAACGCCATCACAGTCAGCATCTAAAATAGATGGCGTAGCTCCTGGAACAGCACAGACAGTTTTTTCAAAAGCATTAGTGAACTTATAAAAGAAATTTTTACCCGCTTGCATAGAAACTGCTTCGTCGCTACGTTGAATCACTTCAAAGTCGAATCCACCATCAATTTCATATCCATTTACTGCAGAATCATCAATGTCTTTTCTTCCGTGGTAACTACCACTAATAGTCACACCATCCTTACCATAATAATCTTCAACAAGGCCAACCCCATATGACCCTTTAGCTACAGCGCGATTCTTCCAAATGTCATTGGAAAATTTCATGGTCACATCATAACTAACCAAGCCTGTATCTACATCTTCATGCTTTGAAAAGTTTGTCTTGAAATTAACTGAAAGCGCTTGCTCCTCAACTCGATATTGATTTACAGTTTTAAGCTTTCTCGCTGTCGTATTAGATACTTGACGTTCAACCAATGCAAGTACATCGAAACCGTCTTCAGCATCAACTACTTTAAACTGACCTTTGAAAACCAGATCAAAAATAGCTCTAAAGTCACAATTCACACCAAAGAATTCAAAAGCATCACCAGTACTGGAGCACTCATTGCCACTACCTGGCATTTGATAGTCTGCAACTTTAAAACTGGTCTTTTCATTCACCAAGTGCCAATCAAGGCCGGAGTTATAAATAGTATCTTCAGCGGCAGCCACCAAAGACTCAACCGGTACTTCTTTAAAATCTAATGTAGGCAGGTAACGGTATTTTTCAAGGTAGTTGTCCCTTTTTAGATTAATTTATACCCGCCCTTTCTCTTTCTGGATTTAAAGCGACTTCATTTATATGGCTCCAATCCCTGATTGCGCCTGGCCATCGCTCTGGATGTTCTGATTTAGCCAATTCATAAACCGCCACTCTCTTTTCAAGTAGTTGCTTGTCTTCATTATTATGGCGCTGGTGCGGCGTCACAAATTTGATACCACTATGTCGATGCTCGTGGTTGTACCAACGTGCAAATTTTAACATCCAGCTTCTGGCATCATCCAGAGTTGCAAAGCCGCTGCTCGGATATTCAGGGCAGTATTTCACCGTTCGAAACAACGATTCTGAATAAGGGTTGTCATTACTGACTCTAGGACGGCTATATGAAGATCCAACACCTAATTCTTCGAGGCGCGCCTTAAAGGTAAAACTCTTCATCGGCGCACCATTGTCAGAATGAAGTACGGGTGGGTTTTTCAAGCAATTTTCTGATAATAAAGTGCGCGCTACCAATACCTTGGCATACTCACCCGATTCCACTTCATAGACTTCCCAGCCAACAATTTTTCGACTGTAAATATCGACAATCAAATATAAATACCAGAACAAGCCTTTGGTTCGAGAAGGTAAATAACTAATATCCCATGTCCAGACTTGATTTGCGCTTGTCGCGATATGCGTTGTCGGCTTTCGCCGTTTATGAGGCTTTTTACTACGGCCTCGATGCGTTAATTGGCCATTTCGTCTTAATACTCTGTACCAAGAGGATTCGCTGGCAATATAGGTGCCGCGATCTGCAAGCGTAGGGACAATCTGACAAGGCGGTAACCGACTGAATTCTTTTTGATTACTAATATTTAATATTGTCTTTTCTTCTTCCTTTGACAGCTTGTTAGCAGGCATATCTTTCACCACCAATGGACGTTGGTCTTCTATAGTTTTGCCTGCTTTGTCTTGCCAACGGTTCAGTGTTTTCAAGCTGATATTCAATATATCAGCAGCTTGGCGACGGCGCGCACCCTCAGTAATGGCTTGATGAAACCATTCCAAACACTGCTGGCGCTGTGCAAGTGACGTTAGTTGTCCTCGCTGTCGATTCCGTACCAAGCATCGAGCTTTTTTGAAAGAATCAACAGCGTGCTCGCCTCTGCAAGTGCTTTATCTTTACGTCTCAATTCTTTTTCTAACTTTTTGATTTTCTTTTCATCTGTTTTTTCTTTAAGCGTTTTTCGAGGCGCTTTGGATGCTTTTTCCGCCGATTGGTTACCGTGAATACAGGCTTGTTTCCATTGCTTTATCTGGTTTGGATACAGACCTTTTTCACGGCAATATTCACTCAGTTCAGCTTCATTAAAGCTGGCAGTTGCAAGGACAACAGCAAACTTAGCTTCAGCAGACCATTGTTCAGAACTCAGATGTTTTTCAGGCATGGGATGACCAGAGAGGTTAAATCGTTTGCGCCAATTGTACAATGCTGCCTCAGAAATACCTTCTTCTTTAGCAAGCACAGGAATAGATAAGCTTTGAGGAGGTAATAATCGTTTTAAAACAGCGTGTTTTCTTTCTTCAGAATAAGAGGGCATGTCCGTAATTCCTGCCATCCTCAATTGAAAAAGGATGGATTAAGTTAAGAGACAACTATCCTGACAGGGCGGGGTAAGTACTTCTAACCTGTTCAAAAGTAAATCTTGGATCGTCAAACCCTACAAAAGAAGTTGGAGTTGGAGTTGGAGTTGGAGTTGGAGTTGGCGTTGGCGTTGGCGTTGGCGTTGAACTGGAGCTAGATCCTCCACCACAAGCAACCAAGGCTGAAACTAAAGGCAACACTAACCATATCTTTTTATTCATAACACACATCTCTTATATTCATGCGCAAGCCTCCCATTAGAGCCTGCAGGCGTACAATATAAATAAGCAAAAATGTCAGTGCAAAAAAAAAACGCCGGCACATTGGCCGACGTCATTATTTTATATGATTTTTTAACCGCAATCACCGCAGACTTCACATTCGCTATCCCGTGACATTTGCAATGAGCGCCACTCACATTCAGTGCCATCAAATATCCAGAGTTTACCTAGTGGGCTTTTGCCGATATCGGCAAGGTATTTAATGGTTTCTAATGCTTGTTTAGAGCCCATGATACCGAGCAACGGGCTGATTACGCCGCTATCGCTGCAACTCATTTTCTGATCTTTAAAATCAGCTTCCGGGTACAAACAGGCATAGCAAGGGCAGTTTTCTTTAGTACTATCAAATACGCTGAATTGGCCTTCAAAACCAATTGCTGCAGCACTTACCAAAGGTTTCTTGGCCTCAACACAGGCGCGATTAACCGCAAAGCGCGTAGCAAAACTGTCTGAGCAATCCACCACCAGATCGACTTGTTTTGCCAGCTCAAGCAGGCGATCACTATCCAGTTTTTCCTGCAACAGCTCTAACTCTACATCTGGGTTAATTGCTGCCAGCCGCTCACCTGCCGCTTCTACTTTAGGCCGGTTAATATCTGCGGTAGAAAAATTAATTTGCCGCTGAAGATTTGAAAGCTCTACCGTATCTGGGTCAGCCAGAATGATTTTACCGACACCGGCAGCTGTTAAATAAAGTGAAGCCGGGCAACCTAAACCACCGCTACCGACAATTAATACCGAGCTTTGGGAAATTTTTTCCTGACCGGTATAATCAAACTGTGGCAATAAAATTTGCCGACTGTAACGGAGCAGTTGTTGATCACCTAGCTGGTACATAGAGTTTTCCCAAGATAACTTTATTTAAATGCATTTTACCGGGAGCGCAGGCAGCTTGCCTGCATTTAAATGCGATAGCATTTTTATTCCACAGCCATGTGCCTACGGCACTTTGCAGGCGGGCCGCCTGCGCTCCCAGCAAACTCATATGCCAAGGAAGTTAATAACACTTTTTCCCAATCGAGATTCGGTCATTTCCACCGTAATCTTTTATGGTTTCTACCGCTGAAAAAGCAGCTTCAGTTAATAAAGCCCTAACGGCTTCACCCTGGTCAAAACCATGCTCAAGCATTAGCCAGCCCTGCTCATTCAAATGATCAGGAGCTTGGGCAATAATCTGTTGTAAATCTGCCAGACCATGATTTTCTGCGGTCAGCGCAGTAATCGGCTCATTTACTAATGAGGGTAAATGCACATCTTTCGGGTCGATATAAGGCGGATTGGAAACAATACAGTCAAACTGCTGGCCAGCAAATGGTTCTAGCCAACTACCATGGGAAAATTCTACCGGAAGATTGAGCGCAGCGGCATTGGCTTTGGCAACATCAAGTGCATCAACAGAATAATCACTGGCCGAAACTTTCCAACCGGTTTGCTCTGATTGAATCGCTAAAGCAATCGCACCGGTTCCTGTACCTAAATCAACTAGCTTTGCATTTGGATTCGTTATTTTTTGCAACACAGTCTCCACCAGAATTTCAGTATCCGGCCGTGGAATTAATGTTGCAGCAGTCACCTTGAGTTTTAATGACCAGAATTCTTTATAGCCAACAATATAAGCCGATGGCTCACCTTTAATTCGGCGACCAATCATTTGTTGGAATTGCTGGATTATTTCTTGATTAACTATTTTATCGCCCCAGCAGCGTAACCAGGTTCGATCTTTTTCTAGCAGATCACCAAGAAACAATTCACAGTCAATTCGGGGAGATTCAATATTGGCTCGATCGAGCTGTTGCGTGGCATCACGCAACAGCTGATCAATGGTAAGGCTATCTGTGGGCATTATGCTTCGGCCAGAGCAGCCAACTGGTCTGCTTGATATTCCTGAACCAGCGGCTGTAACAGCTGACCCATTTCGCCTTGCATAATGTCATCGAGCTTGTACAAAGTCAGGTTGATGCGGTGATCAGTCACCCGGCCTTGTGGATAGTTATAGGTACGGATTCGATCAGAACGGTCGCCGGTACCGACCAGCTTTTTACGTGCTTCTGACTGTTCTGCGTCATGCGCTTCCTGGGCGGCACTGTACAAACGAGACTGCAAGACTTTCATCGCCTTAGCCTTGTTCTTGTGCTGGGAACGCTCATCCTGACACTCAACCACTACGCCTGTTGGCAAGTGAGTCAGTCGAATTGCAGAGTCGGTTTTGTTTACGTGCTGACCACCTGCGCCTGAAGCACGGAATGTATCGACACGCAAATCACCTGCGTTAATTTCGATTTCATCAACATCATCAACTTCAGGCATGATCGCAACCGTACAAGCCGAGGTATGAATTCGACCTTGCGATTCGGTTTCTGGCACCCGCTGAACTCGGTGTGCACCCGATTCAAATTTCAGACTGGCATAGACTTCATCACCGGTAATCCGGCAGATAATTTCTTTATAGCCGCCCATTTCGCTTTGGCTTTCCGAAACAATTTCGACTTTCCAGCGACGCTTTTCCGCATAACGGCCATACATTTTAAACAAGTCGCCAGAGAACAACGCTGCTTCGTCACCACCGGTTCCTGCTCGAATTTCCAGGTAAACGTTGCTGTTATCGTCTTTGTCTTTTGGAATCAGCAGAATTTGTAACTCGCCTTCCAATTCTTGCATGCGATTTTTCAATGGCCCGATTTCTTCTTCGGCCATATCTTTCATCTCTGGGTCATCCAGCATCAGCTTGGCTTCTTCCAGATCTTCGTCGCACTGACGAAACTCACTGAAGCATTTTACCAATGGCTCCAATTGGCTGTATTCCTTGGACAGATCACGGAACTGGTTCTGATCCGCCATCACTTCTACCTCACTTAACAGGGCAGAAATTTCCTCATGACGCTCAATCAGACCGTCAAGTTTCATTCTTATAGAGGGTTTCATCTGTGCTACTGAATTCCGTAAATATTTCTCAGCTGGCTGATCAGCTCATAGTCCTGCTGTGCGGCAGCATCCCTGAGACAGAGTGTCGGCTGGTGTAAGAATTTGTTGGTTAAGCGATTTGCCATCTGACTCAGTACTTTTACCGGGTCAGCGCCAGCAGCCAGCAACGCCATTGCCTGCTTGAGCTCGGCGTCACGCAACTGTTCATGTTCCTGGCGATAGGCGCAAATCGTATCCACCGCATCGAGCGAACGACGCCACGACAGAAAAGTTTGCACATGCAAACCAATCATTTCTTCGGCCTGTACTGCAGCCTGTCGGCGACTACTCAGATTATCTTGAATCACTTCGCGAAGATCATCCACAGTGTAGAGATAGACGTCTTCTAGCTCATTGACCTGAGATTCTATATCGCGAGGTACTGCGATATCGACCATGAACATGGGTTGGCGGCGGCGTTGTTTCAATGCCTGCTCGACCATGCCTTTGCCCAATATTGGTAAAGGCGCCGCGGTAGATGATACCACCATATCGGCTTTTGCCAGATAATCTGGCAAAGCATCGAGTGCAATCGCTTCTGCACTCATTTCTTTGGCAAGGGTTTCGGCTCTTTTTACCGTGCGATTAGCAATAATCATTTTGCTAACGCCCTTGGCTTTTAAATGCTTGGCAGCTAGCTCAATAGTTTCTCCAGCACCGATTAGCAATACGGTAATTTGAGAAAAATCACTGAAAATGTGCCGTGCCATATCAACTGCAGCAAAAGCCACAGATACCGGATTAGTGCCGATATCGGTATCGGTTCTCACTTGCTTGGCAGCAGTGAAAGTATGCCGGAATAATTGTTTTAACCAACGGCCGAGTGTTTTGAATTCGCTGGCTTGTTGCCAGCAATCTTTTACCTGACCGAGGATCTGCGGCTCACCGAGCACCATTGAATCTAAGCCACTAGCAACTCGCATCATGTGTTTGATGGCTTCATCTTCACGATAACGGAATAAATAAGGCGATAAAGAATCCAGCCCCAGCGAATGGAAGCTGGCTAACCAATTGGCTAGGGCAGTTTCTACATCTGATTCAGCACTGCCTTCAATAACGGCATAAATTTCGGTGCGATTGCAGGTCGACAGGATCGCGCATTCCCTCACACCTCTTTGCTCAAGCAAAGACTGATGCGCTTGCTGCAAAATGTCAGGGCCAAATGCAACCCGTTCGCGAATTTCGACCGGGGCGGTCTGGTGATTCACACCCAGAACAACAATGATCATAGAATCAACTGAATGTCCGGCAGCCGTCACGGCCTGTCAAAAAAAAAGGATAGTTTCCGCATACCAACTTCATACAGTTGGTTATAGTGTCACTATACCGCATGATTTCAGGAAGTCTGGATACCTCTAAAGGACCCTCTCCACTTATGAAGCTATTTCCGACCACTGGCCTGATGCTTCTGCTCTTGTCTGGCTGTGCGAATCTTAACACGCCAGAAACACTTGCGCAGGCATCACAACCTGACACATCTCAGGTCAAAACCGCCACTACCCCTACAGAGGTAGCCCTTTCAGGTAGATCTAAAACAGCCAACAAGGCCAGTTTAACCAGTGCTAAACAGCTGGAACAACTGCTTTCTGCTGAATTACTACTTTCCAGGGGCGAACTAGCGGCAGCACTTGATGTTTATCTGCCGACATTGGCGCAACAAAAAGACCCTGAAATAGTAGAAAGAATTGTCGAACTGGCTAACCAGCTCAAGCAATACCAAATAGCAGCTGATGCGACAAAGATTTGGTTGGAATTGCGGCCAGAGAACCCTGCCGCATGGGTCCGCTCGGCGCTGTTCGCATTGCAAAACAATGATGCTAAAACACTTGAACAAAGCCTTGGCTGGTTAGTTGCCAATCAACCTAAAGACAAGTTTGTCATTCTGATTACCCAAATTGCTAACGGCAATAAAACCGCTCAGTTATTGCAAGCGCTGCAACAGGTAACAATTTCTAGCCAGCAGTTACCCACCATTCAGCTCAGCCAAGCTTATTTATTTCAAAGTTTGAATCAACTGCTAATTGCCCAGCAATTAACAGACAATGTACTTGAGAATCAGCCTGACTGGATTAATGCGATCAAGCTTAAGGTACGCTTATTAATTCAAGCTCAGAAAACGCCGCAAGCCATGACATTCTTGCAGCAGCAAATTGAGCAACACCCGCGCAATTTCGAATTACGCCTGCAAAGTGCCGGTTTATATATTCAGCAAGAAAATACCGCAAAAGCAGCACAAGCCTTTAAAGCAATTTTGCAAATTGATCCAACCAATCCCATCGCTTTAATTTCATTAAGCCGACTGAAATTTCAAGGCGAGCAAATTGATCAGGCGATCGAACTGCTAAAACGTATTCCCAGAACTTCTTCTGAATATGACCAAGCAATTTTGATGCTCGGTAGCATTTACGAAGATCAGGGCAATAGTGAGCAAGCCATTAGCTATTACCTGAAAGTTGAAGGTGCTCAAAGGCAAATTGCTGCCAGAATGCAGGCCGTAATATTGCTGAGAGATCAAAAGAAATTCAAACGAGCGCTTCAGGTTAGCCAAACCATTCGCCCTCGTAGCAACCAGCAGTACAGTCGTTTATTGCTGCTGCAGTCAGATATTTATGAGCAGCAGGGCAAGCGCCCATCAGCACTGCAAATTCTTGATCATGGCTTGACGCTTCGTGCCGATGATATTGACCTGTTATATGCTCGAGCCATGCTGGTAATCAAGCAAGACGACCTAGAAAGTTTTGAAACCGGCATGCGCAAAATTATCAAACTGCGCCCTGATTATGCTTTTGCATTAAATGCACTCGGTTACACGCTGGTTGATAAAACCACTCGCTGGGATGAAGCTCAAGAATTGATTGAACGCGCCCTTAAACTGGCTCCTGATGAACCGGCAATTCTCGATAGCATGGGCTGGTTATTATTTAAACAAGGCAACCCACACGCTGCGCTGGAATTTTTACAAAAAGCTTGGGATGGCGATCAAGATCCAGAAATTGCTGCGCACCTCGGTGAAGTTTTGTGGCTGCTATCTCGCCAAGAAGAAGCCGCTATTATCTGGAAGAAAGGTATAGAAACAGCACCCGAGCACCAAATTCTTCGTCAAACGCTGGAGCGGTATAATCAATGATCGTCGCTAGTAAATTCCAACGATGTTTTTCGGTTTTAATTGTTTCGCTGACATTGCTGCTCAATGGATGTGGATTATTTACAGCCAATCTAAATAATCCACCAGCTTCAACAATTAACCAACCCATACTCGAAGCCCAAGCGCTACAGAACTGGAAACTCAAAGGCCGAATTGGTTTAATTTCCGGCGATAAAGCTTGGTCTGCCAGTTTAAACTGGCAACAGCAGCAACAGCAGTTTGATATCACCATTGCCGGCGCTTTTGGCATTGGTCGAACCCACTTAGTAGGCAACACCGATGCTTATGTAATAAAAAGCAGTGACACTGAGTTAAACCAGCATCAGGCTCGGTTATGGCTTCATCAAGAGCTTGGGCTAACCCTGCCAATAGCGGCATTACCCTATTGGGTGCGCGGTTTACCTTGGCCGAAATATCCCCACCAGCAAACTGAAAAAGGTTTTACCCAAGGCAATTGGACTATCGCCGCTGACAAATTCAAAGCCAGCAGTGGCTTTAATTTGCCAAGCCGAGTCAAAATACAAATTCGCGACAAAACGACTGATCAAAAAGACTTAAAAGTGACGTTGGCGATTAAAAACTGGCAAGCGATTTAATGCTTTTTACCGTTAACAGATCCGATTTTCTGCCCACAACACACCGCGATTGCTTAATTTAACAAGCACAGGAAGTTAACAAGGATTCGAATGAACCAGCTAAGTAACTGGCCAGCTCCGGCCAAGCTGAATTTATTTTTGCACATCACCAGTCGCCGTGATGATGGTTATCACAATCTGCAAACCGTTTTTCAGTTTCTCGATTTTGGTGACAGCTTGAGCTTTCAGCTGCGTAGCGATGACCAATTGAAGCTAACCCCCGAATTGCCCGGCGTGCCCAACCAGCAAAACCTGATTATTCGAGCCGCTGAATTATTACGCCAATTCACAAGCTGCAAACTAGGCGCTGATATCCAGCTAGAAAAACGCCTACCTTCTGGTGGCGGACTTGGCGGCGGCAGCTCAGATGCCGCAACCACGTTGCTAGCGCTGAATCATTTATGGCAACTTAATCTATCAACTGATCAGCTAGCGGCATTGGGCTTAACACTGGGTGCCGATGTACCGGTATTTGTTCGCATGCAAGCAGCCTGGGCCGAAGGGGTTGGCGAGCAATTACAGCCAATCGATTTACCCGAACCATGGTTTATTGTGCTCAAGCCACAAGTAAATATTTCTACAGCCGATATTTTCAGCGACCCTAAGCTGGTTAGAAACAGCCCATTAATTACTCAACAAGATTTTTTAAACGGTGCAGGGCACAACGATTGTCAGCCAGTTGCAGAGCAAAGATTCCCCCAAGTATCTGAAGTCATTAAATGGTTGGCACAATTTAGCTCTGAGTCTAACCAACCTCGGATGACCGGTACTGGATCTTGCGTTTTTATGAAATGTGAAACTGAACAACAAGCACAGCAAATCATTGATCGTTCACCCTTCACAGGATTTATTGCAAGAGGCTTGAATAACTCTCCACTCGCTGTTAAAGTGCGCACCCTGTTGGCGGGAGCTCAGGTGCTTTAAGTGCTTTTTCCGTTGATTACTGGGGTGTCGCCAAGCGGCAAGGCAGCAGGTTTTGATCCTGCCATTCAGAGGTTCGAATCCTCTCACCCCAGCCATATTTTGCAGTACCCAGTTTTATTGGGGTGTCGCCAAGCGGCAAGGCAGCAGGTTTTGATCCTGCCATTCAGAGGTTCGAATCCTCTCACCCCAGCCATATTTTGCAGTACCCAGTTTTATTGGGGTGTCGCCAAGCGGCAAGGCAGCAGGTTTTGATCCTGCCATTCAGAGGTTCGAATCCTCTCACCCCAGCCATATTTTGCAGTACCCAGTTTTATTGGGGTGTCGCCAAGCGGCAAGGCAGCAGGTTTTGATCCTGCCATTCAGAGGTTCGAATCCTCTCACCCCAGCCATATATAAAAATCCGACTTTATAAGTCGGATTTTTTTTGCTTGAAATTTGTTTACCGCTCAGATTAGCGACATATACCCAAGCCACTTCAAGAGGTGCATCTTGAAGTGGCTTGGGTATAAAGCCGTAACTGTCATTTGCTCACGATTGGTTTTACCTAAGGCGATTTTTTTTGTTGTTTTATTTACACTTGCCTGACGTGTGAAAATAAGTACAATGCGCCGGTACAAATTATGGGCAGCAACCCAGAGGGGAACCTAACAAGAATCAAAAGGTTAGGATAGCGTTATAGACATGTCTATGTGTCTCTACCCCTCACTCCACCGCGATTCTTGCCCAGTTCCACAGAAAAAATATGTCCACCCAAACTGAATCTGACATCTCAAGGAATCCGATTGTGGCCGATTTGATGGTATTTGCCGGAAATGCAACTCCAGAACTAGCCGAACAAGTCGCTCGTTACCTCTCTGTCCCCCTTGGCAAAGCCAAAGTAGGCAAGTTCAGCGATGGCGAAGTTGCTGTAGAAATTCAGCAAAATGTTCGCGGCAAGGATGTTTTTATCATCCAATCAACCTGTGCACCGACCAACGACAGCTTGATGGAAGTAATGGTGATGGCTGACGCATTGCGCCGTGCATCTGCAGGCCGTATTACCGCAGTAATGCCTTACTTTGGTTATGCTCGCCAAGATCGCCGCCCTCGCTCAACCCGAGTGGCGATTTCAGCAAAAGTAGTCGCAGACATGATCACTGGCGTTGGTGTTGACCGAGTACTCACGGTTGACCTTCACGCTGATCAGATCCAGGGCTTTTTCGACATTCCTGTCGACAACGTTTACTCGACTCCAGTTATGCTGGATGACGTTGAGCGTCAAAACTACGAAGATATCGTGGTCGTTTCCCCAGACGTTGGCGGTGTAGTCCGTGCACGTGCGATTGCCAAGCGCCTTGATGAAGCCGATTTGGCCATCATCGACAAGCGTCGCTCCAAGGCTAACGTTTCTCAGGTTATGCACATCATCGGTGATGTAAAAGATCGTACCTGCATCCTGGTCGATGACATGGTCGATACCGCAGGAACCTTGTGCAATGCAGCCAATGCTTTGAAAGAACATGGTGCCAAGCGTGTAGTGGCTTACTGTACTCACCCGGTACTGTCGGGCAAAGCAATGGAAAACATCAGAAACTCCAAGCTGGACCAGCTAGTTGTCACCGATACCATTCCTTTGACTGACGAAGCCAAGGCTTGCGACAGAATCCGTGTAGTGACTTTGGCCGATATCTTGGCTGAATCAGTACGCCGGATTACCAATGAAGAATCTATCAGCTCGATGTTCCTGCTGTAACGATTCAACGTCGGTTGTGTTAAGCCTCTAGCGAAGCACAACCCGCAAAACCATTTGAAATTTATACCACTGCCTCTATCCGGGGGTGGTGGTTTTTTGATACAATCCGCCGCCGCTTTTTTGTGGGCGGACCATTCAGGAATCGGTATTTTGGTCGCGAAAACCGGTTCTGTAGTTAATCTATCAGGAGAATCTGATGAGCGAATTTACTTTAAATGCTGAAACTCGTGTATTGCTGGGGAAAGGTGCGAGCCGCCGCCTGCGTCACGCAGATAAGGTTCCAGCAGTGATTTTTGGTGGCGAAGAAGCCCCACAATCTCTGACTCTGGAGCATCGTCAAGTTGCTAAACTGGCTAACCAGGAAGCTTTTTATAGCTCAATCCTGACCATCAACATCGATGGCAAGCCAACTCAAGCAATCTTAAAAGATATGCAACGTCACGCTTACAAGCCTAAGGTTACCCACTTGGACTTCCAACGCGTTGACGCGAATGCTGCTCTGCATACTTCTGTACCTCTGCATTTCATCAATGCAGAAAACAGCGACGCAGTTAAGTTAAGCGGCGCAAACATTTCTCATAACTTGAACGAAGTTGAGATCAAATGCTTGCCAGCTAACTTGCCTGAGTTTATCGAAGTAGACTTGTCTGCAATCACAGTTGGTCAAATCCTGCATTTATCTGACTTAGTTCTGCCAGAAGGCGTAGAACTTGCCCAGTCTATCAGTGCTGATAATGACCAGCCGATCGCAGCTGCACATAAAGCTAAAGGCGCTGTAGACGACGCTGAAGGCGAAGAAGCGGCAGCAGAATAATCCAGACCCTTAAGGAGGCCTGCATTGGGCAACTCGGTCAAACTGATCGTCGGCTTGGGAAATCCCGGCCCCGATTATTCACAGACCCGGCACAATGCAGGCGTCTGGTTTCTGGAAGCACTGGCCAAACGTTTTGGCCAGTCATTGCAAGCAGAAAGCCGTTTTCACGGCATGTCTGCTCGCATACAGTCAGCCGGCATTGATTGCCGGTTGCTGTTTCCCACCGATTTTATGAATCGATCCGGCACCGGCGTAGCAGCCCTGGCCAACTTCTTTAAAATTACTCCAGAAGAGATCTTAGTCATTCATGATGAACTGGATCTTGAGCCCGGTATTGCGCGCTTAAAAGTTGGTGGCGGCCACGGCGGTCACAACGGTTTACGCGATATTGTCAAATGTCTGGGTAACAACAAGAATTTTATGCGACTGCGTTTAGGCATTGGTCATCCGGGTGATAAAAACCGGGTTGCCAGCTTTGTGCTGAATCGGCCAACTGGTGCCGAAGAACAGCAGATCGAACGCGCCATAGACGACAGTCTTGATGTATCGGAAGCCTTGCTCGGCGGCGACTGGCAAAAGGCAATGAATCAGCTGCATACGCGCAGCAAGTAAGGATTTCACCATGGGTTTCAAATGCGGAATTGTCGGCTTACCAAATGTTGGCAAATCGACCTTGTTTAATGCCTTAACCAAGGCAGGCATCGAATCAGCCAACTATCCATTTTGTACCATTGATCCAAACGTTGGCATCGTACCGGTACCCGATCCACGTCTCGACAAATTAGCAGCGATTGTCAATCCTCAAAAAATCCTGCCAACCACTATGGAATTTGTTGATATCGCTGGCTTGGTAAAAGGCGCTTCTAAAGGTGAAGGTCTGGGCAACCAGTTTTTAGCCAATATCCGTGAAACCGATGCAATCGCTCACGTGGTTCGCTGTTTCCAAAATGACGACATTATTCACGTTGAAGGCAAGATCGATCCGCTAGATGATATCGAAGTCATCAATACCGAATTAGCTTTAGCCGATTTGGAAGCTGCAGAAAAAGCAGTTAAGCGAGTCACTCGCAACGCGAAAAGCGGCAACAAAGAAGCTAAAGCTGAACTAGTGCTAGTCGAAAAACTAGCCGAGCATTTAGGTGAAGGCCATCCGGCACGCACTTTTGAATGCAGCAAAGAAGAACAAATTGTCATTGATGGTTTATTTATGATGACTGGCAAGCCAGTGATGTATGTTGCCAATGTCAACGAAGACGGCTTTGAAAATAACGAGCTGCTAGACAAAGTAGCGGCACTGGCTGAAAAAGAAGGTGCAAAAATTGTTGCGGTATGCGCAGCAATCGAAGCCGAAATCAGCGAGCTGGACGACGACGACAAAGCCGACTTCTTACAAGAGCTGGGGCTTGAAGAGCCAGGTTTAGATCGGGTAATTCATACCGGATACAGCCTGCTCGATCTGCAAACCTACTTTACTGCGGGTGTTAAAGAAGTTCGCGCTTGGACGATTCCTGTTGGCGCTACCGCACCACAAGCTGCTGGTAAAATTCACACCGACTTTGAAAAAGGCTTCATTCGTGCCGAAGTAATGGCCTATGAAGACTTTATTGAATTCAAGGGTGAAGCCGGCGCAAAAGATGCCGGTAAATGGCGCCTGGAAGGTAAAGAATATGTCTGCTCTGATGGCGACGTGATTCACTTCCGCTTTAACGTATAGACGCTTAGTACGCGCAAAAAAGCCGAAGCAATTGCTTCGGCTTTTTTGTGGCTGGAATCTATCAATGATTAAGCGGCTGACATAACAGATCGACCTTGAACCTTCATGCAATAATTAAACAATCTACCTGGCGTCCAAACACCTGCATGACTTGCACTCCATCCAGCTAGCTGATCAGCACCTCCAGCAGCTAAAACTCGATGCACAACCGTGGCGCAGTTTTTTCGAAAAATTCTATAGTGGCCATTTGACTTGCCTTTAATCTGCAGCCATGCGTCCAACATTGCCTGCTCATTGAGTCCGGATAAATTGATACGCCAAGGCGTACTATCTTGAGCTTCAACTGGTAACAAGCGTTCAATATCACTTTTAGCAGAACTTAGTTGCCGCTTTAACTGCTGAGCCATTTCCATCATAAAGAGGCCTTGGTTATCTTGAAAATCAATCTGCAGCTTCCAGTTCATATCAACGGCCTTCATGCCTAGCGCTTGGTGCAATAGATTTTCATGGAATGCTAATTCCATTTTTTCACGATCAAATTCACCTGAAGGAAACAGTTGAAGTAAGCTGCTGTGCTGACTCAAAGCGGCGTTCTTATGACGACTTCCCTCAGCAACATTGTCTGCAGCAAACCCCTTAGGAGCAGCCGAATACTTTCGTCCAGGCAACCACAAATAAACAACACAACAAGTTTCTGACATGGAAAACTCCTGCAACTGAATCCATGTCGCACGTTTTTTATTTATCCCTAATTATTTCTTCAACTCAAAAAAGGCTTTTCGAGTAAGTTAACCAGTAAACTAGATAGATAACGGAACTGTTTAGCAAAATTGATAAACGCTCTTTCGGGAGATGTTTACAGTCTTTTTAAATCATCACTAGCAACCACGCCCAAGCAAGGTAACCTACTAATAATCGGATGTTATTTTTATAGCATTGAAGAATCGCAATGAATTACTGGCAAATCATTTGACAGAATCATGTCTGATATGGATAATGCGCCCCCGTTGGTTGCAGAGCGAAAGCAAAGCAGCACAGCAGTGGCAAAGTAGCTCAGCTGGTTAGAGCACATCACTCATAATGATGGGGTCGGCAGTTCGAATCTGCCCTTTGCTACCATATTTGAAAAGCCGTTCTTTTGAACGGCTTTTTTTTGCCTGTAAAAAAGTAGTTGGTTACCGCAGACAAACAATGACTGCAGTTACCCACCTGTTGCTTTACCAATGCTCAACCTTGATAACTTCCAGCTGCAAGTTATATTCAGATTGCTCAGGTACTTTCAGCTCAATAGACTTACCCTGACGTTGGGTTTTCGGTCTGAAGTAAGTATCTGCAACCCGTTTGATTGACGACCAAATTTTCAACTCTTCTTGCAGCAATTGCTTACCTTTGGAGTCAGATAACGTCGCCTCCACCTCAACCAACACTACAGACTGGCTGCTTTGATTGGTTAATTGAGTCGGCATAATGAGCAGACCATTTTTATAACTCGCCGCACCAATCAAAAGATCTACGCCATTGTCACTCAGCTGCATGACTGGCTTATTACTACCCAAGAAAATACTGGTGCCTTTAACAGAGGAGATAACCGGGATAGCAACCGAAAGCGGGTTGATTGAAGTACTTGACTGCAAAACAGCATTCGCATCATTTTTAACTGCAACTGTTGGTACTACATATTGCCAGCTAAAATCATCTTTCAATAAAACACTACGACCGTCTTCCAACTTAACTATTTGCTCTGCAGAAACAGTCAAAGCCAAAATCGATAGCAAACTACCGATCAACATTCTCACTAAACCCACTTTTAACCTCTCAAAATACTTCATTTCGCTACTTCATCCTCAAATCATAACAAAGTGCTGGCTTGTGATTTAGACATGCAACTTACATATAGCTAGATATGCTTCAAATTTGCCCAATAGCTTTAGAAAAAATACAGCAGATAGATAATCAGTCATTCCCTTGTCATGGATTGTCGGTAAACTGATTCACTATTGGTTTGCTGAATCAGAAAAATAATAATGAAAAAGACCTCGATTCTAATCATGTCAGCCTCTCTGGCAATTGGTTTAAGTGCATGTAGCAGTAGTGACGATCCAACGGTAAATGGACCGGATCCAGGAGATAACGTCGGCAGCATATTTACCATCAGCTCAAATGCTGGCGAATACCCTTTAATTGATCAATCTCTTTCTATCGAGTCATCTTCTAACGACAATTTGAAATGGACCGTTACTCGGGCTAACGGCGAGCTAGTTATCCCGCAGACGACCAACCCACTGCAATTTGCACCGTCTTTAACGGGCGTCATTACGATTCAGGCAACCATTGGCGAAGGTGAGCAACTGCAGCAGCAAAGTCTATCCGTTACGGTGTGGCAGCCTTTAAATAAGCAATTATCGGCGCTTGAAAACTTTCCTAGCGCTTATTATGTCACTCAAGACGGATTTGCCACCGCTTCTGGCGGCCGGATTAATTTTGATGGCGGCAGCACATTGCATATTCGCCACAATGAACAATCCCAACTAACGCTCACCAACAATGCACTGATTCTGGCTGGAGAAGATCAGCAGCAGCTAATTCTAAACGGATCGATTGCCTTGGATAGCAATGCCATTTTGCGCGCTAGCTACAGTCAAATTGAAGGTAATATTCAAGCACAACGCGGCGGAATTGAGATCAGCAATAGTCGCCTGAGCGGTAATGTTGATTTGTCTGCAAGCCTTACTCAACAAGGCTTCATTAACGACAATGGCAGCATAAAACTACAGAGCAATGACTTTCTGAAAGATCAGACAGTTTCCATTGGCTACATCAACAGCCAAATACAAGGCAATGTCTTTTGTGGTGATTCAAACAATCTGAATCTACAAAAAACCGGTGAGCATCAAATTTCAGACAACCAATTTTTTGGAACGGTCACCGATGTTTCTGGAGATCTTTCGCTAGAACAACTACCTAACAATCAGTGGAAAACAGACGCTAGCAAAGAAACACGCTGTCAAATTTAAATAAGACATGATGTAGTTTTTAAAAGACCAAACTGTCTATTTCAAGTTTGGTCTTTTTTTATACCCAAACCATTTCAACACGCACTTTCACCTTGAAGCGTTTTGGGTATAGAATGCACGGCTAATTTCAACAAGCTGTTGTTTCATGTCCTCTAGTAGTTTTTTAATCCCGAGCTTAGGCTTGCTCAGTATCGCAGCCACTGCCGCATCGGTTAGATATGCCAAGAAAAAACAGCGCGATGAAGCAGACCGTCAACGCATACTGAAGTGGGTTGAGCAGCGCCAACAAGCCATTAATAGAAAAGAAAATCAAATTTCAAAACGGTTAACTAGAAGCAAAGTACCTGCGATAAAACCTTCCTCTGATTTAGATATCACTAATAATTAATCATTCTGTCATCGAAATAGCATCTTGATATTCTTAAGTAAACTCTAAATAACGTTGAATATATTAGGAGTGCCTTATTATGCTTTGGTTAGAGAGGATTATCGCAATCACTTTATTGGTATGCATTGTTGGGTTAATTATTCCGATGCTGTTATTGAGGATAAAACTAGAACAGTTATCTTCCAAAACAGCAGAGCCGAGCAAATAAAAAAGGCTCAATCGAAACCGACTGAACCTTTTGCTTAAAGCATTACCAAGATAGGTAAAACAATATAGCTATGCACCACCTTCTGGTGGCGACATTGGGCTTACTGCACCACCGGTTAGCTTGCCAATTTCCTGGTCAATAAAGAACAAGCCTTTTCCATCGGAACCAATCAGCTCTATTTTATCTAGAATACCTTTAAACAGCGTTTCTTCTTCGTGCTGCTCAGAGACATACCATTGCAGGAAGTTAAAGCTGCTGTAGTCCTGTGAAGTAAATGCAGTATGTGCCAACTGATTAATGCTTCGAGTGACCAGTTGTTCATGCTCATAGATATCTTTAAACACGTCAGCCAACGACTCCCAGCTTGCTGGTGGCGCTTCAATCGCACCCACAGCCGGCATAGTGCCTGTTTCACTCACGTACTTAAACAAACGGCGCATGTGCTGCATTTCTTCATCTGCATGCAGCAACAAGAATCCTGCAGCACCTTCAAAACCTTTGTCTTCACACCAAGCGCTCATTTGCAAATATAAGTTGGAAGAATAAAATTCCAGGTTAATTTGCTCATTAAGCTGTTTGACCATTTTCTCAGTCAGCATTCGAATCTCCTTTTTCCCGTTTAAATCGGGCAAAGTAATTACGCTCCACCCTTACATTGGGTAGGATCAGGAGCTTGAGCCTTTCGCTCACTCCATTCAGTCGCGGTATAAGTATGCATTGCTAGCGCATGCACACCATTAGCCAGCTCTTCAGCTAGCAATTGGTTTACCGAACGATGTCTTTGCAGCAAGCGCTTTCCGTCAAACTGGTCACTGACCACAACTACTCGGAAATGAGATTCTGAATTGGGTGGTACGTTATGACGGTGACTTTCATTTTCCACTTCCAGGTGACTGGGTGAAAGCCCCTGACTCAGTTTCTGTTCAATTATTTGTTGTAACTTCATAGTATCCTGAAAGCTTAAATCAACAGGTCAGCACACCTGTCGGTGGACTGGGCAAGCATAACATAGACCAGAGATCGGTAAGGTAATTCAGACCAACTTCACCAGTCAAAAACACAGCCAACCAACAAGCAAGCATCTGCCAATCTATCAAGCCGAGCCATCATTTGACTTTAACTTTTGCAGTTGTCGATCAAAGCGATCAATAGTTTCTGCCACACCATATCTTTGTATTTGAGAAGCGAACTGCGACCGGTAACTTCCAACCAAACTAATGCCTTCAACGGTTAAATCTCTGATCAGCCAACGCTTATCAATGAGCACCAACTTGTAAATTAGCTTTACCGGTGGTGCGCCATTAGAAAGATATAATTCGGCTTTAACTTTCGCACGATTACTTTTTTTATTTAATCGAGCAGGATGAAATTCAATTTTTTCATTACGATATAGAGTAAATGCTTTGGCATAGGTACGAATTAATACCTCTGTCAGTATCTGTTGAAAGGCCATTATTTGCTGCTGATTCGCTTGACGGCCGTATTTCCCCAAAACTCCCTTAGCCAATCCTTTCGCATCAACCAATGGCACAATGTTTTTTCTCATCAACCTTCGAGCAAATACTGGATCTTGCTTCAGCTGGTCTTGATGCTGAGTCACCAGTTGAATCAACTTTGAAGACTCTCGAGAGAGCATGCTTGATGGGTCTTCTAATGCAAAAACTGCAGGCGACAAAAGTACGAGTAACAATAAGGTTAGCGTTCTGATCAAAATAAATACCTCACATTAACTCTTTAATTAATTTTAGTTCGCAACAAGTCAAGTTTGGATCACATGACAACTAAAGATAGATCACACATCACAAACGGTAATTACATTATTATCAGTGGGTAATTACCAAGCAATTCTTAGTATACTAGTAGCTTAAAGATATTAGTCATCTAAAATACTAGTATTCTGGCCTACCAATAGCATAAACTACTTAATTAATGGATATTTTTATGATCAAATTTATCTAACAACCTACCACCTTCGGCGGCACTTTTCATAACCAAAGAGAAAAAGAAATCCACTGTTAAAATTCGTCGATATTGAAAAACCAAATAGAAACTTTACGCATAAAAAAAGCCGGCACTGCCGACTTTATTAAAACCAAATATTCAATTACTTCTCGATATCAAAATCAGCACCCTTCCAGGCAAAAATACCACCCGGATAGCGATAAACATTTTTATAGCCCAACTTTACAGCCCAATCCGCACCATTATGGCTACGGCCACATTTTACAAAACCACAGTAAACCACAATCATTGTTTCTTTATCATTACCTAATAATTGAAGGTAATCTGATTGCGTTTTATTGGCTGTTTTTTGACTATCCCATTGCAACATGTCTTTGATCGGAAACTCAAAGCTAACTGCACCCGGCACATGGCCTTTTACATAGCTACCTTTGTACGGCATCGCATCGATCACCAACATTTTCTGGCCAGCATCCATCTTGGCCTTCAATTCAGCCGTAGTGATTAATTGATAGCCACTTTTTTGAGTATCTCTCACTAACTTAACTGCAATAGATTCTGCTTGTACCTCTTTTTCAAATTTACTATCGAGTAAACCTGCATTAGCCGCGCCACCAAAAAAAACAACCGGCAATGAGATACACAATGATGCGAGCATTAACCTAAATGACATATTAGCCTCCAACAACCAAACAAAAAATCAAAATCTCAAACAACTATTGGCTTGCGAATTCGACTCAAAACAAAAACCATAAAAATCGATACGACCATCGATATAATGACCGCCAAATTAATCGGCAAGGCTCGATAGGTTTTATATTCGATACTTTCAGGCGATAAGCAACCGCAGTCTACTGCTAAACCAAGGTATTGAATTAAAATAGAAATCGAGGCGAGGGAGATAAGCGGGATAAGTAATATCCAAAACGGCATACGACGAAATAATGCCAAGATAGAACAGACACCCAACCCACCAGTCAGCAGGTAGCTAATCGGCAAAGATAGTAAGCCTGGAAGGCCTAAATCCTCCAATAGCACATTGGTCTGATGAATATTAACCAGTAAATAGATAGAAAATACTGCTGCCAGAAGCGCTAGCAGCTTAATTACTTCTTTGACATAAAGCAGCCCTAAATCCAAACCTAAGCAATAGATTCAAAGTGCCACACTTTGATTAAGGTTATTTTGATTTCAGCCAAACAGTTGAGTGATTTTTCTTTTTTATTCAAATGGTTTGACCAAAAAAAAGGCCGGGAAATTTCCCGGCCTTTTTTTGCGCACTACTGAAACAAACTAAAAGCTTATAGGCTCATGCTAAAGTCATAGCGCATACCAAAATCAACAGAAGTTGTTTCTTTATTATCAGTATCGGCGTCATCGAGACGCAATGAAGTCCACAAACGAAGCTGGTCATTCATTTGATGCTGCACTGACAGCAACACACCATTTGTTTTGTCACCTGCGGCATTATCTGTATCAAGATTATAGTAATGACCGATTAACGTGTTTTTACCCATAGAGTAAGAACCCGACAAATCATAAGCTTTAGGATCTGCACCAGTGGCATTATCACGATCTACATAAGATGCTGAGATATATGCCGAGCCAAACTTGTAACCTACAGCAATACCCGCCAGCTTATCGGAGCCATTTGAATCATCTAGTTTACGTTCTTGATAAGCCACGCCTACAGTACAATTACTTTCTGATATTGATGCTGAAAGACCATAAAGCTCGAGGTTATCTCTGTTATTACTAGTGCTACTCGTATCGTCTTCACCATCAAATTGGTTATCAACTTGAATAGCAACAGGGCCGATAGAATTGGTATAACTAATCAAGTTACCTAAACGAAAGCCACCACCAATAGCACTATAGCCACCTGGTGTTCCGTTGTTACCGATATCTGTTACTGCGCCGACATGGTTATAAAAACCACCCCACTGCTGGCCAACACCAATTTTACCAAGTGCTTTATGACCCACTTGAACATAAGCTAATCGGCCATCACCGAAGTCAGCATTACCTCCAATTCTGACTGCCCACTCACCGCGAGCTGTCGCAGTCCAGTCACCATGGCTGGTGCTGGTACGAATACCGATACGTGATGCAGCATCATTGATATCAGTAGAGCTGTCATCACCAAGATCTGAATCAACCGATTGATAGGTTGCGAAGGTTCTTAAAGAACCATAAATTTCAACCGCACCACCACTGCCTTGGCCGGGTGTAGATTCCATCTGACCAATTTGTGATTCAAGAGATCTGATTCGATCTTCAAGAGACTGAGCAGAAACGGCTGTTGAAACGAATAAACCTGTCATAGCTAAAGAAATTGCAGACAGACGAAAAGCAAAGGACAAACGCATTACTGGATACCTCCAACTACACCCCCGATGGAGTGCAAAGCAAAAATGCAAGGAAAGAAACGAAACGATTAATTCGCTTTCTTTTTTTGTTAGATCGCCTGTCAAAATTAGTTCAGTAATCTATTTGTAACAAAAAGTTTATTGTTTAAGTTGTTTTTTTGACAACATTTGTATCTTTCAAGCAAAACTTTCCATCAAATATTTTTGAAACAACAGCTTAGCCAATCACTATTCAAGGTCATACAAGTCATTAGAGAAAGCACTGCATTTCATTTTATCCGCTTAAATAAAAATTAGGAATGCATGATAAGAAATCACATTCTCAATTCTTATTAATTACAGATTTTGACTTTCCATAAAAAAAGAGCTCATTAAGAGCTCTTTTTTCTATTGCTTTAGTTTATATATTACAAACTAAGGCTAAAGTCGTAACGCAGACCAATAGAAGCTTCGACTACATCTGTAGAGGCTGTTCTGCCTACTTCAGAGAAACGAAGATCTGTCCAGACGCGAACCTGATCGTTTAACTGCTTTTGCACTGCAAAGTAGTAAGAATCGGTGTCATTAGCGTTATTGCTATCATCAACATCTGAGATAACTGATTGCACAGTCAAACCATTACCCAAACCATAGCTAGCGGCTAAATCCACTGATGTTTGATCTGAGCTGTTACCGCTATCACGATCTACCCATGTTGCTGCAAGATATAAATCGCCGACTTTATAGGAAGCTGCCAAACCAATTAATTCATTATTATCGGCACCTGCTATTACACGCTCTTCATAGGCTGCACCCAAACGCAACGCACCTAAATTCAGGCCAGCAGCGATGGTATAACGATCTAACCCATCAGAATTAGCTGCTTCAGAGTCACCTTCACCTTTACCATCAAACTGAGTATCAAGTTGAATATTCAACGGACCAAAGTCATTGCGATAAGTTACTAGATTATCAACACGGAAAGATGCAATGGCGTCATAACCAAATGGGCTAGCTCTATGGTTGGCAATATCAGTTAATTCACCAACTGTATTGTAAAAAGCAGTCCACTGACGACCATAAGCAACCGTACCAAAAGATTCATTACCCAGTTCTACATATGCTAAACGTGGGAGACCAAAACTTCCGTCACCATCAATAGCAACTTGCCATTCGCCACGAGCAGCGGCATGCCACCCATTACCAATATCAGTCTTAGCACGAATACCTACACGTGACAGTGCATCTTGAACATCTGTTGTGCTGTTATCAGAGCCGGTTGCAGGGTCTGTATTGGTGTAATTCAGCTTTGGACGCAATGAGCCATACAATTCAACCGAGCCACCAGCACCTTGTCCAGCTACAGTTTCCATTTGGCCAATTTGTGATTCCAACTGATGAATGCGGTCTTCCAGCGATTGTGCAGAGACACTCGTCGCCATCATTGATGCTGCAACCGCCACAGAAACAGAACTAAGACGCAATGCAAGGGACAATTTCATTACTACTTCCTCGGGGTTTTCGACAATTTTGTCGTTAGAAACATAAAGACTAAATGTCTTTTATTATTTAATTTACCTGAGGCAATTAGGTTATATTTTTTTGATTAGTTCCAGTAATTTTTATTTCAGAACTTCCTAACGTAGCGCATTTAAAGCAGACTATTGGTATTACCTGTCAGACAAGCCACTAACAGTCCTAAAGAAAAAAAACTTGCCACAATGAAACGCAACATAGTATATTTTTTTTATTTTTAATAAAACAACAATTACTAACGAAAAAAAACCGAGGTAACCCGGTTTTTTAAATGGTTTATTTGAGATATTTCGTCTTAAATGTTTTGTTTTAAACAAAGTCATTTATTTTAGAAAATACTTAAGCAAACTCTTCCATAAAATCCATCATCGCTTGATGACGAATCGTTTTACGATGATTTTCCCACAGAGCCTGCACTCTCTCAGAGTCGAGCATCTTGCGGTCAACATGCACTCGGGTATGAAGTTCACCTACCATCTCTACCGATGGGCTCTTGGCGAATACAAATTGATTAGAGATCATATCCATAAAGGCACCCGAAGCCTTGGACGGCATGATAAAGACCAGTTGCAACCCTAAGGTTTCGGTTAAATAACTAATCACTGCCCGTGAACGGGCTTCATCCATTTTCGAGAAGGCTTCGTCAACCAGCACCATGCGTAAGTGACTACCTGATTGACCAAACTGGAAAGCTGAAGTAATGGCTGCAGAACGAATAATATAAGCAGGGGTTTCCAACTGACCGCCCGAGCCCGTACCATATTCTGATAAGGCAATTTCTGGTTTATCTGGCACCTGTTTGTAAATTTCATAATCACGATAATTGCGGTAATCAGAAATTCGCTCTAGCGCACGCAATGCTCGATCTTCTTCTTCATCAAGTAATAATTCGATTAATTTGTCACGAATTTTTTCTGATGTTTCAGATAAACGACTGTTATCAAATAAGCTGACACCTTCACCAATTGGCAGGGCACGAATATCATCAAAGAATTGCCAATATTCTTTATATTCCGGCACCCACTTCCAGTCAAAGCGATAGGTTTCTCGCTCATTACCGAATGCGTGATGTTTTAATTCCCGGTTTAATTCTTCAAGAATTTGCTTACCTTCACTAATCGACTGGTGAATCGCACCACACAAATGGTCAATAAAAGTGGAATCAAAACTGTCTTTCAGCTTTAAAATTTGGTCGCGCTTTTCTACCAGCACATTACCTTTCAAGCGATCGAGTATTTTGTCGATATCTCGCTGAATATCGCAGATCTGAGCAAACAATGCAGGGCAAGGCTTTTGCTGTGGATCGACCATTAAGTAAATGCTATCGCCTTTCTGGCAATGCTGGTTGTGGTCGCGAACAATGCTGACTAAAGAAGCAGTCTCGCCGATTAAGTCACCACGAACTGTTTCGATCTGCTCAACCAACCGGTTGGCATTTGCTGACTTTGCCGCCTCGTCGGCCTTGGCTAACCGAGCTTCTGGATCAAACACTTCCCAGACTCTAGAAATCGCCTCAAGGTTTTGTGCCCGCTGCTCAACTTCTTGTTCGGTTTGTTCTTGCTGGCCGCTAAGGTTTTCTACCCGACGGGTGATCGACTTTAATTCATTCTCAATACCGCCGAAATCATTCTCCAGCAGCATCAACCGTTTCTTTTCTTCTGTTCGACGCTGCTTTACTTCTACCAGTTGTGTTTGCAATTGTTTAGCGTCAGTAAGATCTAGCCCAGACAGAGTTTGCTCAACTTGCTGTAGTTGTCGCAATACACCCAACAAACCGTCAACCTGCTCACCCAGATTTAATTGCTGGAAACTATCTGCTGCATTAAACAACTGGTTAAGCGAATTGAGTAATTGTTTAGCTTGATTAAATTCAATGTGTAACTGTTCTAATAATTGTTGCTTAGCTGCTAACGCTCGCTGGCGAGCTGCCTTACCAAAAACTAATTCAGCATCAGCAATATCACAGCGGAACATCGCATAACCGCCAGAACCAATGCCATCGGCACAAATTCCTCGGGGCGTACGGCGCAATGTTTCGGCATCTTTAACTCGTTTTACGTTGCCATAACTTGCCTGAAGGTAGCCTTTAGCAATTGCATGGCCAATATCCAACACTTCCATAATCGAATCTTTAGTGTCTGACATTCTGGCGGCATCGCTGCGGGCTTTTTCGCCCTGAATTACCTTGGCTTGGCTGCGGCCCTTCATGCCACGAACCAGTCGAATTGCTTCCGCTTCATATTCTGCATCAACAAAAATACAGAAGCGGTTTTGCCCTAAATAACCTTCAATTGCCGATTGCCAACCGGAATCAGTGACTTCAATATAATCACAGAGTACTTTTGGATCGGCGTTGGGTAATTCACTGTGAATTCTTTCCAGCGCTTCTTGAACATATTTCGGGTAACGAGTTCTATGGCCGGCTTGCAAACTGGCAATATCCCGCTCTAGCAGTTTTTGTCGGTTTTCAAGGGTGACCAATTCCTCTTGGCGGCGGCTTTTTATCCCCAGTAGCTGGTCACGTAATCCATTGGACTGGCTTAATTGCTCAGCCAATTTTCCGTGCATGTGTTGAATATTACGCGCTTGCTCTAAATGCCCTTGCCATGGAGATAAATCAATCCAGTCATGATTCATTAAATGGTGGTAATCCAAATCACCACCACCGGCTTCTAAAACATTTTTGGCAGATTTAACTAAGTTTTTATCAGCAAACAGCGCCATTTCTGGTGCGGGTGTATCTAACAAGGCAACCAGCTGTTCTGCTGATTTTAAGTTAGTCCCCAGCTGATGTTGCTGGCGTAATAGTTCAGCGCCATTAGATGACAATTGACTCGCCAGGGTATTTTTCTGCTCATCTAGCTCTTTTTTACGCCGTAGAACATCAACACCTTCAGCTTGAGCACGCAACTGAACTAATAACTCTTCTGACTGATCATGGGCTTTTTGTAAGCTTTCTGATTCATCACGATTTTGCTGTAAATTGTGCCGTAACTGAACTTGTTTTTCTTTTTCAGTTAAATATTTTTTCTGATCTTGCAAATAACGCGTTTGCGCCAAGGTATATTCAGAAAGATTTAACTGGATCCAGTCTTTAATGAAACCATTAGAATATTGCCCAGCCTGATTTAATACATCAATAGAGCCCTGAATTAATCGGGCATCTTGTTCCATCGCATTAATGGTTTTCATCAGATTAGAAATAGCACGAATCGCTTCGCCAAGATCTTTCTTTTCTAAAATTTCCTGGCGAACAAAATCATTAATTGAACCAACCGGTTTATATGCCATAAAACGAGAAAAAGCTTTAGCAGCTGAATTGGCCTCTCGTTCTGAAACTGAGCCTTTTTTTCCACGTAGCACGCCATACAATCGGCATAAATACCCTTTTTTAGTCGGATATTCTTCGATAGTTTTCTCGCCGTAGCTTTTGCGCAAATTTCGAGTAATCGCATCGAGACCGGTCACTAAATAACGGTCTTTATCGACTGATTTTCGGAAATCTTCAATGGTTAGCTGCTGGCCGGGAACGATTAAAAAGCGACTTTCTAGCTCACGGGCCACCTTGCGCTCACCCACCCGTTCAATATCTGCCCGAATCGCAATAATCGCGGTAAAGCTACCGTCTTCTTCGCCTTGGGTGGCATCGAACACCGCGGCCAAATAACCATTGGTTTGACTGGTGCGGCCGAAAGAGCCGTCATCACAACCCAAAACATAAGATGCCAGGGTACGAACCTGTTTGCTGCGACCACGTTGAGTGGTTTCTTCCTGACCTGGGTTGAAGTTAAACAGCGAACTTTTAGCCGCGGTCATAATGGTCTGAATTGCATCACCTGCGGTAGTTTTACCCGAACCAGAAGCACCAGACAGCAAATTAACCGGGCCTAATTCAAATTCCTGATCAGGAATATTGCCCCAGTTTACAAAAATGAATTTTTTTAAATACATAAAGTTATTCCGCTGACTGGTCAGGTGATGCTATCGGCTCGATTTCAGATGAATCATCTGAATTGGTAACATTAATCGCTACATCTTCTTCTTGCTGTTCGACAGGCATATTGTCATCAAGCGATTGTTCTAATTCAACAGGTGAGTCTTCATCAGTTCTACCCATGAGTTCGTCCATCACTTGCGGTGGAACCATTGAAGTAATCATCGGCCGAATTCTAAACCAAACATCGGTACCAAACTGATCTTCTTCATTACGATAGTGAATCACTCGTAGTCGGCGTAAACGGCGGAATAATTCTGCTCGTTCAACGGCTTTTATTGGCAAGCTGCGGCCTAATAAAGATTTCAACGCAATCGATAGCTGCTCTAGCGATAATGCTGCACAGCCTTGCTCATCAATTTTGCCTTCCCGCAGCAATTGCTCATATTGATTGCGTAATACCAGCACCACCGCCACTTCATTTTGACTTAGGCGAGCGCGCATTCCAGAGAAGGGCTGCTCTTGGTCTTCTTCACCCGGAATTCGAGCATTTGGCGGGAAAAGCCGTACCGTATTAAATCGCCCATCGTGCTGCAGGCGAACACCAACCAATGCCATGTAGTCATCCACCAGATCACGCATTCGCAGGTATTGATCATACAACTGCTGTTCGGTCAGGTTTTCATCGCGGCATAACACGCCAAAGTCCAGCAAACGCTGGGTCACGACTCGAAAGTCATTTAACTCCAGCTGGCGAGACTGCAGCTGCTGTTCAAGGTACTGACTAAGCAAGGTTGCTCTCCATTAAAATACGGTAAAAACAGACAATCCTTTTTCTGTTATTCCTCGAGAATTTGAATACGGTAATTGTCGGTTTTAACAAAGTAATCAGTTTGCACCTGCTCTCTGCCCAACACTTTTTCAATTTTGAAGCGATATTCACTGGAACGATTACTAATCGTACCTAGCTCAATAATATGCGCACTCGATAGCAAATCAGGTGCACTACTAATTATCATCGTTTCGGTAGTGATTTCATTACCATCAGCCAGCTGCTGCTTTAAAAACTCAATCTGGCCGCTGCTATTGAGCATAAATGCTTGATCGAGTGCATCTTGAATAAACAGTTGCTTACGATAATGCTGATCGAGTTCTGGCGGCGCTTCGCTAAACACTGGCTCGGCAGATTTTCGGCGAGGCTGGCGCATTTTCAAACTGGCCGGGTCGAGATAACCCACCGAAATACCGGTCATTAAATCAGCAGCGCGTTCTAATCGCTGCTTTTGTAATTCTGGTTCTAGATCGTTAAGTTGCTGGCAAACATCGCGAATATCTTCTTGTTGCTGGGAAGCTAACCAGGTCATCTGGCGGATAATAATATCGGCTCGATTGGTGTAGCTTTGCAGGGCGCGGCGAATTTCAGGCATCATAATTTCACAGGCATTCTTTAAGCGCTGATTAATACCTTCCAGAATCATCCACAATAATGATTGGCGAGAATCGTCTAGCAACTCTGGCAATAATTCACGCAACCGCCGCTCAGAATTGGCTTTGGCTTCTTTTGACAGTGACATGATCTGGTCAATCAAATCACGGATTTCTTCCCGGTGCTTTTCTACCGAGTCTGCCGAAAGCCGCACTGAAATATCTGGCTGGAAACGATGGTTCATATAATCGAAGAACTGTTCACTGGCTAACTCTACTTGGTGCTGCACTTCAATATCTTTAACCAGCTCGCGCTTGCGATCTTCTAGTTCGGTAATCAAATCAGTGAAGTCGGAAATAATCCGCTCAGAGAATTCCCAAGCATCGAGTAATTCATAGACTTCGCCATTATCCAGAAACGCCCGCAGTGAATTTTTACAATTACGGGTATTGCGCTGGCGGGTATGAACTCGAGCCCCCTCGCTATCAACCAAAGGCTGGGTGAACTGACGACCCATACGAGAAAAACGATACACCGTTTGCATGGTTGCATCGTCTAAATGCTGTTCGATCCAACCATGTTCAATCAACCTATTGAGTAATTGCGCCGCACGTTCACGATCTGAAACCGCTTCATGATCTTCATCTAGCTGAGCAACTTGGTCTTCCAAAGCCGGTGCCTGAACCAGTGCTTCGGTAAAGATTTCAAGGATTTGCTGGCGCGATAGATGATGTCCGTAGTCAGCTAAGGCACTGAATTGACGACGATAAAGTAGCCGCAGGCATTGCACCACTGCTTCCCGGTACTTGCCGGTAAGGGGGCGAAAGAAGTGAAGTCGCTGATCAGTAAAGAACATGCAAGGTCGCAGTGATAGGTTCGAACCGGTTATTTTATCTTCTTATCGGCAAAACTGCAGCCAAATATTGTCTACAATTGACTCAGTTATGGACAACTGAAAAAATCATGGGCAGAAATACAACATCAAGCACCCCAACTGTAAATATGAAAGCACTTGCTGAAGCTGCAGTTCTAAAACAAAGCCAGTTAAAGCCAGGAACAGGAACATCACCACAAGCTAAAGATGCACCTGCAAAACCACCAAGAAGTGGTATACCTGCAAAACCACCAAGAAGTGGTATACCTGCAAAGCCACCAAGAAGTCCTCAAATAAAGCCACCTGCAAAACCCAAAAGGTCGCAAGTAACGCATAACGCACTAGATGATGCCTTGAAGCAACCCCCCACTCCCACCCGAGGCAGAACTCATGTAGTAGGCCCACTTGATAGACCAATGCATATTTTATCTCAGTTCAAGGCCCTACCAGACCAAGAAAAATTTCTTGCTGAAGTAAATCGTGTTTATAGTTGTTCAAATATTGATGATAATCTTTATACTAAGCTAAAGTTTATTGCTGCTACATTTTCACAATTAAAAAACCCTGATTTAGATGGATCATCTAAAAGTTTTTTCTTAGCAGAAATATATAAACTTCTGACAGAAGTCACTAAAAATCAAGGAATAAGGTCAGAACTCAAGTCTTATTTAAACGTAATATATACCGATATCATAGAATTGCTAACAAAAAAATATGGCGGAATAGATAAGATACAGCCAAGCATAGATTTAATTTTCTCACGACAAGTATCTGCTTTTGGCTTAATAAAAGATGCAACGCAAGCAGATGTATTTGGCATGCGTCACTCTGATGAGAGAGAAAATTCACTATTATATTTGACGCCCGCTCAAGCTGAAACATTTAGAGTTAACTTTATTTCAGGCAGAGCATGCCAACACCCATATTGGCTTAACAGCTCTAGCGATTCAATTAATCCCAAACAATTTAATTATCAAGAATTATTAAAGCAAACGATATCAAAAGATAACTGGGTACCTTTAAGTTCAGCAAATTCGCCCACCATAAATATACCTCAAGACAAGCTCACACCAGTTGATGCCTATGCAAGTTTATCCGCAAGCAAGGAAGGTCGTTGGTCATCTGTTGTAATGGACAAGAACTGGATACTCTATTCAGCACCACATGCAAGCTTCTCAAATAACCAGCGAAGTGTCCCTTTTGTTAAATCAATGGGAAAGCAAGCGTTTTATCACTCAAGCTATTTAAGAAAAGCCAACTTGGATTTTTCTGGTGCTTGGCTAGTAGAAGATGGTATTATAAAAGGAATTTGCAATAATTCAGGGCATTACAAATCAGAGTCACATTCTTTGTTTATTTTATCTGAAGCCTTGAAATCCTATGGTGTAGAGCTTTCAATAATTGATGTTTTTAAAGTAGAGATTGATGATAACAATGAAGCGGCTCCTGTCTTTTTTACTACTGCTGACCAACTAAGATCAAAAATGTCAAGCTTTAAATTAAGCGACATTCCAGAGAAAGAACAAGCCTGGAGAAAAAGCCAAGAATCTGAATTTGCAAGAGCTTTAGAAGAAAAAAGCACCTCCTTAGACTACTTCATCCATCACATTGAAAATCTGGAGGCTTATACTGACCCTAGTGAGTGGGGGAAAGTTGACAAAAAGAGAAAAAAGAAGAAATAACAAAATATAGAATCATTAATTTAAACCACTCTATAACTTTAAAAACTATTTTTGATGTTATATTTATTGTAACCATTCAGCATGTCACACCAACCGATCCAATTTCTCCTGAATAAAGTCCGGCCATTTACCCGCAAATAATAACGACAAAGCTTCCCC